>NZ_JBEYAB010000003.1:0-671615 GCF_040631445.1 Streptosporangium sp. NPDC020072 | reverse complement strand
CGGTTACATTCCGAACCCGGAAGTTAAGCTCTTCAGCGCCGATGGTACTGCACCGGGGACGGTGTGGGAGAGTAGGTCGCCGCCGGACAATCTTTTGTGGGGGGTCATCCTTTGGGGTGGCCCCCCTTTTTTTTGTTGTGGGGTGGTGTGTGGGGGTGGCTGGGGGCTGCCCCCTTTTTTGTTTGTGCCTGGCCCGGGAGTGCGGGGGTGTTTGAGGGGTAGCGGGGCTGCCCCTTTTTGTGCCTGGCTCCGGGGTGTGCCCGGGGGTCCCGGGGGTGTTTGGTGCGGTGGGGTTGTGTTCCGGGCGAGGCGTCTGGGGGTTAGGGGTGGCGAAAGCCGCCCCCTTTTTTTGTTTGTGCCCGGCCCGGGAGTGCTGGGGTGTTTGAGGGGCGGCGGGGACCGCCCCTTTCTGGGTTTCGAGGGTGGGCGGTGGGAGGGTCGGGTGGGCGCCGTACGGGGTGTGCTCCGGTGCTCGGAGGAGTGCTTCTCGTAGCGGAGACGACAACGCCCTGGTCGGAGTGACCAGGGCGTTGAAGTCAAACAGGGTCAGGGGGTGACGAACAGGCCGTCGCCGACCGGACGTTCGGCACCGTCCGAGGGCTGGTTGACGACCTTCCCACGAACCACCATCGCGCTCGATCCGCCTCCGTCGAGGTTGATGGCCTGCTTGGCGCCCAGCCAGCGCATCAACTGAGCGGCCTCGACCATCGACGCTCCCACGGTGACGCCCGGGATGCGGCCGTCGATGGTGGCCAGGATCAGTCCGCCGTTCTTGGTGACGCCCGCCATCGTCCGAGGGTGACGGCGGAGCATCATGTTGAGGGAGGCCTGCCCGTCGGCGAGAGCGGTGATGTGGATTCGGCCGTTCTTGACCAGGCCTACGCCGCCCGCCATGACGTATGTCTCGGGGGTGAGGGGAACGGCCCGCCGGGTCCGCAGATCGATGACCTTGGTGTCCACCTTCACCGTCGCGGTCTCCGCGGCGTGTTCGAGCAGCCAGTCGGACATGAGGCCGGTGCCGTGCAGTACGGAGAAACCGCGCGGGACGACGCCACCCGCCTGACGGGCCGAGACGACCCTTCCCTGGGGGTCGATCACGGCCTCGGTGCCGCCGTCGGCCGCGGTCTTGGTGCCGAACTCCTCGGTGTAGAGGACGAGTTCGTCGGCGGCCGGCGCCCGGTTGACTCCCTGGATCGCGGTCTTCTCCCCGTCGGATGAAGTGGCTGTGACAGCCGACCTCAACTCGGTGATCTTGACCTTCCTGCCGTTCAGGATCAGTCCGGTCCGGCCTTCCACGGCCTCGCTGAGGAGTTTGCCGCCGACCACGGAGATCCCCATCGGATCTCCCTTGATCTCCTTGACCGTGTGGATGTTGAAGAAGCCGCCGTTGACGCCGGCGATGGCACCGACGAGCTTGCCCATCGAACTGGTGGTCTCGCGCTTGGCGATGGACTTGCCGATGCTCGTTTTGAACGATCCCCGGAAGGTTCTGGGGTCGATCGTCAGCACACGCAGGTTCCAGGGGCCGGTCGTCTCCAGGCCGTCGTCACCGAGGTAGTCGGCCTTGGCCTTGATGTCGAATCCCTTGAGTTCCTTGACCACCTTGTCCGCCTCGGCGCGCTTCTTGAACGGCCACTGCCCGACGCGGACCAGATAGCGTTCCACGGAGGGGGCGTCAGCGGCGGCGGGTTGGACGACCTTCTGGACCTCCGGGGTGAATCCGGCGGACTCGACCTCGGAGGCCTTCGCCTGGGCGGTGGCCAGACTGCCGTCCTCGTGCCCGTTGGGCATCAGCACGGCCACGGTCCAGCCCTGGGTGGATGTGCCGTGCCTTACGGTGAAAAGGTCGACTCCGGGGGCCACGTTGCGTTGCTTCGTCACCGGGGCCACTCGTTCGCCGAGCGGGAACGCCGAGGAGGGGAAGGGCAGGGTCGCCTGTCCCGCCTGGGCGGGCATCGCTGTCGCTACGAGTGTGATGGCGGAAAGCCCGACGACGAGACGTCGTGACATGAATATCTCTCCCCGTTGGTGATCAGACTGCGGCGTACCATCGTGCCGAAGATCTACCTACCGGGGTGGGCGAAACACGCTAAACGTATTGAGAAAGTGTTCTTTCCCACACGGTGTCTTTGCGGGCGAAGCCCCTCAGACCCTCTGTTACGCGAGGGACCTGCGCCAAGCGAATGGGCCGTATGGAAATCCACTTTCCATACGGCCCGTAGCCGGGACTCAGGACACGGAGTGATACACCTTGCGAAGGGTCTCGTGGACGATCCAGGTCGTTTTGGTCCCTGCGGAGAGCAGGCAGACCGAGCCCGGGGTGAGTTCGATGCTGGTGCCGTTCTCGACTTCGAGGGTCGCGCGGCCGGCCAGGACCACGAAGATCTCGTCGTTCTCCACGTCGGTCACGGTTCCGGGGGTTATCTCCCAGATTCCCCGGCTCTGCGAGCCGTCGGGCGACGACCAGAGCTCCACGGAGGAGACCTGGGGCGAGCCCGCGAGGATCTGGGCGGGGTCCAGCTCGTCGGGCGACAGCCGTACGTCTCCGGCGGGGACGGCGAAGACGCCTGCGGCGCCGACCATGCGGGCAAGGTCGGCGGCCTCGGGGACGAGGATCTCGGGCATGGGGGCCTTTCAGGTGCGGGGGTTGTCTCTCCGGAACGACTCCAGCGCCAGAAGCGCCACGTGGAGGGAGAGACAGGACTCGACATCGTCCAGGTCGATGTCGAGAACACGTTCCAGCCTACGGAGCCGGTCGTAGAAGGCGGGCCTCGACAGGTGGGCCTTCTGTGCGGCGACGGCCTTGTTGCGGCCCGCGGCCAGGTAGACGCGCAGGATTCCGGTCAGGTCGCCGCCGCGCTGGGCGTCGTGGGCCAGCAGGGAGCCGAGCTCGCGTTCGGCGAAGGTCTGCAGACGGGCGTCGTCCCGGAGCAGGTGCAGAAGGCCACGTAGCCGCAGGTCCGGCAGCCGGTAGAAGGGGCGTCCGTCGGGTTGTCTGACGGCCACGTCCGCGACCTGCTCGGCTTCGAGGAAGCTGCGCCGTACGTCGCGGAGCGAGTCGACCACGGATCCGGCGGCCAGGACGAAGGGTGTGGCGAAGGTCATTCGCAGGCGGTCGGCGAGTGCGGTCAGCGAGGGCTCGGCGAGGGTCCGCGGGGGCAGGGGGAGCAGGACACCGACGCGGTCCTGGTCCAGGGCGCCGACAAGGGCGGGGAGGCGGGCGTCGCGGCAGGCCGAGGCCGCCGCCTCGGCCAGCTCGTCGAGCCTCACGAGCCGCTCCTGCCCTTCGAGGGAGTCGTCCTGCGGATCACACAGGCGTAGCACCACGCTGATCAGCTTGCGTCCGGTGAGCGGCACGCCGACCGCCCTGGCGCGGGCGGCGGCCTCCTCCGGGTCGGCGTAGGAGTGGGTCAGGATGCCGGTGATGATCGTGCCGTGGGCCTGGCGCTCAAGGGACTCCTGGTGGCGTTCCAGCAGGCGGCCCAGGGCGAGGGTGGTCGCGGCGCGCTCGGCGAGCACGACGTCACGCGGCCCCGGGATGCCCTCGCAGAGCAGGATCAGGCGGCCCCAGTCCTGGCCGCGCGCGCCGACCGTGGTGACCAGCCAGCCGGAGGAGGAGTCGTAGGCGGTCCTGCCCTCGGGGGCGACCGCCCGTGAGCGGGTCTCCCAGCTGGCCAGCAGCGTCCCGGTGTCGCGGCCCGCCGTCTCACAGGCGAGCACCTGGTGGGCGAGGTTCTCCAGCAGCACGGGGCGCCCGGAGAGGCGTGCGACCTGGCTGAGGACCTCCGCCGGGGAGGCGCCCTCGACCGACAGCTCGGTGAACACCTCGTGGAGCTGCTCTGAGGCGCGCAGCTCCTCAAGCTGGATGTCGATGATCCTGGCGTGCACCGACTCGGTGATCTGCACGAAGGGGGTCTCGCGGGCGAGAGTGACCAGGGGCAGGCCGTGCTTCTCCGCGGCGTTGATCACCGATCGGGGCAGCTCCCTGATGAACTTGCGGCCCAGTTCGACGATCAGGCCGGACGCGCCGACGGCGGCCAGTTCGGCGACGTAGGCCGTCAGGCCCTCCTGGTCGTCGGGCAGCGCGATGCCGGTGGTGAGAACGAGTTCTCCGCCGCGCAGCAGGTGGGCGATGTCGGTGACCTCGCCGACGTGGACCCAGCGGACCCGGGTGCCGAGCCGGTCGGCTCCCGCGACCACCCGTGGGTTGCCCCGGCGGACGGTGTCCAGGGCGAGAACGTCGGCGATGGTTGGGAGCACTCGTTGAGAGTATCCGATCAGCCTGTAAGTTAGAATGCCGCCTGCTTTACAGCCTGAAAGGTCAACTCCCTCTTTGAGTGGACCTTTCTCTGCGTTCAGGCGGATTTCCCGCCTAATCATCAACCGCCCGGCCTCCCCGTCCACTGGCCTTAGGATGACTTGACCTTTTCTCGGCCGAACGAACGCGGTGGTGAACATGGTTGAGACTACGGACGGAACGAGACGTGGTTCCACACAGGCCGCCGGTGTGGAGGAGCTCGATCTGCGTCAGCTTCTGGCGGGGCTCACCGCCGTACGGGACGGTGACTTCGGCACCCGGCTGCCCGACGAGGGCGACGGTCTGCTCAAGGAGATCGCCACCGTCTTCAACGGGATGGTGGACCAGCTCTCCCTGTTCACCTCCGAGGTGACGCGGGTGGCCCGTGAGGTCGGCACGGAGGGCCAGCTGGGCGGGCAGGCCGAGGTGCCCGGTGTCTCCGGCACCTGGAAGGACCTCACCGACTCGGTCAACGCCATGGCGGGCAACCTGACCGACCAGGTCCGTGACATCGCCCAGGTCGCCACCGCCGTGGCCACCGGTGACCTCTCGCAGAAGATCACGGTGGACGTCCGAGGCGAGATCCTGGAGCTGAAGAACACCCTGAACACGATGGTGGACCAGCTGTCGTCGTTCGCCGACGAGGTGACGAGGGTGGCCCGTGAGGTCGGCACGGAGGGGCGGCTCGGCGGGCAGGCGGAGGTGACCGGCGTCGCGGGGACCTGGCGTGACCTGACCGACTCGGTGAACTTCATGGCGGGCAACCTCACCGACCAGGTGCGCAGCATCGCGCAGGTCACCACGGCGGTGGCCAGGGGTGACCTGTCGCAGAAGATCACGGTCTCCGCGCGGGGGGAGATCCTGGAGCTGAAGAACACCATCAACACGATGGTCGACCAGCTGTCCTCCTTCGCCGACGAGGTGACGAGGGTGGCCCGTGAGGTGGGTACCGAGGGGCGGCTCGGCGGGCAGGCGGACGTCAAGGGAGTCTCCGGCACCTGGCGCGACCTGACCGACTCGGTGAACTACATGGCGGGCAACCTCACCGACCAGGTACGGAACATCTCCCAGGTGGCGACCGCGGTGGCCAGGGGTGACCTGTCGCAGAAGATCACGGTCTCCGCGCGGGGGGAGATCCTGGAGCTGAAGGACACCATCAACACGATGGTGGACCAGCTGTCGTCGTTCGCCGACGAGGTGACGAGGGTGGCCCGTGAGGTCGGCACGGAGGGGCGGCTCGGCGGCCAGGCGGACGTCAAGGGAGTCTCCGGCACCTGGAAGGCGCTCACCGAGTCGGTCAACGTCATGGCCGACAACCTCACCGCGCAGGTGCGCAGCATCGCCGAGGTCACCACCGCGGTCGCCAAGGGCAACCTGTCGCAGAAGATCCGGGTCGACGCCAGGGGGGAGATCCTGGAGCTGAAGGACACCATCAACACGATGGTGGACCAGCTGTCGTCGTTCGCCGCGGAGGTCACGCGGGTGGCCCGTGAGGTCGGCAGCGAGGGACGGCTCGGCGGCCAGGCGGAGGTCGAGGGTGTCTCGGGCACCTGGAAGCGGCTGACCGAGAACGTCAACGAGCTCGCGGGCAACCTCACCCGTCAGGTCCGTGCGATCGCCGAGGTGACCAGCGCCGTGACCTCGGGCGATCTGACCCGTTCCATCACCGTGGACGCCTCGGGGGAGGTGGCCGAGCTCAAGGACAACATCAACTCCATGGTGAAGTCCCTGCGGGAGACCACCCTGGCCAACCAGGAGCAGGACTGGCTCAAGTCCAACCTGGCCCACATCTCCGGTCTCATGCAGGGTCACCGTGATCTCGCCGTCGTGGCCGAACTGGTGATGAACGAGCTGGCCCCGCTGGTCCGCGCGCAGCATGGCACGTTCCTGCTCGCCGAGGAGGCGGGTGGCCGCTCGGAGCTGCGGGTCGTCGGCGGCTACGGTCATCGGGACACCAGCCGCCGCTACGGCTTCGGGGAGTCGCTGGTGGGGCAGGCGGCCCTGGCCAAACGCCCCATCCTGGTCGAGGACATCGCCGACGGCTATCTCACGATCTCCTCAAGCCTGGGGGCGGCAGGGCCGGTCAACCTCATCATCCTGCCGATCATCGTCGAGGATCAGGTGCTCGGGGTGATCGAGCTGGCCAGCCTGAACAGGTTCACCCCGGTGCATCGGGCCTTCCTCGAACAGCTGGTCGGCACCATCGGCGTCAACGTCAACACCATCGTCGCCAACGCCCGTACCGACTCCCTGCTCGCCGAGTCGCAGCGCCTGGCCACGGAACTGCAGATGGGGCAGGAGGAGCTCCAGCGTTCCAACGCCGAGCTTGAGGAGAAGGCCGAGCTGCTCGCCCGGCAGAACCGCGACATCGAGACGAAGAACAGGGAGATCGAGCAGGCCCGCCAGGAGCTTGAGGAACGCGCCAAGCAGCTCGCCCTGGCCTCCAAGTACAAGAGCGAGTTCCTGGCGAACATGAGCCACGAACTGCGCACCCCGCTCAACTCGCTGCTGATCCTGGCCCAGCTGCTGGCCCAGAACCCGGCCCGCAACCTCACCGCCAAGCAGGTGGAGTACGCCAACGTCATCCACTCGGCAGGCACCGACCTGCTGCAGCTGATCAACGACATCCTCGACCTGTCCAAGATCGAGGCCGGCAAGATGAACGTCAGCGTCGAGCCGCTGCCGCTGCGGCGCCTGCTCGACTACGTCGAGGCCACCTTCAGACCGCTGACCACGGAGAAGGGCCTCAGGTTCGACGTCACCATCGCCCCGGACGTGCCCGGAGAGCTGCTCATGGACGAGCAGCGGCTGCGTCAGGTGGTGCGCAACCTGCTGTCGAACGCGGTGAAGTTCACCGAGAGGGGTTCGGTCGGGCTGCGCATCGAGCTGATCGAGGAGACCGACCTGCTGGGGGTCCCGGGCCAGGAGGTGCTCGCCTTCCACGTCGTGGACACCGGGATCGGCATCGCCGAGGAGAACCTCTCCCAGATCTTCGACGCCTTCCAGCAGGCCGACGGGACCACCAGCCGCAGATACGGCGGCACCGGTCTGGGACTGTCCATCAGCCGTGAGATCGCGGCCCTGTTCAAGGGCGAGATCAGGGCGGTCAGCGTCCTGGGGCAGGGCAGCACCTTCAGCCTCCGGCTGCCGGTCGCGGACGTCGCCCCCCGTGGCCGTGACGTTCCGGCCGCCGGGCCCGTGGCGAGGGCGGTCGTCCCGCCGGGGGAGGAACAGGCCGGTGGGGAGGGGCGCCGCCTGCTCGTCGTCGAGTCACGCCGGGGCGGGCTGCTGTCCCAGCTCGCCGAGAGCGTCGCGGCCGACCTGGACGAGACGCACGGGCCGGTCAGGGTGGCCACGGCCAACGACCCCGTCACCGCGGTCGAGGCCCTGAGGCGGGACGACCATCACTGCATCGTGCTCGACCTCGGGATGTGGCAGGACGGGGCGGCGGAGTTCCTGCGCGGGCTTGAGGAGGACCCGGTGCTGCGTGAGCTGCCCGTGCTCGCCCACCACACCCGCACGCTCACCCGGCCGCAGGAGGACCTTCTCAAGGGTCGTTCGAATCCCCAGCCTCTGGAGCTCCTGCCGAGTCTCGACGAACTGCGCGAGCGCATCACGTTGCACCTGTCGGCCCAGGCGCGCGGCGCGGTTCTGCCACTGGTACGGCCTGACCTGGACGAGCGGCCCCACGCGCTCCGGGAGGCGGACGCCGTACTGGCCGACAAGAAGGTGCTGGTGGTCGATGACGACGTGCGCAACGTCTTCGCGCTGACCAACATCCTGGAACTGCACGGCATGCGGGTGCTGTACGCGGAGAACGGCCGCAAGGGCATCGAGATGCTGTCGTGCAACGAGGACGTCGACCTGGTCCTGATGGACATCATGATGCCGGAGATGGATGGTTACGCGGCCACCGCGGCCATCCGCAAGATGCCGCGCTTCGCGGACCTGCCGATCATCGCGGTCACGGCCAAGGCCATGCAGGGCGACCGGGAGAAGACACTGTCGGCGGGGGCGAGCGACTACGTCACCAAACCCGTCGACGCGCAGGAGCTGCTCACCCGCATCCAGCAGTGGATGTCGCCGTGAGCCCCCTCATCGCTGCTTGAGGCGCGCTTCGAGGCCGTCGAGGAAGCAGGTGAGCCCGAAGTCGAAGTTGACGGCGCGGAGGGCCTGCTGGTCGAGGTCGGCGTACTCGGAGTAGCGGGCGGCCAGTTCGGGATAGTCGTTCGCGGCACGGGTCACGATGTCCGTCATCGCCTTGACCAGGTCCTGCTCGTTCAGCCCGGATCGCCTGGTGGCGGACCGCCAGGCGATCTCCGGCAGGGTCGTGCCCAGCACGTAGGCCATCATCGTCGAGGCGGCGTGGTCCAGGCCCATGCCGGTGAACCCCGCCTTGGCGAAGGTGCGCATCAGCCCGTCGGACAGGCGCATGGCGTTGGGGCCGATGCTGGGCATGGTGCCGATGAGCACCGCGGACCAGGGGTGGGCGAAGAGCGCCTGGCGCACACCGTAGGCGAAGGCCGAGGCCGCGTCGCGCCAGCCGCTCGTCTCCGGGTCGAACGGCGGGACCTCGCTGAAGACCTCGTCGAGGACGAGTTCGAGAAGGTCGTCCTTGTTGGCCACGTGCCAGTAGATGCTCGTGGCCCCCGCCCCGAGTTTGGTGCCCAGGCGGCGCATGCTCAGCGCCTCCATCCCCTCGGCGTCGAGGATCTCCATGGCCGCGCGCACGATCTGCGCCCGGCTCAGCGTCGGGCTCTTCGAAGGACGCTTCTCACGGGTCCACACCGAGGACAGGGGCTGTTCCACATCCCTAAGCATACGGCTGATAATACGGTGTTCGATTTATCGCACAATGTGCGAGTGCCGAGGGCGGGCATCCGAGGGTGAGGGGGATGTCACGGAAGGGTGCCAAAAATTCATGTATTTCAGATTGCTTAAGTGGGAAATATGGGCGACGATGGTTCATGAGTCGCCCGAGCCCGTGGAGGTGGACATGGCCGGCACAGCCCGCGTCTGGCGAACGTCCGGGCGTGCCGGTGCGAGGGCCCGTGGCGTTCGGGGCCTTCGTGGCTCAGGCGGCTCACGGCGTCCCGGTCTGGCCGGGGCCGCCTCCTCCGAGAAGCCCGGGCGGGGAACCTGGGGGGTGCTCCGCCCGGCATCCTGTACGGCTTGCGCCAACCGTCGCAGGGCGCAAGCCGTACAGGAACTCGGAGGTAGGACTGGAACGGCGTTCTAACAACATGACGGCTTTGCCGGTCATATCCCGACAGTCTGGTGGTTTGAGCAGGTGAGGTAACCCGACATACTCGTTGTATGTCGGACCTTTTTGCACGCCACCGCGCGGTAATGCCCAACTGGTTGGCCCTCTACTACAACGAGCCCATCGAGATCGTCGGCGGCAAGGGCAACCGGGTCGTCGACGCCTCCGGTAAGAGCTATCTGGACTTCTTCGCGGGCATCCTGACCAACATGATCGGCTACGACGTGCCCGAGGTGCGCGAGGCCGTGGAACGTCAGCTCGCGACCGGCGTGGTGCACACCTCCACGGTCTATCTGCTCCGCGGCCAGGTCGAGCTCGCCGAGAAGATCGCCCGGCTCTCCGGCATCGAGAACGCCAAGGTCTTCTTCACCAACTCGGGCACCGAGGCCAACGAGACCGCGCTGCTGCTGGCGACCTACGCCCGCCGGTCCGACCAGGTCCTGGCCATGCGGCAGAGCTACCACGGCCGCTCCTTCGGGGCGATCAGCGTGACGAGCAACCGCTCCTGGAAGAACAACTCCCTGTCGCCGCTGAACGTGCACTTCCTGCACGGCGCCGACCGGCATCTGACCCAGTTCCGCGGCCTGTCCGACGCCGACTACATCGCCGCCTGCGTGGACGACCTGCGCCACGTGCTCGCCACCTCCGTCGGAGGCGACGTGGCCGCGCTGATCGCCGAGCCGATCCAGGGGGTCGGCGGCTTCAGCATGGCGCCCGACGGGCTGTTCGCCGCCTACAAGGAGGTCCTCGACGCCGAGGGCGTCCTGTTCATCTCCGACGAGGTGCAGACCGGCTGGGGCCGTACCGGTTCGGCGTTCTTCGGCATCCAGAACCACGGCGTCACGCCGGACATGATGACCTTCGCCAAGGGGCTCGGCAACGGCTTCGCGGTCGGCGGCGTCGTGGCGCGGGGCGACCTGATGGACGGCCCGCACGCGGCCGGCCTCGCCACCTTCGGCGGCAACCCGATCTCCATGGCCGCCGCCAACGCCACCCTCGACTACGTGCTCGACCACGACCTGCAGGCCAACGCCGCCAGGACCGGCGCTCTGATCATCGACGGGCTCAGGCAGGCCGCGCCGCGTCTGCCGATCGTCGGCGACGTGCGGGGCAAGGGCCTGATGTTCGCCGTCGAACTGGTCGACCCGGCGACCGGGGCACCCTCTCCCGCGATCGCGGCCAGGTTCATGGAGGAGACGAAGAAGGCGGGCCTGCTGGCGGGCAAGGGCGGCCTGTACGGCAACGTGCTGCGGATGGCCCCGCCGCTCACCCTGACCCAGGACGAGGCCGCCGAGGGCCTCGGGATCATCGTCAACGCGCTCGAAACCGTCAACGCCGAGGTCACGTCGTGAAGAACATCACCCACTGGATCGACGGCGCCCTCACCGAGGTTCCCGAGGCGGGCCGTACGTCGGAGATCTTCGACCCGGCGACCGGCCGGGTGGCCGGGCACGTCCACCTGGCCTCGACGGAGGAGGTGGACGCGGCCGTCGCCTCGGCCGTGGCCGCCTACCCCGCATGGAGGGACTCCTCGCTGGTCAAGCGCTCACAGGTGCTCTTCCGCTTCCGTGAGCTCCTGAACGCCAACCGTGACGAGCTGGCCCGGCTCATCTCGGCCGAGCACGGCAAGGTCCACTCCGACGCGCTGGGCGAGGTCGCCAGGGGCATCGAGGTCGTCGAGTTCGCCTGCGGCATCCCGCACCTGCTCAAGGGTGGCTTCTCCGAGGGCGTCTCGACCCGGGTCGACTCCTACTCGATCCGTCAGCCGCTGGGCGTCGTCGCGGGCATCACCCCGTTCAACTTCCCGGCCATGGTGCCGATGTGGATGTTCCCGATCGCGATCGCGGCGGGCAACGCCTTCATCCTGAAGCCCTCGGAGCGGGACCCGTCCGCCTCCCTGCTGCTGGCCGGGCTCTGGAAGGAGGCGGGGCTGCCCGACGGTGTCTTCACCGTGCTCCAGGGTGACAAGGTCGCGGTCGACCGGCTGCTTGAGCACCCCGACGTGCGGGCTGTCTCGTTCGTCGGCTCGACCCCGGTCGCCCGTTACGTCTACGAGACCGGCAGCGCGGCGGGCAAGCGGGTACAGGCGCTCGGCGGCGCGAAGAACCACATGCTCGTGCTGCCCGACGCCGACCTCGACCTCGTCGCCGACGCGGCGGTCTCGGCGGGCTTCGGCTCCGCGGGGGAGCGGTGCATGGCGATCTCCGTCGTGCTCGCCGTCGACCCGATCGGGGACGAACTGGTCGACAAGATCGTCTCCCGTGTCTCGGCGCTGACCGTCGGCCCCGGCGACGACCCGGCCTCCGAGATGGGACCGCTGGTCACCGGGGCACACCGCGACAAGGTGGTCTCCTACCTCGACCTGGGGGTGTCAGAGGGGGCCAAGCTCGTCGTGGACGGCCGCCTGACCCCGGTGCGCGGTGGCACGACAGCCGAGGAGACCCCCGGTTTCTGGCTCGGCCCGACGGTCCTGGACCACGTCCCGGCCGACTCCCGCGTCCATCGCGAGGAGATCTTCGGGCCGGTGCTGTCGATCGTGCGCGTCTCCTCCTACGAGGAGGGGCTCGGCCTGATCAACAGCGGTGAGTACGGCAACGGCACCGCAGTCTTCACCAACGACGGCGGCGCGGCCAGGCGCTTCCAGAACGAGGTCGAGGTCGGCATGGTCGGCATCAACGTGCCGATCCCGGTGCCGATGGCCTTCTACAGCTTCGGCGGCTGGAAGGCGTCACTGTTCGGCGACAGCCACGTCCACGGCACGGAGGGCGTGCACTTCTACACCCGGGGCAAGGTCGTCACCTCCCGCTGGCTCGACCCGAGCCACGGTGGGGTCAACCTCGGATTCCCGACCAACCGGTAGCCGCGCGGGCGGTGACGGGACGGCCCCGCGGGAAGATCTCCCGTGGGGCCGCTCCGTATGTGGACGGGGCTCCGCGGGCGGCCGATAGGCTCCGGACAGATCGAGTCGTAGGGGGAGCTGCGTGAGCGGGGACAGGTTCCGGCGTACACGTCTCGGCGCACTGGCCGGTGTTGTGGCCCTGACGGTCTGTCTCCCGGTCGCGACGGCCCCCGGCGCGCTCGCCCGGCGGGCGGCCGTTCAGGAAACGCGGTCCCCGACACCGACACCGAGCCCGAAGCCTTCGGCGTCGATCGGCAAGGGGGAGGGCACCCTGCAGGTGCTCACCTACCAGGGCCACGTCGAGTACGGCGGCGCGACCGCGAGCGCCGACTGGCTCTCGCCCTTCGAGAAGCTCACCGGCTGCAGGGTCAGCAGGCTCGACCGGGTCCACTCCGGCGAGGAGATGGCGGAGAAGGTCCGTTCGGCCTCCTACGACGTGATCTCGGCCTCCCCCGACCTGGCCGGGAGGCTGATCGCGGACGGCGCGGTCAGGCCGCTGGACACCACGCTCCTGCGGTCCTACAAGGACATCCCCCGGCGGCTGCGTGAACTGCCCGCCACCCGGGACGCGAGCGGCAAGGTCTACGGAGTCCCCTATCTGTGGGGGACCAACCAGGTCATACGCGAGCCCGGCGCCCCCGACGGGCCGGACGCGGTCTACCGGACGGAGCAGTCGGCCGTCAGGGACACCCCGCTGAGCATCGCCGACGCCGCCCTGGCACTCAGGCGGACCAGGCCGGAGCTGGGGGTCAAGGACCCCTACCAGCTCACCCCCGCCCAGCTCGACGCCGCCGTCGGGCTGCTGGCCGAGCACGACGGGCCCCGCCGGGTGTACTGGACGAGCACCCTGGAGGTGATCCAGGCCTTCTCGACGGGGGAGGCGCACGTGGCCCAGGCGCTGCCGTACCACCTGGATCTCTTCGAGCGCGCGGGCAGGACGGTCGAGCGGGAGAAGGGGCCGGTGACCGGGTGGGCCGACGCCTGGATGGTCGGGACCGGCGCCACCAGCCCCAACTGCGCCTACAAGTGGCTCAACTGGGTCGGCTCCGCGGACACGCAGCACTCGGCCGCCGCCTGGACGGGGCTGGCCCCCGCCAACGTCAAGGCCTGTGACGGTGAGGTCCGGAGGCTGTGCGACGCCTACCACGCGCGTGACGACCGCGAGCTCGGGCATGTCCTCTTCGCCACGCGTCCGACGAAGGACTGCGGTGGTTCGGGTGGGGAATGCACTGACTACACCGAATGGGAAAAAAGGTGGAAGGACCTGGTGAAGTGAGCGGGGTGGCCACCGCCCGCGGCTGAACGGGACGCCCCCCTCCGTCCATGTGTGAGGCGGCCACGGTTTCCGTGGGGGCGTCCGTCACCCGCGACGAATCCGGTGGTGAAATCACGTCCCGAATATCGACTGGTTGACCAGTCAGTGGATAGGATCCCGCCATGAGAATCCTTCTTGTGGGAGCGGGCGGGGTCGGCTCGGCCGTCGTCCCCATCGCGGCGCGCCGAGATTTCTTCGAACACATCGTGGTGGCCGACTCTCAACAGAGCCGGGCCACCGCCGCGGTGGCCAGAGCCGGTGACCCGCGGTTCAGCGCGATCACGCTGGACGCCTCCGACCAGGAGGCGGTCGAGGCCGCCCTGGCCGGGCACCGCTGCGACGTGCTCCTCAACGCCGTCGATCCGCGTTTCACCATGCCGCTGTTCAGGGCCGCGCTCAACGCGGGGGCGGACTACCTGGACATGGCGATGTCGCTGTCCCGCCCCCACCCGGGCAGACCGTACGAGCTGCCGGGGGTGAAGCTCGGTGACGAGCAGTTCGCTCTGACCGGGCGGTGGCGGGACAGAGGTCGCCTCGCGCTGGTCGGCATGGGGGTCGAACCGGGGCTGGCCGACGTGTTCGCGCGCTACGCGGCCGAGCACCTCTTCGAGAGCATCGAGGAGATCGGTGTCCGCGACGGGTCGAACCTGGTGGTCGAGGGCTACGACTTCGCGCCGACCTTCTCCATCTGGACGACCATCGAGGAGTGCCTGAACCCTCCTGTGGTCTGGGAGGACGGCGCCTGGCACACCACCGAGCCGTTCAGCGAACCCGAGGTGTTCGACTTCCCCGAGGGGATCGGCCCCGTCGAGTGCGTCAACGTCGAGCACGAGGAGGTCCTGCTCGTGCCGCGCTGGATCGACGCCGGGCGGGTGACGTTCAAGTACGGTCTCGGCGAGGAGTTCATCGGCGTTCTGAAGACCCTGCGCAAGCTCGGCCTGGACAACGCGGGCAAGATCCGGGTCGGTGGTGTCGAGGCCTCACCGAGGGACGTGGTCGCCGCGGCCCTGCCCGATCCGGCGACGCTCGGCGAGCGGATGCGCGGCAAGACGTGCGCGGGCACCTGGGTGAAGGGCGTCGGCAAGGACGGCGCGCCCAGGGAGGTCTACCTGTACCACGTGGTGGACAACGCGTGGTCGATGCGGGAGTACGGCTGCCAGGCCGTGGTGTGGCAGACGGCGCTGCACCCGGTGGTCGCGCTCGAACTGCTGGCGAGCGGGGTCTGGGCGGGCTCGGGGGTGCTGGGGCCCGAGGCGTTCGACGCGGTGCCGTTCCTGGACCTGCTCGATGACTACGGCTCGCCGTGGAGGATGCGGGAGCAGACGCACGGGGCGCTGCTGTCCGCCTGAGACGGCGCGGAGGCGAGCCTCAGAAGAAGGCCGCGCGGCGGGGCAGGTGGTAGATGTTCTCCTCGGTCTCCTGGACCAGTGCCTCGGCGCACTCGTCACAGGCGAACAGCGGGGAGTCGTTGGGCAGCCTGCCGATCCTGATCCTTGGCCGGGGCCATCTCTTGTGGCAGGTAACACAGGCGTCGCCCTCGCACTGAGCCCGGGTGAGGCCCTCCGGGTCGAACGTCGCCGTGATCCGTGCCGCCCTGGTATGCCGCCAGTCCATCACGTCTCCCGTCTTGATCGCGAAGTCTTATACCGGAACCGTTATAACGCCGTTTCCGTCCGTGATCAGTGTGGTAAGTGTCAAGCGGTGGTTAAATCACTCCCTGTGCGCCTTCCATAACGCAATAAAAGGGGCACCCAGTCTTAAGCCGGGTGCCCCTTTTGCGGTGATCCAAACCGTTAGATCTCGCTGATGATCTTCTCCAGGATCGTCAGCCCCTCTTCGAGCAGGTGGTCGGGCATGACCAGCGGCGGAAGGAATCTCAGAACGTTGCCGTAGGTGCCGGCGGTCAGCACGAGCAGTCCCTCCGCGTGGCACCTGGCGGCGATCTCGCCGGCCGCCGTCGGGTGCGGCTCCTTGGTGCCGGGGACGACCAGCTCGATCGCGATCATGGCGCCCCGGCCGCGCACGTCACCGATCACCGGGTTGCGCTCCGCCACGGCCCGCAGCCGGGGGAGCATGACCTCGCCGATGTGACGGGCCCTGCCGGTCAGGTCCTCGGCCTCGATGGTCTCGATCACACCCAGCGCCGCCTCACAGGCCAGCGGGTTGCCGCCGTAGGTGCCGCCGAGACCGCCGACGTGGACCTTGTCGAGCAGTTCGGCCCTGCCGGTGACGGCCGACAGGGGCAGGCCGCCCGCGATGCCCTTGGCGGTGACGATGATGTCGGGGACGACGCCCTCGTCCTCACAGGCGAACAGGTGGCCGGTGCGCGCGAAACCGGTCTGGACCTCGTCGGCGATGAAGACGATGCCGTTCTCCCGGCAGAACTCCGCGATCCTGGGCAGGAAGCCCTTGGCCGGCTCGATGAAGCCGCCCTCGCCCGCGATCGGCTCGATCACCACGGCGGCCACGTTCTGCGCGCCGATCTGCTTGCCGATCTGGTCGATCGCCTGGGCCGCGGCCTCCTCGGCGCAGTTCTCCGGGCCGGTCGGCCAGCGGAAGGGGTAGGCCAGCGGCATCCGGTAGACCTCAGGGGCGAACGGCCCGAACCCGTGCTTGTACGGCATGCTCTTGGCCGTCAGCGTCATCGTCAGCAGCGTGCGGCCGTGGTAGCCGTGGTCGAAGACGACGACCGCCTGGCGCCCCGTGGCGTGCCGCGCCACCTTGACCGCGTTCTCCACGGCCTCGGCGCCGCTGTTGAGCAGGAAGGTGCGCTTCTCGTGGTCACCGGGGGTCAGCTCGTTGAGCCTCTCGCAGACCCGGACGTAGGACTCGTAGGGAGTGACCATGAAACAGGTGTGCGTGAAGTCCGCGACCTGCCTGGTCACCCGCTCGACCACGCGCGGGGCGGAGTTGCCCACGCTGGTCACCGCGATGCCGGAGCCGAAGTCGATCAGTGAGTTGCCGTCGGCGTCGACGACCACACCGCCCCCGGCCTGCGTCACGAAGACGGGCAGCGTGGTGCCGATGCCCGGAGGAACGGCGGCCTGCTTGCGCGCGAACAGCTCGCGGGATTTGGGGCCGGGAATCTCGGTGACGACCCGGCGCTCCTGAGGAAGCGAGGGGCCGCCCTGGGTGACGGTGCTCATGCTGTGACGGTATGTCGCGCGTACCGGGATGCGGATGATGCACTATGGCAAAATTACCGACGGCACTCTTGCCGTAACGTACAAATCCGGGGGTGATCGTGGCACCGACGCTCCGCACCGTCGTGCGGCGTCTGCCGCTCAAACTCGCCGTGCTGGCCGGGCACGACGCGCTCGACAGTCAGGTCCGCTGGGTCGCGGTCAGCGAGCTTGAGGACCCCACCCCCTTCCTTGAGGGCGGCGAACTGGTGCTGACCACCGGTATGCGCCTGCACGAGGCGGACGCGGCCCCCTACGTCGGCAGGCTCGTGGCCAGGAACGTCACCGGTCTCGGCTTCGGCGTCGGCCTCGGGCACGAGGAGATCCCCGCCGGGCTGGTCGAGGCCGCGGCGCTGGCGGGCCTGCCGCTGATCGAGGTGCCCCGCGACACCCCGTTCGTGGCCATCAGCAAGCTGGTCAGCGACCTGATCGCCGCCGAGCAGTACGAGGAGATCAGCCGCGCCTTCGCCGCCCAGGGACGCCTGACCCGCGCCGCGCTCCGTCCGGAGGGGGCCGCCGCGGTGATCGACCGCCTGGCCCACGAACTGGGCGGCTGGGCCGCGCTGCTCGACGAGGCGGGGGCCGTACGGCACGCGGCGGGCAGGGACGCCTCCCACGTCACCAGGCTGCTGCCCGAACTGGAGCGGCTCAGGAAACCCGCGGGACGCGGCGCCCCGGCGAGCCTGGCGCTGTCCACCCCGGCCGAGCACATCGTCGTGCAACCACTCGGCGCCCGCCGGGTCAGGGGGTTCTTCGCGGTCGGCGCGGAGCGGCCGTTCACACCGGTCGCGCACACCGTGGTCAACGCCGCCGGGTCGCTGCTGACGCTGGCCATCGAGCACGGCAGGGAACATCTGGCCGCCGAGCGCAGGATCCGCGCGGCCGTGCTGAGGTTGCTGCTGGCCGGGCAGACCGAGGCAGGGCGGGAGGTCCTGGGATTGCTGGGGGAGACGTTGCCCGTGGACCGGCTGGTCGTGCTGGCCGTCCGCGGCGACCGGGAGGCGGTGCTCGACGCCGTCGCGGCGGGCTTCGCCGGGGCACCCACCGGAGTCTTCGCCGCGCCGGACGCGGAGCGGGTGGTCCTCCTCGCCCCCGAGGGCCTCGCGGACGAGGTGGCCCAGGCACTCGCCGAGTACGGCGAGGTCGGTCTCGGCGCCCCGGTCGGTCTCGACGACCTGCGCGCCGGACTCGGCCAGGCGGACCGGGCACTGGCCGCGGCCGGTCGCGGCACCGAGCGTGTGACGCGCTTCGCCGACCTGGCGGGCCAGGGTCTGCTGTCCCTGCTGGACGCCGAGGCGGCCGAGGCGTTCTCCGCCGCGCTGCTCGCCCCCCTGCGCGAGTACGGCTCGCGCGCCGACCTGCTGGAGTCCCTGCGCGCCTACCTGGCCTGCAACGGCCACTGGGACGCCGCCGCGCAACGGCTCGGCGTGCACCGGCACACTCTGCGTTACCGTATGCGCCGTGTCGCCGAGCTTCTCGGCCGCGACCTCGACGACCCCGGCGCCCGCGCGGAGCTCTGGGTCGCGCTGACCACGGCGGGATGACCACGTCCTCCGCAGGTCACGGCTTCTCGGTCAGATAACGGGAGATGGTGGCATAGGTGACCGCGTTGTAGGTCTCGCCGTCCCGCAGGTGACCTGACCGCTCCAGGCTGATGGCGCCCTGCGCGGCGGCCCACAGGGCGTCGGCGATTCTCCTGGGCTGGGTCGGGATGATGTATCCGGCGGAGATGCAGTCCGCGATCACCCGGTCGAGGATGTTGAGCGCGGCCCTGGCCAGGGTCCTGGCCCGCTCACTCGGCACGAAACCGGGGATCGCCCGCTCGAACATCAGGGCGTAGTAACCGGGCTCGGCCAGGGCGGCCTCCCGGTAGGCGGGACCGAGCGCGGTGAGGTGCTCAAGGGCGTTCCTGCGCGGAGGCACGGCCTCAAGGCGCCGTCTGAACCGCTCGAACCCCTCAAGGTAGAGCGCCTCGGCCAGCCCTTCCTTGCTGCCGAACATGGTGTAGACGACCGTCGTCGAGCACCCGGCCTCGGTGGCGATGCGGCGCATCGACAGGCTTTCCGGGCCGACGGTGACGAGAAGCTGACTGGCCACGTCGAGGAGCCGTCCGCGAAGCTCGTCCTGGCCCGCCCGTTCGCCGAGGTGATAGGCACCCTGCAGCCCGCGCGGCGCCGGAGAGGTCATGCGGCCACGCCCTTCCGCTGTGAGGGAGTTGCAACCGTGACTTAGCCAGAGCGAAGATCGTTCAAACCGTCGTCATATAGGAATATCCATAAAGCGGGCCGGTTTCGTTACAGCCCCCAAGAGAGAAGAGGACATACGGAACGGCGCATCGCGCTGACCGTCTTGTACGCCCTGGAGTAACGCCCCGTCGTGGCGGTTGGCATACCGTCTGAGCATGGACGTGCGCCCCTTCTGGCTCGCCGGCCGTCCCGCCACCGGGGACGCCGAGCTCACCGTGACCAACTCACACGACGGCCGTGTCGTCGGCCTCTGCTCAGTGCCGACGGCCGACCAGGTCGAGGAGGCCGTCGCAGCGGCGGTGGCCGTGCGCGGGCAGGCCGCCGCGCTCCCCATCCACGTGCGGGCCGACGCCCTCGCCCACGTCTCGCGCCGCCTGGCCGAGCGCGCCGAGGAGCTCGCCCGGCTGATCATGGAGGAGAACGGCAAGCCGATCTTCTGGGCCCGTGGCGAGGTCAACCGCGCGATCTCCACCTTCAGGTTCGCGGCCGAGGAGACCCGCAGGCTCAGCGGCGAGGTCATGCGCCTGGACACCGAGGCCGGCTCCGCGGGCCGTCTCGCCTACATCTCGCGCGTCCCGCACGGCCCGGTCCTGGCGATCACGCCGTTCAACTTCCCGCTCAACCTGGTGGCCCACAAGGTCGCCCCCGCCATCGCGGTCGGCGCGCCGGTCATCGTCAAGCCCGCCCCCGCGACCCCGCTCTCCGCCCTGGTGCTCGGCGAGATCCTGGCCGAGACCGACCTGCCCGAGGGCATGTTCTCCGTGCTGCCGGTGCCCAACGACCGCGCGGGCGCGCTGGTCGAGGACCCGCGCCTGCCGGTGGTCTCCTTCACCGGCTCCGGCCCCGTCGGTTACGCGATCATGGACCAGGTGCCGCGCAAGCACGTCACCCTGGAGCTCGGCGGCAACGCCGCCGCGGTCGTGCTCGCCGACGCCGACCTCGACTGGGCGGCTTCGAGGGTCGCGCTGTTCTC
The DNA here is from genome assembly GCF_040631445.1 of Streptosporangium sp. NPDC020072. Classification (NCBI taxonomy): domain Bacteria; kingdom Bacillati; phylum Actinomycetota; class Actinomycetes; order Streptosporangiales; family Streptosporangiaceae; genus Streptosporangium; species Streptosporangium sp. NPDC020072. The sequence continues at coordinate 651,440 of NZ_JBEYAB010000003.1, read as the reverse complement.
CAACTACCAGGCCGGGCAGAGCTGCATCGCCGTCCAGCGTGTGATCGTCGAGGAGTCCGTGCGTGAGGACTTCCTGGCCAGGCTGGTGCCCGCGGTCGAGGCCCTGGTCGTCGGCGACCCCGCCGACGACCGGACCCAGGTCGGGCCGCTGGTCTCGGTCGAGGCCGCGGAGCGCGTCGAGCAGTGGGTCAAGGAGGCCGTCGCGGCCGGTGCTCGGCTGCTGGCGGGCGGCACCCGCGAGGGCGCGACCGTCGCCCCGACCGTGCTCGCCGACGTCCCGCACGACGCCAAGGTCTCCTGCGAGGAGGTCTTCGGCCCGGTGATGATCGTTCAGTCGGTCTCCGGCGTGGACGAGGCGTTCGCCACGGTCAACGACTCCAAGTACGGCCTGCAGGCCGGGGTGTTCACCCGCAACCTGGACGTCGCCTTCCGCGCCAACCGCGAGCTTGAGGTGGGCGGCGTGGTCATCGGGGACGTTCCGTCCTACCGCGCCGACCAGATGCCCTACGGCGGCATCAAGGAGTCCGGCGTCGGCCGCGAGGGCATCCGCTCCGCCATCGTCGACTTCACCTACGAGAAGGTCATGGTCCTGACCGGGCTCTCCCTGTAGGCCCCAGAGAGGTACGGCCCGCACCCTGGGGCGCGGGCCGTACCCTCATGATCTCTGGGCGACGGCGTAGAGCCGTCTGGCGGTCTCACCGAAGTAGGGGCCGTACATCGTGCCGCGGTCGTCGCTGTACTTGAAGCTGCTCACCGAGGTGACCGTGCCGTGCCCGGTCACGGGGTCGAAGCCGCTCAGCCAGGGGCCGCCGCTCGACCCGGCGGTCATGTCGCAGCGCAGGCCTTGGTCGCTGGTCTGGCCGTGCGGGTCGTCACGGACCGTCCCCGCGCAGAAGACCAGGTTCTCGCCGTCGTAGGGCAGGTCGGCGGGGAAGCCGAAACCGTGGGTCTGACGGCCCCTGGCGGTGTCGAAGGCGATGTCCTGGACGCCGACGACCTCGGCCAGGTGCCTGCCGCCCCGCGGGTTGACCGCGACCATGCCGATGTCGTGGCTGTCGTCACCACCCCGCGCCCACGCGCCCGTCACGAACATGCGCCGGGCCGTGAACTGCCCGTACGGCCGTCGCCCCCGGTCGTAGCCGGGCACGAAGACCCAGTTGTCCGCCCACGCGCCCGTGCCGTTCTTGACGCAGTGGCCCGCGGTGACGACCAGGTCCGCGTTGGCGCTCCTGACCGAACTCGCCGAGCACACGAAGTCGGTCCCGCCGAGGGTCATGAACACGCGCCCCGTCGTACGGGCGACCTGCCCGCCCGCGCCCCAGCGGGCACCGCCGACCCGCGCGCCGTACCGGGTGCGGGTCGCGCCCGGCGGGGCCTTGACGGACCGCACGGCGGACCTTCCGCCGGGTCTCGCGGCGAGTCTCACGACGGAGGGTCTCGTGCCGGGTGTCTCGAAGGAGGCCTTCAGCCCGAGCAGGCCGGTGACCGCGCCGAGCACGCCGGTCACCGGCCCGAGCAGGCCGATGGGGGCGGCGGCGGCCATCCGGCGGGGCGTCCAGTAGGCGAGCACACGGCGCTGCTCGGCGGAGTTTCCCGCGCCCGTGTGCCCGGCGACGCCGGTGTCGTCTCCACCCGGGGTCGCCGGCTGTGCGAGGTGTTCGGCCAGTCCGTGCGAGGTCTGCCGGTGTTCGGGGGCCGTCGTGCCGGTCGCGGGGGCGCCGAGCAGCCCGGCGACGAGCACGGCACCCAGGAGCAGGGGGAGGCTCGAAGTCATGGGCCGAGTTTGCACTACCAGATGTGTTCTTGTTGCTACTTTCGGTGAAAGTCGAGGGTTGTCGGCGCTCTGCGTACCCTCGGCGGCGGTCCGACCGGGAGGGGCCATCCGGGAGAATGGGCCCGTGCAGCCAGACACCACGCGTTCGGTCGCCCTGCTCGGCTCTACCGGCTCGATCGGGACCCAGGCCCTCGACGTCATCGCCCGCAATCCCGCCCGGTTCCGGGTCGTGGCCCTGGCCGCGGGGGGTGGCAGGGTCGACCTGCTGGCCCGCCAGGCGGCCGAGTTCGGGCCCGACGTGGTGGCCGTCGCCGATCCGGCCGCCCTGCCCGAGCTGCGGCGGGCACTGGCCGGGCACGGGGTGAGCCCCACGGTCCTGGCCGGGCCGGAGGGGGTCGCCGAGGCGGCAGCCTGGCCGTCCGATGTGGTCCTCAACGGCGTCACCGGGGCGCTCGGACTGACCTCGACGCTGGCCGCGCTTGAGGCGGGCCGGGTGCTCGCCCTGGCCAACAAGGAGTCGCTGATCATCGGCGGTCCCCTGGTCAAAAGGCTGGCCAAACCCGGGAGACTGCTGCCGGTCGACTCCGAGCACTCCGCCCTGGCCCAGTGCCTGTGGGCCGCGGGTCCGCAGGGGCCGGACGCCTCCGCCGTACGGCGGCTGGTCGTCACCGCCAGCGGCGGCCCCTTCCGCGGCAGGCCGAGGGAGCAGCTCACCGGGGTGACCCCGGAGCAGGCCCTGGCGCATCCGACCTGGTCGATGGGGCCCGTCGTCACGGTGAACTCCGCCACACTCGTCAACAAGGGCCTTGAGGTCATCGAGGCCCATCTGCTCTTCGACATCGGCTTCGACCGGATCGAGGTGGTGGTCCACCCGCAGTCGGTCGTGCACTCGATGGTCGAGTTCGTCGACGGCTCGGTCGTCGCCCAGGCCAGCCCGCCCGACATGCGGCTGCCGATCGCGCTGGCCCTCGGCTGGCCGGAACGGGTCCAGGCCGCGGCTCCTCCGGTCGACTGGACCAGGGCCCACACCTGGACCTTCGAGCCCCTCGACGACGAGGCGTTCCCCGCCGTCGCGCTGGCCCGCCACGTCGGCTCCGCGGGGGGTACGGCCCCGGCCGTCTACAACGCCGCCAACGAGGTCTGCGTCGAGGCCTTTCTCACCGGGCGGCTGCCGTTCACCGGCATCGTGGACACCGTGGCCGCGGTCGTCTCCGAGCACGCCGTGACCTCGGCGGAGACGGTCGCAGAGGTGCTGGACGCTGACGAATGGGCACGGATTCGGGCACGGGAGCTCACGGCTACTGCCTAGACTGGAGATGTCCCCGACTCACCAAGGGCTGAAAATGACTTCTGTTGCTCTCGGGATCCCGTCCGTGAGGACCAGGCCGATCGCCGAGCGACGCAAATCCCGTCAGATCATGGTTGGTTCCGTTCCTGTCGGCGGTGACGCGCCGGTCAGCGTGCAGTCGATGACCACCACGCTCACCGCGGACGTCAACGCGACGCTCCAGCAGATCGCCGAGCTGACCGCGTCCGGCTGCCAGATCGTCAGGGTCGCCGTGCCGTCCCAGGACGACGCCGACGCGCTGCCGATCATCGCCAGGAAATCCCAGATCCCGGTCATCGCCGACATCCACTTCCAGCCGAAGTACGTCTTCGCCGCGATCGAGGCGGGCTGCGCGGCGGTCCGGGTCAACCCGGGCAACATCAAGAAGTTCGACGACAAGGTCGGTGAGATCGCCAGGGCCGCCGCCGACCACGGCGTGCCGATCAGGATCGGCGTCAACGCCGGCTCCCTGGACCCCAGGCTGCTGCAGAAGTACGGCAAGGCCACCCCGGAGGCGCTGGTCGAGTCGGCGCTGTGGGAGTGCTCGCTGTTCGAGGAGCACGGTTTCCAGGACATCAAGATCTCGGTCAAGCACAACGACCCGGTCGTGATGGTGCAGGCGTACCGGCTCCTCGCGCAGCGCTGCGACTACCCCCTCCACCTGGGCGTCACCGAGGCGGGGCCCGCCTTCCAGGGCACGATCAAGTCGGCCGTGGCCTTCGGCGCCCTGCTGGCCGAGGGCATCGGCGACACGATCCGGGTCTCACTGTCGGCCCCTCCGGTCGAGGAGGTCAAGGTCGGCGCCGCGATCCTGGAGTCGCTGAACCTCCGCGAGCGCGGTCTGGAGATCGTCTCCTGCCCCTCGTGCGGACGCGCCCAGGTCGACGTCTACACCCTGGCCGAGCAGGTCCAGGCGGGCCTGACCGGCCTGAAGGTCCCGCTGCGGGTCGCGGTGATGGGCTGCGTGGTCAACGGTCCCGGCGAGGCGCGGGAGGCCGACCTGGGGGTCGCCTCGGGCAACGGCAAGGGCCAGATCTTCGTCAAGGGCAAGGTCATCAAGACCGTCCCCGAGTCGCAGATCGTGGAGACCCTCATCGAGGAGGCCCTGCGGCTTGCCGAGGAGATGGGTGTGGAGATCGACTTCGACGACGAGGACGCCCCCGGCCCCGAGGTCGTCGTCCGTTAATCCGTTGCCGTCCCTGCCCGGACAGGGCAGGGTTCACGTCATGATCGAAGTACGTGTCCTGAGCTCGGACGACTGGCCGCTGTGGCGGGAGCTGAGGCTGGCGGCCCTCGCCGAGGCGCCGGCCGCCTTCGGGGCGAGACTGGCCGACTGGCAGGGGGACGGCGACCGCGAGGACCGCTGGCGGGGCCGCCTTGAGATACCCGGTTCGCACAACGTGGTCGCGGTCCTCGACGGAGTGCTCGCCGGAATGGCCAGCGGTGTCCCCGCCGACGGCGCGGACACGGTCGAGCTGATCTCGATGTGGGTCAGCCCCCAGGCCCGGGGCCGGGGGGTCGCGGGCCACCTGATCCAGGAGATCGAGCGGTGGGCGGCGCTGCGGAGCACCGCGACCCTGCGCCTGTGCGTGATGCCGGACAACGACGCGGCCATCGCGCTCTACCGGGGCCACGGCTTCAAGGACACCGGGGAACTCGGCGACCTGCTCGACGACGGCAGGAGCAGGGAGATCGTCATGGCCAAGCCCCTGGGTGGCTCCGGAGGGTGACCGGACGGCCGGTGGAAAAGGTGAGATCTCCTGATCTCTGGGGCGAACGGGGCGAATGTGTCGGGTGAACAACCTGGGGCCATAACTCAGAGTCGCCATTGACTACCCTTGGTCGCTGGGCTTGATTTGGTTGCGGTCCTCACTCGTCGTCACGTTCCGCGACGGGGAGGCAAGGCGTCGTCCTCCGTTGAAAGGAAGCGCATGTTCCGCACCTCTGCCCGCGCGGCGACCCTGGCCCTGGCGGCTCTGACGGGTCTGGCCGGTCTCGTGCCCGCCTCCTCCGCCTCGGCCGCCGTGTCGAGTACCCCCGTCCACACCACCGTGGCGGGGGCCGACGACTGCGGTCGCGAGCTAGGCGAGTGGATCGACGGCGGCCACGCCGTCTACCGGGGAAACCTCCGTGCCGAGCTCAGTGACGAGACGGTCGAGGCGATCGTCTCCTTCCAGGACGACCGGGTCGAGGTCGTCCTCGACGGGCGCTCCTCCGGGTCGCGGCGCCACCGGTTCAACCCGGACCGGCCCGGCATCACCTGGACCACCTTCGGCTTCTCGGTCCTGCTCGACCGTCCCACCTGTGAACGGGACGGCGTGGGCGAGGCCAACCTCGCCCTGAGGGCCCCGGGTCTCGGGCGCCTGCAGGGCCAGGTCCACCGGGAGGAGTAGGTTCGCGGGCGGGTTGTCTCGTGGGGCGGTTCCGCGCGGGCGCGCGGGGTCGCCCCACGGCGTCTCCCGGACCGGCCAGGTGTTCAGGGGCGTCGCGCGTCCACCTCGATCTCTATCCTCATCCGCGGATCGGACAGGCCGCAGACGATCATCGTCGCCGCGGGCCGTACCTCGCCGAAACGGCGGCGCAGGGCGGGCCAGCACAGCTCGAAGTCCGCGCGGTCGGGCAGCATGTAGCGCACGCGCACGACGTCGGCGAACGAACAGCCCGCCTGGGTCAGTGCGCTCTCGATGTTGCGCAGGCACTGTTCGGCCTGCTCGACCACGTCATCCGAGATCGTCATCGTCGCGTAGTCGAACCCGGTCGTCCCGGACACGTGGACCCGGTCGCCGTCGACCACCGCGCGCGCGTAACCGATCTCCTCCTCGAAGGTGGAACCGCTCAAGATCGCATATCGCTCCGTCATGTGATGGATGCTAGTCAGGGCTCCCGGACGGCAACGTGACGGTCACGGGATGGCAAGGATCTCGTCGTACCGCCCGTGGCCGGGTCACCGGCTGGGAGACCATCGCCTCTGCCGTACGAGTAGGGGGAATTCGTGAAAAGGGTTGTCGGGGTCGCCGTGGGCTTCGCGGTGTTCGCCGCCATGGCCGGGCTACCGCAGGAGGCGGCGGCGCAGGAACGGGACGATCTGGTCTGGGGGCCCTGCGAAACACCGGGCAAGGCCTCGTCGGACGCGGACGCCTCCTCAGGGACCGGTGAACAGGCGGGTGTGGCGGTCGAGTGCGCCTCCCTGAGGGTCCCGCTCGACTACGCCGATCCTGACCGGACCATCAGCCTGGCGCTGAACCGGATCAGGGGCGGGGACTCGCGGAACCATCTGGGGGCGTTGCTGGTCAACCCGGGAGGGCCGGGGGCCTCCGGCCTCAGCCTGGCCAGGCGGGTCGCCGCCCAGCTTCCCCCCGACCTCGCCGGACGGTTCGACGTGATCGGGTTCGACCCGCGGGGGGTCGGCCACAGCGAACCCGCGCTGCGGTGCGTCGATCCCGCCGAGTACTACGCCCCGCCCCGTCCGGACAACGTTCCCGGCAACGCCGAACAGGAGGCGGTGCTGCTCGGCAGGGCCCGCCGGTACGCCGAGGCCTGCCAGAGCCGGTGGGACTGGATGCTGCCGCACCTGAGCACGGAGAACAGCGCCAGGGACATGGACGAGATCAGGAAGGCGCTGGGCGAGGAGAAGATCAGCTATCTGGGCTACTCGTACGGCACCTATCTCGGCGCGGTCTACGCCACCCTCTTCCCCGGCCGGGTGAGCCGGATGGTCATGGACAGCGTGGTCGACCCGAAGGGCATCTGGTACGGCTCCAACCTCGCCCAGGACGTCGCCTTCAACCGGCGCCACCGGGACTTCCTGCGCTGGACGGCCCGTCACAACGACGTCTACCGGCTCGGCCGGACGACCAGGATGGTCTCCTTCGCCTGGTACGCCATGCGCAACCGGCTGCGTGTCCGCCCGGCGGGCGGGGTGGTCGGGCCGAGTGAACTCGACGACATCTACACCCTCGGCGGCTACTCCGACCTCGTCTGGCCTCAGCTGGCCAAGGCCTTCTCCACCTACGTCAAGAAGGGGGACGACGCCCCGCTGCTCGCCGCCTACCACAGGTACGCCGAGAACGACGCCGAGGACGAGAACGGCTACGCCGTCTACCTGGGGGTGCAGTGCCATGACGCCGCCTGGCCCGGCCAGTGGAGCAAGTGGCGCGCCGACATGTCCAGGACGCACGCCAAGGCCCCCTTCCTGACCTGGTCGAACGCCTGGTACAACGCGCCGTGCGTGTTCTGGCCCGAGCGCGGGGGCACCCCGGTGACGCTCAAGGACAACGCCGGGCTGCCGCCCATCATGATCGTTCAGGCGGAGCGCGACGCCGCGACGCCGTACCGGGGGGCGCTGCGCATGCGGGCGGTGTTCGGGCGCTCCAGGATGCTGGCCGTGGCCGGGGGAAACCACGGGGCCACCTTCAGCGGCAACCAGTGTGTGGACCGCAGGCTGGCGACCTACCTCAGGGACGGGACGCTCTTCGGCCCGGCCAGACGGGCGGCGCGAGGACCGGACGCCCGCTGCGCCGCGACCTCGCAGGCACCGGCCGCGGCCGGGTGACAACACAGGCCACCCAGGGTAGATGACAGGCTCTGTGTTGGTTCCTGCCAAAATCGTGGGGGTCGCGTAGGCTGGGCGCGTGATGCTGCGCACAATGGCGTCGCGCGTGCTCGACGACAACGATCGTGACGAGGTGCTGGCGATCCTGGACGCCGACCCCGTCTCCAACGTTTTCGTCGCCTCCAGGGTTCGTGCCGTCGGTCTCAGCCCGGCCAGGCTCGGCGGCCAGATGTGGGGGTTCGGCCCGCGCGGCGGCCTCACCTCGCTCTGTTACGCGGGAGCCAACCTGGTCCCGGTCAACGCCGGCGCCGAGGCCGTGCACGCCTTCGCCGAGCGTGCCCGCAAGCAGGGGCGCCGCTGCTCCTCGATCGTCGGCCCGTCCGACGCGGTCGAGCCGCTCTGGGAGCGGCTCGAACCGTACTGGGGGGCGGCCCGCGCGATCCGGTGGACCCAGCCGGTGATGGAGGCGACCGAGCCGTCCCCGGTCCCGGCCGACCCCCTGGTCAGGCGGGTCAGGCCGGAGGAGTTCGAGATCCTGCTGCCCGCCTGCGTCGCGATGTTCACCGAGGAGGTCGGCATCTCGCCCGAGGTGGGCGACGGGGGCGCGCTCTACCGGTCACGGGTCGCCGAGCTGATCCGGATCGGCAGGTCCTACGCCAGGATCGACGACGGCCGGGTCGTCTTCAAGGCCGAGATCGGCGCCGTGACCCCCCAGGCGTGCCAGATCCAGGGGGTCTGGGTCCACCCCGAGCTGAGGGGCAGGGGCCACGCGGTCGCCGGGATGGCCTCGGTGCTCAAGCACTCCCTCGAATGCTTCGCGCCGGTGGTCTCGCTGTACGTCAACGACTACAACGCCCCCGCGAGGGCGGCCTACCGCAGGGCGGGGTTCCGCGAGGTCGGCACCTTCATGTCCGTCCTCTTCTGAGGAGCGGGTTCACAGGGCCCGGACGAGCCTGGTCAGCAGGTGTTCCAGTTCGGCGCCGGGGTCGGCGGTGAGACCCGCGTGCACCGGGCCCGTCTGCACGATCGTGCTTCGCGGGGCGGTCAGCCAGCGGAACCGGCTGCCGAGCGACTCGCCCGTCAGCGGACCCTCCTCGCCGAGGCAGGAACGCCGGTAGGCGCCCAGAGCGTGTCGTACGCCCTCGACGTCGGCGTTCGCGTCGAGGGCCCGCAGCCTGGCCTCGTCAAGCTCGATCCCGGCGCACAGGTAGTCGCGCGGCTGGCAGTACAGCAGCACCCCGGCGTTGATCAGTTCGCCGCGTTCGACGCGGGGGACGACCCGGATCACGGCGTACTCGTAGACGTCTCTCACCGGTTGTCCTTCCAGAACGCGCCCACCGAGCCGGTCTTGCCGCCCTGCCGTGCCCCGGGAGCCCCCTGGGGAAGCTCCTGGGGGAGCCACCGCCTGGGGGCCTGCGCCCTGGCCAGCAGATGCTCCACATAGGCCTGCCGTACGGCCTCGGCCCCGTCGAAGCCGGGTTCGTCCTCAAGCCACTCGTCGGGGACCTCGTCGACGACTCCGTCGAGGAGGTCCCTGGTGATCGTCTCGCTCAGCTCGGCGTCGACCTCAGGGAGAAGGGTCGCGTGGGGGGCGAGCACGTGGTCGGAGCCGTCGAAGGGGCGCTCCGGGTCGGCGGCCGGCCAGTTGTGGTGGAACCACAGGGCGGCGCCGTGGTCGATCAGCCAGGTGTCGCCGTGCCAGACGAGGAGGTTCGGGTTGCGCCAGCTGCGGTCCACGTTGTGGATCAGGGCGTCGAACCAGAGCAGCCGGGAGGCGAAGCCGGGGTCGGGCGGCCAGGTGAGCGGCTCGAAGCCGAGGGCCGCGGGCAGGAAGTCGACCGCCAGGTTGAGCCCGGCGCTGGCCCGCAGCAGGTCCTGGATCTCCTCGTCGGGCTCCCGCACGCCGAGCTGCGGATCGACGTCGATCACCTTCAGGTCGGGGGTGCGGAAGCCGAGGCGGCGGGCCAGCCCGGCGGCGATGATCTCCGCGACGAGCACCCTGCGGCCCTGCCCCGCGCCCCGGAACTTCACGACGTAGGTCCCGAGGTCGTCCGCCTCGACCACGCCGGGAAGCGACCCGCCCTCGCGCAGCGGGGTCACGTATCGGGTGGCCGTGATCTGTTCCAGCACTCCGCCAGGCTAGCGGATGGTCACGGTCCTCTATCGCCACTCGTGTCACGACATATGGGCAGCTGTTAACGAATGTCCCAGTCGCTTCCAAGTGCCCCCCAAGTGCGGCGGGCCATGCTCTCGCCTGGGAAGCGAGTTTGGGGAGAGTAAGAAAATGTGGCGAAGACTCAGCGCCGTCGCCGGACTGGCCATGGCCGGGGTGCTGGCCCTGCCGGGCGCCGCCATGGCCAAGCCGAAGGAACTGGACGTTCCCGTGGGAACGTGGCTCGCGGCGAGGACACATCCCGCCGTGCAGCTGACCTCGGTGTCCTACACCGCGGAGGTGGCCGTGCCGACGCCGGTCGCCAACCTGGACGCGATCAAGCAGCTGACCCAGCAGGGCATCTCCGCCGTCCAGTCGGGCAAGATCTCGGCGGACGAGAACAGCATCTACCGGTGGGTCGTCCAGCAGATGGCCAAGGAACCGGGGCGTTACTTCTCGCCGGGCACGCCGGAGCGCGTCGTCGAGGCGAGCGCGGGCGGCCTGTGCACCGGCTGGTGGGTGACGCCCGACGGTTACATGGTGACCGCGGCGCACTGCGTCGGCCAGGAGGAGACCGAGCTGGCGCAGACCTTCGCGGAGCAGGCGCTCACCGAGGTCAACAAGAAGGACGCCGCCGACCTGATCGCCGATCTCGGCGACGCCGCCTCAGACGACGAGATCGTCAGGACCGCCTCCAAGATCTTCCAGGTCTGGAACGCGGACAACATCAAGATCCGCAACGTCCAGAGCTCGCTCTCGTTGTTGCAGAGCCTGCCCGGCGGCGGGGTGGACAAGACGGCCAAGTCGGTCCCCATCGAACTGGTCGCCAAGGGCACGGTCTACCCGGGCAAGGACGTGGCGATCCTCAAGGCCAACGGGCAGAACAACCTGCCGACCGTTCCGCTCGGCCAGGACTCCGACGTCCGGGTCGGTGACACGCTCTACATCAGCGGGTTCCCCGGCACGGTGACGCAGACCTCGATCTTCAACGTCGAGTCCAAGCTCGACCCGGCCTTCACCGAGGGCCCCTACAACGCCAGCAGGCAGACCCCGGAGGGCGTGCCGTACATCCAGACGCAGGCCCCGTCCTACCCGGGCAACTCGGGCGGGCCGGTGTTCAGCAGGGACGGCAAGGTCATCGGCATCCTGGTCGGCGGTCTCATCCAGCAGGACGGCGGCTCGACCGAGGGCGAGAGCTTCGTGTTGCCGGTCAGCATCGTCAAGGAGAAGCTCAACGAGAAGAACATCAAGCCCGCAGAGTCGGCCACGACGAAGGCCTACAACGAGGCGCTCGACCTGTTCTTCGCCAACCACTACTCCGAGGCGCTGCCGAAGTTCCGTGAGGTCCAGGCGCTGCAGCCGAACCACCCCTACGTGGCCAAGTACATCACCGACTCCCAGCAGGCCATCACCGCGGGCAAGGACGAGAGCTCCTCACCGATCCTGCCGTGGGTGCTGTGGGGCGGTGGCGGGGCGGTCGCCCTGCTGGTGGTCGGCGCCCTGGTGGCCATGGCCGGTAAGGGCAGGCGCCGGGTGAAGACGCCGCCCACCTCGTTCCCGCCCGTGTCCTACGGTGCCCAGCCCGGTCACTCGCCGCAGGGACCGGGGTACGGCCAGCCGTACGGCGGGGCACCCGGGGGAGCGCTCGGAGGGCCTTCCGCGGGGGCGCAGGCCTACCAGCAGCGGCCGCCCTACCCGTTGCCGCCCGGCTCTGAGGAGACCCGCTCGGTCCGCCCCCATGCCCAGCAGTACGGCGCGCCGCCCCAGATCCAGGGCCCCCAGGCTCAGGGTCCCCAGGCCCCTCAGGCTCAGGCCCCTCGGGCACAGGGGCCGGGGGCGAACACCCGCATCGCCGGGCTTGAGGCGGAACTTGAGGAACTGCGCCGCAGCATGGGGCAGCAGCGCCCGCCCGAGCGACGCTGACGCCTCCCTCAGACGGTGACCCTGGCCCTGCGCCGCCCCTGGTAGGGACGGCGCAGGGCCGGGTCGTCAGCGGGGAGCGGCGCCGTCAGTACGGGAACCGGCCCGTCCTGGACGGCGGCCGGGGTGGTCGCGGGACGGGCGTGCACGGGCCGGGTCGGCCGTGCGGACCGCATGGTCGTGCTGACCGGGGTCTCGGGCCTGCGGTGCCGCCTGCCCCGCAGCGGGGCGTCCTGCGCGAAACCGGGCGACAGGGTGGAGGACTCGGTGACCGGGTGCTCGCGCAGGCGGCGCCTCCCCTGGTAGGGCAGGCGGGGGCCGTCGTAGCGGCGGACCGTGCCCGGCTCCGTGGCGCGGAGCGGATCGGTGTGGGGCCGCGTGTGCCGTCCGCCGCCGGGGAGGTCGGGGACCTCCGGCTCCTCGACACGCGCGGGTGGAGCGGTGACCGAGGGGAACCCCGTCGTCTGGGCGGACCTGAACGTGGTCTCCGCGACGGCGGGCGCCGTGGCGGACAGCCCGGCGGGAACCGTGGCCGACACAGGGGCAGGCACGGGAACGGCCGCCGTGACAGGCGCCGTGGTGGCCATCACGGCGGGCGCCGCAGTGGGCGCCAAAGTGGGTGCCACAGTGGGCGCCACGGTGGGTACCGCGGCAGGTGCTGTAGCGAAGGCCGTGACGGGCACGGCGCGGGTGACGCGGCGGCGTCCCGGGGCGCGGCGGCGGCCGGGCGCCCGGCGGGTGCCGGCCGTACTCCCGGCAGCGGCCATGGCGAGCGCTGGGCGTGCCTTCAGCTGCCTGGTCTTGGCGTGGGCGATGAGCGCGACGGCGGTCAGCAGGACCGGCGCGAGGATCGCGGGGGTGCCGAGCTGGGGGGCCTCCGAGGGCAGGCGCAGGCTCGTGGCGGCGGGGGCGGCGGCGATCGCGTTGGTGTCCGCGGTCGCGGGCTTGGCGTGCTTTCCGGTACGGCCCGCGGCCTGCGTGGTGGCGGGCGGCGCGGTCTTCGCGGTCTGCTTGGCGGGAGGCTGGGGTTTCGCCTGTGCCGCTGAGGGGTCCTTCGCGTGGGCCCCGGTCTCCGGCTTGGCGTGCTTGGGGCCGGTCCTGACCGGTGGGGAGGGCGGCAGGTTCTCCCGCACCGTGGCGGGCGGGGCCTGTGACAGCAGGTCGGGGTTACGGGTGAGGGCGACGGAGTTGTCCGGGCGGGGGGACGCCGTGACGATCTCCTGCTGCTGGGCGGCCTCCTCGTCCAGACGGGCCTTGATCTTCTCGGGGTATCCGTATCCGACGACCTTGTCGGTGTCGCGCACCTTGCGTTTGGCGACGCCGCCGTCGATGTTGCCCTCGATGGTGTGGATCTTCTTGCCCTCGACCCGGGTGACGATCCCGACGTGGTCGATGCCGTCGAGCTTCTTGCCGCCGCTCCAGTCGAAGAAGACGAGGGCGCCGGGCTTGGGGACGGTGCCCCAGGCGTCCTGCTGGCGGAACCACTTGGCGTGGTGGACGGTGTAGGCGAACTGCCCCACCCAGTCTTCGTAGCCGAGCTTCTTGGCCGCCCAGGACAGGTACATGTCGCACCAGGGGGCCGTGCTGTAGTCGGCGTCGAACTCGACGGTGTTGTACCAATCGCCGAACTTGGTGTAGCCGCTGCCCCGCTCGGAGTACCCGAGCTGGCTCTCCAGCAGTTCGATGAACTTGTACGTCTCAGGTGTCATCTGGAAGTTTCCGGTCATCCTCCGACGGCCGTCGAAGCATGGTCGCGCCGCCCTCGCGACCTGGCCGCCGGAAGACGGGGGTCGAGCGATGGTGCGTCACGGGACCGACCGGCGAGGCGGCCGAGACACGTGTGGCGGCACCATTGGCCAGTTGTCTTCCGTGACGAGGGAGGTTACCTCCCTTAAAGGGAAGGTCAAGACGGTCCGGGACCCGCTCCGGGACGAGCTATGGTGCACCGGACGGCAAAAGCCGACGTCAAAGGCGTTTTCATGATTTTTCCACTGTAAACGCCCAGCCAAAAAAGATCTGGCGAATCACGAAATCCGCAGTGGGGCGGGGGCGTCGAGCAGGGCGAGGGCCAGTTCGGTGACGGACCGGGTGAAGCGCCGGGGCTCCTCGGGCGACGCCGTCCGCCGGACCAGTTCACCGTCGAACACGGCGAGCAGGGCGTGGGCGAGGAAACCCGCGAAGTCCGCGTCGAGGCCGGGACGCGCCTCGGCCACCAGGGTCGCGATGTGGCCGTGCCAGAACAGGTAGCTCGGCTCGGTGTACTTGGCGTCGGCGCACGCCTGCTCGTGCGCGGTCAGCAGGGCGGCGTTGGCCTCGGCGATCCCGCAGAGCCCGTCGAGGAAGGCCGTCAGGCGCTCCCGCGCGGGCGCGCCCGGCCCCAGGGGCGGGGGGCCGTCCACGATCGCCTCACGCAGCGCGAGCGAGCGCTCCTCAAGGAGGGCGCGCAGCAGGCCGGTTCGGCTGCCGAACCTGCGGAAGACGGTCCCCTTGCCGACCCCCGCCTCGGCCGCGACCCGGTCGAGGGAGACGTGGTCGCCGCCGTGCTCGGCCACCAGCCGTTCGGCCGCCCGCAGGACGGCTCTCCGGTTGCGTGCGGCGTCGGCGCGCTCCTGACGCTGCTCGGCCATGGGCTCTCCCGTTGACAAGCGGACCGATGGTCCGAATATTCTAGCGTCCAGGTAAGCGGACCGACGGTCCGCTGCAGTGATCCCCACGGAGGGAAGTCCCATGACCGTTCGCGCCGTCGTCACCGACCCCCGGGCACGGGCCGCGCTGCGGATCGCCGAGGTCGCCGACCCCGAACCACGTCCCGGCCAGGTCCTGATCGACGTGCGGCACATCTCACTCAACCGGGGCGAGGTGGCCTTCGCCGGGAGTCTTCCCCCGGGAACGGTGTCCGGCTACGACGCCTCGGGCGTCGTGGCACGCGCCGCCGCGGACGGCAGCGGGCCCGCGGAGGGCACCCGCGTCGTCGCCTTCGGGCCTGGCGCCTGGGCGCAGCGCGTCGCGGTGGACACCGACGCGGTCGCCGAGGTCCCCGACGCCGTCGACCTGGCCCACGCCGCGGCGCTGCCGATGGCGGGGGTCACCGCGCTGCGGGCGCTGCGGACCCGCCCGATCCTGGGCCGCAGGGTCCTGGTCACCGGGGCGGCGGGAGGGATCGGCCGGTTCGCGGTGCAACTGGCCGCGCTGGGCGGGGCACACGTCGTGGCCTCCGTCGGCTCCGCGGCACGCGGGGAGGGGCTGACCGGACTGGGCGCCCGCGAGGTGGTCGTCGGCCTCGACGGGATCGACGGCTCCTTCGACCTGATCCTGGACAACGTCGGCGGGGCGCAACTGGTCGCCGCCTGGCCGTTGCTGGCCCCCGGAGGCGACCTCCAGAGCATCGGCTGGGCCTCGGAAGAACCCGCCGTGTTCGCGCCGGGCTCACTGTTCTTCCTCGGCCGGTCGAGGACGATCAGCACGTTCGGCGATGCCACGGCCTTCGGTCCCGACCTGGCCACCCTGCTCGGCCTGGCCGCCGAGGGCAGGCTCTCCGCCGAGATCGGCCTGCGAGACACCTGGGAGCGCCTCGCGGAGGCCGCCGAGGCCCTGCTCGGCCGCCAGGTCGCGGGCAAGGCCGTACTGGACGTCGAACCGTGGCGGGCGGGTCAGAGCGGGGCGTAGAGCACCAGGACGTTGCCGGAGGGGTCGCGGAGCACCGCCCTGACCTCGTGCGGCCCCCTCTCGGGCTCCTGGACGACCTCGGCGCCCGCCCCGGTCAGCTCCCGTACGGCCAGCGCCACGTCCGCCACCCGGTAGGAGGGCGCGGTGACGTCGCCCGCGACCCGCTCGGCCGCCCCGACCAGCGCGACCGTGACGCCGCCCCCGTCGAGAGCGGCGAACCGGTCGCCGTCACGGAAACGCACCGCGAGACCGAGCGCACCCGAGTAGAAGGCGATCGCCCCGTCCATGTCCTCGACGGGGACCAGCACGTTGCCGAGCCTGCTCGCACCGGCCTCCAGGGGAGAGGTCATCCCGGCTCCCCGGGAACGGAGGGGACGTCCTGCGGCGCCTCCGAGGGGTCGGAGGGGCCGGGCTCCTGCTCGCAGGGCGGCAGGTCGACCCGGGCCTGGCTCGAACGGCTCTCGCCCGCGGGCACCGTGGTGATCGTCACGGTCCGCCGGGCGTACTGCCCGCACTCGGGCAGCGTGGCGAACTCGCCGGCCACCGTGCGCGTGTAGTCGGTGCGGCCGGACAACTCGATCGTCTTGGCGCTGCCGGTCGTCCCGCCGTCGGCGCCGGGGACCTGCTGGGTGAAGGCCAGCCGTACGGTCACCGGGGAGGTGCCGGAGGCGCGCACCCGGAAACCGACGGAGGTGCCGTCGAAGGAGGTGATCGTGACGGCGGGGGGCGCGCACTCCTCACCCTCGACCACCGTCTGGGCGTACTGGGCGCCGTTGCCCGCGGGACGGTCCGTGGTGACCGTGACCCCGAGCACGGCCCGCCCGCCGCACGGCACCTCGGCCGGGGGAGCGGGAAGTTCGACGGAGTAGCCGGTCTCCCCGGACAGGGTCCTGGTCACGGTGTCCAGCGTGCTGACGCCGCCCTCGTCGTCCTTGCGGGTGAAGGACGCGGTGAGCCGTACCCTGCCCGGACCGCCCGCGCGGACCTTGACGACGGCCGTCTCGCCGTCCCAGGAGGTGATCTCCGCGTTGCGCACCTCGGGGGCAGGGCACGGGCCGCCCCTGACCTCGACCGTACGGCTCAGCTCCCCGCCGGAGAACCGGGGCGAGGTCGAGGCCGTGACCCTGCGGTAGAGGGTCTGCTCGCAGGCGGGGGCGGTGAAGGCGTAGGGAACGGGCTGGGAGTGGACGCCGTTGCCCCTGAGGGTGAAACTCCGTGTGGCCACCTTCGTCAGGTCGTCACGCTCCTCACCCTGGGCGAAGGAGACGGTCAGCACGACGGAGGCCGGGGTCGAGGAGCGCAGGCTGAGCGTCGCCCCGCCCGCGTCGAACCGGGTGATCGCGAGGTCGTCGACCCCCGGGCTGGAGGTCGGGGTGGGGGACGGCGTCCGCGACGGGTCGGTGATCGGGGTCGGCCGCGCGCTCGGGGACGACGTCGGGGTCCTGCGCGGCGTCGGGTGGGCCTTCGGGGGCGTGCTCTCCGACCTGGCCGAGGTCCGTTCCGTTCCGGTGTGCGGCCGTTTGACGGGAGGCCGGGCCGGTTCCGGCGGGGGAGAGCCGCCCGCGCCGTCCGGCGGGGTCTTCCCGGCCCCGGGCACATGCGCGGGCGGAGTGAAGATCGAGTTCGCCGAGAGCCTGTCGGCCGACCGCCCCGAGGCGACCAGCCCGACGGTGACCGCGACGGTGATCACGACGACCCCGGCGAGCAGCCTGGGGCCGAGACGGGGACGGCGCCTGCCGCCGCCCCTGCCGAGCACGGTGCTCGCCAGCGAGGTGCTCGTCCGCTGGGCCGGCCTGGCCAGCGGGAACGACAGCGCCAGCAGGGTGGCCAGCTCTGCCAGGTGCCGCCGCCCCCGCTGCTCCCACTCCGGTCCGTACGCGGCGGTCGCGGCGGCTTCGAGTTCGAGGACGAACGCCTCCGCCGTCGCGGGCCGGTCCGCCGGATTCTTCGCCATGCCCCGCGCGACCAGGCCCCGCACCGAACTCGGCACGGCCTCGATCGGGATCGGCGCCCGCTGGTGCTGGTGCATCAGCGCGGCCCCGTTCTCCGCCCGGTAGGGCCGGTGCCCCGTGAGGCACTCGAAGAGCACGCAGGTGGCCGCGTAGACGTCGCTCGCCGGGGTGGCCGGATGCCCGGCCCACTGCTCGGGGGCCATGTACGGCGGGGTGCCCTGGGGCGCGTCGGAGGCCCCGGTGCGGGCGGCGATGCCGAAGTCCGTCAGCTTGCTGGCGCCGTCCGCCTGGATCAGTACGTTCTCGGGCTTGTAGTCGCGGTGCACGATCCCGGAGGAGTGCGCGAACGCCAGTCCGAGCAGCGAGCCCTTGAGCACGACGAGCGCCGCCTCGGGGCTGGTGGTGCCGTGCTCGGCCAGGATCCTCCTGAGGGAGACGCCGTCGACCAGCTCCATGACGATCGCGGCGTCGCGGGTGTCCTCGTAGTACTCGTAGAACTGGACCACGTTCGGGTCGTACAGCTCGACCATGACGCGCGCCTCCTCGCGGAAGCGCGCCAGGAACCTGTGGTCGCCCCGCAGGGCCGTGTTCAGATACTTGATCGCCACGTAGGCGCCGGTCGCGGTGTAGGTGGCCAGCACCACCCGGCCGCCGCCTCCCGCACCGAGGTCTCGAACCTCGTGGTATCCCGGAACCAATGGAGTCCCCCTCCGAGCGCCGTCGCTTGTTCGACGGTCTCACCCCTGCCGTCGGTTGTCACGGTTCGCGAATTTCGTAAGGAAATCGCTATGTGGGAGACCGGTCTAAAGAGACGCGTAGACGGCCTCGGCGAGCCGGTGGGCACGAGGGCTGCCGGCGACGGCGTCGGTCATCCTGTTCATCGTGTACGCCATGCCCAGGCCGTGTTCCACGTCGCCGAGGCTGAGGAAACCGCCCATGCCGGTGTGGCCGAAGGCGGTCCGCATCCCCTGCTCGGGGACCCGGAAGGCCTGTGCGGGCCGCATGTAGCCGAGGCCGAAGGAGCTGTCGAGGAGCAGCACCCGGTCGGGGCCGGAGACCCGGGGCCTGACGGCGTCCCGCAGGGTTTCCGGGCGCAGGATCCGCCCGGCGACCAGATGGCGGTAGAACCCGGCCAGGCCGAGGGCGGTGGCGACGACCCCGATCGCGGGCCAGCCCGCGCGCAGGACGACCGGGTGGTTGGCGCCGCCGCGCAGCTTGGTGACCTGCGGGTTGCCCATGGCGCGGCCGGTCAGGCTCTCGCCGTCCCGCATGGCCCTGCCGAGCGCCTCCCCGGCGTCGGCACCGGGGTTTGTCACGTTCCCGGGCGCCGCCGGGGTTCCCGAAGCCGCCGGTTCCCCGGGTGTCGCAGGCTTCCCGGGTGTCGCAGGCTTTTCCGAAGTCGCCGGTGCCGAGGCCCCGAGACGCAGCCCGCCGGACAGCCGGGCCGCCCGCGCCGCCACGTCGTCCGGCGCGCCGAGCCAGAGTTCGAGCCCAAGCGGGTCGGCGATCTCGGCGGCCACGAACTCACCCGCCCGTTTGCCGGAGACCCGGCGGATCACCTCGCCCAGCAGGAAACCGTAGGTCAGCGCGTGGTAGCCGTGCCCGGTCCCCGGCTCCCACAACGGCGCCTGCCCGGCCAGCCGGTCGGCGATGGCCTCCTGGTCCTCGAACTCCTCGACCGGCACCGGCTCCTCGATCACCGGCAGCCCCGCCTGGTGGGTGAGCAGGTGCTCGACGGTGACACGCTCCTTGCCCGCGCGGGCGAACTCGGGCCACACCTCGGCGACCGGTGCCGTGACGTCCAGCAGACCGCGCTCGGCCAGCAGCAGCACCGCCGTCGCGGTCACCGCCTTGGTGCACGAGTAGACCAGCGTGGGGGTGCCACGCTCCCAGGGACGCCCGTCACGGCGGTCGGCCACACCACCCCACAGGTCCACGACAGGCCTGTCGTCAAGGAAGACGGAGAAGGCCGCGCCGAGCTCCCCGTCGCCGGCGAAATTCTGGCGGAACACCTCGCGCACCCGCGAGAACCGAGGATGGCACCATCCGTGAACCGCCATCGTCCACTCCTGTGAAAACGCATGTGAGCGCGGAAAACCCGCCGGGCGTTGAGCCTAACAACGCCCGGGAGCGACCCGGGACCCTCAGCCCCCGCCGGTCTCCTCCGCGCGGGAGGACACGTAGGCGCCCCCGCCCTCCACGGTGTAGACGAGGCCCTCGTCGGACAGGACCTGGATCGCGCGCCGTACGCTGCCCGGATCGAGGCCGTAGCTCCGCTGGAGGCTCTCCTCCGAGGGGAGCGGGCGGTCGAGCTGGAGCTCACCGCTCGTTATCCGCGCACGGAGGATGCCCGCGAGCCGCAGGTGGGCGGGGACGGAGTCGCCCGGGTCACCGGGCTCGATGGTCGCGGCCATATGTCCTGGATGCCCGCCGTACGGCTTCGTGTCCCAGGTGTGCCGTAACAGGGACGACGGTTGACAGACGTTTTGTACGGCTCAGCGTCCCCGCCAGCCGTCCCGATGGAGGAGGTCGGCCAGGGGGACGCGTCCGCGCCACCCCTTGCGTTCGAGGTCGGGCACGCGCTCCCGGTGCGTCACCGGTCCCAGGCAGAGCCAGGCCACCGGGCGCACCCCCTCCGGGATGCCGAGCAGGTCGCTGACGAACTCCTCCCGGTAGAAGGACACCCAGCCGACCCCCAGGTCCTCCGCGGTGGCCGCGAGCCAGAGGTTCTGGATCGCCAGGCACACCGAGTAGAGCCCGGCGTCCGCGATCGAGTGGCGGCCGAGGACGGCCGGGGCCCCGCGCGCCGGGTCGTAGGTGACGACGACGGAGAGCGTCGACTCGCGCACCCCGTCCACCTTGATCGTGGCGAACGTCGCGGCCCGCTCGGCGTCGAGGGTGGCCGCGAAGACGGCGCGCTCCCGCTGGACATGGCCGGCGAAGGCCTCGCGGATCTCCCGGTCGCGGACCACGATGAAGTCCCAGGGCTGGGAGAGGCCGACGCTGGGCGCGGCGTGAGCGGCCCCCAGGATCCGTAGCAGGACCTCCTCGGGCACGTCCTTGCCGGTGAACTCACCGCGCACGTCCCGTCGTTCGAAGATCACGTCGTAGAACTCAGGCATGATCGCCAGCATCTCGTGTCGCGCCGCGCACCGGTACGCCCGCCGTACCTCTTCTCCCGGCCACGCCCCCGTGGGCCCCCGCGCCCTCTCGTGGCCGGAGAAGAGATACGGCGGACGCGCCCCCCTTCAGCCGAGGGCGACACCACCGCGGTCAGCCTGCCGGGCGGCCCTGCACGTTTCCTGTACGGCGGGCACGGGCCGAGTGAAGGCCCAGGTCAGGGCACCACCGTGACGTCGAAGAAGATGCCGCTGAGGTGGGGCATGTACTGGTTGCCGTCCACGTCGACCATCTTCCAGTAGACCTTGCACCGGGCCGGTTCCCTGGGGGCCCGCACCTCGACGCTCACCAGCGCGGACTCGCCGGGCTCCGTGTCGGGGATGCGCACACTCCTGTGCTCGGTCTGGCACAGGTCCTCGCCGTCCCACGGCCACTGCCGGTACAGGTAGCGGTCCCGCCACGGGACCGTGCCGATGTTGTCGATCTGCCAGGTCTTGACGAACGTCTCACCGACCCGGACCGTGCTGCCGTCGGGGTAGGTCACGTCCTTGGCGAGCCGTGACCGGTCGCCGGGGATGGGCCGGACCAGATGGGTCTCGGGGGGCAGTTCCTCGGGGCGCGGCAGCCACAGCCACAGGGCCGCCCCGAGGAGCAGGCAGACGACCACGGCCACGACGGCCGTCAGCCGCGCCCGTTTTCCGGAGAGCCGTCTCCTGAGAAGCACCCCCCAGGGAACCGTCTCCTTGAAGGACCACCCCCAGGACCCGTCCGCCAGGACCGCCGGGATCGTGGACCCCGCCGGGGGCGCGGGGTCCACGGCCTCCACAGGCTTCGCGGGCGGCGCCGGGTCGGTCGCGGACCCGGTCTCGGCAGGCTCAGGACGGGGTTCCACGGTCTCCGTGCCGTCGGAGCCGGAGGCCAGGATCTCCCGGTGCAGGTCGCGCAACTCGGGACCGGGGTCGGTGCCGAGTTCGTCGCGGAGGGTCCTGCGCAGCCGTTCGTAGAGCGTGAGCGCCTCGGCCGACCGCCCGGTCGCGTGCAGGGCGCGCATCAGCCGGTGGTGCAGCGTCTCGCGCAGCGGGTTACGGCTCGTCAGTTCGGCCAGCTCGGCGACCAGGGTCCCCAGGGCGGCCTCCCCGGAGAACGTCAGCTCGGCGTAGAGCTCCATGGCGGACAGCCGCAGTTCCTGCGCGTGCGCCGCCCGTTCCAGGACGCACGGTGTCTGCGGGACGTCGCTGAACGGCTCCCCGCGCCACAGGTCGAGCCCCTCCCGCAGGGTCTTCGCCGCCGCCTCCGGGTCGCGCTCTTCACCGGCCAGGGACAGCGCCCGCTGCATCCGCGCCAGGTCGGTGCCGGTCTCGCCGAGGTTGAGCCCGTAGCCGCCCGCCCTGCTGTACAGGACGGGTTCCGTCTCCACGGGTCCGGTGAGGGAGCGAAGCAGGGCGCGTAGCCGGGAGGCCCGGACCTGGACCGCGTTGGCCGGGTCGGCGGGCAGCCGGTCGGGCCACAGCGCGTTGGCGAGGTGCTCGGTCGAGACGGTCTCGCCGGGGTGGGCGAGCAGTTCACCGAGGAAGGCACGATCCTTGGCGGCGGTGGGGGCGGTGGACTGCCCCTGGTGCGTGATCGTCAGGTTCCCCAGCACGAGAAAGTCCACGCGGTGGAGTATGGCAGCTTTCGTCCAGTATTCGTCTGCCCTTCGGCGTGCTGTCAGAGACAACGCGAGGAGGTATGGTTCGGACGCGCCGATGTCGAAGGCATCGTGCAGGGAAGCCGTCGGTTCAGGGCTGCCGAGTCCGTGCCACCGTCAGGCGTCGGGAAGAAACACGGTCTGACGCTTCGGCGCCGTGTGCGAAGGGTTTCGGCTTGGGCGCGTCGGTGTCTGGACTGAGGAGCGAAGGAGCGCAGCGGATGAGCGACGAGGGAAGACACCGACCCGAGGCGCCCAAGCCCGCGGTGCCGGAGGCGCCGCGAAGAGGCGCAGACACCGACTTGAGAGCGCCCAAGCCCGCGGTGCCGGAGGCGCCGCGAAGAGGCACAGTCCACCTGCCCGGGGTGGCGCTCACCGACCATGTGTTCACCGTGCCTCTCGACCACGCCGATCCCGGCGGGGAGACGATCGAGGTCTTCGCCCGTGAGGCGGTCGACCCGGCCAGGCGGGGGGACGACCTGCCGTGGCTGGTCTTCCTCCAGGGCGGTCCCGGCGGCAAGTCGCCCCGGCCGCACGCGGCGGACGGCTGGCTGGCACGCGCGCTGCGCACCCACCGGGTCCTCCTGCTCGACCAGCGGGGGACGGGCCGCAGCACCCCGATGACCGCCGCGACGCTGACCGGAACCGACGCCGAGGTGGCCGCCAGGCTGCGGCACTTCCGCGCCGACGCGATCGTCGCCGACGCCGAGCTGATCCGGCGGGAGCTGGCCGGTGAACGGCCGTGGGAGACCCTTGGGCAGAGCTACGGCGGGTTCATCACGCTGACCTACCTCTCCAGGGCGCCCGAGGGGCTGGCGGCGTGTTACGTGTGCGGTGGGCTGCCGGGGCTCGCGGCGGACGCGGCGGAGGTCTACTCCCTCACCTACCCCCGGGTCCGTGCCAAGGTCGAACGCTTCTTCGCCCGCTATCCCGGGGACTCGGCCAGACTGGACGCCGTCGCCGACCGGCTGCGCGAGGAGGAGGTCAGGCTTCCCGACGGGGACGTGCTGACCGTGCGCCGTCTGCAGAGCCTGGGCATGTGCCTGGGGATGAGCGACGGCGCCGAGTACCTGCACTGGCTCCTGGACGAGGCGTGGACCGGGCGGGAGCTGTCCGACCTGTTCCGCTACGAGGTCATGATGGCCACCGGGTTCGTCGGCAACCCCCTCTACGCGGTCATGCACGAGTCGATCTACGCCCAGGGGGCGGCGACCGCGTGGGCCGCGCACCGGCTGCTGCCCGCCGAGTTCGCCGAGGACGCCCGGCCCCTGCTGCCGACCGGGGAGATGATCTACCCCTGGATGTTCGAGGAGATCGCGGCCCTGCGTCCCTTCAGGGGCGCGGTGGAGATCCTCGCCGCCGACGACTCCTGGCCCCACCTGTACGACCCCGTACGGCTGGCCGCCAACCGGGTCCCGGTCGCCGCGGCCGTCTACTACAACGACATGTACGTCGACGAGGGCCTGTCCATGCGGACGGCCGCCGAGGTCGGTGAGGTGCGGACCTGGGTGACCAGCGAGTGGGAGCACGACGGCGTGCGGGTCTCGGGCGAACGCGTGCTCGCCCGCCTGATGGACACGATGACGGGCGTGTACGGCTGAGACCGGGGCACCCCTCTCCGGGGGCTCAGGGGGAGAGGACCTCGGTCAGCGGCAGCCGTACCTGGAAGCGGGTGTCGCCGGGCACCGACTCCACGCGCAGGTCGCCGCCGTGGCGTCCGGCGACGATGCGGTAGGAGATGTCCAGGCCGAGTCCGGTGCCCTCCCCGACGGCCTTGGTGGTGAAGAACGGCTCGAAGATCCGGTCGCGCAGGTGTTCGGGCACGCCGGGCCCGGTGTCGCAGATCTCGATGAGGGCGGTCGTGCCGTGTTCGAGGCGGGTGCGGACGGTGAGGGTCCCCTCGCCCGCCATGGCGTCGAGCGCGTTGTGGACCAGGTTGGTCCACACCTGGTTGAGCTCTCCGGCGTAGCCGGGCAGCGGTGGCAGCTCCGGGTCGTAGTCGGTGGCCACGGTGATTCCCGGCGGGATCTTGCCGCGGAACATGGTGAGCGTGCTGTCCAGCAGTTCCCGCAGGTCGACCCGCTGGTACGGCGCGCGGTCCATCTGGGAGTACTGCTTGGCCGAGGCGAGCAGCGTCGAGATCCGCTCGGTCGCGTCGGTCACCTCGTCGAGCATCTGGGAGATCTCGACGGCCTCCGCCAGCCAGCGCACCGCGCCGGCCAGGTGCTCCTCCCCGATCTTGGCTCTGACCTTCTCCAGGCCCTCCTGGCCGAACCCGGCGCTCACCAGTGGCGCCGCGATCTCCCAGGCGTCCTCGACCCCGGCGGCCTCCAGGGCGTCGCCGAGTTCGTCCTCGGCGTCAGAGGTCTCAAGCGGGGTGCGGGCGGGCACGTTCCCGACGCTCTCCGCGCAGCCCTCCTGCAGGTCGACCAGCGCGCGCAGCCGCTCGGGCGGGATGCCCGCCTCGGTGAGGTCGGCCAGCTCCCGCCGCGCCGACTTGATCTTCTCCCGCAGCTCGCCGACCGCGCGTACGGCCGCGGCGGCCGGATTGTTGAGCTCGTGGGTGAGCCCGGCGGTGATGGTGCCGAGCGCGGTCAGCCGCTGCCGTCTGTCGATGAGCTCGCGCTGGGCCAGCCCGCCCAGACGCACCCCGTCGAGCAGGTGGACGGCCATCGGGAACCACTCGGCGACCATCTTCCCGTACTTCCTGGCGGGCAGGACGAACAGCCGGGAGGGCTTGGTGGCGCGCAGCGAGTGGGCGTAGGTCTCCGGGGCGCGCTCGCCCAGGTAGGCCGAGGTCGCCCCGGCGTAGACCCCGACCTGGGAGGTGGGGGTCATGGTCACCACACCGGCCGGGGTCTCGGTGGACATGACGATCTCGCCGTCGATGAGGACGACGAAGTGCTCGGCGGGCTCGCCCTGCCGGATGATCGTCCCGCCCGCGCCGAACTCACGCTCCTCGCCGTGCGAGGCCAGCCACCGCAGCTTCTCCTCGTCGAGCTTCTCGAACAGGAACAGCCCGCGGAGCACGTCGATGTCGATCATGCGGCCTCCGTCACGTCTTCTCCAGGTAGCGGTGCACCAGCGCGACGGCCATGGCCCCCTCGCCGACCGCGGAGGCGACCCGCTTGATCGAGTCCGCCCTGACGTCCCCGGCGGCGAACACCCCGGGCACGTTGGTCTCCAGGTGGTACGGCTCCCGCCGCAGCGGCCAGTTGCGCGGCCGGTTCTCCGCGGCGGTCAGGTCGGGGCCGGTGAGGACGAAGCCCCTGCGGTCGCGTTCGACCGTGTCGCCCAGCCAGTCGGTGAAGGGCTCGGCGCCGATGAAGACGAACAGCCACTCGGTCTCGGCCGTGCGCTCGCCCTCGGGGCCCTTGAGCGTGAGCCGTTCCAGGTGGTCGTCGCCCCCGGCGCCGACGACCTCGGTCTCGGTGTGCACCTCGATGTTCGGGATCTGGGAGATCTGCTCGATCAGGTAGTGCGACATGGACTTCTCCAGCCCCTCGCCCCTGACGACCAGGTGGACCTTGCAGGCGTACCCGGACAGGTAGACCGCGCCCTGCCCGGCGGAGTTGGCGGCGCCGACGACGTAGACCTCGCGGTCGCGGCACTCGGGGGCCTCGGTCACCGCGGCACCGTAGTAGACGCCCCTGCCGACGAAGTCGTCGAGACCGGGGGCGCTCAGCCTGCGGTAGGAGACGCCGGTGGCCAGGATCACGGTGTGCGCCGCGATGCTGCCGCCGTCGGCGAACCCGACGACCTTGGCCTGTCCCCTGACCTCCAGGCTGGTGACCGTACGGGCGGTGAGCAGCTCGGCGCCGAACTTCAGGGCCTGGCGGCGGGCGCGGTCGGCGAGCTGGGCGCCGGAGACGCCGTCGGGGAAGCCGAGGTAGTTCTCGATGCGGGAGCTCTGGCCCGCCTGCCCGCCGGAGGCGTGCTGCTCGACCATCACCGTGCGCAGCCCCTCCGAGGCCCCGTAGACCGCGGCGCCGAGGCCGCCGGGACCGCCGCCGATGACGATCAGGTCGTAGAAGTCGGTCGCGGGGGCGGTGGACAGGCCGACGGCGGAGGCCAGCGTCGAGGTGTCCGGGGCGACGAGCTTGGCGCCCTCGCCGGTGACGACCAGCGGCAGCCTGGCCGGGCTGACCTCGTGGGCCGCGTCCTCCTCCCCGGTCCGCTCGCCCGCCGCGGTCAGGAGCTGGACACCCTCGGGGGAGTCGGCCAGCAGCCAGCGGTAGGGGACCTGGTTGCGGGCCAGGAAGTCGCGGACCTCGTAGGACCTGGCCGACCAGCGGGCCCCGACCACCCGCAGCTCGTCGGAGTCGCGCCGCTCGGCGCGCTGCCAGGCGTCGAGCAGCGAGTCGAGCACCGGGTAGAACTTCTCCTCGGGCGGGTCCCACGGCTTGAGCAGGTAGTGGTCGAGGTCGACCACGTTGATCGCCTGGATCGCGGCGTCGGTGTCGGCGTACGCGGTGAGCAGCACCCGGCGGGCGTACGGGTACAGGTCCATGGCCTGTTCGAGGAACTCGACGCCGTTCATCTGGGGCATCCGGTAGTCGGCGAGGATGGCCGCGACGTCGTCGCCGCGCAGCCGCATCTCGCGCACGCTGTCCATGCCCTGTGTGGCGCTGTCGGCCCTGACGACCCGGTAGGACTGGCCGTACCGGCGTCTGAGGTCGCGTGCGACGGCCCGCGAGACGCCCGGATCGTCATCGACAGTTACGATGACCGGTTTGTCCATGACCAGCCTTCCCCCGAAGCGTGACATCTTCCTCCGAAGAATGTCATATCCCCCTGTGGTGCCCGGCCACCGCGGTCTCAGTGGTCGGACATGCCCACGGCGCGCAGCAGGGCCGCGGGGTGGCCGTGGGCGGCGCGCAGCCGCATCAGCTCCGGATCGCTGCTCCAGAAGTCGGTCAGCGTGCCGTGCCCGATCCGGTCGGCGATGATCTGCAGGGCGATGTCGTGCTTGATGTACTCGACCGCCATCAGGACGACGGCCGGGTCCTCGGTGTAGACGCCCCAGGCCGAGCCGTTCACGAACCCGCCGATCAGGACCTCGCGGCCGTCGCCGACGACCACCAGCAGGCCGCAGCCCAGGTTGTCGGCCACCGAGTCGGGCACCGGGAAGCGGTGCTCGTACAGGTAGCCGACCTGGGTCTCGGCCGGGCCGAAGTGCACGACCGACACCTCGACCCCGCGCTCGGCCGCCCGTCCGACCAGCGGGGAGAGCTGCTTCATCTCCTCCGGCCAGATCGACAGGAACAGGTCGGTGCGCGCGGCGGCGACCACGTCCTCCGCCCGCGCGAGGACGGCCTCGGTGCCCTTGAGGTTGTGGATGATGTGCGCCCCGGGAGGCGCGACGATCGTGGGCAGCGAGGACTGGAGCGACTCGATCGAGTCGTCGAACTCCCTGCGCATGCGTTCGAGCAGGGACCTGGGCGGCAGCGGCAGGTAGCCGACCGCCTCCTCGGGGCCGCGCAGCTCGTAGGCCGCGCCCTTGGACACCAGCTTGCCCAGCGTCTCGTAGACGGTGCTTCGTGGCACGCCGGAGCGCTTGGCCACCTCGTAACCGTTGAGGGGTTGCCCGGCGACGACCAACGTCACATAGGCCTTGGCCTCGTAACCGGACATGCCCAGGCGCTGCAACTGCTCCACGACGTCCCGCATCGGAGTTATGGTACGGCTCGCCATGCCTGTTGGGCGTTGTCGTAACGAACATTATTTAGTACGAAATTAATCGTTTTGGAGTGTTTCCCAATGTGGTGCGGAAAAAGTTGCCGCTGACCAGCGCTTTTTCCAATCGTGCCGGTGAAGGCCGGGTCGGCGACCAACTTCATCGGGATTCAGAAAACGTTCCGCACGCTGGAACACGGCGGGCCATGTCCTGGGAACGCGGAAGGGCCGCGCCCGCCCCTTCCGGGTGGACGCGGCCCCGCGCGGACGTGCCTGTCAGACCTGGCCGGCCTTCTCAAGGGCGGAGCAGCAGGTGCTGACGATGAGACGGGTCACCAGATACGGGTCGACGTTGGCGTTGGGGCGACGGTCCTCGATGTAGCCCTTCTTCTCCACCTCGACCTGCCACGGGATGCGCACGGAGGCGCCGCGGTCGGAGACGCCGTAGCTGAACTCGTTCCAGGGGGCGGTCTCGTGGTGGCCGGTGAGGCGCTCCTCGATGCCCGCGCCGTAGTGCTTGACGTGCTCCAGGGCGTTCGCCGCGAGGGCGTCGCAGGCGGTGATGATCGGGTCGTAGCCCTCCCGCATCGCCTTGGTCGAGAAGTTGGTGTGCGCGCCCGCGCCGTTCCAGTCGCCCTTCACCGGCTTGGCGTCGAGCGTGGCGGCGATGTTGAAGTCCTCGGCGACGCGGTAGAGCAGCCACCGGGCGATCCAGAGCTGGTCGGCGACCTCGATCGGGCCCGCCGGGCCGACCTGGAACTCCCACTGGCCGGGCATGACCTCGGCGTTGATGCCGGAGATCGCCAGACCGGCCTCAAGGCACAGGTCGAGGTGCTTTTCCACGACGTCGCGGCCGAAGACCTCGTCGGCGCCGACGCCGCAGTAGTAGCCGCCCTGCGGGGCGGGGAAGCCGCCGATCGGGAAGCCGAGCGGACGGCCCTCCTTGAAGAAGGTGTACTCCTGCTCGATGCCGAACCAGGACTCCTGCTCGGCGAACCGCTCGGCCACCTCGACGAGGGCGGCGCGGGTGTTGCTGGAGTGCGGGTTCATGTCGATGGTGAGGACCTCGCACAGGACCAGCACGTTGTCGCCGCCGCGGATCGGGTCGGGGCAGGTGAACACCGGCTTGAGCACGAGGTCGGAGGCGCCGCCGTCGGCCTGGTTGGTGCTGGACCCGTCGAAGCCCCACAGCGGCAGTTCGGCGCCGTCGGCGAGGATCCTTGTCTTCGAACGGAGCTTGGCGGTCGGCTCGGTGCCGTCGATCCAGATGTACTCAGCCTTGAAGGTCATCGCCGGAGTCCTTGCTAGGGGAGGGGTCTGCTGCCCCAAAGACTCGCAAGTCGCGATTTCGCATCTGTTGCCCTTATGTGAACGGGATGTTACTCAGGTCCGGTTCGCCCGGCACGGTGTTCACATTCCCGTGAAAACAGGGGCTGAGCTGCGGAAACGGAGATCGTCACGGGGTCGTGTGAGCCTTGTCACCGTCGTCGCCGGGCTCTATCCCGAAGAAACGGGCCGAGGCGGACTCGTGGGCCAGGCGGCGCAGCACGTCGAGGACCCGGCCGTGCATGACGGTGCCGATGACCAGGGTCTCGACCGCCGTCTCACGGGGCCCGTCCAGGGGGAGGACGCCGAACTCGTGCTCGACCAGCGTCTCCGCGGCCCGCGCGTAGGGACGCAGGGCCTCCTCGTCCATCGGCATGCCGAGCCGGGCCAGGGCGTACAGGGCCTGGGCCAGCTCGTCGAGCGCCGGGGCCCAGGGCTCCGTCCGCCAGCCGAGGCCGGAGATCAGCCGGTCGGCCTCGGCGCGGGCGCGGCGCCACTCCTCACCGTCGGGCCGGGGCGCGGGCGCGGGGGCGATGGCGTAGTGGGCGGTGCCCAGCACGCGGTGCATGCTCAGTTCCTCGTCGTCGACCGCGGCCAGCACCTTGGCGATGGAGGCGATCGGCAGCCGCCCGACCTCAAGCAGCGCGCGGATCAGCCGCAGCCTGCGCACGTGGGCCTCGCCGTACTCGGCCCTGGTCGCCGAGGTCTGCTCGCCGGAGGGGAGCAGACCTTCCCGCAGGTAGTACTTGATCGTGGGGATGGGCACGCCCGTCTCGGCGCTGAGCTGGGAAATCCGCATAGCCGGATAGTACAACTACCCAATAGGTGCGTCGTTGTTCCCGTCGGGGGCGGAGGGTAGCGTGACGGTCACCGTACGTCATGAAAGGGTGATCGTGAACTCCCCCTCTCTCCCTTCCGGGTGGCGAGCCGGGCGGCGAACCGGGTGGCGGGGCGTGTCCCGGCGCGAGCTGCTGCGCGGCGCCCTGGCCGGGCTCGGCCCGCTGGCCCTGTCCTCCTGCGCCTTCCCCGTCGGCGGCGCGCCTCCGACGTCCACCGCGGGCCCGCCCCGTCTCGTCGAGGACGGCCCCCTGGAGATCTGGATCTTCGACGGGGGGCTCGGCGACGACTACGCCAGGACCATTCACGAACCGCTGGTCGCCGCCCGCTTCCCCCGCCTCAGGATCAGCCACAACGCGACCAAGGAGATCTCCAGGACCCTCCAGCCGCGTTTCGTCGGAGGAGACCCGCCCGAGGTCGTGGACGACTCCGGGGCCGGGGCCATGGACCTGGGTGCCCTGGTCCAGGACGGCCAGCTCACCGACCTGACACCGTTGTACGACGCGCCCAGCTGGGACGACCCCTCCGTCACGGTGCGCGAGACCGTCGATCCCATGGCGATCGAGCTGGGCGGCTACGGCGGCAGGCCGTACGTCATGAACTACACCAACACCGTCTGGGGCATCTGGTACTCGCGGCCGCTCTTCGAGGCTAGGGGGTGGCGACCGCCCAGGACGTGGGCGCGTTTCCTCGACCTCTGCGAGGAGATCAGGCGTTCGGGGATGGCGCCGTTCACCTACGCGGGCACCCACCCCCAGTACATCTACGAGCCCATCCTCACCCTCGCGGCGAAGATCGGCGGCAGGCGGGTGCTGACCGACATCGACAACCTCGCCGAGGGCGCCTGGCAGGCCGAGCCCGTACGGCGGGCCGCCGCGGCGTTCGCGGAGATCGGGGCCAGGCACCTCCTTGAGGGCACCGCGGGCCTCGACCACGTCCAGACCCAGATCGCGCAGAACCGCGGGCTGGTCGCCATGCTGCCCTGCGGTTCCTGGCTGGAGAACGAGCAACGCGGCTCAGCCCCGGACGGCTTCGGCTACGCGATGTTCCCGCTGCCCGACTTCGGCCCCTCGGACGCCATGCCGTACGGCACGCTGCACGCCCAGCCGGGTGAGGAGTACATCGTGCCCGCGCGCTCGGCCAACCCCGGGGCCGGGCTCGAATACCTGCGGGCCATGCTCTCCCGGCGAGCGGCGGGGAGGTTCACCGAGGCCGTCTCGACGCTCACCGTCGTCAGGGGGGCGGCCGACGGTCTCAGGCTCAAACCCGGCCTGGAGAGCGCCCGCGCCGCCCTCGCCGCCGCCGGCGGCAACGTCGTCACCTTCATGTTCCGCAGGTGGTACTCCGAACTGCACGACGAGGTCGCCGCGGCCTCGGGGCAGCTGATGAGCGGGGCGATCAGCGCCGACCGGTGGGCCGAGCGGGCCCAGCGCAAGGCCGACGCGCTCAGGGCCGACCCCTCGGTGCGGAAGTTCACGAGGTAGCCGCCGATGAACCAGCACAGGAGACCGTTCGTCGCCGGGTTCCTCGCCGTCCCGGTCACGCTGTACACGGTCTACGTGCTCTCCCCCTGCGCGCAGGCCCTCGTCATCGCGCTCACCGACTGGCGCGGGGTCAACGCCGTCCCGCGCTTCGTGGGGGCGGACAACTTCCGCAGGCTCCTCGGCGACGAGGTCTTCCTGCGGGCCGCCGGCCACAACCTGCTGCTGCTGGCGCTGGTGCCGCCGCTGACGATCGGGCTCGCCCTGCTGTTCGCCTGGCTGCTGACCGGCGACGGGGCGGCCGGGCGCACGGGCGGAGGAGCGGTCAGGGGAGCGGGGTTCTACCGGGTGGTCTTCTTCTTCCCGCAGGTGCTGGCCGTCGTCCTGGTCGCCGTCCTGTTCCGGCAGATCCTCAGGCCGGACAGAAGCGGGATGCTCAACGGCCCGCTGACCGCCCTGGGGTTCGAGCCGGTCGGGCCGCTGGCGGAGACCCGCCTGGCGCTGTGGGCCGTACTGTTCGTGCTGGTCTGGCAGGCGGTCGGGTTCTACGTCGTGCTCTTCTCCGCGGCCATCGTCTCCATCCCGCGCGAGCTGTTCGAAGCCGCGGCCATCGACGGCGCCAGGGGCGGACGGCTGTTCCTGCGGATCACCCTTCCCCTGCTGCGGGACACGGTCCAGGCGGGCTGGGTCTATCTCGGCGTCGCCGCGCTCGACGTCTTCGCCGTCGTGTGGGTGATGACGGCCGAGCAGGGTGGTCCCGACCACTCCACGACGGTGATGGCGGCGGAGGTCTACCGCAACGCCTTCCACTACTCCAGGTTCGGTTACGCCTGTGCGATGGGTGTGGTGCTGTTCGCGCTCACCACCGGGTTCGCGGTGCTGGTCCTGCGGCTGACCCGGCGCGAGCGGATCGAGTTCCGGTGAGCGCGGCC
The DNA here is from genome assembly GCF_040631445.1 of Streptosporangium sp. NPDC020072. NCBI lineage: Bacteria > Bacillati > Actinomycetota > Actinomycetes > Streptosporangiales > Streptosporangiaceae > Streptosporangium > Streptosporangium sp. NPDC020072. Next base: position 619,038 of record NZ_JBEYAB010000003.1, on the reverse strand, counting down.
CGCGCCCGCCTCACGGCGCTCCTCTCGCACGCCGTCCTGCTCTGGTGGACGCTCCTGGTCACGGTGCCGATCGCGTGGACCTTCCTGGCCTCGGTGAAGAGCGAGCGGGAGATCTTCGGCGACGCCTGGTCGCCGCCGGCCACGATCCGCCTCGACAACTGGGCGCGTGCCTGGCAACAGGCGCACGTGGGCCGCTACATGCTCAACAGCGTCGTCGTCGTGGCGTGCGGTACGGCGGGCACCATGCTGTTCGGCGCGATGGCGGCCTACGTGCTGGCCCGCTACCGCTTCCGCGGCAGCCGGATCGTGCACGCGCTGTTCGTCGCGGGACTGGCCCTGCCGGTCTACCTGGTGCTGACCCCGCTGTTCTTCGTCGTCAGGAACACCGGGGCGCTGCCGCTGGTCGGCCCGTTCATCGGCCTGAACACCCACGGCGGGCTGATCCTCGTCTACATCGCCTTCTCCCTGCCGTTCACGGTGTTCTTCCTCACCGCCTTCTTCGGGACCCTGCCGGAGACGGTCGCGGAGGCCGCCTTCGTGGACGGCGCCTCGCACACGCGGGTGTTCTTCCAGATCATGCTTCCGATGGCCAGGCCCGGTGTCGTCAGCGTGACGGTCTTCAACGTGCTCGGCCAGTGGAACCAGTACCAGCTTCCCCTCGTGCTGCTGCCCTCCGACCGGGACAGCTGGCTGCTCACGCAGGGCATCGCCGACATCTCGACCACGGCGGGCTACGACGCCGACTGGGGCGCGCTGTTCGCCGCGCTCGGTATGGCGATCATCCCGATGGTCGTCGTCCACGCGCTCCTTCAGGGACAGATCCGCAGGGGGCTGACCGCGGGGGCGTTCAAGTAGATCGGATTTTGCCGTTCACGGAGATTGGGTTAACTGTTGGAGTGACACTGACGACATATCGGGCAACCGACACCCTGTCTGTGACCTCCTCCGCCCGCCTCGGCGGGCGTCGACGTCTTCTCGGGCTGTTCCTGGCGCCCGTGGTGGCCGCCGGGACCGCCGTCCCGCTCGCCCCGGGCCAGGCCGCGCACGCCGCCCCGGCACGTTCCACGGTGATCTCCGGAGACTCGGCCTCGGCTCACTCGGCACCGGGGCTCGACGACCCGGCCAAGAAGGAGATCGCGATGAAGCTGGTCTCCAGCGCGGAGAACTCCTCCCTCAACTGGCGGGCACAGTACAAGTACATCGAGGACATCGACGACGACCGCGGCTACACGGCGGGCATCGTCGGCTTCTGCTCGGGCACCGGGGACATGCTGGACCTGGTCAAGCTCTACACCCGGTACAAACCGCACAACCCGCTGGCCAAGTACCTCCCCGCCCTGCGACGGGTCAACGGCACCGACTCGCACAAGGGCCTCGACCCCGGCTTCACCAAGGCCTGGGCCCGCGCGGCGAAGGACAGGGCCTTCAGGAAGGCGCAGAACCACGAACGCGACCGGCTCTACTTCCGCCCCGCCGTACGGCAGGCCAAGAAGGACGGCCTGCGCGCCCTCGGCCAGTTCGTCTACTACGACGCCATCGTCATGCACGGCGGCGGCGACGACTCGCTCAGCTTCGGGGCGATCCGCAGGAACGCGCTGAAGAAGGCCAAGCCGCCGTCGCAGGGCGGTGACGAGACCGCCTACCTCAACGCCTTCCTCGACGCCCGCAAGGTCGCCATGAAGGCCGAGTCGGCCCACGAGGACACCAGCAGGGTGGACACCGCACAGCGGGTCTTCCTCAGGAAGGGCAACCTCGACCTGAACACGCCGTTGTCGTGGAAGGTCTACGGCGACTCCTACCGGATCAAGAAGTAGCCGTCCGGCTCAGGCCCGCTCACCGGTCGTCAGGCCGTCGAGGAGGACCGTGATGTAGTGGTCGGCGAGTCCCGCGGTGTTCAGGCGTCCCCCCGGCCTGAACCAGCGGACCGTGACCCAGATGCTGTCGCGGACCATGCGGTAGGTGAGCTTGGGGTCGATGTCCCCGCGGAGCTGCCCGGCGGCCTGGCCGCGCCTGATCTGCTCGACCCACATGCGCTCGACCTCCTCCTCGGTCCTGACCAGGTAGTCGAAGCGGTCGCCGGGCAGGGAGCGCAGGTAGTTCCAGTCGTTCTGCATGACGGTGATCGCCGCGCGGTGCGGTTCGAGCGTGCCGAAGGCGACGCGGACCATCTCCGACAGGGTCGTGCGGGGGTCCTCCCGCCGGTCGAGCACCGTGCGGTAGCGGCCGACGAGGTCGTCGAGGAAGGTGGTCAGCACCTCGTCGACGATCGTCTCCTTGGAGTCGAAGTGGTGGTAGAGGCTGCCGGACAGGATGCCGGCCTCCTCCGCGATCTCGCGGACGGTTGTCGCCTGGAATCCCTTGCGGGCGAAGAGGTCGGCGGCGAGTTTCACGAGGTGTTCGCGGCGCTCCGAGGCGGAGCCGGATGAGGCCGCGCGCCTGGTCGCACCCTGGCGTCTGACGGAGGTGGTCGTGGCGCCGGAGTTCTTTCTCGTGTTCACGTCCTCCATTATGAGTCTTTGCGTAATCGCTTGTTCGCGCGAACGAACCAGCTCATCGCGGCATTCGCCCCGTGCCGGGCGCCTGTCCGGAACGGTGTGGCGGGGCCGCTCTCCGGCGCCGCGCCGTACGGCTCGTGCCCGGGTGGGCGCGGGGTGGGTTTCGGTTTTCCGTAAAGGGAGGGGAAAGCCTTCCCTTACCGACAAAACTCATAAACGTCACTTCTCTGGACATGCCTCCTCTTTCTTGGAGCGCGTCCGGTCTCCGGAGGGGGCTCGTGACGGATCCGGCTTCGCTGGCGCGCGCCACACGGATGGTTTCGCTCAAAGATCGCCCATGGTGACGCACCCGGCACGTCCCGTGGCTTCCGGTGACCGTTCCCCCTGCCGCCCCTGGAGCGTTCCCGGGTACCAGGTGTCACTCCGGATCGCAGGATCTTGACGGAAGGCCCATGGTCAGCCCCCTAGCGATAAAGAAAGTTTCCTATTAGATTTGCGCGCAAGGCCGATGGGAGCGCTTCCTCCCACGCCTGTGAACACAACATGGTGTCCGCGTGTCCTCGGCATGAGATGCCGGCCGGCCATGAGGCGAGGAGGGTGCATGAAGCGCGGCCAAGAGCTGCTTCGTCTGGCGGACACGGTTGTTCTCCCGGGATTCGAGGGCAAGTCACCGCCCGACTGGGTCCGCAGACGCCTGAGCGAGGGCCTGACCGGGGTGGTGCTCTTCTCCAGGAACATCGCCACCCCCTCCCAGGTCGCCGACCTCACCGCGGCGCTGCGCGCGGAGAACCCGCAGGTTCTCGTGGGCATCGACGAGGAGTCGGGAGAGGTGACCCGGCTTGAGGCGGCGGCAGGGAGCACGCGCCCCGGCAGCTTCGCCCTCGGAGTCGTCGACGACGTCGCGCTCACCGAGGAACTCGCCGCCGACCTCGGCCGCGATCTGGCGCTGACCGGCGTCAACCTCAACTTCGCACCCTCGGCCGACGTCAACTCCAACCCCGACAACCCGGTCATCGGCCTGCGCTCCTTCGGCGCGGACCCCGACCTGGTCTCCCGGCACACCGCGGCCTGGATCCGGGGCCTGCAGTCGGCGGGCGTCGCCGCCTGCGCCAAGCACTTCCCCGGGCACGGGGACACCTCGGTCGACTCCCACCACAGCGTCCCGCTGGTCACGGCGACCGCCGAGGAACTGCGCGAGGTCGCGCTGCGGCCCTTCCGCGCGGCGATCGCCGAGGGCGTGCGCACGGTCATGACGGCCCACCTGCTGGTCTCCGCTCTCGACCCGGGCGTGCCCGCGACGCTCAGCGGCAAGGTGCTGCACGACCTGCTCCGTGTCGAACTCGGCTTCGAGGGCGTCATCATCACCGACGGCATCGAGATGACCGCCGTCTCGGGCCCGTACGGCATCGGCGGCGCCTCGGCGCTGGCCATCGCCGGAGGCGCGGACGCGATCTGCATCGGCGGCCAGAACTCCGACGAGCAGACCGCCATCGACGTCCGCGACGCCATCGTGGACGCGGTGATCGAGGGCAGGCTTCCCGAGGAGAGGCTGGCCGACGCCGCACGGCGGGTGTGCGAACTGGCCCTGTGGGCGGCCTCGGCCCCCAGGCGGCAGGACCCCGCGCCCTCGCGTCCGGGAGACGTCTCCATCGGCCTTGAGGCGGCCAGGCGGGCGCTGCGGATCACCCGCCGCTCGGCGAGCGCCTCCCTTCCCCTGGCCGCCCCGCCCCACGTGCTCGAACTGGCCCCCGAGATGAACCTGGCCATCGAGAAGGACACGCCCTGGGGCGTCGGTGAGCCGCTCGGCAAGCTGCTGCCCGGCACCACGGTGACGCGCCTGGACGCCTCCGGGGCGACCGGGAGCGCGGTAGAGGGGGTGCTGGCCGCAGCCACCGACCGGCCGCTGGTCGCCGTCGTCCGCGACGCCCACCGTCACCCCTGGCAGATGGACGCCCTGCAGCACCTGCTGGCGGCGCGCTCCGACGCCGTCGTGGTCGAGATGGGCCTGCCGGGACGCTCCGACCTCGGCGCCGTCCACATCGCCACCCACGGCTCCTCCAAGGTGTGCGGCCAGGCCGCGGCCGAGGTGCTGGCGGGGGACGCCTGATCCAGCGTGTTCCGCCGCCCCCGGGCCGCGGGAACGGCGGAACACGCTCACAGGCCGGGCAGGCGGCCGTTGCGGAACAGGTCGACGAACAGCTGGTGGTCGGCCCTGGCCCGCGCGCCGTAGGCGTGGGCGAGGTCGACGAGCACACGGGTGAACCCGGCGGCGTCGGCACCGATCACGTTCACGATCGCGTCCTCGGTCGAGAAGTCGACCAGGTCGTGGCTGGACTCGTCGTCGGCGACGGAGTGCATGCGGGCCACGGCCCTGCCGAGGTCGCCGATCACCGAGGCGAGTTCCTCCGGCTCGTTGACGTCGCCCCAGTCGAGGTCGGCCGAGTAGGGGGAGACCTCGGCGACGAGCTGGCCGACGCCGTTCAGCGTCGTGTGGCCGAGCCAGGGGTCGGCGTAGGCCTGCAGGGCCCGCTGTGACTCCGCCGTACGGTGCCCCTGGTGCCTGAAGTAGCCGCGTACCTTCTCGTCGGTGATGTACCGGGCGACGGCCGGGACCTGGGCCTGCTTCATGTAGAGGATGACGTCGTTCTCCAGGGCCTGGGTGTGGCCCTCAAGGAGCATGTTGTAGGACGGCAGGCCCGCCGAGCCGATGCCGACGCCCATGCGGAGCGCGAAGTCCTTGATCCTGTGCTCGACCGCGGGGACCGACGAGGGGAGCGTGGTGAGGTACTCCGCGAAGGCGGCCTCGACGGCGTGCCTGGTCTCCTCGTCGACCGGATAACGGCCGTCCATGATGGCGAACCTGCGCTCGAAGTTGTCGATCGTGGTCTCGACGTCGAGCAGCGCGACCCGGGTGTTGAGCCGGGCGACCTGGAGCACCCGGTGCAGCACACCGGTGGTCGTCTCCAGCGTCAGTGAGCCGATCGCCTCGTCCCCGCCCTCGGAGATGCCGGTCAGCTCGGTGAGGTAGGCCTTGGCGAACCCCGAGACCAGGTCGGTGATCACCTCGTCCGACAGCGCCTTGGCGTAGCCGATGAGCGCGACGCTGGCCACGAACCGCTTGAGGTCCCAGATGTAGGGGCCGACGTAGGCCTCGTCGAAGTCGTTGACGTTGAAGACCAGGACGCCGGAGGCGTTCATGTAGGTGCCGAAGTTCTCCGCGTGCAGGTCGCCGTGTATCCACACCCGGCTCGTCTGGTCGTCGAGGAAGGCCGTGTCGGCGAAGGAGCCGGCCATGTCCGCGTAGAACAGGCAGGCGCTGCCGCGGTAGAAGGCGAACGGGGAGGCGGCCATCTTCCTGAACTTGCGCCGGAAGGCCGGGGGGTCACGCCTGATCGACTCGCCGAACTCGGTGATCAGGACATCGAGAATGTGCGCCGAGCGCCCATCTGTGGTCATGGTGCGCACGTTAGGGCCCACCGGCCCGGCTCCGCCAGGCGAAGACGTCACAGGGCCGTCACAGCGGCGGCTTCCCGGCAGAAGCGATGTCCGGGGAAACAAGGGGACATGCCATGGAATGAGGCGTTCGCCCGCGTCTGTTGGGGAGAGAGGACTCCGACCACGGTGTCCTCACGGGGAGAGACGGTGACGCGGCTGTGACACGACGGGGACCGGTGGTGGCCGGGCTCATGCTCAGCACGGCCCTGGCCGCGATGGACGCCACGATCGTGGCCACCGCGGTCCCGGCGATCGTGCGCGACCTGGGGGCCTTCTCCCTCTTCCCCTGGGTCATCGCGGTCTACATGCTGGCCCAGGCGGTGTGCACCCCGATCTACGGCGGGCTCGCCGACGTCTACGGCCGCAAACCCATGCTGCTCGTGGGCGCGGCGACCTTCCTGGCCGGGTCGCTGCTGGCGGGTGTGGCCTGGAGCATGCCCGTCCTCATCGTGGCGCGGGCGGTGCAGGGGATCGGGGCGGGAGCGATCCTGCCGATCACCCAGACGATCGCGGGCGACCTCTACCCACTGGCCCAGCGGGGACGCATCTCGGCGCTGATGTCCACGGTGTGGGGAGGCTCCGCGCTGCTCGGCCCGGCCCTGGGCGGCCTGCTGTCGGAGTTCGGGCTGTGGCGCTGGGTCTTCCTGCTGAACCTCCCGATCGGGGTGGCCGCGCTGGCCATGGTCACCGTGTTCCTGCGCGAGTCGGTCGAACGCCGTCCGCACCGCCTCGACCTGTTCGGCACCGCCCTGCTCGCGGCGGGCGTCGTCACCGTGATGATCGGGCTCCAGGAGACCGTCTGGTGGCTGATCGCGCCCGGTCTGGCGTTGCTCGCGGCCTTTCTGCGCTGGGAGCGGCACGCGGCCGAGCCGGTCGTGCCGCCGTGGGTCTGGCGTGACCGGATGCTGCTCGGCTCGTTCCTCGGCAGTGCGCTCGTCGGCGTGGTGCTGATCGCCCCCGCCCTCTACCTGCCCACCTACGCCCAGGGAGTGCTCGGGGTCGGCGCGGTCGCCGCCGGGTTCGCACTCGCCACGCAGTCCATCGGCTGGCCGCTGGCCGCGGGCCTGGCCGACCGCCTCTACCTGAGGTACGGCTTCCGCGCCACGGCCCTGGTCGGGATGGTGCTCGTCGTCGTCTCGGCGGTGATGTTCACGCTGCTGGGCCCGGCCTCGCCGCTCGTCTACGCGGGCCTGTGCGCGTTCGTCAACGGCGCCGGGCTCGGCCTGGTCTCGGTCTCCTGCCTCGTCGGCGCGCAGTCCGTGGTCGGCTGGGAACGGCGTGGCGTCGTCACGGGCGGGGTGGTGTTCTTCCGCAGCGCGGGAAGCGCGGTGGGCACGGCGGTCTTCGCGGCGGTCGCGAGCCTGTCCCTGCTGTCGTCCGGTTCCGTCGGCTCGGTCGACGACGTCGCCGCCGCGCTGGACGGTCCAGGGGCGCAGGCCGCCCGTTCGGCCCTGGCCTTCGCCGTGCACCACGTCTTCCTGGCGATGACGGTCGTCGTGGTGCTCGGCGTGCCGGCCGTGCTGGTGATGCCGAGAAGGGGACGGCCGTTGTCCGAAACCCTTTCCAAGGCCGAGCCGGAAACCGTTTCCGAGGGCGGGGAGGACGGTGGGCGGACCCGCGCGGACCGCTGAGTCGTACGGGAGCGTTCCATTTTCCGAGAACGGTTTTCATAAGGGAGGCCGCCCAGGGCCGGGGCGGCCTCCCGTCGTTTTTACAACCATTTTGGGTCTTGTAGAGCCCGGGGGTCAGGGTTACGATCCGCATAATTATTAGGAAACTTTCCTAAAGGAAAGAGCATCAACATGCGCCGATTAGCTTCTGTGCTGGTGGTGTTCGCCATGGCGGCCGCGATGGCCGCATTGTCGATCCCCGCCCACGCAGCCGCTCGCCTGACAGCCGCCTTCACCCTCACCGGCAACCAGGGCAAGTTCGTGGTGAGCAACCCCAACAGCACCGCTGTGACCGGTTGGTCGATCACTTTCGAACTCCCCTCCGGGGTGACGGCGAGCGGTGCCCAGAATGCGACCATCTCGCAGACTGGCACCAAGGTGAAGCTGACCCCCGCCTTCTACATCAACACCGTGAAGGCGAACGGCAACACCGAGCCCTACAGCCCGACCTTCACGCTCAGCTCGGCCGTCCAGCCGACCAAGTGCACCATCAACAACGCCAACTGTGACGGCAGCGGCGACCCGCCCCCGCCGGACGCGCCCGTCACCGCGACCTACTCGGCCAGCGGGTCGCGTGGCAAGTTCGTGGTCAACAACAACACCGACGCCGCGCTCAACGGCTGGACGATCACCTTCGACCTGCCCGCCGGTGTCACCGCCAGCTCCGCCGACAACGGCTCGATCAGCCAGAGCGGCCGTTCGGTCACGCTGAGCCCGGCCCACTACAACACCAACGTCGCGGCCCACGGCTCGACCGAGCCCTACAGCCCGACCTTCACGCTCAGCAGCGCCTCCGCCGAGCCGGACAACTGCCGGATCAACGACGTCAGGTGTGACGGCGCCGCCGACACCCCGCCCGGCGTCCCCGGCAACCTGCGCTCGCCGGTCAAGACCACCAAGACCGTGACCCTGGCCTGGGACGCGGCCACCCAGGGCAGCCTGCCCATCGTCGGCTACCAGGTCTACAAGGGCAGCGACGTGGCGGCCACGGTCACCGGGACGACCGCAACCGTCTCGGGCCTGACCCCGAACACCGAGTACACCTTCACCGTCAAGACCAAGGACAGGAAGGGCACGCTCTCCGCGGCCACTCCTCCGCTGAAGGTCACGACCAACAACGCCGGTGACGACACCCAGCCGCCCACCGCGCCCACCAACCTGCGCAGCACCGGCAAGTCCTCCTCGACCGTGAACCTCACCTGGGGTGCCTCCACGGACAACAAGGAGGTCGCGAACTACGAGATCTACAGCGGCTCGACCCTGCTGACCACCTCGACCTCGACCTCGACCACGGTGACCGGCCTCTCGCCGTCCACCGAGTACACCTTCACGGTCAAGGCCCGCGACACCTACGACAACGTCTCCGACGCCAGCAACGCGGTGAAGGTCACCACCGACGACATCATCGGCAGTGGCTACGCCCGGGTCGGCTACTTCGTGCAGTGGGGCATCTACGGCCGTCAGTACTTCGTCCGCAACCTCGACACCACCGGCGTCGCGGCGAAGCTGACCCACCTCAACTACGCCTTCGGCAACATCGACCCGGTCAACCTGACCTGTCTGCAGGGCGTGACCAAGGGCACCAGCGGCAACCCGCAGGACCCGAACCAGGGTGACGGCTCCGGCGACGCGGACGCCGACTACGCCAGGCCGATGAGCGCCGGTCAGTCGGTCGACGGTGTCGGCGACACCGGCTGGGAGAAGCTGCGCGGCAACTTCAACCAGCTCAAGAAGCTCAAGGCGAAGTACCCGAACCTGAAGATCCTGATCTCGCTCGGCGGCTGGACCTACTCCAAGTACTTCTCGGACGTGGCCGCCACCGACGCCGCCAGGAAGAAGTTCGTCTCCTCCTGCATCGACACCTACATCAAGGGCAACCTGCCCACCTACAACGCCGCCGGCGGCCCGGGCAGCGCTGCCGGGATCTTCGACGGCATCGACCTCGACTGGGAGTGGCCGGGCGCGGAGGGCCACCCGGGCAACCACATCGGCGCCAACGACAAGCAGAACAACACCCTGCTGATCGCCGAGTTCCGCAAGCAGCTCGACGCCCTGACCGTCGAGACCGGTAAGCGCTACCAGCTCACCGCCTTCACCCCCGCCGACCCCGCCAAGATCGAGGCCGGCTGGGAGCTCGCCGAGGTCGCCAAGTCGCTGGACATCTTCAACGTCCAGGGCTACGACTTCCACGGATCGGGCAGCGACAACTCGTGGGAGCCCAACGTCGCCGGCCACCAGGCCAACCTGTACGCCGACAACGACGACCCGTACAACTTCCACTTCAGCGTGGAGAACGCCGTCAACGCCTACCTGCAGGCCGGGGTGAACCCCCGCAAGATCGCCATCGGTCTCGCCTACTACGGGCGTGGCTGGCAGGGGGTCGCCGACGGCGGCAAGTCCGGTGAGTGGCAGTCGGCGACCGGCGCCGCGCCCGGCCAGTTCCAGGACGAGGCCGGTACCCGTGGATACAGCAACCTGCTGGCCAGCGTCCCCGGGTGCACCATCAAGCACGACGAGCAGTCGGTCGCGACCTACTGCTACACCGGCAACGGCGGCCAGTGGTGGACCTTCGACGACACGTGGACGATCGCGAAGAAGACCGCATGGCTCCGCAGCAAGAACCTGCTCGGCGTGATGATCTGGGAGATGTCCGGTGACCCCGGCACCCTGACCAACGCCGTGGACGCGGGCCTGAAGTAATCGATCGGGGGTAATCCCCATCAGAACGGGCTGTCCCCGCGACCTGCGACGCCGCGAGGACAGCCCGTTTCGCGTGCCGGCCTGTTCAGGCGTCACGGCGCCTGAACAGGGGAACGGCGACGACGAGCGGGAGCGCGATCCAGGCCAGGTAGACGGCGAAGCCGGTCCAGGGCCCCATCCCGACGGGACTGACCAGGGCGATCCGGCTGCCCGCGTTCGAGGGGGTGAGCTCCACCAGCCTCCTGCCCAGCTCGCCGGGCACGAACGCGACCAGCGTCGGCAGCACCATGAGCAGCGCGCAGGCCGTCACGATCGCGCCCGGGGTGTGCCTGATCAACGTGCCGAGCGCCAGCCCGAGCAGCCCGCCCGCGGCCAGGTAGAGCCCGGCGCCGACGATGGCCCGCAACACGCCGGGATCGGCCAGGGAGACCGCCGCCGCCCGCCCGGCGAACACGGCCTGACCGGCGAGGAAGGCGGCGAAGGAGGCGACGACGCCCACGACGAACGTGACCCCGGTGAGCACGGCGGCCTTGGCGGCCAGGAACCTCAGCCTGTCCGGCACCGCGACCAGGGAGGTGCGGATCGAGCCCGTGCGGTACTCGCCGCAGACGACGATCACCCCCAGCGTCGCCGTCACCGGCGCCGCGAGCATGATGCCCATCAGGCTGACGGAGACCGGGTCGGACAGGCGCCCGCCGTCCCCGGCGCTCACGGCGACCAGCGCCCCGGCCGCGCCGAGCGCGACCATCAGCGCCGTCACGGCGCCCAGGGTCCACACGGTCGAGCGCACCGAGCGCACCTTGGTCCACTCGGACCGCATCACGTCGATCATGAGGAGTACTCCAGGCTGTCCTTGGTCAGTTCCATGTAGGCGGCCTCCAGGGTCGGCCTGACGAGGGTCAGTTCCTCGACTGCCAGCCCCCGCGCGGCGACGACGGTCCCGACCTCAAGGGGAGAGCGCCCGGTGACGCGCAGGTGGTCCCCGTGCATCTCGGCACCGGGCAGCAACCCGGCCACCTCCGCCAGGTACGGCGAGCGCACCCGGACGTACCCCTGCGAGCTGCGCCCGATGAACTCCTCCATCCCGGCGTCGGCGATCAGCCTCCCCCTGCCGATGACGACGAGACGGTCGGCGGTCTGGGCCATCTCGCTCATGAGGTGGCTGGAGACGAAGACGGTGCGCCCCTCGGCGGCCAGGTCACGCATCAGCGTGCGGATCCACAGGATCCCGTCGGGGTCGAGCCCGTTGACCGGCTCGTCGAACAGCAGGATCTCCGGGTCTCCCAGCAGCGCCGCAGCGATCCCGAGCCGCTGCGACATGCCCAGCGAGAACCCTCCGATCCGCCGCCCGGCCACCGCGCCGAGCCCGACCGTCTCCAGCACCTCCCCGACCCGGGAGGCGGGGATCGCGTTGCTCCGCGCGATGGCCAGCAGGTGGTCGCGGGCGCTGCGCCCGCCGTGCACGGCCTTGGCGTCCAGCAGCGCGCCGACCTTGCGCAGCGGGTGCCTGAGCTCGCCGTACGGCACCCCGCCGACCGTCACCGTCCCCGAGGTCGGCCGGTCGAGGCCGAGGGTCATGCGCATCGTGGTTGACTTGCCCGCTCCGTTCGGCCCCAGGAAACCGGTCACCAGACCGGGTCTGACGTCGAAGGACAGGCCCGCGACGGCCGTGGTTCCGCCGTACTCCTTGGTGAGGCCGATGGCCCGTATCGCTGTCATGCCCCAAGGCTCTCCGGAGGGGGCGGGCGTTTCCTCCTGCCACGGGACCGTCCGCGGCGGCCCGGACCGGGAGCCGGGTCCTACTCTCCTGGTCTGACCAGGCCCCGTTCGTAGGCGACGATCACGGCCTGCGCCCGGTCCCGTGCGCCGATCTTGGCGAACAACGCCGTCACGTGGTTCTTCACGGTGTTCGGTGAGATCGCGAGCGCGTCGGCGATCTCGGCGTTCGAGCGGCCCCCGCCGATGAGCGTCAGCACCTCCAGCTCCCTCGCGGTGAGCCCGTCGAGAGGGGTCCGGCCCCGGACCCGGGCGGGTGCCTGGGACGGGGAACCTCTGACGTGGGTGCGGATGAGGCCGAGGAGCAGACGCGGCGCCACGGCCGCCGTGCCCTCGTGCACGGTCCTGACCGCTTCGACCAGTTCCTCGGGGGAGACGTCCTTGGGCAGGAAGCCGTTGGCCCCGGCCCGGAGCGCGGCCACGACGTTCTCGTCCAGGTCGAAGGTGCTGAGCACGAGCACCCTGGTCTCCGGCAGTTCCGCGGTGACGCGTTCGGTCGCGGCGACCCCGTCCAGCCCGGGCATGTGCAGATCCATGATCACGATGTCGGGCCGCAGCTCGTGGCAGCGGGTCACGGCCTCCAGGCCGTCGGCGGCCTCGCCGACCACGGTGATGCCCGGCTGGGCGTTCAGCATGAGCCGGTATCCGGTCCTGACCAGGGCGTGGTCGTCGGCCAGCAGCACGGTGATCACAGCGGCAGCCTCGCGTGGACCCGGAAGCCGCCCGCCGGTCCCGGTCCGGCGTCCAGGCTTCCCCCGCACAGCGCGACCCGCTCGGCCATCCCCACCAGGCCGAAGCCGCCGGGGGAGGGCGGGACGGTCACGGGCCCGTCGTCCAGCACCTCGACCTCGACCTCCTGTTCTCCGTAGCCGATCCGCACGAGGGCGCGCGACCCGGGGGCGTGTCTGCGCGTGTTGGTGAGCGCCTCCTGCACGATCCGGTAGACCGCCCGGTCGACCGCGGCGGGCAGTGGCACGGGCTCACCCTCGACCACCAGCTCCGCGGGCGCTCCCGCCGCGCCCGCCTGTTCGACCAGGGTGGGCAGCTCGGCCGTGCCGACCCCCGTGGCCTCCCCGCCTCCGGAGCCGTCGGCCCGTAGCACTTTCAGCAGGTGCCGCATCTCGGTGAGGGCCTGCCTGGCGCTCTGCTCGGCGGCCAGCAGTGCCTGCGTGGCCTCGGGCGGCTCCGTGGGCAGGGTCACCCTGGCCCCGCCGACCAGCGCGCTGACCACGGTGATGTGGTGGGCGACGACGTCGTGCAGCTCACGGGCGATGCGGCGGCGTTCGGCCTGCACCGCCTCCTCGGTCCGGATGCTCTCCTTGAGCCGTCGTGTCTCCGCCCTCGATCGCGCCAGCAGACCGGCGCCGGTGAGGACCAGCGGGAAGAGAGCACCGAAGGCGAACGCGCCGGAGGACTGGGGGCCCGCCGTGAGGGACGCGGAGGACGTGACGGCGTAGGCGGCCGTCACCGGGAGGAGGGAGGAGGCCAGCGCCCTCCTGGTCGTGGTGTGGCGGCCGAGGCCGTACAGGGCGATCGCCGCGAGGATCGAGAGGGAAGGAGTGATCGTCAGGCGCCCCGCGATGTCGAGCGCCGCGATCACGACGGCGACCGGGACCGGGTGGCGGCGCCGCGCCAGAAGGGGCGGGACGGCGAGCAGGAACAGCCCCGCCCTCATGGCCGTGTCCGGATCGTCGTCCAGCAGGGTGAAGGGCAGGACGATCAGCGAGGGCAGGCAGAGGAGCACGACCAGCGTCACGTCGAAGATCTGGGGACGACCCAGGAGCAGCCCGACTTTCCGCCCCGACCGCATGGGGTGATCTTAGTCGCCGGAGCCGCCGGACGGGCGGGAGAGCGGAGACGCGTCCTGGCGGGCGTGGGGGACCCGCCAGGACGCGCTCCTGCCCGGCGCGGCGATGCGAGGACCCCGGCGAGGGTTGGGGTCCTCGAACCGGTTACCCGCGCCGGGGGCCGGTGACAGGGGAGACGCGGACCTGAGGAACCCGCGCCTCCCCGGAGGGGGTGTCGCCGAAGACCGGACCCTGGTGGCGCCGGAAGAGAGGGCGGATGCCGCCTTTCTCATTTCGGACAAAAAACCTATTTCTCCACCAAAGGGTCAGATCTGTCGGTACCGAAAGCACTCGTGTGCCGTCCCCATCGCTCTGGTAGGTGTGGGGGAATCCGTGGCGGGGCGACGCGCAGCGCAGTAGGCGCGTCGGACCGCCGAGGTCGCGCCGGGACGGGCGTGGCGCGCCCACGCGGACCGATGGCACCGGCGTTCACCCCCTTGCCGACCTTTCGATGGATTTGTACCAACGATTGGATGATGCGGGTAACGAGAGGTTGGGTCAAGAGGCTGTTCCCCGGTAAAACCAAATCGTCTAGTTTTGTTGGCACAAAGGGGACTTAATGCCGCGGTCAACGCTGTATCAGCTGGTGGCCTCCGAACTCCGGAGGGCCATCTACTCCGGTGCGCTCCGGCCGGGCGATCAGCTGCCGACCGAGGTCGAGCTCATGGGCATCCACCAGGTGAGCCGCAACACCGTACGGCTCGCCCTCGGAGAGCTGGTCAACGAGGGTCTGATCACCCGCACCCCCCGCAGGGGAACCGTCGTCAGGGAACGCAGGCCGCTGCTCATCCACCCCCAGCGGGAGCTCCAGCCGCAGCCGGAGGAGACCAAGGAGGCCTTCGCCTGGGCGGTCTCCCAGGAGGGGCGCGTGCCGAGCCAGCACATCGAGGTCGCGATCGTGCAGCCCGCCGAGGAGATCGCCAGCAGGCTGGAACTGGCCGACGACGAGTTCGCCGTGGTCCGCCGCAGGCTGCGTTTCGTCGACGGCCAGCCGTACAACACCAACGACTCCTACTTCCCGCTGTCCCTGGTCGCCGACTCCGAGATCGCCCGTCCCGGCGACATCACGCGCGGCGCCAACAGGGTGCTGACCGAGCTGGGCCACCGTCAGGTCCGCATGGTCGACGACATCTGGGCCAGGATGCCGAACACCTCGGAGACCCACCGCCTGCAGCTCCAGTCGGGCACGCCGGTCGTCGTCTACATCAGGGTCGGCTACGACGAGGGCGACACCCCCGTCCGGGTCGCCGTCTCCGTGCTCCCCGCGGACAAGCACCTGATCAGGTACGAGCTGGAAAGCCGCTGACATCTCCGTGACCGCCCGGCCGGGCCGGCTCCCAGCACGCCCGCGCCGCGGGCGCCTGCCGGGCCGCCCGCCCAAGGCGGCAGGGCGCGGGCCGCTGCCCCCGCCCTCCCTGGACCCCTAGGCATTCGCCTGGGCCGGCATGGACACCGTGCGTCATCGAACGGTTACTCTCCGTGCCTCTTCACGCACCCTGTGCAACGAAGGGATCAATCATGCACTCCAACACCGTCGGTACCGTCACCGCGCGTCCGCTCGCGCTGCGCACCGCGACCGCCGCCGACCTCGGGGAGGTCCTCACCCTCCTGGCGGAGACCGCCGACTGGCTGAACGGCAGAGGCGTACGGCAGTGGCCCGCCGGAGGCTTCCCCGCCGCGCGCATAGCCCCGCTGATCGAGACGGGTGACATGTATCTGGTGGAGGGCGAGCGGGGCGTGGTGGCCACCATCGCCCTCGACGGCAACGCCGACCCCGAGTTCTGGCGGGCGGAGGACCTCCCCGGCGCCGCGTTGTACGTCCACAAGCTGTCGGTCGCCCGCTCCTGCTCCGGTCTCGGTCTGGGGCGGGCCCTGCTCGACTGGGCGGGCCTGCGGGTGGTGGCCGCCGGAGGGCGCTGGCTCAGGCTCGACTGCTCCAAGGACAACATGCGGCTCCAGGACTACTACCGGGGCCAGCGCTTCACCCACCTGCGCACCGTGGACCTCCCGCACCGCGCCTCGGGAGCGCTGTTCCAGCGGCCCGGAGGCGTGCGCGGCGGCCTCGGTACGGCGCTGCCGTTCACCGACCGGCGCGGGCTCGGCGGACGCCGTGGACCGCTTGTGAGCAGCCACGACTCCTCCCTCGCCGAACATGTCTGAACCACGGCGATCCCAGGACAAAGTCATCCGATAGCCTCACCCCATGACCGGTTCCTTGCTTGAGGTGATCGCGCTCGACGTCCGCGACGCCGTCGCGGCTGAGGAGGGCGGTGCCGACCGTCTTGAGGTCGTCGCCGACATCGCGTCCGACGGGCTCACCCCGGCGGTGGAGACGGTCGCGGCGATCTCCAAGGAGTGCGCGCTGCCGCAGATGGTGATGCTGCGCGGCGAGGCCTCCTTCCTGGCCGGGCCCGAGACTCTGGAGAGCCTGCGGCGTGACGCCAAGGCCCTCGCGGAGGCGGGCGCGGCCGGGTTCGTCTTCGGCTTCCTCGACCAGGCGGGGACGGTCGACCTCGCCGCGACCGAGGCGCTCATCCACGCCGTCGCCCCGCTGCCCTGGACCTTCCACCGGGCCGTCGACCACGCGGCCGACGTCCAGGCGGGGTGGCGGGCCGTACGGCTGCTGCCCAACCTCGCGACCGTGCTCACCTCGGGCGCGCCCAGCGGCGTCGGGGACGGCCTGCGGGTGCTCAAGACCCGCTGCGAGGCGGGGGACGGGCCACTGATCATGGCCGGTGGCGGGCTCAAGCCCACACACGTCCCTGCGCTGCTCGAATACGGCGTGCGCGCCTTCCACGTCGGCGGTGCCGTACGGGCCTCGTGGGCGCACCCGGTCGAGGCGCGCAGGGTCCGTGAGTGGCGGGCCCTGATCGACTGACGCAGCCCTCCTCGTCGCGGCCCACGCGCCGGGGAGGGCCCGCCGAGCCGGGTGAGGTCACCGGCCGCCGGCGTCGAGCATGGCGTCCAGGCCCAGGAGTTTGACGCGCTCGCCCCGGCCCAGCGTCCTGGCCAGGGCGATCTCCGCGGCCTCGATGGCCAGCCAGCGGTCGTAGGTGACGGGGGAGACGCCCCGTGAGGCGAGCAGGGCGTCCAGGCCGCCGCGCGGCACGGGCGCACGGCCGGCGAGATCGGCCAGAAGCGTGCGGACGGTCTCCGCGGCGTCGGACTTGTTGGTGCCGATCACACCGGTCGGGCCGCGCTTGAGCCAGCCCGCGACGTACTCGCGGTCACGGACCCGGCCGGCCTCGTTCGGCACGGTCGAGGTCCGCTCGGAGAAGGGCACGCCGGGCAGCGGGAGGCTGCGGTAGCCGACCGAGCGCAGCACCATCCCGACGGGAAGGGTCTCGAACTCACCCGTCCCGACGATCCCGTCCTCGGTCCGCCTGGTCCGTTCGAGCCTGAGCCCCTCGACCCGGTCCCGGCCGACGATCTCCACGGGCCGCATCCAGAAGCGGACCTCAAGCCGCCGGGGACGACCGGCGGGGGTGCGGGCCGCCCAGCCGCGCAGCACCTCGACGTTCCCCCTGACCTGGCGCGAAGCCCGGGACAGGTCGGCCGCCGACTCGTCCGGACGCACGTGCACGTCCGCGTTCGTCAGCTCGCCGAGCTCCCGCAGCTCCTTCAGGGTGAACTTGGCGTGCTCCGGCCCCCGGCGGCCGATCATGTGGATGACCCGCACCCGGCTGGCCGCCAGGCGGGCGAGCACCTCCTCGGGCACGTCCGTGGCGCGCAGCTCCCGCGCGGACTTGGCCAGGACACGCACCACGTCCACCGCGACGTTGCCGACGCCGACCACCGCGACCTCGGGACTGTCGAGGGTGAACCGGTCGGCCGGCACCTCGGGATGGCCGCAGTACCAGTTCACGAAGTCCGTGGCCGCCGCGCTTCCCGGCAGGTCCTCGCCCGGCACGCCCATCCGCCGGTCAACCGGCGCACCGGTGCAGTAGACCACGGCGTCGTAGCAGGCCAGCAGGTCGGCGACCGAGACGTCCCGGCCGAGTTCCACACCGCCGAGGAAGCGGACGTTCGGCAGTTCGAGGACCCGTCGCAGGTAGTCGGCGATCGACCTGATCGAGGTGTGGTCCGGGGCGACGCCGTAGCGCACCAGTCCGTACGGCGTCGGCAGCCGTTCGAGCACGTCCACCTCGACGGCTCCGGGGGCCTGCCTCGTCAGGGCCTCCGCCGTGTAGAGACCGGCCGGTCCCGAGCCGACGACCGCGACCCTCAACGGCCTGTTCTCCGGTGCCATGTCGCCTCCCAAGCGGTGACCGCCCCTGAGGGTGATTCTGTCCCACCACGGCGCCGGGCGGCCAGGGTGACGCGGCCGTTGCGCGGGCCGGGTTCCCGGCGCTCCTCTTGACCATCTCTTGGGGTATTTGGGTCATTCTTGCAGGTCAGATATGCTTTGCATGGTTATGGGGGCAATGCGATCGGGGGATCACTGACCTTGGCGGGATCGGACCATACGCTCGAATACGACTACCTCGCCGGAGACCGGCAGGAGCGGGCAATCCTTCTGCACATGGTGCTCTCCCTCCTGGTCGGCATGATCCTCGGCGCGGCCGGAGCGCTGCTCTCCTACGGGCCACAACTGATCCACTCGCTCTACGAGCCGTACGCGTACGTCCTGTTCGTCGTGATCGTGGGACGCACCGCCGCGGGATTCGGCTGGGCCGCCCTGACCAGCGCGCTGGCGAGCTTCGGCCCCCTCATCGCACTGCTGGCCGCCACGATCTTCGAGTCGGGCGCGAACCTGCTCAACTTCACCGCCAGAGGGCCGGGAATGGTCCTCGGCAGCAACGGCCCGACGGTGAACCTCACCGTCGCCACCCTCGCGACCTTCGGAGTACTCGCCTACTTCAGCGGACGACGTGACGTGTGGGGCGACCTGGCCAGCGGCGCGCTCGTTGGAATCGTCGCGATCGACGGGCTCGACAAAACCCTCCGGGGCGGCCCCGAGTACATCCGGGGATTCTGGCCCTGGGACACCCTCCTCGTGGCCGTGTTCGTGATCGGACTGCTCCTGGCACTACGCAGGGGCCGCTCCCTGAGCCGCTGCGCCGTGGTGGCCCTGACCGTCCTCTCAGCGGCGTTCGTGTTCGCGATCGGTATGTAGTTGTGCCCTGCCTTTTTGCGCCGCCTGCGGCGGCGCGGGCTTGGGCGCGTCGGTGTCTTCCCTCGTCGTTCGTCCGCTGCGCTCCCTCACTCCTCAGTCCAGACACCGACGCGCCCAAGCCGGACACCCCTCACGCACGGCACCGGTAAGGCCCAAGCCGAAACTCCTCACGCTTGGGGCCGATTGAGTCGATCGAGCTCTCCGACGCCCGGAGTGAGGGTTTGACCTTGTGCTTTACCGGTGCCGTGTGGGAAGGGTTTCGGCTTGGGCACGTCGGCGCTTGGACTGAGGAACGCGGGAGCGAAGCGACGGAGAGACGAGGGAAAGCGCCGACTCGGAGGCGCCCAAGCCCGCGACGCCGAAGGCGGAGCAAGGAGACACAGCGACGAGGGAAAGCATCGACTCAGGGCGCCCAAGCCCGCGACGCCGCCAGGCGTCGCAAAAATAATAGATAGCCTGTGGTTCATCGATCCCTGCTAGCTAGGAGTAGCCGTGCTGCTGCGCATGTCGTCGTTGTTTCTTCGAACCCTGAGGGACGACCCGGCAGACGCGGAGGTCCCGAGCCACAAACTGCTCGTCCGCGCCGGTTATGTTCGTCGTGTCGCACCCGGCGTCTACTCCTGGCTGCCGCTCGGCAAGAGAGTCCTGGAGAACGTCACGCGCATCGTGCGCGAGGAGATGGACCGGATGGGCGGCCAGGAGGTCCTCTTCCCCGCCCTGCTGCCCCGGGAGTACTACGAGGCCACCGGCCGCTGGACGGAGTACGGCGACACGCTCTTCCGTCTCAAGGACCGCAAGGGTGCCGACTACCTGCTCGGCCCCACCCATGAGGAGATGTTCACCGACATGGTGAAGGGGGAGTACTCCTCCTACAAGGACTATCCGGTGACGCTGTACCAGATCCAGACGAAGTACCGCGACGAGGCCCGTCCCCGGGCAGGCATCCTGCGCGGCAGGGAGTTCGTCATGAAGGACTCCTACTCCTTCGACCTGGACGACGACGGTCTCAAGCGCTCCTACGAGCAGCACCGTGAGACCTACATCAGGACCTTCGACCGGCTCGGCATCACCTACAAGATCTGTTTCGCCACCTCGGGCGCCATGGGCGGCTCGGCCTCGGAGGAGTTCCTCGCCCCGGCCGAGACCGGTGAGGACACCTTCGTGGCCTGCCACCACTGCGGCTACGCCGCGAACGCCGAGGCTGTCACCACGCCCGCACCCGCCGCGATCTCCGGGGAACGGCCCGCGCAGCGGGTGCTGGACACCCCGGACACGCCGACCATCGAGTCGCTGGTCGCCTACGTCAACGAGCACCACGGTCTGGACGTCACCGCCGCGCAGACGCTCAAGAACATCGTGGTCAAGGTCGTCACGCCCGGTTCGGACAAGGTGGAGACGCTGGTCGTCGGCGTCCCCGGGGACCGCGAGGTCGACTTCAAGCGTCTTGAGGCCGCCCTGGCCCCCGGCGAGCCCGCCATCTTCGAGGCCGAGGACTTCGCCAAGCACCCCGGCCTGGTCCGCGGCTACATCGGCCCCCAGGTGCTCAAGGACCTCGGCATCCGCTACCTCGTCGACCCCCGCGTGGTCGAGGGCACCTCCTGGGTGACCGGTGCGAACGAGCCGGGCAAGCACGCGGTCGACGTGGTCGCCGGGCGTGACTTCGTTCCCGACGGCACCATCGAGGCCGCCGAGGTTCGTGAGGGCGACTCCTGCCCCGTCTGCGGGGCAGGCCTGTCCATCGACCGGGGCATCGAGATCGGCCACATCTTCCAGCTCGGCCGCAAGTACGCGGACGCCGCCAAGCTCGACGCCCTCGGCCCCGACGGCAAGCCGATCCGCGTCACCATGGGTTCCTACGGAATCGGCGTCTCCAGGGCCGTGGCCGTACTGGTCGAGCAGCGGCACGACGAGCTGGGCCTGGTCTGGCCCCGCGAGGTCGCCCCCGCCGACGTCCACATCGTGGGCACCGGCAAGGAGGACCAGATCGAGGTCGCCACCAGGATCGCCGAGGAACTCGACGCCAGGGGCCTGCGCGTGCTGCTCGACGACCGCCCCTCCGTCTCCCCCGGCGTCAAGTTCAAGGACGCCGAACTGCTCGGCATGCCGACGATTCTGATCATCGGCCGCGGGCTCTCCCAGGGGGTCGCCGAGCTGCGTGACCGCGCCGGAGGCGTCAAGGAGGAGATCCCCGTCGACGAGGCCGTCGAACGTGTTCTGGCGGCCTGCGGCGCCTGACCGGAAGGCTTGGACGAGGCGGGTCACCCGTGGGGTGGCCCGCCTCTTCGGCGTGCCCGCGAGGCCGTGCCGTACGGGGCGGGTGTCTAGGACGGCGGGACGGAGGAGGACGGCGCGCCGGGGGTGCCCGAGACGGTCGGGGCCGGGGCGGCGGGCATGCCGGGGAAGGTCTCGATCTCCGGGCGCAGCCCGTAGGAGCGGGTGACGCACTCCTGCATGGCCAGCGCGGCCATCCGCCGGACGGCGGTGTCGGAGGAGGCGGTGAGCTCCAGGTAGGCGGCCGTGACGCCCCGCTCGACCAGCGTGGCGAGCTCGACGGCCTGGGCGGGCGTCGAGGGGGTGACCGGAAGCCGGTAGGCGGGGTCGGGCTCGACCGGGACGCCACCGGACGCCGTGATCAAAGCGCGCAGCTGGTCCCTGCGGGCGCGGTGCGCGTTGAAGGCGGCGGTCGCGGTCGCGCGCAGGGAGCCGGTGGTCCTGGCGCCGATGACCCCGTAGGCGTAGACGGCCGCGTGCTCGGCGGCCAGGGCCGTCTCAAGGTCCTGGCCTCTCACAGCGGCCTCGAAAGGGCCAGGGCGTGCGCGGCCTCACAGGCGCCCATGGAGGCGATCAGCTGGGCCAGCGCGGGGGAGACCCCGTCGAGCTGACGTGGTCGCAGGGCCGCCGACTCACGCTCCATGTCACGCAGGCTCCTGACGGAGACCGCCTTCCTGGAGCCCGGCCCGGCGGTTTCCGAGGCTCCCGGGGACGCCGAGGCGGCCGGAGTCGCCGGGGCCCCCGAGGGGGAGGGAGAGACCGGCGCGCTCTCGCGGGGCAGCCGGCGGCGGAGCTCGGCGAGGTGGGCCTCGTGCCGTCGTCTGAAGGGCGTCAGCCTGTCGGAGGAGGCCGAGGAGTAGAGCGCGATCGTCCGCTCCTTGCCCGCGATGAGCTGCCTGATCAGCATGATCTCCGGGTCCGGCTGCTCGGCGGTGGGCGAGGGTGAGGACACGGGCCTGCCGGTGGCGCATCCGGCCACGGTCACGGCGGCCACTCCGAGAGCGCCGCCCCGCAGCAGGGAGCGCCGGGAGACGGAACGCACGGACGACCTCCGGTTATGGATGTGGCTGCTGACGCATCTAGCATCGTACGGGCTTGGAATCACAATCACCGCGCTTCTCGGACGGCTTCGCCACACCGAGTGGCGCTCTTTCCACGCCCCGGTGTGGATAGGCTGGTGAACCGCAAGGGCGAGGTCCGCCCGCTTAGATCGTGACAATGGGAGGTCGGCATGGGCAGCGCCACATCCCGCGACCGCCTGATGAAGCTGCTGGAACCTGTCGCCTGCTCCTTCGGGCTCGACCTGGAGGACGTCACGGTCACACCGGCGGGCAAGCGGCGTCTGCTGCGTGTCATCGTCGACCGTGACGGCGGCGTGAGCCTGGACGACGTCGCCGAGGTCAGCCTCGCCGTCTCCACGGCGCTGGACGACGGTGACGCGATGGGCGCGACGCCGTACGTGCTTGAGGTCTCCTCTCCCGGGGTCGACCGGCCGCTCACCGAGCCGCGTCACTGGCGCCGCGCGGTGCGCAGGCTGGTCAAGGCCGACCTGCGGGACGGCACGCTGGTTGAGGGCCGGATCGTCGCCACGGACGACACCGGCGTAGAGATCGACGTCGACGGCGTGACCCGCCGCATCGACTATCAGGACCTGACCCGAGGACGGGTGCAGGTGGAATTCCGCCGGTTTGACGACGCCGAAGACGACGGCGAAGACGGCGACGAAGGCTAAGGGGGAGCCTCGTGGACATCGACATGAGCGTCCTGCGCAGCCTGGAGCGGGAGAAGGACATCTCCTTCGACCTGGTCGTCAAGGCGATCGAGGACGCACTGCTGATCGCGTACTTCCGGAGCGAGGGGGCCGCGGCCAAGGCCCGTGCCGAGCTCGACAGGCAGTCAGGGCACGTGACCATCTTCGCCGCGGAGCTCGACGACGAGAGCGGGGAGGTGCTCAGGGAGTTCGACGACACCCCGGGCAACTTCAGCCGCATCGCCGCGACCACCGCCAAGCAGGTCATCCTCCAGCAGCTGAGGGACGCCGAGGACGAGATCAACTTCGGTGAGTTCGCCAGCCGTGAGGGTGAGCTCGTCGCGGGCGTCATCCAGCAGGGCAAGGACCCCAGGGTCGTCCTGGTCGACCTCGGCAAGATCGAGGCGGTGCTGCCGCACAACGAGCAGGTGCCCGGCGAGGAGTACGTCCACGGCGAGCGCATCCGCTGCTACGTGGTCCAGGTCAAGAAGGGCCACAAGGGACCGTCGGTGACGCTGTCGCGGACCCACCCCGGGCTGGTGAAGAAGCTTTTCGCCCTGGAGGTTCCGGAGATCGCCGACGGTACGGTCGAGATCGCGGCGATCGCCCGCGAGGCGGGTCACCGCACCAAGATCGCGGTCCGTTCCCGGCGCCCCGGCGTCAACGCCAAGGGTGCCTGCATCGGCCCGATGGGTTCGCGCGTGCGCAACGTCATGGCCGAGCTGCACGGCGAGAAGATCGACATCATCGACTGGTCGGAGGACCCGGCGGAGTTCGTGGGCAACGCCCTCTCGCCTGCCCGTGTCTCCCACGTCGAGGTGATCGACCCCGAGGGGCGCGCGGCCCGTGTGATCGTTCCCGACTACCAGCTCTCCCTCGCCATCGGCAAGGAGGGGCAGAACGCCCGGCTGGCCAATCGCCTGACCGGATGGCGCATCGACATCCGTCCCGATACACAAGCGGGGGATGCGGCCGGTTCCGCAGATGCGTCCACACGGTAAGCTGGAATATGGTGACCGGGCGGCCCCACTGAGAACCTGTGTGGGCTGTCGGGTTCGCACGGTTTCCTCCGAGCTGCTCCGCCTGGTGGTGGTCGAGGGCGTCATCGTCCCTGACCTGCGACGACGGCTCCAAGGGCGTGGTGCTTCACTGCATCCCTCCCTGAGCTGTCTCGATCTCGCCGAGCGTCGCCGAGCGTTTCCGCGCGCGTTTCGTGCCGCGGCCCCGCTTGACGTCTCGCGAGTGCGAGAACACCTGGAAGGGCTCCACTCCGAAAGGAACGGGTGAAATGGTTGCCAACTGTCATGTAGGACGCCGAGTTGATGGGCTGGTCAGATAGCTATGAGCGCCTGATGAGCATGCGGCGATGAGTACGTCTACGTAACGACGGTCCGGCGGCACAGCCTCCCGGGCCGAGTAAGGGAGTGCAGTGGCGAAGGTCCGGGTATACGAGCTCGCCAAGGAGTTCGGTGTGGAGAGCAAGGTCGTCATGGCCAAGCTCCAGGAGATGGGCGAGTTCGTGCGTTCGGCGTCCTCGACTATCGAAGCACCGGTAGTCCGCAGGCTCACGGAAGCTTTGGGCGGTCCCCCCAAGGGTTCGTCCGACAGGGGCGGCAACAGGTCGCCCAGGCCGCCGCAGGCGGCACCCCGGCCGGCCGGAGGCCAGGCCGGAAACGGCGCTCCGTCGCCGGCATCGATTCCCAAGCCGGGACCGGTTCCCAAGCCGGGCCCCAGGCCGGGTCCCGCCGCGGCACGTCCCGCGGCCCCCGCGCCTCAGGCCCCGCCGGTTCCCCAGCCCCAGCAGGCACAGCCTCAGCAGCAGGCGCAGCCTCAGCAGCCGCCCTCGCCGGTCCAGCCGCCGAGGTTCGAGGCACCCCGTCCCGCCGCCCCCGGCCCCAAGCCGGGTCCGCGTCCGGGACCGCGTCCGGGACCCGCCCCCCGTACCGAGGGCCGTCCTTCCGGCGGTCCCGGTGGCGGTCAGGGCGCTCGTCCCGGTCAGGGTGCCCCCGCTGCGGGTGGCCCCAAGCCGGGCCCGCGTCCCGGCCCGCGTCCGGGTCCGCGCCCCGGCAACAACCCGTTCTCCTCGAACGCCAGCGGCATGGGCCAGGCCCGTCCGCCGCGTCCCGGTCGTGAGGGCGGCGGCCCCGAAAGGGGTCCGCGTCCCGGCGGTCCGCGTGAGGACCGCGGGCCCCGCGAGCAGCAGGGTCAGCGTGACGGCGGGCCTCGCCCCGGCGCTCCGCGCGCGGGTCAGGCCGGTCCCGGCGGTCCGCGTCCCGGGCCTCCTTCGGGTGGCCCCCGTCCCGGTGGCGGCGCGGGCGCGGGTGGTCCGCGTCCCGGCGGCCCCCGGCCCAGCCCGATGATGATGCCCCAGGGCCGTCCGGCTCCCGCCGGCGGCGGGCGTCCCGGTGCTCCCGGCGGCGGTCGTCCCGGCGGTGCCGGTCGTCCCGGTGGCGGCGGTGGTCGTCCCGGTGGCGGCGGCTTCGCCGGTCGTCCCGGTGGTGGCGGTGGCGCGGGTCGTCCCGGCACCGGAACCGGTGGTCCCGGTGGTGGCGGTGGCGGCGGCTTCGCCGGTCGTCCCGGTGGCGGCGGTGGCCGTGGCCGTGGCGGCGGTACGGCGGGCGCCTTCGGCCGTCCCGGCGGGCGTCCGACCCGTGGTCGCAAGTCCAAGCGCCAGAGGCGCCAGGAGTTCGACAACATGCAGGCCCCGGCGATCGGCGGCGTGCAGGCTCCCCGTGGTGGCGGCCAGACGATCCGTCTGTCGCGTGGCGCCTCCCTGGCGGACTTCGCCGACAAGATCGGCGCGAACCCGGCGTCCCTGGTGCAGATCATGCTGCACCTCGGCGAGATGGTGACCGCCACGCAGTCGGTCAACGAGGAGACGCTGCAGCTGCTGGCCGCCGAGCTGGACTACAACCTGCTCGTCGTCAGCCCGGAGGAGGAGGACCGCGAGCTTCTTGAGTCCTTCGACATCGAGTTCGGCGAGGACGAGGGCGACGAGGGCGACCTGGTCGCGCGTCCGCCGGTGGTGACCGTCATGGGTCACGTCGACCACGGTAAGACCAAGCTGCTCGACGCGATCCGGCACACCAACGAGGTCGCGCGGGAGGCCGGTGGCATCACCCAGCACATCGGTGCCTACCAGATCTCCACCGAGCACGAGGGCGAGGACCGGAGGATCACCTTCATCGACACCCCGGGTCACGAGGCGTTCACCGCCATGCGTGCCCGTGGTGCCAAGGTGACCGACATCGCCGTCCTGGTCGTCGCGGCGGACGACGGTGTGAAGCCGCAGACGATCGAGGCTCTGAACCACGCCCAGGCGGCCGACGTGCCGATCGTGGTCGCGGTCAACAAGGTGGACAAGGAGGGCGCCGACCCCAACAAGGTCAGGGCCCAGCTCACCGAGTACGGCCTGGTCGCCGAGGAGTACGGCGGCACCACGATGTTCGTCAACATCTCCGCCAAGAACGGGACCGGCATCGACGAGCTGCTCGAGGCCATCCTGCTCACCGCGGACGCCGAGCTCGACCTGCGGGCCAACCCGACGATGGACGCCCAGGGCGTCGCCATCGAGGCGCACCTCGACAAGGGCCGCGGCCCGGTCGCGACCGTGCTGGTCCAGCGCGGCACGCTCCGCGTCGGTGACTCGATCGTCTGTGGCGAGGCCTTCGGCCGCGTTCGGGCGATGGTCGCCGACAACGGCAAGCTGATCGACGAGGCCGACCCGTCTCGTCCGGTCCAGGTGCTCGGTCTGACCGCGGTGCCGGGGGCCGGTGACAACTTCATCGTCGTCACCGACGACCGGATGGCCCGGCAGATCGCCCAGCAGCGGGCGGCTCGCAAGCGCATCGCGGACATGGCCAGGTCCGGCCGCCGCCGTACGCTCGAAGAGCTCTTCAGCGAGATGGAGAAGGGCCAGGTCGACGAGCTCAAGCTCATCATCAAGGGTGACGTCTCCGGTTCGGTCGAGGCCCTTGAGGACGCGCTGCTCAAGATCGACGTCGGCGACGAGGTCCGCCTGCGGGTGCTCCACCGCGCCGTCGGTGCGATCACCGAGTACGACGTCAACCTGGCGGTCGCGGACGACAACGCCGTCATCATCGGCTTCAACGTGCGCCCGGAGGTCCGGGCACGCGACCTGGCCGAGCGCGAGGGCGTCGACATCCGCTACTACTCGGTCATCTACCAGGCGATCGAGGAGATCGAGGCGGCCCTGAAGGGCATGCTCAAGCCCGAGTACGAAGAGGTCCAGATGGGCACCGCCGAAGTCCGCGAGGTCTTCAAGGTGCCGAAGATCGGCAACATCGCCGGTGCGCTGGTCCGTTCGGGCACGATCGTCCGGAACAGCAAGGCGCGGATCATCCGTGGCGGTGTCGTCATCTCCGACAACCTCACGGTCAGCTCGCTGCGCCGGTTCAAGGACGACGCGACCGAGGTCCGTGAGGGCTACGAGTGCGGTATCGGTGTCGGCTACAACGACATCAAGATCGACGACGTCATCGAGACGTTCGAGATGCGGGAGAAGCCGCGCGTCTGACGCCACCGGTCCGGCACGGGCACCCGTAACGGCCGAGGGAGCCGCCCACAGTGTGGGCGGCTCCCGGAGCCGCGGCGGCCCCGGGCCGGACGGCGTGCGTCAGAGCCGCGGCTGGTGACTGACCAATGTATGTAGGTGCCCTGACACTGGACATCCTGCTCGGCGACGTCCGTTCGCTGAAGCAGAAGCGCTCCGTGGTGCGTCCCATCATCGCCGAGGTGCAGCGACGGTTCCCGGGTGTGGCCGTCGCGGAGACCGGACATCTGGATCTGCACCGCCGTACCGAGATCGGGATCGCCGTCGTTTCCGCGACCGCGTCCAACTGCGGTGCGGTGCTGGACGACTGCGAGCGACTGATCGCCTTCCACCCGGAGATCGAGCTGTTGTCGGCGAGACAACGGCTCTACAACGAGGACGAGGACTAGCACGGAGCGACCGGTCGCGGAGTTGTCGTGCCCGGTCGTTACTGTGAGAAGGGGGGAGCGAATATGGACGCCGCACGCGCACGTAAGATCGCCGACCGCATCCAGCAGGTGGTCGCGGAGATGCTGGAGCGTCGGATCAAGGACCCGAGGCTGGGCTTCGTGACCGTCACCGACGCTCGGATCACCAACGACCTGAGCGAGGCCACGGTGTTCTACACCGTGTTCGGCTCCGAGGCGGAGCGGGCTGACTCGGCGGCCGCCCTGGAGAGCGCCAAGGGGCTCATCCGGTCCGAGGTCGGGCGTCAGACCGGTCTGCGTCACACGCCGACGCTGACGTTCACCCACGACCCGCTCCCTGACAGCGCCCGCCACCTGGACGGGCTGTTCGCCGAGGCGAAGGTCAGGGACGCCGAGATCGCCAAGCAGGCCGCCGGAGCACGGCACGCGGGGGAGGCGGACCCGTACCGCAAGCCCGCCGAGGAGAGCGACCTTTCCGAGGAGGACGAGGACGAGCCGGCCGAGCAGGCGGGACGCCCCGCGACGTGACCTCCGACCCGCGTGAGAGCGACCCGGTGCCGGAGCGCGACTGGGACCGGGCCGTCGAGCTTGTCTCGGCCGCGGGAGAGGTGGCGCTGGCCTGCCACATCTCGCCCGACGCGGACGCGCTCGGTTCGATGCTCGCCGTCGGCATGGCGCTGCGCGCGGAGGGCAAGCGGGTCACGGCCTCCTTCGGGGAGCGCAGGTTCCGGGTTCCCCGGCTGCTGCGCTTCCTGCCCGGCCAGGAGTTGCTGGTCGAGCCGGCGGCCTACCCGGCGGTGCCCGAGCTGATGATGACGTTCGACGTCCCCGTCGCCGACCGGCTCGGCACGCTGGCCGCCAACGCGGGCAAGGCCAGGGAACTGGTCGTGGTCGACCACCACGCCTCCAACACCGGGTTCGGCACGCTCAACCTGGTCGATCCCGAGGCGGCGGCGACCGCCGTGCTCGCCGAGGAGCTGCTCGTACGGCTTGGCCTGCCGATCGGCAGGCAGGTGGCGACCTGTCTGTACGCCGGGCTGGTCACCGACACCGGATCGTTCAGGCACTCCTCGACCACGCCGCGGGCGCACGCCATGGCCGCCAGGCTGCTGGCCACAGGCCTGAACCCCGAGAAGATCGCCAGGGAGCTGTGGGACCGCTCGCCGTTCGGCTATCTCCGGGTGCTCGGCGCCGCGCTCGACCGGGCGGTGCTCGAACCCTCGACGGGGCCGGGGCTGGTCTGGACGTTCGTCACCAGGCAGGACCGGGCCGCCCAGGACCTGCCCTACGACGAGGTCGAGGGGATCATCGACGTGGTCAGGCGGACCGACGAGGCCGACGTGGCCGTGATCCTCAAGGAGGACGACGACGGGGCCTGGCAGGTCTCGACCCGTTCGAAGGGGGCCGTCGACGTCGCGCGGGTCTGCGCCGCGCTCGGCGGGGGCGGGCACGCGCGGGCGGCCGGGTTCACCTCCCACCTGCCGGTCGAGCAGACCATGGAGAGCCTGCGCGCCCTCCTGTAGTTCCCGGGCCGTGCCGCCGGCGCGGCCTCTTCGCACACAGCTCTTCTCCTGATGAGGACTCCCATGAGCACGGCTCGCGTCAAGCGCACCCCGCCGCCGAGCGGACTGATCATCGTGGACAAGCCCGCCGGGTGGACCTCGCACGACGTGGTCGGCAAGATGCGCGGCGTCGCGGGCACCAGGAAGGTCGGGCACGCGGGCACCCTCGATCCGATGGCGACCGGGGTGCTGGTGATCGGGGTGGAGAAGGCGACCAGGCTGCTCGGGCACCTGGCGCTGACCGAGAAGGGCTACGACGGCACGATCAGGCTCGGTCAGTCGACCAACACCGACGACGCCGAGGGGGAGATCGTCGCCTCGGCCTCGGCCGCCGGGATCGCCGCAGAGGAGGTCGGCAAGGGCGTCGCGGCCCTCACCGGGCGCATCATGCAGGTCCCACCGCAGGTCAGCGCCATCAAGGTGAACGGCGAACGGGCCTACAAGCGGGCGCGGGCGGGCGAGGAGGTCGAACTGGAGGCCCGGCCGGTCACCGTCTCCGCCTTTGAGATCCTCGACATCCGGCGTGAGGGGGACCTGCTCGACGTGGACGTCTCCGTGACCTGTTCCAGCGGCACCTACATCAGGGCACTCGCCCGCGACCTGGGGACCGCGCTCGGCGTCGGCGGTCACCTGACCGCCCTGCGGCGCACCCGGGTCGGGCCGTACGACCTGTCGGCGGCCCGCACGATCGAACGGCTCGCGGCCGACTGCGTCATCCTGCCGATGGCGGAGGCGGTCGCGGCGGCCTTCCCGCGTCGTGACGTGACCGAGCAGGAGGCCGGTCTCGTCGCGCACGGCGGCAGGCTGCCCGCGGCGGGGCTGGGCGACGGGCCGATCGGGGTCTTCGGGCCGGACGGCACGCTGCTGGCCCTGGTCGAGGAGCGGGGGAGGCTGACCAGGTCGTTGGCGGTCTTCGTGCCCTGATCCCCGCGGGCTCACCCGGACGCGACCGCGACCGGCCCGGGCTTCGAGGAGATCATGGTCCACACCCCCGGAGTCACGCTCCGCGGCCGGGCACACGCCGGGTCCAGGGCCTGTTCCCGCGTCACACGACCCGGCGGCCGGTAAAAGGATCTTCTGTTCGCTCCACCGGGCTCCCCGATTGGAGCGAAGCCGGGGCGGCATGGCAGGCTTTAGGGATCGATCCGCTACAACGGGAAGAGGTCACGGTGCGAGCCTGGCACGGATTGGACGACGTGCCCGAAGACTGGGGCAGGTCCGTCGTCACGATCGGCGTCTTCGACGGGGTTCACCTGGGGCACCAGCAGATGGTCGCCCGCGCCGTGGCGCTGGCGGGGAGGCTCGGCCTTCCCTCGGTGGTGGTGACCTTCGACCCGCATCCCGAGGAGGTCGTGCGCCCCGGCACGCATCCCCCGAGGCTGACGACGGGCAGGCACCGCACCGAGCTGCTCGCCGGTCTCGGTGTCGACGCGGTCTGCGTGCTGCCGTTCACACTCGACTTCTCCCACATGAGCCCGGACGAGTTCGTGCAGACCGTGCTGGTCGACCGGCTGCACGCGGCGGGTGTCGTGGTCGGGGAGAACTTCCGTTTCGGTCACAAGGCCTCGGGCGACGTCGAGACGCTGCAGACCCTCGGTGAGAAGTACGACTTCGTCGCGGAGGCGGTCCCGCTGGTGAGCAACGGGGAGGCGATCTCCTCCACCCTCATCCGCGAACGGCTCGCCGCGGGCGACATGGAGGCCGTGGCCGTCGCGCTCGGCCGTCCGCACCGGGTCGAGGGAGTGGTCGTGCGCGGCTACCAGCGAGGCAGGCAGCTCGGCTTCCCGACGGCGAACGTCGAGTCGCCCGAGCACACCGCGATCCCCGCCGACGGCGTCTACGCGGGCTGGCTGCAGGGGGTCTCCAACGGCAACCTGCCCGCCGTCTACGGCGGGGAGCGCTGGCCCGCCGCGATCTCCGTGGGCACCAACCCCACCTTCGAGGGGGTGCCGCGCACGGTCGAGGCCTACGCGCTCGACCGTGACGACCTCGATCTCTACGGCGCCCACGTGGCCGTCGACTTCGGGCGGCGGCTGCGCGCCAACCTCAGGTTCGACTCGGTCGAGGCGCTCATCGAGCAGATGCGCGCCGACGTGGACGAGGCCCGCCGCATCACCCGCGAAACGCCGTAAAGGCTCCGGTGTCCCGCCGGGCGCGTGGGATGTGCGCGTCCGTCCGGCCCGGTGGTAATCTGGCGTGTCAGCTCTGTAACCGGTGGTATCGCACCCCGGGCGCTGGCCCGCCACGGCGACTGTAGGCACGCACGGTCGTTCGGGCACCTGTATACCCGCGTGCCCGCAGAGTCCGAGGAGAGACGTGTCGCTCGACACCGCCGCCAAGAAGCAGATCATCGGAGAGTACGCCAAGGGTGAGGCCGACACCGGCTCCCCCGAGGTGCAGATCGCGCTGCTGAGCAAGCGCATCAGCGAGCTCACCGAGCACCTGAAGCTGCACAAGCACGACCACCACAGCCGCCGCGGCCTGCTGCTGCTCGTCGGCCGTCGCCGCCGGCTGCTGAAGTACCTGCAGAACAAGGACATCGAGCGTTACCGCTCGCTCATCGAGCGGCTCGGCCTGCGCCGATAGGTTCACCGGGGAGCGGCGCTCGCGCCGCTCCCTTCATCTCATATGGGGGGTGTCGGCGCGTCGCGCCGTAAAGACACCCCCGGTGTGAGCAAACTGAATAGCCGAGACAGTGCCCCGCGTCCGCACAGCAAGCGCGCCCCACGGCGTCGGAGGGCCGGTCCTCGGTAGTGGCCCCCGGTCATCATGGCATCAGCCGTACGGAACCGGGCGCTTCAATCGAAGACCGGCGCTGCACCTACGGGGAGCCGGCAGGAAAAGACGACCCAGGCGCGAGACGCGTGCCTGGGGGACGCGGGCGACCGATCAAAGGAGGTCCCCGTGGAGGGTGTCCACAGCAGTGAAGCCGTAATCGACAACGGCTCCTTCGGCACGCGTACCATCCGGTTCGAGACCGGCAGGCTCGCGCGCCAGGCGGCAGGCTCCGCCGTCGTCTACCTCGACGAGGAGACGATGGTCCTGTCCGCGACCACGGCGTCCAAGTCGCCCAAGGAGAACTTCGACTTCTTCCCGCTCACGGTCGACGTCGAGGAGCGGATGTACGCCGCGGGCCGCATCCCCGGCTCGTTCTTCCGGCGTGAGGGCCGTCCCTCCGAGGACGCCATCCTCACCTGCCGTCTGATCGACCGGCCGCTGCGCCCGTCGTTCGTCAAGGGTCTGCGCAACGAGGTCCAGGTGGTCGCCACCGTCATGGCGCTCGACCCCAACCACCTCTACGACGTGGTCGCGATCAACGCCGCGTCCCTGTCCACCCAGCTCGCCGGGCTGCCCTTCTCCGGGCCGATCGGCGGCGTGCGGGTGGCGCTGATCGAGGGCCAGTGGGTGGCCTTCCCCACCCACTCCGAGCTGGAGAACGCCACCTTCGACATGGTCGTCGCGGGCCGGGTCCTCGACGACGGCGACGTCGCCATCATGATGGTCGAGGCCGAGTCCACCCGTGACACGCTCAAGCTCGTCGCGGAGGGCGCCGTCGCTCCGACCGAGGAGACCGTGGCGCAGGGCCTCGACGCCTCCAAGCCGTTCATCAAGGTGCTCTGCGAGGCCCAGGCCAAGATCGCCAAGGTGGCGGCCAAGGAGGTCAGCGAGTACCCCGTCTTCCTCGACTACCAGGACGACGTCCTGGAGGCCGTGACCAACGCGGTCAGGAGCGAGCTGGCCGCCGCGCTGACCATCGCGGGCAAGCAGGAGCGTGAGGTCGAGCTCGACCGGGTCAAGGCGCTGGCCCTGGAGAAGGTCGCCCCCGACTTCGAGGGCCGCGAGAAGGAGATCGGCCCGGCGTTCCGGTCGCTGACCAAGAAGCTCATGCGCGAGCGGGTCATCGCCGAGGGCGTCCGCATCGACGGCCGCGGCGTCAAGGACATCCGGCAGCTCAGCGCCGAGGTCCACGTCGTGCCCCGGGTGCACGGTTCGGCCCTGTTCGAGCGCGGTGAGACCCAGATCCTGGGCATCACCACCCTCAACATGCTCCGCATGGAGCAGATGATCGACACGCTCAACCCGGAGCGCACCAAGCGCTACATGCACAACTACAACTTCCCGCCCTACTCCACGGGTGAGACGGGCCGCGTCGGTTCTCCCAAGCGCCGCGAGATCGGCCACGGCGCGCTCGCCGAGCGGGCGCTGCTGCCGGTCCTGCCGACCCGCGAGGAGTTCCCCTACGCGATCCGTCAGGTCTCCGAGGCGCTCGGCTCCAACGGTTCGACCTCCATGGGTTCGGTCTGCGCCTCGACCATGTCGCTGCTCGACGCGGGTGTCCCGCTCAAGGGCATCGTCGCGGGCATCGCGATGGGCCTGATCAACGAGGGCGACCAGTACGTCACGCTGACCGACATCCTCGGTGCCGAGGACGCCATGGGCGACATGGACTTCAAGGTCGCCGGCACCAAGGACGTCATCACGGCCCTGCAGCTCGACACCAAGCTCGACGGCATCCCCGCCTCGGTCCTGGGCGCGGCGCTGAAGCAGGCCAAGGGCGCCCGTCTGGCCATCATCGACGTGATGCAGGAGGCGATCGACTCCCCGGCGGAGATGAACGCCACCGCTCCGCGCATCATCACGATCAAGGTCCCGGTCGACAAGATCGGCGAGGTCATCGGCCCGAAGGGCAAGATGATCAACCAGATCCAGGACGACACCGGCGCCGAGATCACGATCGAGGACGACGGAACCATCTACATCGGCGCCACCGACGGCCCGTCCGCCGAGGCGGCCAGGTCGGCGATCAACGCCATCGCCAACCCGCACATGCCGGAGGTCGGCGAGCGCTACCTGGGCACGGTCGTCAAGATCGCCGCCTTCGGCGCCTTCATCTCCCTCATGCCGGGCAAGGACGGTCTTCTGCACGTCTCCCAGATCCGCAAGCTGCACGGCGGCAAGCGCATCGAGAACGTCGAGGACGTCATGAACGTCGGGGAGAAGATCCAGGTGGAGATCGCCGAGATCGACTCGCGCGGCAAGCTCTCCCTGGTCCCGGTCGAGGTCATCGAGAAGGAGGCCGCGGCCAAGGCCGAGTCCGGAGCCGACGGGGACGAGTCCCCGGCGCCCGCCGAGGACAGGCCCCGCGAGGACGCCGCCCCGCGCCGCCGTACCCGCACCCGCAGCAGCGGTGCGAGCCGTGGAGGGGAAGACCGCAACTCGTGACGACCACCACTCTGCACCCCGGCAAAGACGGTGCCGGGGTCGTGCGGCGCACCGTCCTCCCCGGTGGGCTCCGGGTGGTGACCGAGTCCATGCCGACCGTGCGTTCCGTCGCGGTCGGCATGTGGGTCGGCATCGGATCGAGGGACGAGGCCCCCGAGCACACGGGGGCCTCCCACTTCCTTGAGCACCTGCTGTTCAAGGGAACCCCAACGCGGGACGCCCTGGAGATCTCCGCGGCGATCGAGGGCATCGGCGGTGAGATCAACGCCTTCACCGCCAAGGAGTACACCTGCTACTACGCGCGGGTCCTCGACGAGGACCTGCCGCTGGCGGTGGACGTCCTCGCCGACGTGATCACCTCCTCGCTCATCACCCCGGAGGACGTCGAGGCCGAGCGTGGTGTGATCCTGGAGGAGATCGCCATGCACGACGACGATCCCTCGGACGTGGTGCACGAGCAGTTCTCCGCCGCCCTGTACGGCGACACGCCCGTCGGCCGCCCGATCCTCGGGACGGTCGAGTCGATCAAGGCGCTGTCGCGTGACCGGATCGCGGAGTACTACCACCGCTACTACCTGCCCTCGCACACGGTCGTCGCGGTCGCGGG
The DNA here is from genome assembly GCF_040631445.1 of Streptosporangium sp. NPDC020072. Taxonomy (NCBI): domain Bacteria; kingdom Bacillati; phylum Actinomycetota; class Actinomycetes; order Streptosporangiales; family Streptosporangiaceae; genus Streptosporangium; species Streptosporangium sp. NPDC020072. The sequence goes on along the minus strand of NZ_JBEYAB010000003.1, from coordinate 583,546 downwards.
CAACGTCAGCCACGAGTACGTCGTCGAACTGGTCGCGGCCGCCTACGAGCGGGCGGGCGCGCTCGGCGGTGAGGAGTGGCACGCCCCGCCCCGCGTGGGCGGCGCGGAGGTTCCCTACCGTTCCGGCGTCACGGTCCTCGACCGGACGACGGAGCAGGCGAACCTCGTGCTGGGCACCGCGGCCCTGGCCCGCAACGACGAGCGCCGCTTCGCCCTGGGCGTGCTCAACGCCGTGCTCGGCGGCGGCATGTCGTCGCGGCTGTTCCAGGAGATCAGGGAGAAGCGGGGCCTGGCCTACTCCGCCTACAGCTACACCTCCGCCTACGCCGACACCGGCCAGTTCGGTGTCTACGTCGGCTGCCTGCCGCCCAAGATCGACGAGGTCCTCAAGGTGGCGCAGGCCGAGGTGGCGCAGGTGGTCGCGCACGGCATCACCGAGGAGGAGCTCGTCCTCGGCAAGGGGCAGATGCGCGGCGGCCTCGTGCTCGGCCTTGAGGACACCGGGTCGCGAATGTCCAGGCTGGGCAAGAGCGAGCTGGTGCACGACCGCCTGATGTCCGTCGACGAGGTGCTCGGCCGCATCGAGGCCGTCACCCTCGACGACATCCAGGCCGTGGCCCAGGAGATCCTGCGGCGTCCGATGACCCTGGCGGTCGTCGGACCCTACGCAGGCCGGGACTTCTCCCCGCTCCTGGTCTGAGCTTCCACCGGTGTGACCGGCCGCCCTGCGCGACGGCCGGTCACACCGGTGGAGATAGGCTGACCGGGTGATCAGGGTAGGAGTTCTCGGCGCCAGAGGGCGCGTGGGCATCGAAGTGTGCAAGGCCGTCGAGGCGGCCGACGATCTGGAACTCGTCGCGGCCGTCGACAAGGACGACCCCATCGAGGAGCTTGAGGGCGCCCAGGTGGTGGTCGACTTCACCCACCCGGCCGTCGTCATGGACAATCTGGCCTGGTGCGTCTCCCACGGCATCCACGCCGTGGTCGGCACCACCGGGTTCGACGCCGAGCGTCTGGCCCGGGTGCGCGGCCTGCTCGACGACAACCCCGGCGTGAACGTGCTGATCGCCCCCAACTTCGGCATCGCGGCCGTCCTGATGATGCGCTTCGCCCAGCAGGCGGCCCGCTACTTCGACTCCGCCGAGATCGTCGAGCTGCACCACCCCAACAAGGCGGACGCCCCCTCGGGCACGGCCCGCCGTACGGCGGAGCTGATCGCCGAGGCGCGTCGCAAGGCCGGGATGGGGTCGATGCCCGACGCCACCAGCGCGGAGCTCGACGGCGCCCGCGGAGCCGACGTGGACGGCGTCCACGTCCACGCGGTACGGCTGGCCGGGCTGATCGCCCACCAGGAGGTGATCCTCGGCGGTGACGGCGAGATCCTCACCATCCGCCACGACACGATGAACCGCGCCTCCTTCACCCCGGGTGTGCTGCTCGGCGTGCGCCGGGTCGGTGAGACGCCGGGCCTCACCGTCGGCCTCGAACACCTTCTGGACCTCTAGCCGGATGACGGACGTCCGATGGGCGAGCGCCGCCGAACTGCCGGGCCTGGCCGAGGTCGAGATCGCGGCCGACGGGGTGTTCGCCCAGGTCGGCATCACCTTCCCGCCGGGGACCACGATGGTCGAGGAGGCCGGTGACCCGGCACGGGTGCTGGTCGCCGGAGACCCGCCGTTCGGGTTCGCGATGATCGGCTGGGTGGACGGCCAGGTCCACCTGGACCAGCTGGCGGTCCATCCGGCCCACGGGCGGCGGGGCGCCGGCGGGAGCCTTCTCGAAGCCGTCTGCGAGCACGCGCTCGCCGAGGGGGCGGCCGCGGTGACGCTGACGACCTTCAGGGACGTGCCGTGGAACGCGCCGTGGTACGCCCGGCGGGGCTTCGCCGTACTGGGACAGGAGGAGTGGGGGCCGGAGCTGGCAGCCCTGGTGGTCCACGAACGGGAACTGGGCATCGAGCTGGCGCCCCGGGTCGTGATGCGCAGGCTCCTGTGAGGGCGCGCCGTACCGGGCGGGCCTCTGTGACGGTGGCACGCCCTCGCCGGGCCGGGCGGATAGCATCGCTGGTGTGAGCCGGTTTCGCGATGAGCTGTGGCGGGTGGTCGACGGTGTCTACGGACGCATCCTGGCTCATCCCTTCCTCACCGGGCTGACCGACGGGACACTCCCGCGCGAGGTCTTCCGGCACTTCGTGGTGCAGGAGACCCACTTCCTGCCCGACTACGCGCGGGCGCTGGCGGCGTGCGGGGTCAAGGCGGCCGATCCGGCGGCGGTGCAGCGTTTCGCCGCCGACTGCGCGCGTACGGTCGAGGTCGAGCACAGCCTGCACGTCGAACTGCTGACCGCCTTCGGTCTCGACCGGGACGAGGCGCGCCGGGCGGGGGCCGCCCCGACGACCGTCGGCTACGCCTCCTACCTGCTGCGCGTCTGTCACCTCGGGACCTTCCCCGAGGCGCTGGGCGCGATCGTGCCCTGCTACTGGATCTACGCCAGGGTCGGTGAGGCGCTGTTGAAGCAGTCTTCGCCGGATCCGCTCTACGCCTGGTGGATCGAGACCTACGGCGGCGAGCACTACCAGGAGACCGTCGCCGGGGTGCTCGACCTGCTCGACGAGGTCGCCGCGACGCTGCCCGAGGCCGACCGGGCGCGACTGTGCGAGCACGCGCTGACCACCGCGCGCTACGAGTGGCTGTTCTGGGACGCCGCGTGGCGGCGGGAGTCGTGGCCGATCTGAGCGGCGGTTAACCTACAGGTATGCGCCTGCGGGACCTGTGCCAGGTCGATCACCTGGGGCTGAAGGTCCTCACCGGTCACGACCTGCTCGACCGCAGGGTCCGTGGCGTCACGACCACCGACCTCATCGATCCGGGCCGCTTCCTCAAGCCCGCGGAACTGGTCCTCACCGAGCTGACCTGGCATGACGGGCCCGGCTCCGCCAGGCGGTTCGTGGCCGCCCTGGTCGAGGCCAGGGTCGCCGCGCTCTGCTCGGGCACCGCCCTCAAGGTGCCGCCCGCCGACCTCGTCGACGCCTGCGCCGAGGCGGGGCTGCCGCTGCTGGCCCTCGGCGTCGAGGTCTCCTTCGGCGCGCTCACCGAGTACGTGCTGCGTGCCCTGATCGAGGAGTACGGCGCCGCCGCCCCCAGCAGGCCGTACGGCCCGCGCAGGAGGCTGGCGAGCACGCTCGTCGACGGCGGCAGCCTGAGCAAGGTCGTCACCACGGTCGCCGGGGAGCTGGATGTGCCCTGCTGGGTGCTCTCGGCGACGGGCCGGGTGGTCGTCGGCTCGCAGCCGCTGCCCGAGGGGGCCGGTGGGCGGCTGGCGCAGGCGTTCCTGTCCGCCCGTTTCCTGCCCGGTACGGCACCGCAGCCGGACGGCACCGTGCTGTCGGTCTTCCCGGTCAGCAAGGGGGCCCCGCACCGGATCGCCAACTGGTTCCTGGCCTACGCGGGTGAGCAGGTGCGGGCGGGCGGTGAGCATGAGGACCTGGTCGTCGAGCTGGCCGCGCTGGTGGCGCTCGAACGCTCCCGCCTTGAGGCGGCCCACCGCATCGAGCGCCGGGTCCTCGACCAGCTGCTGGACCTGCTGGCCTCCGGCGACGCGAACCTGCCCGGGGTGGTCTCCCGGCTGCACACCCTGCACATCGAGACCGAGCACGGCCTGCTGGCCGTCGCGCTGGCCGTGGAGGGGATCGACCGGGCGGACGAGGTGGGGGTCGCGGTGCTCGACGAGCTGCTGCGCCCGCTGGCGCCCGGCGTGGCGACCGCCGCGGACCGGCACGCCGTGGCGCTGGTGCCGCTGGCGGGCAACACCGCGGACGAGCTGACCGCGCACCTGCTGGCCGGGGCGGCCACGCTTGAGGCCGGGCTCGGCGAGGCCAGGATCACGATCGGCGTCAGCAGCGTGACCAACGGCCCGGCCACGCTGAGCGGCCTGATCGAGGAGGCCAGGCACGCCCGCACGCTGGCCGAGCTGGGTGAGGGCCGGGTCTCGGCGATCACCGGGGCCGACGTCAGCTCCCACCGCTCCCTGATCGCCGCCATCCCCGGGGAGTTGCGGCGCTCGTTCAGGACCCGGCTGCTCGGCCCGCTTGAGGAGTACGACGCCGCCCACCAGACGGACCTGCTGGAGACGCTGGAGACCTTCCTTGAGGAGTCGGGCGCGTGGGCGGCGACCGCTGACCGGCTCCACGTCCACGTCAACACGCTGCGCTACCGGCTCAAGCGCATCGAGGAGCTCACCGGCAGGTCGCTGACCTCCCTGGACGAGCGGGTGGACTTCCTGCTGGCCCTGCGGATGCGCTGATCCCACGGACCTCACCGGGGTTACCCTGTGTCCGCATCGCAATGCGTCCTCATCCACCCCCTTTTCAGCCTGAAGGACGTGAAAGACCACATGAGACACCGACTCATCGGGGCTCTGGCCGTCGTGGGAACCCTGCTGATCCCGCTGGGAGCCGCCGTCCAGGCGGACGCCACGGTCGTCCTCCCGATCCGGATCGACGCCAACGGGCCCGGCCTCACCGACTCCTCGGGAAACCTCTGGGAGGCCGACCGGGGATACGACATCCGTTACGGCGGCGGCCGGATCCCCTCTCCCATCGAGGGCACCGTCGACGACGCGCTGTACCAGACCTACAACGCCTTCGGCGGCGGAGCTGGCTACGCCCTCGACCTGCCCAACGGCACCTACCGGGTCACCCTGAAGATGGTGGAGGACTGGGCCACGGCGGCGGGGCAGCGCCGCTTCGACGTCAGGGCCGAGGGGGTGACCGCACTCGGCGCCTTCGACATCTACGCGAACTGCGGCAGGCTCACGGCGTGCGACCGCTCCTTCACCGTCGCGGTCACCGACGGCCGATTGAACCTGCAGTTCAGCGCGAACGGCGGAGCCAACCACGCCACGGTCTCCGCCGTCGAGATAACCGCCGCCACGGCCACTCCCTCGCCGTCGCCCACGGCCTCCCCGTCGCCCACAGCGTCCCCCACAGCGTCCCCCACAGGGTCGCCCACGCCGTCTCCCGGGGGCGGCCGGGTTGTCGCGGTGTCAACGGCCTCGGGGCTCAAGACGGCGCTGAGCACGGCCCTGCCCGGTGACACGATCCGGCTCGCCGACGGGAGATACACGGGCAACTTCAAGGCCACCGTGGCGGCCAGGCCCGACGCCCGCATCACGATCACCGGCTCCTCCGGGGCGGTCCTCACCGCGGGCGGCGGCTACGGCCTGCACCTCAACGGAGCCTCCTACTGGACCGTCACCGGCGTCACCATAACCGGCGGCCAGAAAGGGATCATGATCGACGCGGCGAAGGGCGTCGTCATCGACGGCGTCACCGTGCACGACCTCGACATGGAGGGCGTGCACTTCCGCAACTCCAGCACCGACGGCGTCATCAGGAACTCCACCATCTACGACACCGGTAACGACGGCCGGGGCATGGGGGAGAGCGTGTACGTGGGCACGGCCAACACCCTGTCCGACAACAGCGACCGCATCGAGATCGCCGGCAACACGATCGGTCCGGACGTCGGCGGTGAGAACGTCGACATCAAGGAGGGCACGACGGGCGCCAGGATCGTCGGCAACACCTTCGACGGCGGCGGGCTCACCGGCGCCAACTACGACGACTCCTGGGTCGACGTGAAGGGCAACGACGTCCTCGTCCAGGGCAACGTGGGCAGGAACACCACCAACAACGGGTACGAGACCCACACCCAGCGGCCCGGATGGGGCTGCGGCACCGTCTTCCGCGACAACGTCTCGGACCTGACGGGCGCGACCGGTGACCGGCGGCTGGCGATCAACGTCACCAACCATGCCCCCGGCTGTGAGACGACGGTCCACGCGAGCAACACGGTGACGGGCGGCAACGGCCTGACGAACGTCCCGGTGACCCCGTGAGACGGCTGGAGGCCGCCGCCCGGACTCGGGCGGCGGCCTCCAGCGGGTTGGTTCAGCGGGCGGCGTAGGCGTCCAGCTCGGCGAGGTAGGCGTCCTTCAGATGGCGGGGCAGCCAGGTGATCTCGAAGGCGTTGCGTTCGAGCTGGACGAGGTCCTCCTCGGTCAGCGAGAGCTCCTCGGCCAGGACGGCCAGGTTCTCCTGGACGTAACCGGCGAAGTAGGCCGGGTCGTCGGAGTTGACCGTGACGCGCAGGCCGAGGTCGAGCATCCTGCGGATGGCGTCGGCCTTCGTCGAGTCCGTCACGTAGCCGTTGGAGATCGGGCACACGGTCAGCCCGAGCCCCCGCTCGCGGAGCGTCTCGACCAGCGCCGGGTCCTCAAGGACGTTGACGCCGTGGTCGACGCGGTCCACGCCGATCTCCTCGACGGCCTGGCGGATGTGCTCGACCGAGTTCTCCTGGTCGACGTCGCAGTGCATGGTCAGCAGGTAGCCCTCCTGCCTGGCCCGCTCGTAGACGGCCTTGAACTTGACCGGGGGGTTGCCCTTCTCGTCGGAGTCGAGACCGACACCCACGATCCACTCCCGGTAGGGCAGCGACTCCAGCAGCGTCGCCATGGCGTACTCGGCCTGGAAGTCGCGCAGGAAGCACATGATGAGCTGCGCCCTGATCCCGAGCTGCCGCTCGGCGTCGATCAGCGCACGGCGCAGGCCGCGGATCACGAGGTCGAAGGGCACACCACGCGAGGTGTGGGCCTGCGGGTCGAAGAAGATCTCCGCGTAGCGGACGTTCTGCGAGGCGGCCTTGCGCAGGTAGGCCATGGCCAGGTCGTAGAAGTCGGGCTCGGTGCGCAGCACCTCCATGCCCTCGTAGTAGATCTTGAGGAAGGAGGGCAGGTCGTCGAAGGAGTAGGCGGCCCTGATGTCCTCGACCGAGGAGTAGGGCAGCTCGATGCCGTTGCGCTCGGCGAGCGCGAACTTGAGCTCGGGTTCGAGGGTGCCCTCGATGTGCAGGTGGAGCTCGCACTTGGGCAGCCCCGCGATGAAGTCGGTCATGCTCTAGCTCCAGGAGAGGATCGGGTCGACGACCTTGAGTTCGACGCAGTCCACCAGGCCGAGATCGGTGATGGCGTAGTCGGGGATCGCGGTGATCGACAGGAAGAAGAGATACATCAGCGGTGAGGGCAGCGCGCAGCCCAGTTCGCGGGCCAGATCGTCCAACTCGCTCTCCGCCTCGGCCATCTCCCGCGCGGGCAGGTCGGAGACGATGCCGCCGACCGGCAGCGGCAGCAACCGCAGGACCTCGCCGTCCACGACGACGGCCTGGCCGCCGCCCGCCCGGACGACCTCGTTGACCGCCAGGGCCATGTCGGAGCGGGAGGCGCCGACGCAGATGATGTTGTTGTCGTCGGGGGCGGCGCTGGTGGCGATGGCGCCCCTGGTGATGCCGAAGCCGTTGACCAGGGCGACCGGCCGGTTGGCGGTCTTGCCGTACCGCTCGACGACCGTGATGTAGAGCGCGTCGTGCTCGACGGACGGTTCGACGACGCCGCCGGTCACGGGGAGCGTGACGTCGTGCCGCTTGCGGACGAAGACCTGCTCGGGGCTCATCCGCATGGCCAGCGCGGTGACCGAGGCGGCCCCTTCGGGAGCGCGCAGCACGATGTCGTCCGCGGTCAGCTCGGCGACGGGGAAGGGCCGCACCGGCGGGCGGGCGGGCGGCGCCGTGGGCGTGATCATGGCGTTGTCCCTGGCCACGAGCCTGCCACCGGCCACGACCTCACGCACCTGGAAGTCGGCCAGATCGTCCACGATCAGCACGTCGGCGAAGCGTCCCGGGGCGATGCTGCCGACCAGGTGGTCGATCCGGTACATCTCCGCGCAGTTGATCGTGGCCATCTGGACCGCCGTCACCGGGTCGACGCCCGCCTCGACGGCCATCCGGACCAGCTTGTCCATGTGCCCGGCGGCGAGCACGTCGGCGGCGTGCACGTCGTCGGTGCAGAAGGCCACCCGGCGCGCGCCGACCTGGGAGACCACCTGGATGTTCTCCTGCAGGAAGTGGGCGACGCTGGACTCACGCACGATGGCGTAGATACCCAGGCGGAGCTTCTCCAGTGTCTCCTGCGCCGAGTACGACTCGTGGTCCAGGCGGATCCCGGCCGCGGCCAGGCCGCTGATCCGGCGTGTGTCGGACATCGGGGCGCAGCCGAAGACCGGGAGCCGGTGCCGTTCGGCCAGGTCGAGGGCCTCCATGACGGCCTCGTCGCCGTGCTCGACGAACTCCTGCACGGTCTCCCAGATGCCGACGCACTCGGGCCACTCGTGGGCCAGCCGGTGCTCGGCGGGGCCGAAGGTGTGCCCGACGGTCGACTCGGGAACGGTGTAGGGGGCCTTGGCGGGTGCCCCCCACCACACGCGCATGCCGGTGGCCGCGGCCTCGTCCAGGCAGCTCCGGACCCCGGGCAGGCCCTCGGCCACCAGGATCTGGTCCAGGCCGGAGACGACGCTGGTCGTGCCGTAGGGGACCACCAGGTCGGCGAAACCGGTCACGGAGAGCTTGCTGCACTCGATGTGCAGGTGGCCGTCGATCAGGCCGGGGACGAGATGGCCGCCCCGGGCATCGATGATCTTCGTCTCGGGGCCACGGGGCAGGTCGGGACCGACCAGGGCGATCCGGGAGCCGCTGATCCCGATCTCCGCGGGATAGGTCTCGCCGGTCAGCACGTTGACCAGGACACCGTTGGTGATGATCGTGTCGGCGGGACGTCGTCCGTACGCGACGTCGAGCAGGGCGCGGTCGGGCATTTCGCTGCGGCCTTTCTGCGGGTCAGGCGGGGACGGGGACGGGGGCGGGGCGGCGTTCCAGCACGGCGTAGACCAGACCGGCCACGGCCACGCCCGCGAAGATGCTCAGGTCGGAGCCGCCGGTCGCCTGGGAGAGCGGTCCGGTGAAGGCCGCCGAGTTGATCCACAGCGCCGCCGCGACCATGCCCGCGGCCTGCGCGATGATCCCGTTCCAGCGGACGCCCCCACGCCCGTGGTACGGCCCGGCCTCGGCGAACAGGCCCTCGGCGTCGTAGGAACCCCTGCGCCGCAGCCAGTCGGTCAGGTAGACGCCGGCCCACGGGGCCAGCCAGAGGATCAGCAGCCCGAGGAAGGTGTTGAGCATCGTGTTGAAGGAGTCGGAGAACACCGCCACACAGGTGATGGCCACGCAGATCACCAGGTCGAGCACGACCGCGGCCGAACGGTTCAGCCTGATCCCCGAGGCCTGCAGGTTCAGGCCGGAGGAGTAGAGGTCGGTGGTGTTCACCGCGAACAGCGTGACGATCGCCAGCAGCAGGTAGGGCACGACGAACCAGGAGGGCAGCGCGCCGGGCAGCCCGGAGACGGGGTCGCCCGCGTCCTTGACCACGGTGGCGACGGCCGCGCCGAGCGTCATCAGCAGCACGTACGGCACCAGCCCGCCGAGCGCGGCGTAACCGAAGACGGCCTTCCTGCTGGAGGAGGCGGGCAGGTAGCGCGAGTAGTCGCTGCCCAGCGGGGCCCAGGACAGGCCGCCGCACGACATGACCAGCGCGACCGCGACGGTGAACGTGGCGAAGTCGGCCCCGCCCCCGGCGGTGGCCTGCACCTTCGGGCCGACGAGAACGGCCATGACGGCGAACATCGCGACGAACACCCAGGTGAAGTACTTCTGGGCCTTCATGACGGCGGCGTGCCCGACGAGCGGCAGGACGAGCTGGATCAGCGCCGCGACGACGATCACGCCGACCTTCAGGGCCGCGCTCTGGGAGGCGATCCCGGCCTGGTCGAGCAGGGCCAGCGAGGCGAAGGTGATCAGCACCATGCCGCCCGCCTCGAAGCCGACCATGTTGATCCAGCCGAAGAAGCTGAGCACCCGGGCGCCCTTGGGGCCGAACGCGGCGCGGGAGACCGCCATCGTCGAGGTCCCGACGGCCGGTCCCTGGAGACTGGTCAGGCCGACCAGCGGGAAGGACAGCAGGTTGCCGATCACGATGGCCAGCACGGCCTGCGGAAAGCTGAGCCCGAGGGAGACGACGACGGTCCCGTAGACCAGGGTGAAGACTCCCATGGTGGTCCCGGTCCACAGGAACAGCAGGTCACGTGGCCTGCCGTACCTCTCGGACGGCGAGACCAGCTCGATCCCGCGTTGCTCGACGGCCACTACGCCTCCACCTGGTGCCTTGGACATTCACCTTCAGTGAACCAGGGCACGCGGCGTGCTCCCGTTGTCGGAGAACACGAGGTCAGGGGGTCCGGACTGTACCGGTCTCCAAGGTGATCGCCGGGCGGGAGGGGAGTCCTACAGGGCGTGCAGGGCCAGGCCCGCGGTGAACAGCAGGCCGAAGACGAGCTGGAAACGGCCGGTCTGCTGCAGCGTCGCGATCAGCGCCCGGCCGGTGGCACCCTGGGCGACCGCCCTGACGGGGGCGACGGCCAACGGGGCGGCGAGCAGGGTGAGCGCGGCGAACGGCTGCCAGGGGACCAGCGCCAGCGCGAGGACCAGCGGCAGCACCAGGCACACCGAGTAGAGCGTGCGGGTACGGCCGTCGCCGAGCACGACGGCCAGGGTGCGCTTGCCCGCGGGGCCGTCGGTCGCGATGTCGCGCAGGTTGTTGACCACCAGCAGCGCGCAGGCCAGCAGGCCGACGGGGACCGCGGCGGCGACCGCGGTCCACGGCAGTGACTCGGTCTGGACGAACGTGGTGCCCGAGACCGCGAACAGGCCGAAGAACACGAACACCGAGATCTCGCCCATCGCGCGGTAGCCGTACGGCCGCGAGCCCCCGGTGTAGAACCAGGCCGCCGCGATCGACAGCGCGCCGATCAGGACAAGCCACCACGCACGGGTCACCACGACCAGGGCCAGCCCGGCGACCGAGGCGGCCAGGAAGCAGCCGAAGGCCGCGAAGAGCACCTCGCGAGGGGTGGCCGCTCCCGAGCCGACCAGCCGCATCGGGCCGACCCTGCCGTCGTCGGTGCCGCGCACACCGTCGCTGTAGTCGTTGGCGTAGTTCACGCCGATCTGCAGGGCGAGCCCGACGAACAGGGCGAGCAGGGCCCGCCACCACACCGCGCCGTCGTAGCCGAAGGCGACGCCGGTGCCGACGGCGACCGGGACGACGGCGGCGGGCAGGGTGCGCGGGCGGGCTCCGGCGATCCACTGGCTCGGGGTGGCCATGGCTGCGAACGTCCTCTCGAAGGTCAGCTGATGTCGGTGGCCAGGCGGACCATCCGCACGGAGCGACCGATGTGCAGCACCCGTTCGGCGCCGTCCTCGCCCCAGCCGGCCGACTCAAGGAAGCCGAGCACCGCGTGGTTGTCGGCGAACGCCCACGTCACGATGGTGCGGTAGCCGTCCTCCCTGAAGTGGTCGACCGTGGCGTTCAGCAGGCGGCTGCCGTGGCCGCGCCGTATGTGGTCGGGGTCGACCAGGAAGGTCAGCAGCTCCCCGGTCGTGGTCGGATCGAGGTCGGGGTCCTCCGCCGGGGCGTGCGAGGCCAGCCCGACGACACGCTCGGGACCCAGGGCCGCCGCCGCGGCCGCGATGCCGCCGGGACCGAGCGCGGGGAACGCGTCGGTGTCCAGGACGACCTTCTCGACCGCCACGAGCACCCGGTGCCGTCTGCTGGGCGGGGAGACGATCGCCTCGTCCCACTGCCGTCGCCAGAGGTCCTCGGCCGCCGTGCCGGTCATCTGCTCAAGCGGCCCCTCGGGAAGGAAGTCCCGGTAGCCGTATCTCCAGGCGCGAATCTGGGTGCTCGCCACCGCGGCGACATCATCGTGCCGAGCCGCCCGCACGCCTACGTCTGCCATTCGGCCCGCTCCCTCTCTGCCGTCTGCCGTCGCCCATGACACGCCGCCTCGCGGGTCTCGTGCCACGCGAGCGGGCATCAGGCGGGTGGAACCGTGAGGCAGCCCCTACACCGTATCGGGGAATCAGACTCAGAGATGACGCGGCTGCGTCTCGGTCTGGCGCCGTGCCCGATATGCCCGAGTCTTGGTGCGGTTGCCGCACACCTTCATGGAACACCACGAGCGCGAGCGGTTCTTTGAGGAGTCGACGAAGGCCCACTGACAGGTGCTCTCCGTGCAGACCTTCAACCTGGGCCACATGCCCTCGGCGTGCGCCTCCATCACGGCCGCCGCGATCCTGGCGAGCCCGCCGGGGACGCCGGAGGCGGCCGGTTCGAGGACCGGCCCCGCCTCGGTCAGAACGACCCGCAGCGCGAGATCGGGGAACGATCTGGGCGGGGCCGCCTCCTGGTCGCGGTCGTGGTTGTGCCGCAGCGCGGAGCGCAGGGACTCGCGCAGGTCCACGGCGGCGCTCACGTCGGTCTCCTCCGCCGTGTCGGCGGGCCCGATCAACTCGCGCCTGCCGAGCCAGGCGGTCAGCGCGGCGGGGGACGGGATCGAGTCGGTCGCGCTCTCGACGTCGTAGGTGTTCACGAAGTCGCACACCAGGTCGGCGGCGTTGCCCATGGTCAGTCACCTCTTCGAACCGCTGTTGAAACCACTGTATGTCAATAGGAGGTTTTTCTCTCATCGACACCTGCATAATGATTTCAATGGTGTCGGCTCTCGTCTCGGCGGGCACGGGCGGGGACGCTCAGACCTCCTCGACCGCCGTCGCCAGCCGCCTGACCCCCTCGGTCAGCTCCGTCGTGTGCGCCGCCGCCGAGTGGCTGACCCTGATCCGGGGGCCGGGTGGCTCGGCCGGGTAGTAGATGCGTCCCGGGCTCACCAGGACGCCCGCCCGCCGGGCCCGCTCGACCACGGCCTCCTCGTCCAGATGGCGCGGGAGCCGTACCCACAGGTGCAGGCCGCCACGGGGGAGGAGGTGGATCTCCGCGGCCGGGGCGAAGGCGGTGAGCGCGCCCGCCAGGGCGTTCCTGCGGGCCGTCAGCTCGCTCTCCAGCGTGTCCAGGTGGCGGCGCCAGGCCGGTGAGCCGACGAACTCCAGAGCGGTCTCCTGCAGCGGCCTGGCGACGAAGAACGACTCGACGATCTGGCTCGCCCGCAGCCGCCGTGCCGCGGGTCCCCTGGCGACGAGGCCCGCCACGCGCATGTTGGGGGACAGGACCTTGGTGAGCGAGTTGATGTGCACCACGGTCCCGTGCTCGTCGAGCGCGGCCAGCGGCGGCGGGACCGGGGAGGTCGCGAAGTATCTGGCGTAGTCGTCCTCGACGACGAACGCCCCGGCGGCCCGCGCGACCGCGAGCACCTGCCTGCGCCGGTCGAGGGGGAGCGTCGCGCCGGTCGGGTTGTGCAGCGTCGGCTGACACAGGAAGACCCGCGCGCCCGTGACGGCGAACGCCTCGGCCAGCAGGTCGGGCCGCACCCCGTCCCCGTCCATCGGTACGGCCGTCGCCCGCAGCCCGGCGGCCCGCGCCGCGGCGAGCGCCCCCGGGTAGGTGGGTGTCTCGACCAGCAGGGGGGTGCCGGGGGCGGCCAGAGCGCGCAGCGCGTGGGTGAGGGCGGCCTGCCCGCCGCTGACCACGAGGACGTCGGCGGCGGTCACGTCGCCGCCCAGTTCGCAGGCGAACCACCCGCGCAGCTCGGGCAGGCCGCCCAGCGGCGGCACCTCCCAGACGCCGGGACGTCGCATCGCCCGTGCCCCGGCCGCCGACAGGGCCCGCGCGGGGCGGATCGACGGGTTGAGGTAGCCCCCGGTGAGCGGGACGACGCCCTCGGGTGGCGGGGTGAGCAGCCCGACCACGTCGGTGTCGTCGACCACCCGGTCGCCGAGCGCGACCGTCTGCCAGGACAGGTCGGGGGCGTTCTCCACCCGCGCCTGCGCGGGGGCCACGTAGGTCCCGCTGCCCGGCCTGACGATCACCCGGCCCTCGGTGGCGAGCCTGCTGAGCGCCCTGGAGACGGTCACCGGACTCACACCGTGGACCCGCATCAGTTCGCGGCTCGACGGCAGCCTGTCGCCGGGCCGCAACCGCCCGGCCTCCTCCCTGAGGATGGCGGCCAATCGGACGATACTGCTATCGTCATTCATGAGAGACAAGAGTAGCGCTACGCTCGCCAGCCCGATAGCGGTCGGCCGGGAGGCCCCGGCGCCGGCGGAGGGAGGCGCCTCGTGGCGCGGGACCCTGCTCGCGGGGCTGGGGGTGCTGACCTTCTCCGGCTCCTTCCCCGGCACGGTCTTCGCGATGGAGGGGTTCGACCCCTACCTCGTCGCGATCGGGCGCGCCGTGGTCGCCGTCGTCGCGGCGGTCGTGTTCCTGCTGGTGGCCAGGGCGCCCTTACTGCCGCCCAGAGAGCACCTGTGGTCGTACCTGGTCATCGCCGCCGGGGTGGTCTTCGGCTTCCCGATTCTCAGCGGGCTGGCCCTGGACGCCGGAGCCGACACCTCCCACGCCGCCGTCGTGGTCGGCCTGCTGCCCGCCGCGACCGCCGTCTGCGCCGTCCTGCGGGGCGGGGAACGGCCGAGGCCGCTGTTCTGGGCCGCCTGCGCGCTCGGCGCCCTGTCGATCACGGTCTTCACCGTCGGCAGAGGCGGCGGCCACGTCACCGGCGCCGACCTGCTGCTGGTCGGGGCGCTGCTGTCGGCCGCCGCCGGCTACACCGAGGGAGGGCGTCTGGCCAGGCGGACCCCCGGCTGGCGGGTGATCTCCTACGCCCTCGTCGTCGCGGCCCCGCTCACGGTCCCCCTGACGGTCGCGCTGGCGCTGACCACGCAGGTGCGGCCGAGCGCGGTCTCGCTGGCCGGGTTCGCCTACGTCGGGCTGATCTCGATGTTCCTCGGCTTCATCCCCTGGTACGCGGGTCTGGCCAAGGGCGGCATCGCCAGGGCCGGGCAGACCCAGCTCGCCCAGCCGCTGCTCACCCTGCTGTGGGCCTGGCTCCTGCTCGGCGAGCCGTTCGACCCGGTGACGGTCGCCGCGGCACTGGCCGTGCTCGTGTGCGTCGCGGTGAGCCAGCGGGCGCGCTCCTGAGGAATTCCCCGAATTATCGTGATGCTTTGTTGGGGAATGTGACCATTCTCGGATTGCGATGTTCCGGACGGGTGCCGTGCATGCTGAAAGGGCGGGGGAAAACGCCTGACGCCTGCCGATCGGAAAGTGATCCGTTTCCCCCGGCGTCGTTCGTGGGGGCCGTTCACTGTTCCGGAGGGCAACATTGTTCCCACCGTCTCTTCCCGGCACGGGAGGAGCGGTTATACGGTCAGCGAGACCGGTGCCCGCGGGCAGGGGGTGGTTCCCCCACGGTCACGGGCGGGCGGGCGACGCAGGCCCTTCGGCGACAGATGGAGGACGGTCATGGCGGGAAGCCCCAAGGTCGGGGACGTGGTCGAGGACTTCGAGCTCCTCGACGAGACCGGTACGGCACGGCGGCTCGTTGATCTGGTGGCCAAGGGGCCGGTGGTGCTGTTCTTCTACCCCGCAGCCATGACCACGGGGTGCACCGCGGAGAGCTGCCACTTCCGCGACCTGGCGGAGGAGTTCGAGGAGGTCGGCGCGAACCCGGTCGGCATCAGCCGCGACGCCGTCACCCGGCAGAAGAAGTTCGCCGACACCTACGACCTGGGCTTTCCCCTGCTGTCCGACCCCGACGGGGCCGTGGCCCGCAAGCTCGGCGCACGCCGTAACTTCGCGGTCGGGCCGTTTCTCACCCGCAGGATGACCTTCGTCATCGACGTCGACCGTCGCCTGCTCGAAGTGATCCACAGCGAGACCAGCATGCTGTCCCACGCCGACCGGGCGCTTGAGGTTCTGCGGGCCCGCGCGCAGGAGTGACGGGACCGGCCGGGCGTGATTTTAGAGGTCCCGGGTGATCACACGGTGTAGCCGTGGTCATGGGGTGGAGACGCTGGGGGGAGACGGCGAAACCTTCGCTGGACCGGCGGGAGGATAAATGGTCACCCTGGGGCTGTTCGTGCTGATCGAAGCCAAGCCCGGCAAAGAGGACGAGGTCGAGAGCTTCCTCAAGGAGGCGATCGCGCTCGCCGAGATGGAGGAGGGGACACCGGTGTGGTTCTCCATCCGCCTGGGACCGACGACCTTCGCCGTGTTCGACGCCTTCGCCGACGAGGCGGGCAGGGAAGCCCATCTGTCGGGCCAGATCGCCAAGGCGCTTGAGGACCAGGCCTCGCGCCTGTTCGCCAAGCCCCCCGCGGTCAACAAACTGAACATCCTGGCGGCCAAGCTGCCCGGCCGGTGACTCTCAGTGGGTTTCCATGGGAGCCAGGAGATCCGCCGCGTGCCGTAACTCCGCCACGAGATACTCGGTGCCGCCCCGTCCGTCGGACTTCTCGATGATCGCGGCCAGTGCCCTGGCCGCGCCGGGTGAGAGCCGTACGGCGGGCTTGGTGCCGGCGTAGGGGATCGTCAGCAGGATCGAGGGGCCGTCCTGCTCGCCGGGTGAGTGGGGGCGCACGGTCTGGCTGGCCGTGATCGTGAGGTGCAGGCCTTTCCAGACAGTCGTGCGATGGGTCGTCGTGAGAGCGTCGCGGTTGCCGTGGTTACCGTCACACCAAGCGGGACATTCCACCGCAGAATTATTATTCATCACCGAACCATGGCTGTCGGCTGTGGGCTTCCCCGTCAGCATCTTAGGCGGGGAAGCGAGGTGTCAAGAAAGTGAATACGTGGAATTCCCCCGGATCGGAGAAAAGGCGGGATTTTTCGTTATCGGTCAGCCGTATGCGTCGTCCCGCGGCGGCGGATTCCTCCGAGGCCGGTTTCGGTCCCCGTCCGGGAAAAGGTCAGGCGCACATGCCGTACGGCCGTGCCGAAAACGGGGCGCACGGGATGGGGGAGCGCGATGCATCATGGGAGGCGCGGGCCTTTCGGGTACGCCAGGACATAAGGTGTAGCCGATACAAGGAGGCCTGATCGTGATCGACCCGCACATCGCCGAGCTGCTCGGGATCGATCCCGAGGCTCCTGAGACGCGGCGCGAACTGCGGGCCGCCGAGCGCGACGTGCGGCTCATCGAGGAACTCGTCAGGTTGCGCAGGGCGCGGGGCCTCACCCAGGCTCAGGTCGCCGAGCGCATGCGCCGCACCCAGCCCGCGGTCTCCGACTTCGAGCGCCTCGGCGGTGACCCTCACCTGTCCACGATCAGGCGTTACGCCCTGGCCATCGGAGCCGAGGTCACCTACGTCGTGCGGGAGCTGGACGACCCGCCCTCGGAGCCGCTGGAGCACGTCGGCGAGCGGTAGCGGTCGTCAGGAGGGGGCCAGAGCTCGTTCGAGGCAGTCGAAGACGCGATCGAGCAGGGCGGCGTGTTCCTCGACCACCTTCTGGATGGGCTCGCCGGCGAAGACCTTGTCCACGGTGGTGACGTAGACCGTGCGGTAGGCCGAGACGATCATCGCCGCGGAGACCCGTGACCATGGGTCGTCGGAAGGTGCCCCCGCGGCCTCGGCCAGCAGTGAGCCGAGCAACTCCTCGAACTCGGCCGCCCGTTCCCTGGCCCGCGCCTGCAGCGACGGGGAGTCGATCACGACCTGCCAGAAGAACCGGTAACCGTCGGTGAACGCGCCGAAGGGGTGATTGTCCCGCAGGAGCTCCCGCTGCAGGCGCCGTAGCGCGGTCAGCGGCTCCTCACCCTCGGGGCGTTCCCTGATGGCCCTGGTGATCAGCTCGGCGGCCTCGGGGAACCGGTCGAGGAAGAGGTCCTCCTTGCGCGGGAAGTAGTTGAAGACCGTCTTCGCCGAGACGCCCGCCGCCTCGGCCACCTCGGCGACCGTGACGTTGTCGAACCCGCGCCTGAGGAAGAGCCCGGAGGCGATGTCCGAGATCGTCTGGCGTGTCCGCTGCTTCTTCCGCTCACGGAGTCCTGGCTCGCTGCTCATGCGCTGACTATAGTTGATAAAAGTTTTTAGTCGTAGTAACTTTCTAGTGGCAGTAAGAATTTTCGTGGAGGTGTGGTGTGTCGTACGACGTCGTGGTGGCCGGAGGCGGCCCTGTCGGGCTGATGCTGGCCTGTGAGCTGGCGGTCGGAGGCGTCTCGGTCGTGGTGATCGAACGGCTGACCGAGATCGACCAGACCGTCAAGGCGGGTTCGCTCAACACGCCCAGTGTCGAGGCGCTCCACCGGCGCGGCCTGCTTCCCGCGCTCCGCGCGGCGGAGGAGGAGAACCTCGCCGCCTTCATGAGGGGGAACGCCCCCAAGGGCAGGCCCCAGGGCGGGCCGAAGTTCGCGGGGCACTTCGCGGGGATCGTGCTCAGGGGGGACCTGCTCGACCCCACCGACCCCGACCTGGGCGGGAACGGCCCCGGCGACAACGTCAAGCTGGTCGGCCAGCAGCAGCTTGAGTGGATTCTGGCCGAACGCGCCGCCGAACTCGGGATCGAGGTACGCAAGGGAGTCGAGCTGACCGGCTTCGAGGCCGACGAGGACGGGGTGACCGTCACCACCACCGAGGGCACGGTCCGCGGCGGCTGGCTGGTCGGCTGCGACGGGGGAAGGAGCCTGGTGCGCAAGCTCGCGGGTTTCGACTTCCCCGGCACCGACCCCGAGATCACCGCCCATCAGGCCATGGCCGCGATGGAGGGCACGGAGGAACTGCGGCTGGGCTGGAACGCGACTCCGACCGGCGTCTACGCCTACGGTCCCATGCCCGGCCGGATCCTGACCGTGGAGTTCGGCGGCGTGCCCAAGGACCGGGACGCCCCCGTCACCACCGAGGAACTGCAGGACTCGATCAGGCGGGTCACCGGGGCGCCCGTCGTCGTGACCGGCATCAAGACCGCGACCCGGTTCACCGACAACGCCAGGCAGGCGAGCACCTACCGGAAAGGGCGGGTGCTGCTCGCCGGGGACGCCGCCCACGTCCACTCACCCTTCGGCGGCCAGGGGCTCAACCTCGGTCTCGGCGACGCGATGAACCTCGGCTGGAAACTCGCCGCGACCGTGCGCGGTGACGCCCCCCAGGACCTGCTCGACACCTACACCGCGGAACGTCACCCGATCGGCGCCTGGGTGCTCGAATGGACCCGCGCCCAGATCGCGGTGATGCGTCCCGACCGCCACGCCAGGGCGTTGCGCGCGGTGGTCACCAACCTCGCGGAGACCGTGGCCGGAACCACCTACCTCGTCAAACAGCTCTCCGGGGTCTGGCAGCGCTACGACATCCCCGGTGACCACCCGCTGCTCGGCAGGAGCGCCCCCGACCTGGAGCTGGCCGACGGTTCCAGGCTCGCCGACCACATGCACACCGGCCGCGCGCTGCTGCTCGACCCGTCAGGGGAACTCGCCGCCTCGGCGTACGGCTACCGCGACCGTGTCGAGGTCGTCGGGAGCGCGATCGTGGAAAGGCCGCAGCTCGCCGGACTGCTCGTCAGGCCCGACGGATTCGTCGCCTGGGCGGCTGACGAGGGGCACCCGAGCCCGGTCCCGCTCGGGGCGGCCCTGTCCACCTGGTTCGGAGCACCCGCCGTCACGGGCGCGGGCGGGAGCGCCGAAGCGGAGACGAAGGCCGTGGGAACGGCCTCCTGAGCGTCCGCCGGGCCCGCGCCGGACCCGGCGGACGCGGCTCATCACAGGGGGTGGTTGTAGATCAGGCGGAAACGGTCGCCGGGGATGACGATGTCGCTGGTCTCCACCGGACGGTCGCCCGCCCAGTGGGTGCGCTCCACATGCAGGACGTGGACCCCCGCGGGCAGGGCGAGGACGTCGCTCTCGGCGGGCTGGGGCACACGCGTGTAGACCTGTTCGACGATCTCGGTGACCTTGACGCCGAAGGAGGAGAGCCTCGATATCAGACCCCGGGGGTTCTCCTCGGCCGCGGGCTCGCCGAACCCGGTCGGCTCATAGGAGGTGGCCAGCTGAACCGGCCTGCCGTCGCCGCGGAAGACGTAGCGGACACGGGTCACGGGGGCCGACTCGTCCAGGCGCAGTCGCTGGGCGATGCCGGGCGGGGCCTCGGTGTGCTCGGCCCGCCACTCCCAGGTGGCGCGGGTGCCCTGCGACTGGATGTCCGCGCCGAAGGGGGCGTGGTGATCGTGGAAGCGCCAGCGGTGCAGCGGCAGCAGCACCGGCCTGGCCCTCACGTAGTGGCCGGAGCCGACCCGGCCGATGATCAGCCCCTCGGCGGCGAGCACCCGCAGCGCGTGACGGGCGGCAGTCTCGCCCACGCCGTACTTTCTGGTCAGCTGGGCGCGGGAGGGGATCGGCGCGCCGGGGGGAAGGGAGCCGTCGACGATCTGGCGGCGGATATCGGCGACGACGCGCAGGTAGACCGGATCGGAGCTTGCCACGTGTTCATCCCTGGGTTCGACAGCGTCGCCCCATCCTGACGTATTCGGTGGACAACTCACGGTAATGGCGGCGATTTGGAGTTCCAACTTTGCGGCCTCCCGGAGAGCGCGTGAAAATCTCTCAGAGACTGTGTAACGCCCGCGTAAGGAGCCTCGATTCACCTACAGAGGCCGTCGATGTGTGTACCCCCGAGCACATATCGGCGGCCTCTGTGTCTCTTTGCTCCGCCTTCGGCGTCGCGGGTCCGGGCGCTTCGAGCCAACGCTTTCCCTCGTCGTTCGTCCGCTGCGCTCCCTCACTCCTCAGTCCAAGCGTCGGCGCGCCCGAACCGTGTCTCTTTGCTCCGCCTTCGGCGTCGCGGGGCTTGGGCGCCCTGAGTCGGCGCTTTCCCTCGTCACTCCGTCGCTTCGCTCCCGCGTTCCTCAGTCCAAGCACCGACGCGCCCAAGCCGACACTCCTCACACTTGGGGCCGGTAAAGCCCGAGACGTGTCTCTTTGCGCCGCCTTCGGCGTCGCGGGCTTGGGTGCTTCGCGTCGGTGTTCTCCCTCGTCACTGCGTCGCTGCGCTCCTGCGTTCCTCGGTCCAAGTCGGCACTCCTCGCGTGGGGCGCCGGGGGGCTGGGTCGGGAGGCCCTCGGGTGGGGCACCGGGGGAGGGCTTGGGGAGAATTTCTGCCTTCTGGGGTGGTGATGTTCGGGGCGTTTCCGGCTGACGGGGGGGCTTCTGGGGGGTTTGTCTTATTTGGTGGTTTGTTTGGAGTTCGGGGGCGGTGGGGGCTTCAACGGGGGGTTTCCGGGAGGAGGAAGCGGGGCCATGTGGGGGTTGACGAGGCAGGGAAGGGGGAAGAGGGCTTAGGCGGGGTGGCGGGGTCTACCGTTTGCGTGGTTCCGGGTAGCGTTCGGTCTATGGCAGCGCCAACTGGAACCTCTGACGCCCCCTTCGGCCGCATGCTGACCGCGATGGTCACACCGTTCACCGCGGACGGCTCGGTCGACTACGAGGGAGTGCGGCGCCTTGCCGCCTACCTGGTGGACGAACAGCGCAACGACGGCATCATCGTGAGCGGCACCACGGGTGAGTCCCCGACGACCACGGACGAGGAGAAGGAGCGCATCCTGCGCGCCGTCGTCGAGGAGGTCGGCGACCGCGCCACGGTCGTGGCGGGGGCGGGCACCAACGACACCCGCCACAGCGTCGAGCTGGCCACGGCCGCCGAGCGCGCCGGGGCCCACGGTCTCCTGGTGGTGACGCCCTACTACAGCAAGCCCCCGCAGGAGGGGCTCTACCGGCACTTCACCGCCGTGGCCGACGCCACCGGCCTGCCGGTCATGCTCTACGACATCCCGGGCCGCAGCGGCGTGCCCATCGAGACCGCCACCCTGCTGCGGCTGGCCGCGCACGAGCGGATCGTCGCGGTCAAGGACGCCAAGGCCGACCTGTTCGCCGGGTCCCAGGTGATGGCGGCGACCGACCTCGCCTTCTACTCCGGCGACGACACGCTCAACCTGCCGTGGATCTCGGTCGGAGCCGCGGGATGCGTCAGTGTCATCGGGCACGTCGTGGGCGCCGAGATCGCCACGATGATGAGCCTGTACCGCTCCGGCGACGTCGCGGGAGCGCTCGCCGTACACCGTGCGATCCTGCCGGTGGTCGAGGGCGTCATGACGCGGGCGGGCGGTGCGATCATGACGAAGGCGGCGCTGACCCTGATGGGGCGCTCCGCGGGACCGGTGCGGGCACCGTTGGCCGACGCCACGGCGGAGCAGGTCGCGCGGCTGAGAGAAGACTTGATCGCGGGTGGCGTGAAGCTGCCCGACGGAGATGTGTCATGAGAAGGAACGCGGCGGCCGGTGACGGCCGCAGAGGGGAGAAACGGAAGTTTGAGTGACAGAGGACACAGTGGCCGGCCGGTGACCGGAGTGCTCGGCGAGGGAGCAGTCCCGCCGGCGGAGAGGGCCGCCTCCACCTACCAGAGAGGCGTGGCCGGATGAGTCATCCCCACCCGGAGCTCGGGCCGCCTCCCGAGCTTCCCGAAGGCGCGCTGCGCATCGTCGCGCTGGGCGGCCTGGGCGAGATCGGCCGCAACATGGCGGTCTTCGAGTACGACGGCCGTCTGCTGATCGTCGACTGCGGGGTGCTGTTCCCCGAGCCCGACCAGCCCGGCGTCGACCTGATCCTGCCCGACTTCGAGTACATCAGGGACCGCCTCGACGACGTCGAGGCGCTGGTGCTGACGCACGCGCACGAGGACCACATCGGTGCCGTGCCGTACCTGCTGCGGGAGCGGCGTGACATCCCGATCGTCGGCTCGAAGCTGACGCTGGCGCTGATCGAGGCCAAGCTCACCGAGCACCGCATCCAGCCGGTCAAGGTCGAGGTCGTCGAGGGCGAGCGGCGCGTGTTCGGGCCGTTCGAGACCGAGTTCTTCGCGGTCAACCACTCGATCCCGGACGCGCTGGCCGTGGCGATCAGGACGCCCGCGGGCATCGTGCTGCACACCGGTGACTTCCGGATGGACCAGCTGCCCAGCGACGGGCGGCTGACCGACCTCGGCGGGTTCGCCAGGCTCGGCGCCGAGGGCGTCGACCTGCTGATGTCGGACTCGACGAACGCGGAGGTCCCGGGCTTCGTCACCAGTGAGCGGGAGATCGGCCCGGTCATCGACGAGGTGATCCGCACCGCGGAGAAGCGGGTGATCGTGGCGAGCTTCGCCTCCCACATCCACCGCGTCCAGCAGGTCATCGACTCCGCGGAGAAGCACGGCCGCAAGGTCGCGCTGGTCGGCCGCTCCATGGTCCGCAACATGGGCGTCGCCAGGGACCTGGGCTACCTGAGGGTGTCGTCCGACGTCATCGTCGACGCCAAGGAGATCGAGGGCCGGCCTCCAGAGGACGTCGTGCTGATCTGTACCGGATCCCAGGGCGAGCCGATGGCGGCGCTGTCGCGCATGGCCAACCGCGACCACCCGATCAGGGTGGCCGAGGGCGACACCGTCCTGCTGGCCTCCTCCCTGGTCCCGGGCAACGAGACCGCCGTCAACAAGGTGATCAACGGGCTGAGCCGCTGGGGCGCCCGCGTGGTGCACAAGGGCAACGCCAAGGTGCACGTCTCCGGGCACGCCGCCGCGGGCGAACTGCTCTACGTGCTCAACCTGACCAGGCCGTCGAACTTCATGCCGGTGCACGGAGAATGGCGTCACCTGCGGGCGCACGCCAAGCTCGCCGCGCTGACCGGGGTTCCCGACGACCACATCGTGATCGCCGAGGACGGCGTCGTGGTCGATCTGCTCGACGGCCGCGCGCGGATCGTGGGAGCGGTCCCCGCGGGCTACGTCTACGTGGACGGCACCTCGGTCGGCGACGTCACCGACTTCGCCCTCAAGGACCGTCGCATCCTGGGCGAGGAGGGCTTCATCTCCATCGTCGTGGTGGTCGACACCGGCACGGGCAAGCTGACCGGAGGGCCGGAGATCCACGCCCGGGGGTCGGGCATCGACCCCGACCGGCTCACGGAGGTCCTCCCGCAGATCGAGAGGGCGATCGAGGAGAACGCCGCCGACGGCGTCGTGGACATCCAGCAGGTCCGCAGGGTGGTCCGCAGGACCGTCGGGCGCTGGGTGAGCGACACCTACCGCCGCCGCCCGATGATCGTCCCCGTGGTGATCGAGGTCTGACCCGTCTCCGCCGTACGGCCAGCTCAGGCAGGCCGTACGGCATGTCGGTGGGGGCGGATCCATGGGGCTTTTGTTCCGTATGGTGAGGCTGGTACCGGCGAGCCTGCGCGTGATCGACGGTGTCGCTCGATAGCCTCGCTAGCATGGCCACCGGTACGTCTAAAGGCGCCTCAGGCAAGACTCCCGCCAAGGGGTCGGGCCGGTCCGGGTCCTCCGCGCCCCGCACGGCTCCCGTCAGGCGGGCCGCCACCACCCGGGCGAAGCCCGCCCCGCGTTCCAGAAGACCCCCGGGCCCCCAGCACGACCCGCTCGGCTGGGTGTTCACCATGATCGGCAAGCTGTTCATGGGGGTCTGGATGCTGCTGGCGGGCGGCATCGGCACCGCGGCGCGCGCCCTCGGGCAGAACGCCAGGGAGCTCGACCCGGTGCACCGCCGTGACGGGCTCGGCCTGGCGGTGTTCTCCGGGGCCGTCGCGCTGGCCGCCATCCTCTGGCGGGACACGACGGGCACGGTCTCCCAGGTGGTCAACGGGGTGATGCGCGGGACCTTCGGGTCTCTGGCCTGGCTGATTCCCATCCTGCTCGCGCTGCTGGCCTGGCGGCTGCTGCGCCACCCCGACCAGAACGCCGACACGGGCCGGATGGGCATCGGGTGGTCGGCCCTCATGATCGGCCTGCTCGGCGTCGTGCACGTGGTGCACGACACGCCGTATCCGTCGGGAGGACCAACCGACGGGATGGACAAGGTCTCGGCCGCCGGAGGCATGGTCGGCTTCATCGTCTCTGCGCCGCCCGCGAGCATCCTGCCTGCCTTCGTGACGATCCCGCTGCTGCTGATCCTGTCCGGGTTCGGCGTCCTGGTGATCACCGCGACACCGGTCCACCGGGTCCCCGAGCGGCTGGCCGAGATCAGGCACATGCTCTTCGACCGGGAGGCGCCCCCCAAGGCCAGGCCCGCCAGGAAGCCCGCGCGCAAGCGTCCCGCCGAGGAGCGTGAGGGCGGCGAGACCGTCAAGCCGTACGACACGCCGGTCGTCACCGAGACGCGGGCGGGGACCGGGCAGGACCACTCCCCGGAGATCGTCCCCGGGCTCACCGAGGAGCAGCCGGAGGAGGAGGCCGTCGCCGCCACCAGGGCGGAGCCGCCTGCCCCGACCCCGGCGCCGCGCAAGGTCGAGCAGCTCGTCCTGTCGCCGCAGGCGGGCCCCTACACGCTGCCGGACATCCAGCTCCTGCGCCCGGGCAGCGCTCCCAAACCGCAGACCAAGGCCAACACCGTCGTGGTCAACGCGCTGACCAGCGTGATGGAGCAGTTCTCCATCGACGCCCAGGTGATCGGGTTCACCCGGGGGCCGACGGTGACGCGCTACGAGATCGAGCTGGGCCCCGCGGTCAAGGTCGAGAAGGTGACCGCCCTCACCAGGAACATCGCCTACGCCGTCAAGTCCGCCGACGTACGCATCCTGTCGCCCATCCCCGGCAAGTCGGCGATCGGCGTGGAGATCCCCAACACCGACAAGGACCTGGTCTCCCTCGGCGACATCCTGCGCTCGCAGGTGGCCCAGGCCGACCACCACCCGATGATCGTCGGCCTGGGCAAGGACGTCGAGGGCCGCACCATCGTGGCCAACCTCGCCAAGATGCCGCACCTGCTCATCGCGGGCGCGACCGGCGCGGGCAAGTCGGTCTGCGTCAACGGCCTGATCTCCTCGATCCTGATGCGCGCCACGCCCGACGAGGTGCGGATGGTGCTGGTCGACCCCAAACGGGTCGAGCTGAGTGTCTACGAGGGCATCCCGCACCTGATCACGCCGATCATCACCAACCCCAAGAAGGCGGCCGAGGCCCTGGAGTGGGTGGTCGGTGAGATGGACCGCCGCTACGACGACCTGGCCGCCAGTGGTTTCCGGCACGTCGACGACTTCAACAAGGCGGTGCGCACGGGCAAGCTCGTGCCGCCGCCGGGCAGCGAGCGTGTCTACCAGCCCTACCCGTACCTCCTGGTGATCGTGGACGAGCTGGCCGACCTGATGATGGTCGCCCCGCGCGACGTCGAGGACTCCATCGTCCGCATCACCCAGCTCGCCCGCGCCGCGGGCATCCACCTGGTCATCGCGACCCAGCGGCCGAGCGTGGACGTGGTCACCGGCCTGATCAAGGCCAACGTGCCCTCCAGACTGGCCTTCGCCACCTCCTCGCTGGCCGACTCGCGCGTCATCCTGGACCAGCCGGGCGCCGAGAAGCTGGTCGGGCAGGGCGACGCGCTGTTCCTGCCGATGGGCGCGAGCAAGCCGATGCGGCTGCAGAACGCCTTCATCTCGGAGAAGGAGATCGGCGACGTCGTCGCGCACTGCAAGGAGCAGATGCAGGTCGAGTACCGCGACGACGTGGCCGCCTCGGCGACCGCCAAGAAGGAGATCGACGAGGACATCGGCGACGACCTCGACCTGCTGGTCCAGGCCGCGGAGCTGATCGTGACCACCCAGTTCGGCTCGACCTCGATGCTCCAGCGCAAGCTGCGGGTCGGCTTCGCCAAGGCGGGCCGTCTGATGGACCTGCTGGAGAGCAGGAACGTCGTGGGGCCGAGCGAGGGCTCCAAGGCACGCGAGGTCATGGTCAAGCCCGACGAACTGCCCGGGCTCCTGGCCGACCTGCGGGGTCAATGACGCCCCCGACGTACGGGAGCAGCCCGATTACTGGTTGAATAGGACTCACTACGCAGCGTCGGGTGCTTTGGGGGCGTGCGGCTATGAGCATTGGTAGTGGTTTGGCGCAGGCGCGCCGGTCGGCGGGGCTGACCGTGGCGGAGCTGAGCGCGCACACGCGCATTCGTGAGGCGTTGATCCACGCGATCGAGCGTGACGACTTCTCCCAGTGCGGAGGGGACTTCTACGCGCGGGGCCACGTCCGGAACATGGCCAAGGCCCTCGGGCTCGATCCGGAGGCCGTGGTGCACGAGTACGACGAGCTGCACGGGGGCGTGCCGCTGCCGGTCAGGGCCGCCAGCGTGTTCCAGGCCGACACGCCCATCAAGATCCGTGAGAGCCGCTCGCCCAACTGGACCATGGCCATGGGTGTCGCGCTGGCCATCGTGGTGGTCTTCGGCGTGGTCAAGACCATGGGCGGGCGGGGGGAGACGCCGACGGCCGAGGTGCGGCCCGCCGTGCCCGCGCACTCCGAGGCGGGCAGGGCGTTCGACACGCCCGGGCCGACACGCAGGCCCAACTCGCTGGCCGCGGGCACGGTGAGCGGGCCCGTGGTCCTCAAGATCAGCGCGAAGCGCTCCTCGTGGCTCGACGTGAAGGACGTCAGGGGCAAAAAACTCTTCTCCGGCACTCTGGAGGCGGGTAAAACCTCCGTCTGGCGGGCGGAGAAAGGGATGAAGGTCACTTTCAGCGACGGCGGGGCTGTCTCGTTGCAGCTCAACGGCAAGAACCTCGGCGCTCCCGGGCGCCGTGGGCAGGTCGTCAACCGCTCCTACGGCCTGCGGGACTCCACACCGAGCTGACCCGGGGCCATCTGGGAACGGGGGAGGTGCATCGGTGGCCGTCAACTCCCGATACCGTAGTGTCCACCATGTCATCCCGCCGAACCGCATCGCTGATCACGCTGGGCTGCGCGCGCAACGAGGTCGACTCAGAAGAGCTCGCCGCGCGTCTTGAGGCTGCCGGTTGGCAGGTGGGCGACGACGACCCCGAGGTCATCGTCGTCAACACCTGCGGCTTCATCGACTCAGCGAAAAAGGACTCCATCGACACCCTGCTCGCCGCGGCCGACTCCGGGGCCAAGGTGGTCGCCGCGGGCTGCATGGCCGAAAGGTACGGTGACCAGCTCGCCGACGCCCTGCCCGAGGCCGCGGCCGTCATCTCCTTCGACGACTACACCCAGATCGGCGCGCGTCTCGACGACGTGCTCGCCGGCAAGTCGCTCGTCCCGCACAGTCCGCGTGACCGCAGGACCCTGCTGCCGATCTCCCCGGTCGAGCGCGCCTCGGCCCCCAAGACCAACATCCCCGGCCACGGAGAGCTGCCCGAGGGGCTGGCCCCGGCCAGCGGTCCCAGGCCGCTGCGCAAGCGCCTGGGGGACGGCCCCGTCGCCTCGCTGAAGCTGGCCTCCGGGTGCGACAGGCGCTGTACGTTCTGCGCCATCCCCGCCTTCCGCGGCGCCTACGTCTCACGTGATCCCGCCGAGCTCATCGGTGAGGCCGCGTGGCTGGCGGGTGAGGGCGTCAAGGAGCTCGTGCTGGTCAGCGAGAACTCCACCTCCTACGGCAAGGACCTGGGCGACCTGCGGGCGCTGGAGAAGCTGCTGCCCTCCCTGGCGGCCGTCGAGGGCGTCGAGCGGGTGCGGGTCAGCTACCTGCAGCCCGCGGAGCTACGTCCCGGCCTGCTGGAGGTGATCTCCTCGACCGAGGGCATCGCCCCCTACTTCGACCTGTCCTTCCAGCACGCCAGCGGCTCCGTGCTGCGGCGGATGCGCCGTTTTGGTGACCCGAGGCGCTTCCTCGACCTGCTGGAGATGATCAGGGCCAAGGCTCCCGAGGCCGGAGTCCGCTCCAACTTCATCGTGGGCTTCCCCGGCGAGACCGAGGAGGAGTTCGGCGAGCTCGTCTCCTTCCTTGAGCTGGCCAGGCTCGACGTGATCGGCGTCTTCGGCTACTCCGACGAGGAGGGCACCGAGGCGGCCTCGCTGCCGGGCAAGCTGGAGCAGGAGGTCATCGACGCACGGGTGGCCACACTGACCGAGCTGGCCGACGAGCTCATGGCCCAGCGGGCCGAGGAGCGCATCGGCACCGAGGTCGACATCCTCATCGAGGAGGATCTCGGTGACGGCGGCTACGAGGGACGCGCGGCGCACCAGGGCCCCGAGGTGGACGGGTCCGTCACGGTCCAGGGCATCGGCCTGGTGCCCGGGCAGATCGTCAGGGCCGTCGTGGTCGACTCAGAGGGAGTGGACCTGATCGCCCGCATCAAGGCCGCGCCGTGAGCGCGCCACCGGGCCGGGGGACCGTATGACCAATTCGCCAGAGACCGGTACCGGCACGACGCCGGCGACCACGCGCCCGAAGGTGAGCGCGTGGAACATCGCCAATGTCGTGACGGTGATACGTCTGGCGATGGTCCCCTTCTTCGCGGCCTGCCTGTTCCTGCCCGGCGCGGGCTGGCGGGTCACCGCTCTGGTGGTCTTCCTGGTCGCCTCGCTGACGGACCTGCTCGACGGTGAGCTGGCCCGGCGTTACGGCCTGATCACCGACTTCGGCAAGATCGCCGACCCGATCGCGGACAAGGCGCTGATCGGCGCGGCGCTCATCAGTCTCTCGCTGCTCGACGAGCTGCCCTGGTGGGTCACGATCGTGATCCTCGGCAGGGAGCTCGGCATCACCCTGATGCGATTCGCGGTCATCAGGCACGGTGTGATCCCCGCCAGCTACGGGGGCAAGGTCAAGACCGTCCTGCAGATCGCCGCGATCGTCTCCTACATGTGGCCCGGGGTCCCCGAGCCGGTCCGTCTGGTCGTCATGGGCGCGGCCGTCGTCGTGACGGTGGGCACCGGCCTCGACTACGTGATCCGCGCGGTCAGGCTGCGGCAGGTGGCCAGGAAGGCGCGGGGCGAATGAGTCACCGTCTGCTCGCCGCGACCAGCGTGCTGTCCCTTCTCATCCGCAGAGGGGAGACGGTCGCGGTCGCCGAGTCGATGACCGCGGGGCTGATCGGCGCGGTCCTCACCGCCCCTCCGGGGGCCTCGACGGCCTTCGTCGGGGGTGTGCTGTCCTACGCGACCGAGCTCAAGCACCGGTTGCTCGGCGTTCCCGCCGACCTGCTCGACCGGGAGGGGGCGGTCCATCCGGACGTCGCGGCCGCGATGGCCGAGGGCGTCCGTGAACTCACCGGCGCCTCGTACGGCCTGGCCGTGACCGGTGTCGCCGGTCCCGAGCCGCAGGACGGCAAACCGGTCGGCACCGTGCACCTGGCTGTTAGTGGTCCTGATGGGCGGGTATGGCACCGGGATCTCCACCTCGCAGGCGCCCGTGAGGAAATTCGCCAATCGACAGTCAAGGAGGCCGTAGACCTGCTTTTAGGTGTGCTGGAGTCGAACTTGGGGGAACATTCCGGGTGATTACCGCGTTACGTCCCCAGCGAACATGCTCACCACGGTCTGCCGCAGGGTTGGTGGATACAGGTACGGTGGAGCTGTGAGTGAGGTAAAGGTCAAGCGATGATGACGGCGAGGAGTATGTACGAAGGGTCGCGTTCGAAGAACGGGCGGCACGAACCGATCGCGCGGAGTGTCGTGAAGGCGCCCGCGCCGGGGAGGGAGCGACAGATGGTCCTGCTGCGTCAGCTGCTCGGTGACGTGCTGCGGCGGCTGCGGGTGCGGCAGAGTCGCACCTTGCGTGAGGTGTCCACACTGGCTCGTGTTTCTCTCGGATATCTGTCCGAGGTGGAGCGTGGCCAGAAGGAGGCCTCCTCCGAATTGCTCGCGTCGATCTGCGGTGCCCTCGGTGTGCCGCTCTCACAGGTGCTGCGTGAGGTCTCAGACCAGTTCGCGCTGGCCGAGCTTCAGCACGCCCCGGTGCTCGCCGGTGACGTGCCCGAGCGTGAACGCCTGCCGATCGCCGAGACCGTGGTCTCCGGCGCTCTTCCGGATTCCGTCTTTCCCGAAGTCAACGACATGG
The DNA here is from genome assembly GCF_040631445.1 of Streptosporangium sp. NPDC020072. Taxonomy (NCBI): domain Bacteria; kingdom Bacillati; phylum Actinomycetota; class Actinomycetes; order Streptosporangiales; family Streptosporangiaceae; genus Streptosporangium; species Streptosporangium sp. NPDC020072. The sequence continues at coordinate 553,054 of NZ_JBEYAB010000003.1, read as the reverse complement.
TCGCTGCCTAACCGGTCACTCGTTCCGGCTGGCAGTGACGACACCAGACGATCAGCCGTTCCTGCGGCCCTCTCCCCATCTCACCGCGACTGATCCGGTTCCCACAGCGCAGGCAGGCCCGTCCGGCCCTGCCGTAGACCCAGGTGTCCCGGCCGGGGCGTGCGTCTCCTGTCGTCACCCTGTTGGGACGCTCCCTGTTCGCGTGCAGTAGCCGCTGCGCGATTCTCACCACCTTGTCCAGGTCATCGACCGCGCCGACGGGCCGCCACGGCCACAGACCGGCCAGGAACAGCGTCTCGGCCCGGTAGATGGTCCCGATTCCCGCAAGGTTGCGCTGATCCAGCAGCGCCTCTCCGATCGTCGTCTCCGGGACGGCGGACAGCCGCCGTACGGCCTCGCCCGGATCCCAGTCCGCCCCGAGCAGGTCGGGGCCGAGATGCCCGACGACTCTCGCCTCGTGCCCGGTGGGCAGCAGATCGACCATGCCCAGCCGTACGCCTGTGGCCTGCCACTCCTCGTTGGCCAGCAGCAGGCGCACGACGTCTCCCGGGGGCGTGCCCCGTCCCGGTTTGGAGATCCGCCAGCTTCCCTCCATCCGCAGATGGGTGTGCACGGTCAGACCGCCCTCGACCCGGGTGAGCAGGTGCTTGCCCCGGGACCGGGTCTCCAGGACGGCCCGGCCGGTCAGATCCGCGGTCGCGTGGGCGGGCACGCGGAAGTCGGAGCGGGTGAGCACCCGTCCGTCGAGCGCGAGACCGAGCCGTTTCGCGGTGAGGTGGACGACGTCACCCTCGGGCACGGCGGTCTCCCGGATGGTGCCCCGGCCGGTGCCGGCGACTCAGTCCCACGCCGAGGGGTCGGCGGCGAGCTGGCGGACCCGTTCGGGGAGCACACCGGTGGCCACGCTGTCGAGCGTGACCTCCTCCAGGATGGCCCGCTCACTGGCCCGCAGCGCGATCCAGACCTGCTGCAGCGCCTCGGCGGGGCCCCGGTAGCCGACGTGCTCGGGGCGCTCGCCCCGCACGTTGGCCAGCGGCCCGTCAACGGCGCGGATCACGTCCGCCAGGGTGATCTCAGAGGCGGCGCGAGCCAGCACGTAGCCGCCCTCGGGCCCTCTCTGACCCCGGACCAGACCGGCTCGCCGCATCTGCAGGAGGATGTTCTCTAGGTATTTGGGCGGCATGTCCTGCTCCTTGGCCAGCTCACCCACGGTGGTAGGTCCGTCACCCGCGGCGGCGAGTTCGGCGGCGGCACGTAGGGCATAGTCGACACGAGCGGATAGACGCATGTAATCGATTATCCCGCCTGCTATTGACTGCTTACGCGCGAGGTGGCGGAAAAAACGAACTCACGTCCGCAGCCTTCGGTGACGACAGGGGCTCGCAGCCACGCCTCCGCCGGCGCGGGCTGGTGGATCACGTAGTGGTGAGGGGCGATCGCGGAGGTGCGTCCCGGGAGCAGGGCCATGCACGCGGCGTGGGCCTCCTGGGGGGTTCCTCCGGAGACATGGCAGGTCAGACGTCCGTCCGCGTCGCGGGTCACCAGGTGGGGGCGATCTCCGAGGGCCGCGTCGACCAGCCGTTCCACGGCCTCCAGGTTCACCCAGCACGAGTCGGTGTGGACCCAGCCCGGGCCGTACTCGACGGGCGGGACCCCGCACAGGTCCGCCACCTCCGGCAGCGGGACCACCCGCCCCGCCGCCTCGATCAGCAGTCTGACCAGGCCGGTGCCGAATCTCTCCGCCTCGGCGCGGGACATGACGCGGGGGTCGATCCAGAACGTCAGGTCGACCTCGTCCTCAAGGCGGTTGGTCCACAGCGCCAGGTGCGCGGGGAAGGAGGCCTCGGGCAGCCACCGGCACTCGATGTCCTCCGCTGGGGGAGGCTCCCGCTCGGCCAGGGCGACCCCGCTCATGTCGCTGAAGACGCAGTCGCGGGCGAAGTCGATCCCCCGCTCGGTGTTGACGGCCCCGATCAGGTTCCAGAGCGCGATCGAGTCGAACCTGGTGTGCTGGTAGCCGGTGAGGGAGGCGGTGCGGAAGCGGCGGACGGCCTCGTCGAAGGTGGGGACCTCCAGATCGGCGGTGATCAGCGCGTCCTGGGCGATCGGGCCGACGTAGTCACGCACCTCGGGGCGGATCCTGTTGCTGGTCAGCGAGGCGATCACGCAGGTCCGCTGGACGGTCCGCGCCCCGATCAGCGTCCCGAGCGCGGCGAGGGTGACCACGGACCTGCTGGCTCCCGTACGGCGCGCCACGGCGCCGAGCGCCTCGGCCGCGACGGTGGAGCGGACCCGCAGCCGGGGCCGGAGCGCCTCGGGGTCGGCGGTCTCGTCGACGGCGAACATCGACTGGGGCACCCGGCCGAGCTGGGTGCCCCAGTGCCGCAGGGCGGCGGCGGTGCGCAGCCGGGTGGGCGGGGCCTTCTCCTCCAGGGCCAGGTCGAGCGGCTGGGTCGGGCACGGCTCGGGTACGGCCTCGCCTCTGATCAGCCGTTCCCAGTCGCGCATCACGGTGGCCAGGCCGACCTCGTCGACCGAGGTGTGCGTCAGCACGAAGACCATCCTGAGGGGGACGTCCCCCTCGGTGATCACCGCGACCCGGATCGGCAGCTCGTTCTCCACGTCGAACCGGTCGCCCTGCAGGCGCAGGCCGACCTCCTCGGCCAGCCGGTCGACGGCGTCCGGCTCCGGCTCGTCCTCGACGACGTGGACCTCGACGGGCAGGGTGCCGGACCCGGAGACCAGCTGGGTGTCCCCGCGGATCGTGGCCCGCAGACTCTCGTGCCTGGCCAGCAGCAGCCCGACCGCCTCGACGACGGCGGCCAGGGTCGTCCCGTGGGGAAGGGGCGTGGTCTCACGGAAGTTCATGTGCAGAGGGGGATCACGCAGCACGCAGCGGGCCATGTTCGCCTGGCCCATCGTGACGGGGCCGTGCCGGGTCGGTCGTCCCGCGTAGCAGGCCGAGATCCTGATGACGGTTTCCATGTCGAGACCTGCCTCGCCACACGCCGCAAGAGTCTTACTGAAAAGAATCTTTACCATTTCCCGTTTCCCGGAGTGTTCCACGCGACGGGCGGGCGTCGCAAGCCCTGATTTCACGGCGATCCCGTGCTGTGAGGGGGCGGTGGAGGCGGGTAAGTCCGGGGAAGGAGGGGGAAGGACATGCCGGAAGAGGCCCTCCTGGCCTCCCCGCACCCCCCTTCGGGGCTAAACTATCAGGAAGCTTTATTAATGAATAGAACCGCTATTCTTACCTGAATGTAATTGCGACGGGGAAACGGCGAACAAGAGAGCATGCGTATGGAGCGACGTCCTGGCGTGCCCAGGCTGCTGAGGGAGATCAACGACCGGGCCGCCCTGGAGCTGTTGCTGGATTCGGGACCGCTGACGCGGGGCCAGATCGGAGAGCTCACCGGCCTTTCCAAGGTGACGGCGTCCCAGACGCTCGCGCGCCTTGAGGAGCGCGGTCTGGTCGAGGTGGCAGGGGAGCAGGCGGGAGGAAGAGGGCCAAATGCCGCGCTTTACGGCATCATTCCCTCCTCCGCTTATGTGGCGGGTCTGGATGTGGGCCCGGAATTCGTGACCACCGCCATCGCGGATATCCACGGGGACATCGTGGCCGAGGTGACGGTCGCGCCGAACGGGCACGACGACCCGGTGGCGCTGGTGCACAGCGCGGTCGTCAAGGCGTGCCGGTCGGCGAAGGTCGCCCTGTCCAAACTGAGGGCGGTCGTGATCGGCACTCCGGGCGTTGTCGACCCCAGGACCGGGGACGTGCGTTTCTCCTTCGACCTGCCCGGCTGGCACGAGGGAATCCACGAGGCGCTCGCCCGTGACCTGCGGCGCGACGTCAGGATCGAGAACGACGTCAACCTCGTCGCGGTCGCCGAGCGCGCCCGTGGCGCGGCGCACGGGGCCGACGACTTCGTGCTGCTGTGGGTCGGCCGCGGTATCGGTCTCGGCGTCGTGCTCGGCGGCAGGCTGCACCGGGGCCTGTCCGGCAGCGCGGGTGAGATCGGCTACCTGCCGGTGCCCGGCGTGCCGCTGGCCGAGGACATCCGGGCGGTGCCCGGACGGCTGCCCTCGCTGGCGGGTGGTCTGCAGTCGCTGGTCAGCGCGGAGGCGGTGATGGAACTCGCCGCGACCTACGGCTTCAGCGGCGAGAGCGCGACCGAGTGCGTGGCCGCCGCGGTCGGGGCGGGAGAGCGGGGGGAACCCCTGCTCGACGAGATCGCCGGGCGTCTGGCGCTGGGCGTGGCCTCGGTGTGCGTGGTGCTCGACCCCGGGCTCGTGGTGCTCGCCGGGGAGATCAGCCAGGCGGGCGGAGCCGTGCTCACCTCCAGGATCGAGGAGGCGGTCGCCAGGATCTGCCCGGTCCGCCCGCAGGTCGTGCCCAGTCAGGTGATCGGGAACCCGGTTCTGCGCGGGGCCGTCCTGGCCGCACTCGACCAGGCACGCGAGGAGATCTTCGCCTCCTGAGCCGCGCGCGGGGGGTGTTCCGGGATGCCGGAGCACCCCCCGCGCGTAATGGAACGTGCCATTTTCCCGACTTGCCGGTTTCTTCTTGATCGCCCGTTGCGGTGCGAGGAAGATCGTCTATGCTGGCGCGGAAATGTCATAAAACTGACATTCTTCCGTGATCGGGGAGCGAAGCACTATGACAGCCGTCATCGCCGTGCTGCATGCCGAGGACGTGGCACTTGAGTTCCTGTCCGTCCTGAGACAGCACGCGGAGGACGACATCGGGGTCGTCATCGGGCGCCCCGGCACCCGGGTGACCCTCCCCGGTGGCCTGTCGCTGCGGGAACGCCTGGAACTGCTCGCGCCGTTCGTCGAGCCGGGGGGCAACACCGCGGCCCTGCCGGGACCCGAGGAGGTCGCGGGCCTGCTGGGTGAGGCGACGGGGGAGGTCTGGACCCACTCCCCGGCCGACCACCGCATCCGCAGGGCCAGGTTCGGCTGGATCGTCTCCAGGGCGCTGGCGGGCCGGGCCGTGACGTACTCGGTGGGGGACAACCTGTTCCTGCAGACGGTTCCCGGCCAGGTGGCGGGGCTCACCGGAGCCGAGGCCGCCGCGAAGATCGACTTCATCAACCGGCACGCGGGGGAGCTGCTGCGCAGCCGTGTGCCCGACCGGCTCGTCACCACCGACCGGGTGCCGGTGGTCGAACGCTTCTTCACCGTCGACACCGAGCGGGCGAACCGGCTCTACGCCCTCATCTCCAGCCTGGGGGAGGACGCGGCCGTCGCCGACGACCCGTGGGAGTTCGGGCGCTCGCCGTACGAGGCGGACCGGCTGGACGCCACGGCGGCCTGGATCGGCCGGTGGTGCTCTCCGGACGACGGGCCGCTGGTCGAGGTGGGGGCCTGTCAGGGTGAGCTGACCCGCAGGCTGGTCGGCAAGGGGTACGCCGTCCAGGCGACCGAGCCGAACGCCTCCTTCCTGGCCAGGCTGGGGGAACGGGACCTGGGGGCCGAGCTCTCCGCGGAGAGCCTGGAGGAGCTGGCCGCCGGGCGCTCCCGGCCCGCGGCGGCCTACCTGCTGATCGAGATGCTCTACTACGACCAGGACCTGACGCTGCTGGACGCCCTGCCGACCGACCGGATCCTGCTGGCGCTGGAGACCGAACGGCTCAACGACGTGGTCTGGCCCTGGCTCAGGGAACAGTCGGTCTGGCGGGTGGCCGAACGGGTCGAACTGGCCCCGCCGACCCTTGAGTTCGTCTGCGACGACCTGGCCTACCTGCGTAAGCGGGGCAGCCGGGGACTCGTGCTGACCAGGAACGGACAGGTGTGATGAGCTGGCGGACGATCGTGGTCTCCCCGCACTTCGACGACGCGGCCATGTCGGTCGCGGGGGTCCTCGCCAGGAGCGAGGGGCCCTCGGTGATCGTCACGGTGCTCGGCGGCGCCGCGGCGGAGCGGGAGTCGTCCTGGGACCGGCTGTGCGGGTTCGCCTCCGCGGAGGAGACGGCCCGTGAACGGCTGGCGGAGGACGCCAGGGCGTGTGAGGTCCTCGGCGCCGAGCAGGTGGCGCTCGACTATCCCGACGTGCCCGCACAGGCGCTGAGACTGGACGGGCTGGCGGACTTCCTGACCGCCGGCGTCACACCGGACACCCGGGTGCTGGTCCCGATGGGCATCGGCAACGCCGACCACGAGACCGTCCGTGACCGGGCGCTCGACGCGCTGAGCGGGCTCGGGGCGGGGGAGGTCCTGGCCTACGCGGACCTGCCTTACGCCTCGGCGGCCCGCGAGTGGGGCACCCCGGAGGCCGCGCGGGCCCTGGCGGAGCGGCAGCCGGTGCTGACGCTGGCCGGGCGGCACCGGCTGCGTCCCGAGCCGCCGGTACGGCTCGACGAGCGGGAGTGGGCGCTCAAACGGCGCGCCGTTCTGTCCTACGCCTCGCAGATCGCACCCCTGGCCTGCGAGTACGGGGAGTTCGTCGCGATGCCGGGGCCGCTGCAGCACGAACTTCTGTGGGCCCTCGAAAGCGAGTCCGCCGCGAGTCCGGCGTGATGTTCGCGGTGAACTCACGCTGGACTCGCGGCGGGCTCACCGGGTCCCGTACGGCCCGCGCGCTCAGGCCGGGGTCAGGTCCGTCACGGCGGTCCTGCCCGTGAGCAGCTCGGCCACGGCCTGCCCCGAGGCGGTCGTCGCGCCGTGGGTGGTGATGTGAGTGCCCCCCGGTGTCAGCGGGCCGGGCAGGCCCATCTCGACCACGATCGCGTCGGGCCGTCCGGCCAGCAGGGTGTCGAGGCCGGCCGAGACCCAGGTGTGACGGTGCGCGTCGCGTACCACGACCACCAGGGGGCGTCCCTCGGCGGGCACCGGGAGCGGGTCCTCGGGGCCGAGCCGTACGCCGTCGGTGCCGGGGAGCAGCGCGGCCAGCGGCGCGGCCACGCCCCACGGGGTGACCCGGTCGATGGCGATGTTGGTCTCGGAGACGAACTCGACCACCTGCGGGGCCGTGACGAGAGGGAGCCCCTCACCGCGGACCCGCAGGGCACGCCTGGCCGCGGCGAGGCCGGAGGGGTCGGCTTCGGTGCCTCCGGTGACCCAGGTCGCCCGGCGCTGTTCGGCCGACCACGCGGCCAGGCGGCGCACCCGCTCCGCGGCCTCGGCCAGGCGCTCCTCGGGAAGCGTGCCGTCGATCACCGCGGCCATGATGGCGTTGCGCATGAAACCGACGACGCCCGCGCCCTTGCGTTCGCCGCCGACACAGATGGCGTCGGCACCCGCGGCCAGGGCGCGCACCGCGGCGCCGGTCACGCCGTAGCGCTCGGCGACCGAGGGCATCTCGACGGCGTCGGTCACGATCAGGCCGTCGAAGCCGAGTTCCTCCCGCAGGAGCCCGACCAGCAGCCGGTGGCTCAGCGTCGCCGGGAGTTCGGCGTCGTAGGCGGGCACCAGCAGGTGACCGGTCATCACGGCCCGCACTCCCGCCTCGATGGCGGTCCGGTACGGCGGAAGCGTGGTCGCGGCGAGTTCCTCGACCGAGTAGGAGACCGTTGGCAGGTCGTTGTGGGAGTCGACGGCGGTCGCGCCGTGCCCGGGGAAGTGCTTGGCACAGGCGGCGACCCCGGCGGCCTGCAGGCCGGTGACCCACGCCGCGGCGTGCCTGGCGACCAGCCACGGGTCGGAGCCGAAGGCGCGGGTGCCGACGACGGGGTTGTCCAGGTCGGAGTTGACGTCGATCACGGGGGCGTAGTTGAGGGTGACACCCGCCCGCGCCAGGTCGGCGCCGATCTCGCGGGCCACCCGCTCGGTCAGCTCGGGGTCGTCCACCGCGCCGAGGGCGAGGTTGCCGGGACGGGAGCTGCCGGTGAGGGCCTCAAGCCGGGTGACGTCCCCGCCCTCCTCGTCGGTGGCGATCACCACGTCCGGGTTCTCCGCGCGCAGGGCGGCCGTCAGGGCTCTGATCTGGGGGCCGTCCACGAGGTTCCTGGAGTAGAGCGCGACCCCGCCGAGCCCGTCGGCGAGCCGTCTGCGCAGCCAGTCGGGCACCTCGGTCCCCACGAAGCCCGGCTGCAGCACGGTGTCCGCAAGCCTGGCCAGCTCGGGACTCGCGCCACTCAGGCCCCCGCGAACGCTCATAACGCCTCCGTTTTTTCAACATCGTCTTTTGCTTGTTTCAGACGTACCACATGTGTAGCATTCGGATTGCGTTAATAGACAGGAAACTTTACTAATTAAAGGTTTCCTGGCGGTCCCATGCCCGTGTCGCCCGCCCGAAGACAAGTCACCCATGAGGGAGACGGACCGGATGCCGCACACCCGGCTAATCGCGCCGGTCCCTCCGCACCGTCGCCTCCCACCGCCGTCATGTCCTCGGGCCGCGTCCCAGGACGAGCCACGGAACGTGCCCGTCCTCGCGGGATCCGGGCCACAAGAGCCGGTCAAAACCGAACCAGATGAGGAGTCCCCGTGACCGACCTGTTCTCCCCGGCCAAGGAAACCGATCCCTTAGGCCTGGAGGACCCGGTGACCGCCCAGATACGCGAGATCTGGCAGGAGGTGCTCCGTGTCGACGACATCGGTCCCGACGAGGACCTCTACGATCTCGGCGGCCACTCGCTGACCATCACCCAGATCATCGCCAGGACCCGTCGCAGACTCGGCGTCGAGGTCTCCCTGGACGTCTTCTTCGACAATCCCACCGTCGCCGGCATGGCCGAGGAGGTCACCCGGCTGCGGGGAGAGCAGGCGTGAACGCGCTTCCCTCCGCACGAGAGCTCTTCCCCGCGCCGGGGCTGTCTCCCGCGCAGGAACGCATGTGGTTCCTCGACCGGCTCTCCCCCGGCGACGGGGCCAACAACATGGTCGTCTGCGAGAGGCTGACCGGGCCGCTCGACACCGGGGCCCTGGAACGGGCGCTGAGTGAGATCGTCGCCAGGCACGAGGCGCTGCGCACCGTCTTCCCCGACCGGGAGGGCGTCCCGGAGGCGAGGGTGCTCGACCCGGAACCCGTGGTCGTCGAACATCTCACCCCGGTGGGCGAGCCGTCCCCGGAGACCCTCGCCGAACTCAGCAACCGGCCCTTCGACCTGGCCTCGGGGCCGCTGCTGCGCGCGGCCCTGGCCCGGGTCGGCCCCGAGGAGCACATCCTCCACCTGGTCGTGCACCACATCGCCGGGGACGCCTGGTCGATCGAGCAGATCCTCTATCCCGAACTGGCCGCTCTCTACTCGGCCTTCGCCTCGGGACGGCCGTCACCGCTGGCACCGCCACGGCGAGGCTACTCCGACCACGTGCGGGAGCGGCGCGAACGCCCGGCCGACGTCACGAGCCCGGCGAGGGAGCTCGACGGCGTCCCGGCGCTCGAACTGCCGACCGACAGGCCCCGCCCCGCCGTACGGACGACCGAGGGGGACCTGGTGATCCACCGGGTCCCGATCGGGCTGTGGCGGCGCGTCACCGAGCTGGCCAGGACCGAGCGGTGCACCCCGTTCATGGTGCTGCTGGCCGCATACCAGGTCCTGCTGTCCCGCTACAGCGGTCAGGAGGACTTCTGCGTCGGCACCCCCGTCGCCGGGCGCGACCGGGAGGAGGACGAGGAGGTCTTCGGGCTCTTCGTCAACACCCTGGCCCTGCGCGCCGACCTCGGGGGCGACCCGGCCTTCCGCGACCTCCTCAAACGCGTACGGCGCCGCGCCTTCACCATGTACGGCCACGCCGCGGTGCCGTTCGAGCGGCTGGTCGCCGAGCTGCGGCTGGGTGGGGACCCGGCCAGGACCCCGCTGGTCCAGACGTTGCTGACACTCGGCAACCCCGAGGCAGGCTCCCTCGAACTCGACGGGCTGCGCGTCGAGCCGGTGCTGTCCGGGCTGGTCTCGGCCAAGTTCGACCTGTCGCTGAACGTGGTCGTCTACCCCGAGCACCTGCAGCTCATGTTCGACTACAGCACGGCCCTGTACGACCGGGCGAGCGTCGAACGGATGGCCGTGCACCTGGAGACGCTGCTCGGCTCCGTCACCGCGACCCCGGGCAGCCGGTTGTCCGAGCTGGAGATCCTGCCGGAGGCCGAACGCGCGGCCCTGCTCGGCGAGCCTCCCGAGGAACTGGCCTGGGAGGAGGGCGCCCTCCTGCTGGACCACCTGGTCGCCAGGCAGGCCGCCCGCACCCCGGAGGCGCCCGCCGTCGTCACCGCGGAGGTGACGCTCACCTACGGCGACCTCGACCGGGCCGCCGACGCCGTCGCCGCCGGGTTGCGTCCCCTGCTGGATTCGGGGCCGGTCGAACCGAGGGTCGGGCTCGCCCTGACCGCGAGCCCCGAGGCGATCGTCGCGCTGCTCGGCGTCCTCAAGGCGGGGGCCGCGTACGTGCCGCTGGACCCGGCCCAGCCCGTGGAACGGCTGACCGCGCTGCTGCGGGACGCGGGAGTGGCCGCGGTGATCGCGGACGAGGCCGGGTTCGCCGGGTTCACCGGGGGGCCGGTCGTCACCCGCGCCGACCTCGCCGCCTGGACCTCCCGGATCGCGCCGGCCAGAGAGCCGGCCAGAGAGCCGGTCAGGGGCAGGTCCGTGCCCAGGCACCCGGACCAGGCCGCCTACGTGATCTACACCTCCGGTTCGACCGGGAGCCCCAAGGGGGTGGTCGTCGGGCACCGGACCCTGTCCCATCTGGCCAGGTCCTTCCGCGACCTGCACGGATTCGGGCCGGGGGAACGGGTGCTCATGGTCCCGCCGCTCAGCTTCGACGCCTCGGCCGGGGACGTCTTCCCCGCGCTGATCAGCGGCGCCGCCCTGGTGCTGCACCCCGACCCCGCCTCGCTGACCGGGCCCGGCCTCGCCGAACTGTGCGACGACCTCTCGGTCACCATGGTCGACACCGCCTGCGCCCTGTGGCAGCAGTGGGTCGAGGAGCTGGACCGGGCGGGCCTGCGGCTGCGCGGGCCGCTCACCACGATGATGGTCGGCGGCGAGAGCGTCCCGGTCGCACGGCTGCGGACCTGGGCGGGGCTGACCGGGGGGCGGGTCGCCTTCCACAACCACTACGGGCCGACCGAGGCGACCGTCTGCGCCACCTCCTACCGCACGACGGACGGCGCCGAGGTGAACGCCCCTCACCTGCCGATCGGCACGGCGCTGGCGCACACCCGCGTCTACGTGCTCGACCGGCACGGCAACCCGGCCCCGACGGGTGTGCCCGGCGAGGTGCACATCGGCGGGGAGTGCCTGGCCCACGGCTACCTCGGCCGCCCCGGCCTGACCGCCGAGCGTTTCCTGCCCGACCCGTTCTCACCCCGGGCGGGGGCCAGGATGTACGCCACCGGGGACCTGGCCAGATGGCTGCCCGGCGGCGACCTGGAGTTCCTCGGCAGGACCGACCGGCAGGTCAAGGTCAACGGCGTCAGGATCGAGCCCGGTGAGGTCGAGGCCGCCTGCCTGGCCCACCCAGGGGTCCGCGAGGCCGTCGTCGTCGCGAGAGAGGGGCGGCTGGTCGCCTACCTCGTCGGGGAACCGGTCGGCCTGGCGCGGCTGCGGGCCTTCCTGGCCTCCAGGCTGCCCGGCTCCATGCTGCCCGGGGCCGTCGTCATGCTGCCCGCGCTGCCTCTCACCCCGCACGGCAAGATCGACCACCGGGCGCTTCCGGAACCGGACACGCGCTCCGCGCCGCCGTACGAGGCGCCGAGGGAGGGCACGGAACGGGAGCTCGCCGCGATCTGGGCGGGGCTGCTCGGCGGAGAGCCGGGACGCGGGGACAACTTCTTCGACCTGGGCGGCACCTCGCTGCTCGTGCCCCGGGTCGTCTCCGGGATCTCGGCCAGGCTCGGGGTCACGGTGCCGATGAGCGAGGTGTTCACCGCCTCCGACCTGGCCGACCTGGCCGGAATCGTGGACGGCGGGCCCGCCGAGCCCGTGGACCTGCGGGGGGAGGCGGTTCTGCCGCCGGATGTCGTCCCCGGCGGGCCGGTCGTCACGGGGCCGCCCCGGCGGGTGCTGCTCACCGGCGCGACCGGCTTCCTCGGCGCCCACCTGCTGGCCGAACTGCTGCGCCGTACCGAGGCGACCGTGCACTGCCTGGTCAGGGGGAGCGAGCCGGAGGAACGGCTGCGCGCGGGCCTGGAACGCTACGGGCTGTGGGAGGAGGACCTGGCCGGGCGGATCGTCGCCGAGCCCGGTGATCTCGGCGTCCCCGGCCTCGGCCTGCCTGGCGGGCGCTTCGCGGAGCTGGCCGGGACGGCCGACCTCATCGTGCACAACGGGGCCGTGGTCAACTTCGCCTGGCCGTACCGGAGACTGCGGGCGGCCAACGTGGACGGCCTCGTCGAGGTGCTGCGCCTGGCCACGAGCGGCGGCAGGACCGTCCCGGTCCACCTGGTCTCGACCCTCGGCGTCCACCTGACCCCCGGCGAGCGCACGGTCAGGGAGAAGGACCCGCTGCCCGACCCGGAGCCGCTCACCCTCGGCTACGACCGGAGCAAGTGGGTCGCCGACCGGATCGCCGGGCTGGCGCGCCACGCCGGGCTGCCGGTCTCCGTCCACCGGCCCGCCAGGATCTCCGCCGACAGCGGGACGGGCACGGCCGCGCCGGACGACTTCCTCGGCCGGTTCTTCGAGACCTGCGCGCGCCTCGGCTCGGTGCCCGAAGGGGAACGGCTGGACATGGCGCCGGTCGACCACGTCGCGGCGGCGATCGTCCACCTGGCGCTGAGCGGGGCCGTCGGCGACTTCCACCACCACAACCCCGGCCTGCTGCGCCCCGCCGTGCTGGCGGAGGGACTGGCCGAGCGCGGCTTCCCCGTACGGCTCATGCCGAGCGAGGAGTGGCGCAGGCTCGCCCGTGACCGCGTCGCGGTCGGTGACGACCTGCCCATCGCCCTCTACCCGGCCTTCATCGCCGAGTACGGCGGGCAGGCCGGTCCCTCCTTCGACTGCTCGGCGACCGAGGAGATGCTCGCGCCCGCCGGGCTGGTCTGCCCGCCCGCCGACGCGGCGCTGCTCGGCCGTTACCTGGACCACTACGTGGCCTCAGGAGTGCTCGTAGGGGGCCGCCGTGACTGACGGTGTGGACGCCGGTGTGGACGACGGCGTGCGCAGGTTCGCCGTCATCTGGGCCGCGCAGCTGCTGTCGATCATCGGTTCGAGCCTGACCGGGTTCGTGCTCGGGGTCTGGGTGTACCAGCGCACCGGTTCGGCGACCCAGTTCACGCTGATCATGCTCTGCGCGGTGCTGCCCGAGGTGCTGCTCTCGCAGCTCGCGGGTACGGCGGCCGACCGGCTCGACCGCAGGCGGCTGCTGATGGCGGCGGACGCGGGGGCGGCCGTGGTGACCGTCGCGCTGGCCGTACTGCTGGCCACCGGCTCGCTGCAGGTCTGGCACGTCTACGTGGTCACCGCGGCGGGGGCCGTCTTCGGCACCTTCCACATGGCCGCCTACCACTCGATGATGCCGCTGATCATGCCGAGCAGGCACCTGGGCCGCGCCAACGGCCTGATGCAGGTCGCCGACGCGGTCAACATCGCGGCCCCGCTGTTGGCGGGCACGCTGCTGGTGACGGTGGGCATCACCGGCGTCGTGGTGGCCGACCTGGCGACCTTCCTGGTCACCATGGCCGTCATGTTCGCCGTACGGCTGCCGCCCGAGGTGACCCGGCCCGGCGCGGTCACCGCCCCGGAGCCGCTCCGCGGTGACCTGGCCTTCGGCTGGCGTCACCTGCGGGCCAGGCCGGGGCTGCTCCTGCTGGTCGCGTTGCTGGCCGCGCACAACCTGCTCTTCGGCGCCGCGGGAGTGCTGGTCCAGCCGCTCATCCTGTCGTTCGGCTCCCCGGCCGTGCTGGGCGCGCTGATGTTCGCCGGAGGCGCGGGAGTCTTCGCCGGGGGACTGGTGCTGAGCGCCTGGGGAGGGCCCCGGCGCAGGGTGCGGGGAGTCGTGCTGTTCACGGCGCTCGGCGGGGTGCTGCTGGCCCTGCACAGCCTCGCACCCTCGCCGTGGCTGATCGCGGTCGTGGCGCCCGCCTTCCTGTTCACGCTGCCGTTCGTGCAGGGCACGGCGATGACCGTGGTGCAGGCCAAGACGGAACCCGCCGCGCTCGGCCGGGTGCTCAGCACCGTGCGGACCCTCACCCAGACGGCGACGGTGCTCGCCTACCTGGCCGCGGGCCCCCTCGCCGACCGCGTCCTGGAACCCGCGATGGCTCCCGGAGGGGCGCTGGCGGGAGTCCTCGGCGGCGTGATCGGCACCGGCCCCGGCCGGGGGGTGGCGGCCGTCTTCCTCATCTCCGGCCTGGGCCTGCTGGTCCTGGCCCCGCTGCTCTACCTTCAGCCCCGCCTGCGCGGGGTCGAGGCCGAGCTTCCGGACGCGCGTCCGGAGCCCGACCCCACGCGGGCCGCCCAGACCGTGTGATCCGACAGGCGTCGTGTGCTCAGCGAGGAGCCACGCGCGGAGAAGTCATGCGCGGAGAAGAGCAAGGAAGCCACGTGAACCGTGCAAATCATGCAAATCATGTAAGTCGCGCAAGGAGATAGCGATGCCGCTCTACCTCGACCCCGAGGAACTCCGCTACCAGGCACCGGGACCACACCTCGACCTGATCGGGGCGATGGCCTTCCGCGCCGCCGGGGCCGCCCAGCGATTAGGGATCTTCGAGGCGCTCACGGCCGGGCCGTCGTCCGCCGCCGAACTGGCGGCCAGGACGGGGACGGACCCCGGCACACTGCCCGTCCTGCTGGACGGTCTCGTCGGCTTCGGCTACCTCGACAGGGGGGCGCGGGGAACCTACGCCAACAGCCCGATGACGGCGAACTCCCTCGACCGGCGCGACCCGTGGAGCTACGCCCCGGCGCTGGCCTTCTGGCACGACCTGCTGGACGAGCTGTGGGACGGCCTTGAGGAGACCGTCAGGACCGGCAGGCCACAGGCCGACTTCTACACCTGGCTTGAGGGCCGCCCGCGCACGTTGCGCGACTTCCAGACCATGCTGGACGGGATGGCCGCGGGCATGGCCCCCCTCATCGCCGAGACCGCGCCCGACCCGGGGGAGCGGCTGCTCGACGTCGGCGGCGGCCACGCCCGCCACAGCGTCGCCCTCTGCCAGGTCCACCCGCGCCTGACCGCGACGGTCGTGGACCTGCCCGGCGCGATCGAGGGCGGCAGGACCCGGGTCGAGGAGGCGGGACTCGGCGACCGTGTCACCCTCGTCCCCGGCGACGTGACCACGGCCGACCTCGGCACCGGCTACGACACCGCGCTGCTGTTCAACGTCTGCCACGGCTTCGACGCGGCGGCCAACCGCGCGCTGCTCGGCAGGGTCGCCGCCGCGCTGCGGCCCGGCGGCACGCTGCTCGTCCTGGAGACCTTCGCCGACCTGCCGGAGGGGACCTCCCCGGTCGCCGAGGCCTTCCTGCGCTCCTTCAGCCTCAACCTCGCCGTCACCCAGGGCGGCCGCCTCCACTCCTTCGCGGACGTGGCCGGATGGCTGGCCGAGGCGGGGTTCGAACACCTGGAACGTCGCGGCCTCGACGGCCCCGACGAACTGCTCGTCGCCCGTCTGGCCGGCACCGTACGGACGACAGGGGAGGGACGATGAAACGCCGGATCCTCATCATCGGAGCGGGGCCCGCGGGCACGCTCCTGGCCTGCTACCTCGTACGGCGGGGCTTCCAGGTCGACGTCTACGAACGGCGTCCCGACCCCCGGCTCCTCGACGAGGACGAGAGCAGGTCGATCAACCTCGGCCTGTCGGCCAGGGGCATCAAGGCGCTCGACGACATCGGCCTGATGGAGAGGCTGCGGCCGCTCATCGTGCCGATGCGCGGCAGGGCCATCCACCTGCCCGGCGGCGCGCTCCCCTTCCAGCCGTACGGCGCGCACGAGGGCGAGATCCTCCACTCGGTGCTGCGCCGCGACCTCATCACCACCCTGGTCGACCACGCCGAGGCCCAGCCGGGGGTGCGCTTCCACTTCGGGCACCGGCTGGTCGACCTCGACCGCGAGGCGGCGGCCGTACGGCTCGTCGGGCCCGAGGGGGAGGAGGTCGGCGCGGCCGCGGACGCGGTGATCGGCGCCGACGGCGCGTTCTCCCGGGTGCGGGCCCGGATGCAGCACGGGCTGCGGGCCGACCTCCACCTGGAGTTCCTGGAATGGGGCTACAAGGAGCTGACCATCCCCGCGGCCGACGACGGCTCGGCCAGGACCAGGCTTGAGGCGCTGCACGTCTGGCCGGGGGAGGACGCCCTCATCGTCGCCCACCCCAACCGCGACAACTCGCTGACCGGGACCCTCTTCCTGCCCTTCGAGCGGTTCGGCGAGATCACCGACCCCGAGACGTTCCTGGCCGCGCGCTTCCCGGACACCCGGGAGCTCATGCCGTACCTCGCCAAGGAGTACGCCGAGCATCCGGTCGGGCACCTGGTCTCGGTCCGCACCTCGCACTGGCACCACAGGGACAAGGTGGCGCTGATCGGCGACGCCTGCCACGCGGTCTACCCCTTCTACGGCCAGGGCATGAACTCGGCGCTTGAGGACTGCACGGTCCTGGACCGGTGTCTCGGCGACCATCCGGACGACCTGGGCGCGGCCTTCGCCGCCTACCAGCGGTTGCGCAAACCGCACACCGACGTGCTGGACGAGCTGTCGAAGCAGAACTTCGTCGAGCTGCGCGACCGGCTCCGCTCCCCGCTCCACCTGGCCCGCAAGAAGGCCGACCTGCTGCTGGCCAGGCTGCTGCCCGGCAGGTGGGTGCCGCTGTACACGATGGTCTCGCACACCACGATCCCCTACGCCGACGCGCTGGCCCGCGCCAGGCGCCAGGACGCGTCGCTGAAGGCCGGGAGTGCCGCGCTCGGGGCGGTGCTGGCGGCCACGCTCGCGTTCGCCGTGCGACGGGGGAGGGGCGGACGGCGATGCTGACCGATCCGGCAGACCCCACGCGCGCGCTCATCGAGCTCTCCGACCTGGACGGCGAGCACGAACTGGTCCGCGGGTACGGCGTGCCGCTCAAGGAGACCGTCGTGTGGGCCAGGGAGTACCTGTGCCGGCCCCACCCCGACCTGGGCAGGAAGGGACCCGTCTGCCCCTACGCCCAGACCTCGCTCGACCGGGGGGTCTTCTACCTGGCGGTGCAGCCGGGGACGCCGGACGGCGACGCGGTGGCCGAGGCTTTGGACGGCTACCGCGACTGGTTCCGCGCGCTGGTCTCCCCGCCGGGGACCTCCCCGCAGTACCGCACGATCCTGGTGCTCTTCCCCGACCTGCCGGAGGCGGAGGCGGCGCGGACGATCGACGCCGCGCAGCGGCTGCTCAAGCCGCGCTACGTCAGGGAGGGGCTGATGGTCGGGGAGTTCTACCCGGGGCCGCCGCCGAAGGCGGGGCTGTGGAACCCGGACTTCCTGCCGTTGGGCAGCCCGGTCCCGATGCTGGTGATCAGGCACATGGTGGCGACGGACTTCGCGTTCCTGCGTGAGGACCGGGAACAGCTCGCGGCCTATCTGGAGCGCTTCGGCGACCGGCCGCCCGCGGCGCTGCGCGCGGAGGTGGAGGAGGCGGCCAGGCTGCACGGGTTCACCGTCAGGGTGCCGTAACGCGGAGTTCGTGACGCTTCGGGACGAGGGGTCCGTCCCGAAGCGTGACGTACCGGGGGGCGGGCGCAGACCCGGGTGAGGGGGCCGCGAGGCTCAGATGCTGAGCAGCTCGGCGGCGGCCTGGGCGTTGGCGCGGGCGGCGCCGTACGTGGCGAGGTAGGTAGCCCCCTTGGGACGCCAGATCGGCAGCCCCATCTCAACGACCGTCGTGTCGGGACGGGCGGCCAGCACCGCGGAGACAACCGACTGGCTGATCTCGTAGCGGTGGGCGTCCTTGACCACGACGACCAGGGAACGGCCGCTGGCACGCTCCAGGATGTTCGGCACGTCCGCCTCCTCCGGCTTGACCCGGACGACCTCGGCCTGCGGCATCAGCGGGGCGAAACCCCACGGCACGTCGCCGACGGCGATGGTCGGGGGGGTCTCCATCTCGACCACCAGCGGGTCGACCAGCGGGGAGGTGGAGCCGGTGAGGGTCACGGCGCGGCGGGCGGCGGTGAGGCCGATCATGCTCTCCTCGGCGCGCTCCGGCTGGGACGAGCCGAACCAGGAACGCAGCTTGGCCACACGCGCGGCGGAGGCCTCCAGCCGCTCGGCGGGCAGCCGTCCGTCGAGCACGGCGGCGACGATCTCGTCGACGATCGCGCGGACGTCCTGCTGGGTGGGCAGCGGGCCGAGGCAGAGCAGGTCCGCCCCCGCGGCGAGGGAGAGCACCGCGCCGCCGGCCAGGCCGACGCTCTCGGTGATGGCGTGCATGTCGAGGGCGTCGGTGACGATCACGCCGTCGTAACCGAGCTCACCGCGCAGCAGACCGCCCAGGGCGGCGGCCGACAGGGTGGCGGGCTCGGTGCCGGTCACCGAGGGCACCCGGACGTGCGCGGTCATGATGGACATGGTCCCGGCCTCGATCGCGGCGCGGAAGGGCACGAGCTCGCGCTCGCGCAGCAACTCGGCCGAGGCGTCGACGAGCGGGATCTCCAGGTGGGAGTCCTGCCTGGTCGCGCCGTGGCCGGGGAAGTGCTTGACGCAGGCGGCCACGCGGGCCGACTGCAGGCCGTGCACGGCCGCGACGGTGTGCCGGGAGACCAGGGCGGTGTCCGACCCGAAGGACCGGGTGCCGATGACGGGGTTGTCGTCGGCGGTGTTGACGTCGGCGGACGGGGCCATGTCCAGGTTGATACCGCAGCGGGCGAGGTCGTCGCCGATGGAGCGGTAGACACGCCGGGTCAGTTCGACGTCGTCGACGGCGCCGAGGGCGGCGTTGCCCGGGTAGGGGCTGCCCACGTGGTAGGCGAGCCGGGTGACGTCGCCCCCCTCCTCGTCGAGTGAGATGACGGGGTCACCGGCATCGCGCAGGCGGGAGGTGAGCGCCGAGAGCTGGGCGGGGTCGGCGACGTTGAAGCCGAACAGGGTGACCCCGCCGAGACCGTTCTCCAGGTCGTGGAGAACCCAGTCGGGGGCGGTGGTGCCCTGGAACGCGACGAGCAGCGTTCCGGCTGCGAGACGTCGCAGTACCTGATCGCTGGGAGCCGCGATGAGCTCAGACATGGCGGTAGATGCTCCTTACCTGAGGTGAGTAGGGGACAAACGAGGACAGGGCTGGTACGGCCAGCTCCTTGTGGGGGCGTGGCCGTACCAGCACCGCGGGGTTAGCCCTTGACAGCGCCGGCGACGAGGCCGGAGACCATTCGCCGTTGCACCAGGAGAAAGAAGATGATCACCGGGATCGTCATCAGGGTCGAGGCGGCCATGATTCCGCCCCAGTCGACCGATCGCTGGCTGACGAAGTAGCGCAGTGCCACGGGCATGGTGTAACTGCCCTGATCGCTGATGAGGGTCAGCGCGAACACGAACTCGTTCCACGCGGTGATGAACGTGAAGATGCTCGTGGCCACGAGACCGGGGGCCACCAGGGGGAAGAGCACCTTCCAGAAGGTCGTGAAGCGGCTCGCGCCGTCGATCCAGGCGGCCTCCTCAAGAGACCTGGGCACCGCGGCGACGAAGGTGCGCAGCATCCAGATGCCGAACGGCAGCGTCAGCGCGACGTTCACCACGATGAGGCCGATCAGCTGGTCGTAGAGACCGGCTCGCCTGACCATCAGGAACAGCGGGATGAGCAGGGCCTCGGCCGGGACCATCTGCACGATGAGCAGCAGGATCAGGAACGAGGTGCGCCCGCGGAACCTGAAGCGGGCCACGGCGGTCGCCGACAGCAGGGAGAAGACGGCGCCGATGAGGACGGTGCCGATCGCGACGATGGCGCTGTTGAGCATGTAGCGCCAGATCGAGTGGCCGGCGACGCCCTCGCTGAAGACCCTCTCGACGTGCTCGATGGTCGGGTCCGTCGGGAAGGGGATGAACCGCGTCGTGAAGATCTCCTCGTTGCTCTTGAACGCGGTGGAGATCATCCAGTAGACGGGGAACACCGCGAACAGGAACACCAGGACGGCCGCGGTGTTGAGGCCGATCTTGCCGAGCAGCTTCCTGGTCTTGGGAGTCATCGCACGTCCTCCGTCTTCACGATCTGGCGGACGTAGAAGAAGGTGATGATGAGCAGGATCAGCGTCAGCACCACCGCGATCGCCGCGCCCAGGCCCATCTTGGGCGGGGAGCTGAACGCCTGGGTGAAGGCGTACAGCGACAGGTTGAAGGCGTCACGGTTGGAGGTTCCGCCCGCCAGCACGAACAACTGGGTGAAGACCTTGAAGTCCCAGATGACCGACAGCACGGTCAGCACGGAGAAGACCGGCTTGAGCAGCGGGAAGGTGATCTTCCAGAAGATGCGCCAGGCGGAGGCCCCGTCGACCTTGGCCGCCTCGTACAGTTCGGCGGCGATGCTGCGCAGGCCCGCGAGCACCGAGACGGCGATGAAGGGGAAGCCGGCCCAGACCACGACCAGGATGAGCACCAGGTAGATGGTCACCGGGTCGTTGAGCCACGGCTCACCCGTCCAGTCGGCCCTGCCGAACAGGAGGTTGGACAGCCAGTCGGGCAGCGCGTTGAGCGCCCAGTTGATGACGCCGGACTCGGCGTCGAAGAGCCAGCGCCAGATGATGGCACTGGCGATCGCCGGGGTCGCCCAGGCGGCCATGATGCCGATGACCAGGAAGGTCGACATCTTCCTGCCGAGCTTGTTCAGCAGCAGGCCGACCAGGGTGCCCAGTCCCAGCGTGCAGGCGACCGTGACGACGGCGAACACGACGGTGTTGCGGAGCGAGGTCCAGAACAGCTCCGACTCGAACAGCTTCAGATAGTTGTCGAACCCGACGGACTTGGCGGGCACACCCCGGATCTGCCGCAGTCCCACGTCCTGGAAGGACATGACGACCATCTGGTACAGCGGGTAGAGCAGCAGTCCGGCGATGACCACCAGACCGGGGATGAGCAGCGCGTAAGGGACCACCCCTTCGGGCAGTCCTCTGGAGCCGCGCGGGGGCTTCGTGCCTCTGCGCCCCCGCGCCGGGACGGGGGAGGAGCCCCCGTCCCGGGCGATGGTTGAGGTGTTGGCCATGATTACTGGTTCAGGATCTCTTCGAGTTCCTTGTTGGCGTCGGCCAGGGCGGTGTCAATGTTCTTCTTGCCCTCGATGACCGAACGGGCCGCGTTCTGCAGAACGGCCTTGGTGTCGTTGGCCTCGGCCCAGTTGGTGTCGTTCGGGAAGCCCTTGGCGACCTTGAAGGTCTCCGCGAACGGCGCCTGCAGCGGGTCGGAGGCGAACTCGGCCAGCGCCTCCGGGTACAGCGGCAGCAGGCCGCCTTCCTTGGCGTAGCGGGTGCCGAACTCCTTGCCCGCGGCGACCTTCAGGTACTCGGCGGCGAGCTCCTGGTTCTTGGTGTCCTTCCAGATGGCGATGTCGTTGCCACCCTGGAAGGCGGGCGCCGGGCCGCTGCCGTCCTTGGCCGGCAGGGAGAAGAACGCCATCTGGTCGTCGCCGACCTTGTTCTTGCTCTGCTCCTTGATGGTGGTGATGTCCCAGCCACCGGTCACGAACATGCCGACCTTGTTGTTGGCGAAGCGGGTGCGGATGTCGATCGAGTTCTGGCTCAGGGCCGACTTACGCGACGCGCCGTGCTTGACGACCAGGTCGGTGTAGTACTGGAAGCCCTCCTTGAAGCCGGGCTCGGTCAGCTTGCCGACCCACTTGCCGCCCTCGAAGGCGGCGAAGTCGCCGCCCGCGGACCACACGAACGGCGAGAGCGACATGTTGGCGTCGGAGCCGCCGTTGAAGGCGAAGCCGTCGACGTCCTTGCCCTTCTTCTCCACGATCTTCTTGGCGGCGGCGACGAGGTCGTCCCAGTTCTTGGGAACCTCGATGCCCAGCTCCTTGAACCAGTCCTTGCGGTAGAGGACGGCCCGGGTGCCACCACCCCACGGCGCGGCGTAGATCTTGCCGTCGACCGTCTCGTAGCCCCACAGGTTCTGCGGGATCTGCTGGAAGTCGGGGTTGCTCTTGGCGAGGTCGGTGATGTCGGCCAGCGCGTCCTGCGCGACCCACGCCGCCACCTGGTCGTTGCCGAACTCGGTGACGTCGGGGCCCTCACCGCCGGCGAGAGCGGCGGTCCACTTGGCCTGGGCGTCCGGCCACGGCACCCACTGGAGGTTGACGTCGGCGCCGGTGACCTCCTTGAACTTGGCGTTCATGTCGGCCATGAGCTTGTTCTGCACTTCGTCCGGAGCGCCCAGGCGCCAGACGGTCAGGGTCTGACCGGCGAACTTGGGGCCGGAGGAGGCGGCGGAGGGCGCCTCGGACGCGCCATTGGCGTCCGGGGTGGAGGGCTCGCTACTGCTGCCGCACGCGGCAAGGCCCAGGGCGAGGGCGGCGGTGGTTGCCGTCGTGGTGGCGATTCTCGCGAACTTCACTTGAGTTCTCCCTTTCCGGCTTTCGACGGGGTAGGCGCTCAGCTGCTTTTTGGCTTGGGTCCCCGCGACCCTCTTACTCACGATCAGTGATCGGAGTTGTCGTAACCCGCGGCTCGGTCGCTCTTGCCTGCGGGCTGACTAGGGCTAAACTAACAAGAAACTTTCTTAAAAGAAACGATCGTTAGCGGATCGTGACGGGGGGAAGCCGATCTTGTCCAGACGTCCGGGAACCCCTCGGCTGCTGCGTCAGCTCAATGACCGCGCAGCCCTGGAGCTCCTGCTGTCCAGTGGGCCTCTCACCCGGGCTGAGCTGGGAGAACTCACCGGTCTCTCCAAGGTGACCGCCGGTCAGTTGCTCGCCAGACTGGAGGAGCGCAGGCTCGTCGCCATGGTCGGGGAGCAGGCGGGCGGGCGGGGGCCGAACGCGGCGCTCTACGGCGTCGTTCCCTCTTGCGCGTACGTCGCGGGACTCGACGTGCTGCCCGACCGGATCAGCGCGGGAGTGGCCGACATAACCGGCGAGACGGTCGCCGAGGTCTGCGTCGACCCCAGCGGTCATAACGATCCGGTACGCCTGGTGCGCGGCGCCGTGCAGAAGGCGTGCGAGTCGGCGGGCATCGGCATGGACCGGCTGCGCGCCTTCGTGATCGGGACCAGGGGCGTCGTCGACCCCCGCACCGGCGACGTCCGCTTCTCCTTCGACCTGCCCTCCTGGCACGAGGGCGTGCTCGCCCAGCTGCGCCGGGACCTCAACGTCTCGGTGACCATAGAGAACGACGTGAACCTGGCGGCGCTCGCCGAGCGCTTCTGCGGCGCGGCCCTGGACGTCGAGGACTTCGTGCTCGTCTGGGCGGGCGTCGGCCAGGGACTCGGGGTCATGCTCGGTGGGCGCCTGCACCGCGGCTTCACCGGCGGCGCGGGTGAGATCGGCTGGCTGCCCGTGCCCGGGGAGCCGCTGCCGACCGAGGTGACCGAACCCCAGTCGGGCTCGTTCCAGCGACTGGTCGGCGGCGACGCCCTGGCCAGCCTGGCGGACGCGCACGGCATCCGGGGGGATTCGCTGGCCGACCACGTCAGCCAGGCCGTCACGAACGACTCCGGAGGCTTCCTGGACGAGCTGGCCGGGCGTCTGGCGGTCGGCGTCGCCGCGGTGGCCGTGGTGCTCGACCCCGGGCTGATCGTGCTCAGCGGCGACATCGGCAGGGCGGGCGGGAAGGTGCTCGCGGCCAGGGTCGAGGAGGCGGTGGCCAGGGTCTGCCCGAGCCAGCCCAGGGTCGTCGTCTCGGAGGTCATGGGCAACTCCGTGTTACGCGGGGCCCTGGTCTCGGCCCTGAACCAGGCCCGGGAGCAGGTCTTCTCCGAGACGGTGTGACAATTGCGGCTATGCACGACATCGTTCTGATCTCCGATCCCCGGGTGGCCGCGATTCCGGTCGAGGAGTCCGGGGAGCGGCTGGTCGACGTCCGGGGGCGGCTGCGGGTCGACGGGCGGATGGCCGACCGTGACGGGGCCTTCGCCCACCTCAGGCAGGGGCTGGTGGCCAGGCTTGAGGAGGCGCAGCGGCACCTCCCCGAGGGGTACCGGCTGCTGATCGTCGAGGGATACCGGCCGCCGTCGACGCAGCAGCAGATCTTCGACGAGTACTCGGCGGAACTCCGGGCGACATTTCCGGAAATGTCGCCCGAGGAGATCGTTTCGGCGGCCAGCCGCTACGTCTCACCGGTCGAGGTCGCCCCGCACACCGCGGGCGCGGCCGTCGACCTGACCCTGTGCACCGAGGACGGCGTCGAGGTCGACATGGGCAGCCCGCTCAACGCCACCCCCGAGCAGAGCGAGGGCGCCTGCTACACCGCCGCCCCCGGCATCTCCCCGCAGGCGCGCCGCAACCGCGAGCTCATGGGAGCCGCCCTCGACGCGGCGGGCCTGGTCAACTACCCCACCGAGTGGTGGCACTGGTCCTACGGCGACCGCTACTGGGCCATGACCACCGGAGCCCCCTCCGCCCTCTACGGTCCCCGCGCCCTCTGAGAGCCGGGGACAATCGACCCCATGCGGTTCGGCATCCTCGGCCCTCTGGACGTGCGCTCACCGGCCGGTGAGGCGATCGCCGTACCCGGGCCGAGACCGCGCGCCCTGCTCGTGATGCTCCTGCTGGAACCGGGCCGGGTGGTGACCGTCGAGCGCCTGATCGACGGCCAGTACGGCGACGCCCCTCCCTCGGGCGCCGCCAACGCGGTGCAGGCCCAGGTGTCCAGGCTCCGCCGGGTCCTGCCCGCCGAACTGGTCGAGTTCCACGGGACCGGCTACCGGCTGGCGGCCGACCCCGAGGACGTCGACGTCCACCGCTTCGAACGGCTCGCCCGCCAGGGGCGGCTGCTGCTGACCTCCGGCCGCCACGCCGCCGCCGCGGACG
This sequence comes from Streptosporangium sp. NPDC020072, assembly GCF_040631445.1. Classification (NCBI taxonomy): domain Bacteria; kingdom Bacillati; phylum Actinomycetota; class Actinomycetes; order Streptosporangiales; family Streptosporangiaceae; genus Streptosporangium; species Streptosporangium sp. NPDC020072. The sequence goes on along the minus strand of NZ_JBEYAB010000003.1, from coordinate 528,256 downwards.
TCCTGCGTGAGGCGCTCGGCCTGTGGCGGGGGCCCGCCCTGCAGGACCTGCCCTTCGGCGGGGCGCAGGTGGCGCGTCTTGAGGAGCTGAGGCTGACCGCGGCCGAGGATCTCGCCGAGGCCGAACTCACGCTCCCCGAGGCCGACCCGGTGGCCGAACTGCGGCGGCTGACGGCCGCCAACCCGCTGCGGGAACGCCCCAGGGGCCAGCTGATGCGCGCGCTGAGCGCCGCGGGACGCCAGGCGGAGGCGCTTGAGGTCTTCGAGGAGACACGGAGACTGCTGGCCGGGGAACTCGGCGCCGACCCCTCACCCGAACTGGCCGCGATCCACCTGGCCGTCCTGCGCGCCGAACGCCCGGCCCCGCCCAGGGGAAACGGCCTGCCCGTGCAGCTGACCGGCTTCGTCGGGCGGGAGAAGGAGCTGGAACGGCTCGCCTCGCTACGCGGGCACCGGCTGGTCACGATCGTCGGCCCCGGCGGCACGGGCAAGACCCGGCTGGCGGTCGAGGCGGCCGGGCGCACCCGGGACGTCCGGGGCACCCAGGGTGAGGTGTGCTTCGTCGACCTGTCCCCGCTCGCCGACCCGGCCCCGCAGGGCGGCCGGGCACCGGCCGTCACAACGACCGTCACGGCCCCCCAGGTGGCCCAGACGGTGCTCGGCGCCCTCGGGCTGCGTGAGACGGGCCTGCACTCGCTCCACGTCCCCGACCCGGTGGCGCACCTGGCCTCGGCCCTGGCCGGGCGGGAGCTGCTGCTGATCCTCGACAACTGCGAGCACGTGGTCGAGGCCGCCGCGACCCTGGTCCGCGAACTGCTCGGCGCCTGCCCCGGGCTGTCGATCCTGGCCACCGGCCGCGAACCCCTGGGCATCACCGGCGAGACGCTCGTGCCGCTGGCGCCGCTTGCCGTCCCGCCCCCTGACGCCACCCCCGCGCAGGCCGCGGCCTACCCCGTCGTCCGGCTGTTCGCCGACCGGGCGGCGGCCGTACGGCCCGGGTTCGAGACGGACGAGGGCAACGTGGCGGCGGTCGCCGGGATCTGCGCGGCGCTGGACGGGCTGCCGCTCGCGGTCGAACTGGCGGCGGCGAGGCTGCGCTCCTTCACCGTCGAGGAGATCGCCGTCCGGCTGGCCGAGCACGGCCGCTTCCGGCTGCTGTCCAGGGGCGACCGTACGGCCGCCGCCCGGCACCGGACCCTGCGCGCGGTCGTCGAGTGGAGCTGGGACCTGCTCACCCCCGGCGAGCGGGTGCTGGCCAGGCGGCTGGCCGTCTTCTCCGCGGGCGCCTGCCTGGAGGCGGTCGAGGCGGTCTGCGACGTCGAGGGCGCCGCGGGCCTGCTGGCAGACCTGGTGGACAGGTCGCTGGTCGAGGCCGACGGCGACCGCTACCGGATGCTCGACACGATCCGGCTGTTCTGCGCGGAACGGCTGGCCGAGGCCGGGGAGCGGGAGCGGATGGACCGCGCCCACGCCCGTCACTTCCTGGCCCTGGCCCGGCGCGCGGACCCGCACCTGCGCGGGGCCGAGCAGCTGACGTGGCTGGCCAGGCTGTCGGCCGACCACGGCAACCTGACGGCCGCGCTGCGCAGGTCCGTGGCCGCGGCGAAGACGGGCGACGAGGACGGCAGACGGACGGCGCTGCGGCTGGTCACCGCGCTCGCGGCCTACTGGTGGCTGAGCGGGCGGCGCGGCCAGGTCGGGGAGATCGCCGCCGAACTCCTCGAAACGGCCCCCGAGCCCGCGGAGGGGTTCGAGGAGGAGTACGTCATGTGCGTGGTGCACGCCGTACCCCGGGCGCTGCCCGAGCACTGGCGGCGGGCGGAGGCGACCGTGGCCGGGCTTGAGCGGCTGCGCCACCCCTTCACCGTCGCGCTGTGGGGCATGGCCGCAGGGCCCCCGCCCAAGGCCGACCTGCGCACGCTGGCGGGGTCCGACCCCTGGCTGCGGGCCCTGGAGAGGCTTAGCGTTTCGTTGCTCGCGATGCTGTGGGGCGACCCGGTCTCGGCGGAACGGGGACTTCAGGAGACGCTGACCCACTTCGACGCCATCGGGGAGCGGTGGGGGACGGCCCAGGCGCTGGACGGGCTGGCCCTGATCGCGGCCGGGCGCGGCGAGTGGGCGCGCGCCCATGACATGTGGGCCCGGGCCCTGGAGCTGTTCGAACGGCTCGGCGCCGCCGAGGAGACCGCCGACGTGCTGACGCGCAGGGCCGAAGGACTGGTGCGCCAGGGCGAGACCGCCGCGGCCGTCGCCGACTACCGGCGCGCCGGGGAACTGGCCCGCACCACCGGCAGGCCGGGCGCGGCGGCCACGGTCCACCTGGGGCTGGCGGAGATCGCCAGGCACGACGGCGACCTCGCCGAGGCGGCACGCCTGCTCGGTCTCGCCCTCGACGCCTCACAGGACGGCGACTTCGGCATCGAGGGGACACAGGCCCGCGTGCTGGTCGCGCTCGGCAGGCTGGCCGAGGCCGGGGGAGACCGGGAACAGGCCCGTCTCATGCACCGCCGGGCGCTCGCCGTGGTCCACGGGTCCCCGATGGCCGCCGACCTCGCCGACGTCGCCGAAGGGCTGGCGGGGGCCGTGCTGCTCGACGGGGCGGGACGGGAGGCGGCGGCGCTGCTCGGCACGGCGGTCGCGCTGCGCGGCATGGCCGTCGCCGGAGACCGCGACGTCGCCAGGATCTCCGGAGCCGCCCGCGACCTCATCGGCGCCGAGGCCTTCGCCGAGGCGTTCGCCCAAGGCGCCGCCATGAGCCAGGAGGAGGCCCGGCAGGAGGTGCTGACAGCGCCCGGCGCGTGGGACGGGTGACTGTCAACGCGGTGTCGGCGGGCTGTCAGCGCCCGCGCCGAAGCTCCTCACATGAAGAACACCACGGTCCTCATCTCCGGCGCGAGCGTCGCCGGGCCCGCCCTCGCCCTCTGGCTCGGCCGCATGGGCTGCACCGTCACCGTCGTGGAGAAGGCGCCCGCCCTCCGGCTCGGCGGCCAGGCCGTCGACTTCAAGGGGGCGACCCACCTCACCGTGCTCGAACGCATGGGCGTCCTCGACGAGGTACGGCGGCGCCAGACGGGCGGAACCGACCAGGAGGTCGTCGACGCGGACGGCAGGCGCCTGGCGGTCATACCCGGGGCGTTCACCGGCGGCGACATCGAGATCCGCCGCGGCGACCTGGCCGCCCTGCTGTACGAGCGGACCAGGCGGAGCTGCGAGTACGTCTTCGGCGACTCCATCACCTCGCTGACCGAGACGACGGGCGGCGTGCACGTCACCTTCGAGCGCGGCGCGCCGCGCACCTTCGACCTGGTCGTCGGCGCCGACGGCATCCACTCCAACGTGCGGCGCCTGGCCTTCGGCCCCGAGTCCGGCTACGTGAACTTCACCGGCCACTACTACGCGCTGGCCGACCTGGGCCTCGACCACCCGCCCGCGATGTACAACGAGCCGGGCAGGATGGCCGCGCTCGGCGGCCCCAAGGCTCCCGCGTTCTTCGTCTTCGCCTCCGGGCGGCTCGACTACGACCGCTACGACGCCGAACAGCAGAAGCGCCTGCTGATCGACGCCTACCGGGGCATGGGCTGGAAGGTCCCGGAGCTGATGGCCAGGCTGCGCGACGCAGAGGAGGTCTACCTCGACTCGATCAGCAAGGTGAGGATGGACCACTACGCGAAGGGGCGGGTCGTGCTGCTCGGCGACGCCGCCTACGGCAACACCCTGGGCGGCTTCGGCAGCGGCCTGGCGATCGTCGGCGCCCACGTGCTGGCCGGGGAACTGGCCGAGGCGGACGGCGACCACGTGACCGCGTTCGCGAGGTATGAGGAGATCATGCACCGCTACGCCACGGTGACCGGGCAGAGCAGCGCGGGCCCCTTCCTCGCCCCGCCCTCGCCGCTGCGCATCACCATGCGCAACTGGATGTTCAAGCGGAGCCTCCTGCTCCGGGTGATGCTGAAGGCGACCGACAGGTTCGCCAGGTCCGTCGAGCTCAAGGACTACCCGGCTCTCGCCCCTGTCGGAGGTTCCACCAGGTGACAGGGGCGGGTCAGCGGTCGGGCAGGGGGGTGCGCCAGAACAGCGGGCGGTCGGGGCCGGTGCCGATCAGCAGGCCCGCGTGCGCCGTCAGGACGGTGCAGCCGCCCGCGTCGCACAGGTCCTCCCACCCGGCGGGGCCGACGACCGGCGGGCGGGTGCGGATCCTGCCCTCGGCGTCGGCGATGTAGAGGCGGCCGTTCATCGCGGTGAGGCTCACGGCGCCGCCGGAGGGGCCCGCCAGGACCCAGTCGGAGGTCTCCGGGCGCAGCTTCCACAGCCCCTCGGCGTTCACCGCGAAGAACTCCCCGTTCACCATGCCCAGGCCGACCGGCTCGGCCGGCGCCTCGGCGAGGGTCGTCCAGCCGTCCTCCTGGTCGTCGAAGACGAGCCGCCCGTCCGCGGTGAGGCCGTACAGGCCGATGGGATGCGCGGTGGTCGCCTCCCTGGGGGTGGCCATGGCGACGACCCCGGGGGCGGTTCCCGCGTGCCGCCAGCGCAGGTTCTGGGCCGAGACGTCACGCACGAGCAGTGAGCCGTCGGGGGCGACGCCGTACAGGCGGGAGCCGAAGACCGTCAGCGCGCGCAGCGAACCGGCGCCGCCGACGATCTGCCAGCCGCCGACGGGCTCCGACAGGCGGTCGAGCACGTTGCGGGTGATCCGGTCGACCATGGGGTCGTGCAGGGCGTTGCCCCAGTTCACGGTCGAGGCGGTGAACACCGTCCCGGCGCCGAGACCGAAGACGCCCATGGTCGCCATGCCGCCCTGGCCGTAGCGGTGCCAGTGGCGCAGGTCGGCGGTGGCGAGGATGACGAAGGAGGGCGGGGTGCCGTCCCTGCCGGTCGCCAGCGGGACACCGTCCACCTCGACGAAGTCGCAGGCGTCGGTCTCGTAGCCGATGGCGCCCTGGCCGAACTTGTCGCCCTCGCCGAGCCCGGTCCCCTCGAACACCCAGTGCTCGGGGAACCTGACCGTGTAGGACTCCTCGTGCATCAGCCGCATGTACGGCCCCCACGTCCCGGCGCCGCGTCTGAAGCTGACGCCGGTCAGCGTGTTCTCCGGCCGGTTCACCGGGGCGCTCGACCACTCGACCGTGGTCAGGCCCGGTTCGACCGTGGCCATCGGGTCCATGGCCGCGTCGCGGTAGCAGACCATGGTCCGGCCGTCGTCCTCAAGACGGAACTGCCACCAGCAGGTGTTGCCGGAGAACACCGCGAGGTTGCCGCCGCGGGCGACGAACGCCTCGACGTTGTCGCGCATCCCGGCTGTCCAGTACTCGTCGTGACCGTTGACGACCAGCAGCCGGTAACCGGCCAGCAGTTCGGCGCCGTCGTGCAGGTCGAGCCCCGAGCAGTAGTCGACGTCGTAGCCCGCCGGGCCGAGCCAGCGGAGCATGCCCTCCTCCCAGCGCTCGGGCGGCGGCCCCCCGCCGGGCCGGGTGAAGGAGACCTTCGCGGCGCGGGTCGGCTCCTCGGTCCAGTAGATCGACTCCCCGGGGATGCCCGCCCGGTTGTAGGCCTGCCAGGTCGGGAACGGGATCGACAGCAGGACCCGGGAGGAGGGCCTGGCCGCCCTGACGACGAAGTACACGTCGGAGAGCCCGTCGGAGGAGTCCTCCTCCGAGGTGAAGACCGCGCGGTAGAGCGAACTGGGCCAGTCGCCGGGGACGTCGAGCGTCCAGACGGGGCCGTCGAACCTCGCCTGGAGCACCGGCCGGTCGGCGGCGACGTCCTCGACCGTGACCGAACCGCGCGCCGGGGCGCGTGAGGTGCGGGTCAGGTGGAAGCGCAGCGACCCCTCCTGGACGCACGAGGTGGACTCGGCGTAGGCGTAGACCGTCATCCGACCGGCTCCAGCGTCTCGTGGAAGGCCGCCTCGACCAGCAGCGACTCCAGGTCGCGCAGGTAGCGTTCCATGGCCTCCTTCGGCAGGTAACGGGTGTCGGCGGTCAGTGAGACACCCAGGCCGCCGCCCTCCCCGGTCACGTGCAGGCAGAAGCGGCAGTTGAGCTGGTCCTGGCTGAGCGGCCAGGTCAGCGTGGTCTCCTCCATCGCCAGCCGTACGGTCCGCTCGTCGTGGGAGGCGTCGACCCGGTCGATGAAGCGCATGTCGTTGAAGCAGCAGTAGGGGTGGACCCGGGTGCCCCGTTCGCGGCTGACCCGTTCGGTCAGCCGGTCCCTGTCCCCGGGGTCGTGGTAGGCGGAGCGGTAGGCGCGCAGCGCCGCGGGCTTGGCGGCCCTGAGCACCTCGGCGAAGGAGCGCCCGCCCACGTCGAGCACGAACAGGCCCTCCTGGGAGAGGGTGGTGACGGCCTGCGCGGCGTCCTGGCGGAAGCGGTTGCCGACGATGGGCAGCATCGCGCACACCTCGTGCCCGGTCACCGCGCAGACCAGCACGCTGGAGGCGGCCAGCAGCACGGTCGAGGTGCTGGTGCCGTACACGGCCGCGATCCGCTGCACGGCCAGGTCGAGCGCCCTGGAGACCAGGTGCGCGCGCCAGATCGGCGGCCCCTCGGGGGCGGCGACCCGGCGGTCGAACATGGTCGGCGGGATGCGCCGGTACTCCCGCTCCCAGTGCTCGGCGGCGACGCGGGCGACCCGCAGGCCGGGCTCGGAGCGCTGCCAGCGGGCCAGGTCGAGCGGGGAGGGCGGCGTCGGTCCCGGTACGGCCCCGCGCAACAGCAGCAGCCGCAGGTCGGTGATCGCGACCTCGGCGCCGAGCCCGTCCGCGGCCAGGTGGCAGAAGACGAGCACGATGTGGGTCACCGTTTCGTCCTCGGCGACCACCAGCCCGACTCTGAGCGGCCACTCGCCGGCGTAGTCGAACGGCGTCGCGGACAGCTCCTCCATCAGCCGTTCCGGATCGTCACGGGAGACGGTCAGCGGGATGCTCCCGGCGGTCCCGAGGACCTGCGCCGGTTCGGCGCCCCCGTCCTGCCCGCCGGTCTGCGCCGGTACCCGTGGGGAGGGGGCCGCCCCTGGCCCCGTCCCCACGGACGTCTCAAGCCCTGTGCTCAACCCGGCGCTCAGCCTCGTCCGCAGCGACTCGTGCCGTTCGACCAGGACGCCCAGGACCTCCGCGGCCCGCGCCACGGTGAGCGGCCTGGCCCGTCTCGGCACCGCGAGCACGCGGCCGAAGTTGAAGTAGTGGTCGTCCGGTGCCGTCTTCCTGATCGCGTCCCAGATGGCCCGCTGTCCCCAGGTCAGCGGAGCCGTACCCGATCGGCTCCCCGAGAACCGGATGTCCATGTTTTCTCTCCCCCGTTCGAAAAACGCCTCCCGACCGCTCTGTCAGGGGTGCCTCAGGGGCCGGAGTCTCCGGCCTGCGCGATGTGGCGTTCGAGCGCCCCCAGGTCGTCCAGCAGGTCGAGGCCGTCGCCGGACAGGTCGATCTCGATGCCGAACTCCGTCTCGACCGCGTCGATCAGCCGCATCTGGGCCAGGGAGGTGACCCCCAGGGCGGACAGCGGGACCGTGGCGTTCAGCGCCTCCTCGGCGGTGACGGCGCCGTCCGACGCCGAGGCCACCATCGCGGCCAGCCGTTCCCTAACCATTGACGCTCCTCCTCAGATGACGGCCACGGACGTCGTCCAGCGAGACCCAGATCCACTCGTCGGACATGTCAGGACTTCCTTGCGCTGAGCGGGCGCAGGTCGGTCCACACCTGGTCGATGTGGGCCAGGCACTCCTCCTTGGGGCCGGAGAAGCCCTCAAGACGCCAGCCGTCCGGCAGCCGCCTGCCGTCGGGCCAGATCGAGTACTGCTCCTCGTGGTTGACCACGACGTGGTGACTCATCACGCTTCCCCGTTTCCTTGGGAGGTCTGCACGAGACCCTCGGCCTCGTCGTCGGACAGTTCCGCCAGCTCGGCGATCAGCATCTCCTCGATCGAGGCGGCGAGCCCGGCCACGGTGCCGCGCGCGAACAGCACGCGGATCGGCACGTCGATCTCGACGAGGGCGCGGATCCTGGCGATGACGCGGGTGGCGAGCAGCGAGTGCCCGCCGAGGGCGAAGAAGTCGTCGAAGGCGCCGACGTCCTCGATCCCCAGCACCTCGCCGAACACGTCGGCGACCAGCTGCTCGGCGTCGCCGCGCGGGGCGACCCGCTCCCTGGGGGCCGCCTGCGGCGCGGGCAGCGCGGCGCGGTCGATCTTGCCGTTGCGGTTGAGCGGCAGCGCGTCGAGCCGCACCCACAGGGAGGGCACCATGTAGGCGGGCAGCGTCGCCCCGAGCAGCCTGGCGAGATCCTCCCCCTCGGGGGCGCCGACGGTGTAGCCGACCAGGATCCCGTCCCGTACGGCGACGGCCGCCTGGCCGACTCCGGGGCAGGCCAGCAGCCGCGCCTCGACCTCGCCGAGCTCGACGCGGAAGCCCCTGACCTTGACCTGGTCGTCGTCGCGGCCGAGGAACTCCAGCCGCCCGTCGTTGCGCCAGCGCACCCGGTCGCCGGTGCGGTAGACACGTGAGCCGCCGGGGCCGGGCACGAACCGCTCGGCGGTCAGCGCGGGCCTGCCCAGATAGCCCTGGGCGACGCCCGCCCCGGTGACGCACAGCTCACCGGGCACACCCGGCGGCACCGGCTGACCGTTCCGGTCCAGGACCAGGACGCGGGTGCCGCCGACGGGCGTGCCGATGGGCGGGCGTCCCGGGGAGCCGTCCAGCTCGGCCGTGGTCGCGATGATCGTCGTCTCGGTCGGGCCGTAGGTGTTGACCAGCCGCACCCGGTCGCCGAAGCGCTCCCGCCAGCGGGCGACCGCGGCCTCGTGCACCTGCTCGCCGCCCAGGATGACCAGCCGCAGCGTGTCCGGCCACGGGACGTCGTCGATCTGGTCGACCAGCGCGTGCCAGTAGGCCGTCGGCAGGTCGAGGACCGTGACCCCGGCCAGGTGGTCGGGCAGGGTGACGCCGCCGTCGGGAAGCAGTTCGACACGCGCCCCCGCGGCCAGAGCCGGGTAGATCTCCTCGGCGTGCGTGTCGAAACTCAGTGAGGCGAACTGCACCACCCGGTCACCGGGGTGCAGGCCGTACGCCTGGCGCATCCACGCCACCCGCGCGGCGAGCCCGTCGTGCCCGACCACCACGCCCTTGGGGGTGCCGGTCGAACCGGAGGTGTAGATCACGTAGGCGGCGGCGCCGTCCGGCACCGGGCCGGCCTGGAGCGCCTGCGGCACGGACTCGGGAACCGTGTCGAGCACGAAGGACGCCCCGCTGTCCTCGATGAGGAAGGCGAGCCGTTCGGCCGGGTAGTCGGGGTCGAGCGGCAGGTAGGCGGCCCCGGCGCGCCAGACGGCCAGCAGCGCGGCGATCGTGTCCGGGGTCCTGCCGAGCCGTACGCCGACCACGTCCCCGGGGGTGACCCCCCGCGAGCGCAGCAGCCCGGCCAGCTCACCGGCCCTGGCGTCAAGCTCGGCGTAGGTCAGCGCGCGCGTCCCGCAGCCGACCGCGACGGCGTCCGGCCGCTCCCGTACGGCCGCCGCGACCAGTTCGGGGACGGAGGGCGTCGCGGGCAGGGCGGGTCCCTCACCCAGCCGGGCCAGCAGCGCCTCGTCCTCCTCGGTGCGCAGCGGCAGCGCGGAGATCCGCTCGTCCGCGGCGCCGGGCAGCGCGGTGAGCAGCAGCCGCAGCCGCGCGCCCAGAGCCTCGACCGTCGCCCGGTCGAACAGCGCGGTGTCGTAGACCAGGGTGAGCAGCAGTTCGTGCTCGTCCTGCCAGGCCTCAAGGGCGAGTTCGAGCTTGGCCTGGCGCATGCCGTGCTCGAACGCCGACGCGGTCAGCCCGGCGAAGGCGCCGCCGTCCTGCCCGCCGTCCTGGGTGTGCAGGATGAACATCGTCTGGAACAGCGGGGTGCGGGTGAGGTCGCGTTCGGCCCGCAGCGCCGTGACCAGCTCCTCGAAGGGGACACCCTGGTGGGAGAAGGCGTCCAGGACGCCGATCTGGGTGCGTTCGAGCAGTTCGGTGAAGGCGGGGTCGCCGGACAGGTCGCCGCGCAGCACCAGCGTGTCGCTGAGGTAGCCGACGACGGGTTCGAGCTGGACCCGGTCCCTGCCCGCGGTGGCGGTGCCGACCAGGACGTCGTCCTGGCCGGTGTGCCTGGCCAGCAGCACCTGGTAGGCGGCCAGCAGCACCATGAACATGGTCGCGCCGTGCCGCCTGCCGAGCAGCGCCAGCTCACGGGCCTGTGCCGCGGTCAGCCTGACCTCGACCACGTCGCCGTCCCTGGTGCCGGCGGCGGTGCGCGGCCGGTCCAGCGGCAGGTCGAGCGGGGTGGGGTCGGCGAGCCGTTCACGCCAGTGGTCGAGCAGCGCCGAGGTGTCGCGCTCCCGCTGCCAGTGGGCGACGTCGCCGAACTGCAGCGGCACCGGGGGCAGTTCGGCGCCCCCCGAGTAGAGGTGACCCAGCTCCTCGAAGATGAGGTTGAGCGACCAGCCGTCGCCGAGGATGTGGTGGATCACCACGCACAGCACGTGGTCGTCCTCGCCGATCTCGATGAGGACGGCCCGCAGCGGCGGCCGGTCGGCCAGGTCGGCGAAGGGCCGGTTGGTCAGGCCCGCGACGAGGTCGAGCGCCTCGGCCTCCCCGGCGGCGGAGATCTCCTCGACGGGCACCGGGCCCGGCGGGTCGACGACGGCCGAGGGCGCCCCGTCCACCTCGGGGAAGCGGGTGCGCAGGCTCTCGTGCCTGGCGGCGACGCCCTCGAACGCCCTGGCCAGGGCCGTCCTGTCGAGCGGTCCCCGCAGCCGCCTGACCAGGCACATGTTGTAGGAGGCGTCGTCCGGGTCGAGCCGGTTGAGGAACCAGAGCCGTTCCTGGCCGAAGGACAGCGGCTGACCGGCTCCCTCCGGCCGCGGCCGGGGCCCCTCGTCGTCCCGCCCGTCACGCGCGGGCTCGGCGCCGGTGAGCAGTTCGGCCAGCGCGGCGACGCCGGGCCGCAGGAAGACCTCCCTGACCGGAACCTCGATCCCGGACAGTACGGCCAGCCGCGAGGTGACCATGGTCGCCAGCAGCGAGTGGCCGCCGAGGGAGAAGAAGTCGTCGTGCGCCCCGACCGAGGGCACGTCGAGCACCTCGGAGAAGACCTGGGCGACCAGCCGTTCCGCGGGGGTGCGGGGCGCGGTCGCGCCCGTCCGCGGAGCCGCCTCGACGTCGGGCAGCGCCTTGCGGTCGATCTTCCCGTTGGGGGTGAGCGGGAGCGCGGCGACCTCGACGAGCACGCCGGGCACCATGTAGGCGGGCAGCTGCCCGCCCGCGTGCTCCCTGACGGCGTCGAGGAGTCCGGGGGCGCCCGGTTCGACGGGCACGACGAAGGCGGCGAGCCGTTCGCCGCGCACCGCGACGACGGCCTGCGCGACGCCGGGGCAGGTGTCGAGGACCGCCTCGATCTCGCCGAGCTCGATGCGGTGGCCACGCAGCTTGACCTGGTTGTCGGTGCGGCCGAGGAACTCAAGGGTGCCGTCGCCCCGCCAGCGGGCCAGGTCCCCGGTGCGGTAGACACGTGAGCCGCCGGGGCCGGGCACGAACCGCTCTGCGGTCAGCGCGGGGCGGCCGAGGTAGCCGGTGGCCACCCCGTCGCCGCCGATGAGCAGCTCGCCGGGCACGCCGATCGGGGCGGGTGAGCCCGCCGGGTCCAGCACGTGCACGACGGTGTTGGCGATCGGGCCGCCGATGACGATCTCGCCGGGCTCCTCGGGGACCTCCCAGGCCGTGGACCAGATCGTGGTCTCGGTCGGGCCGTAGACGTTGACGAGCCTTTCGACCCTGGGCCGCAGTTCCCTGGCCAGCTGGGGCGCGAGCGGCTCACCGCCGGTCAGCGCGGTCACCCTCGGCAGGTCCCCGCTGAGCAGCACCCGCCAGCCGGACGGCGTCGCCTGCACGTGGGTGACGCCCTCGTCCTGGACGAGGCGGGCGAGCGCGGCGCCGTCGCGGGCGGTTTCGGCGTCGGCGACGACGATCCTGCCGCCGGTCACCAGCGGGAGGTACAGCTCAAGGGCGGAGATGTCGAACGACAGGGAGGTCAGCGCGAGCCACACGTCCCGCGACGTCGAGCCGACCAGCGTCCGCATGGCGAGCAGGAAGTTGGTCAGCGCCCGGTGGGGCACGACGACGCCCTTCGGCCGCCCGGTCGAGCCCGAGGTGTAGAGCACGTAGGCGGTGTCGCGGGGACGGGGCCGTGCGGGCGCAACCGCCTGCGCGGGCGGCAGGTCGTCCAGGCTCGTCAGGACCAGGGCGGCGCCGGAGTCCTCGATGACGTAGGAGACGCGGGCCTGCGGGTACTCGGGGTCGACGGGCAGGTAGGCCGCACCGCTCATCGCCACGCCGAGCAGCGCGACGACCATGTCCGTCCCGCGTTCCATCCGGACGGCGACGAGCGAGTCCCGCCCGATGCCCGCGGCGGCCAGCCGCCCGGCCAGGTCGGCGGCGCGGGCGGTCAGCTCGGCGTAGGTCAGCGTGCCGACGGCCACGGCGCCGGGGGTGGCGGCGGCCTGGTCGAGCACGAGGTCGACCAGGGTCGCCTCGGGCAGTTCCGCCGAGGTCTCGTTCCACTCGCCCAGCAGGGCCAGTTCGGCCTCGGGCAGCATGGGCAGCGCGCCGATCGGCGTCTCCGGGGCGGCGACCGCCGCCTCAAGCAGCCTGACGAACCTGGCGACCATCCGTTCGGCGGTCCGCTGTTCGAACAGGTCCGTGCTGTAGAGCACGGTGCCGAGCACGTGGCCGTCGGGGGTGGGGGTGAGGTCCATGGACAGGTCGACCCTGGCCCTGGTCCAGCCGTGAGGGAAGGGCTCGGCGTCGAGACCGGGCAACGGGTCGCCGGTCTCGCCGTGGGTGTGGAAGGCGAACAGGGTCTGGAACAGCGGGGTGCGGCTGAGGTCCCGTTCGACGTCCAGTTCGGCGACGAGCCGTTCGAAGGGCACGTCCTGGCGGGAGAGCGCGTTGAGCACGACCTTGCGGGTGCGCTTGAGCAGGTCGGCGAAGGAGGGGTCGCCGGACAGGTCGCAGCGCAGCGCCAGGGTGGTCGACAGGAAACCGATCATGGTCTCCAGGTCGGTGCTGTCCCGTCCCGCGGACGGTGTGCCGACGCAGAAGTCGTCCTGTCCCGTGTGCCTGGCCAGCAGCACCTGGTAGGCGGACAGCAGCACCATGTACGGCGTGCAGCGCGAGCGCCTGGCCAGTTCCGCGATCCCGGCGGCCAGTTCCCCGCCGATCTGGAAGTGCACCTCCCCGCCCTCACCGCTGCGCTGGGCGGGACGGGGCCGGTCGGCGGGCAGGTCGAGGGGCGAGACCCCGGTCAGGTGCTCGACCCACCAGCGAAGCTCGGTGTCCTCGGCGGCGCGCTGCGCGCGGGCGTGCTCGCCGTACTGCAGGGGGAGGGCCGGCAGGTCGGCGACGCCGCCGCCCGCGTAGTGGGCGGCGACCTCCGAGCACAGCACGTTCAGCGACCAGCCGTCGCCGTTGATGTGGTGCAGGACGACGCAGAGCACGTGTTCGAGCGGGCCGAGCTCGATCAGCGCCACCCGGAACGGCGGCGCGGCGGCCAGGTCGAAGGAGGTGTTGGTGACCGTGGAGACCAGCGTGCGCGCCTGTTCCTCGTCCGCCGCGGTCAGCCGCTCGACGACGATCGGAGCCGGGGGCTCGACGACCGCGACCGGTTCCCCGGCCACCTCGCGGAAACGGGTGCGCAGGCTTTCGTGCCGGGCCGCGACCGCGGTGAACGAGGCTTCGAGGGCGGCGGTGTCAAGTCGACCTTTCAACCTGTAAACATAGGATGTGTTGTAGGTTGAGTCGCCGGAGTCGAGGCGGTGAAGAAACCATAACCGCTGCTGGCCGTACGACAGCGGATACTCCGTCCAGGGCTGGCCGGGGGAAATGGTCTCTGGCTGAAGCACGCAGAGCTCCTTCGGCGGCCGCGGGATCGCACGCACATGAGCACGCCTCGTAAATGGGTATGCGAAAGCCCGCTCCGCGCATATTTGCCGAGTTGAGCACAGAAGACGAAGGGCTTCTTTCTGGAAAGAAACCTTTCAGTTAGGTCTGGGTCGTTAGTGTTACACCTCTTCCCCAGCTTCGCAAGGCCCGCCATCTCTGGGGGATCCAGGCCTATCCTGGCAACCTTCCCAAAGGGCTTGCGTGGCCGTGGCGATCATGTAAGACTGGCGCTCGTTTTACAATAGTAAAGATTCTTTCCTGTAGAGACCTCGGGCGCTCTTTATGTGCCGGGTTCATACATCCGATCTTTTGTGGGAGGTTCACTTGGTGAACCTGACCGTTCCCCAGTTGCTCAGAGACCGGGCCGCAGGCGACCCGGACGGGGTCGCGTTGATCGTGCACGGCTCAGCGCCGCTCACCTATCTCCAGTGGCACCAGAGGGCGACCGTGATCGCGAACGGCCTGGTAGCCCGGGGTGTGAGCAGGGGCGACAGGGTCGGTCTCGTCTTCGGGAACGCGGACTGGGCGGACTACGCGGCCGCCTTCTGCGGCGTGCTCGCGGCCGGAGCGGTCGCCGTGCCGCTCTCCGACCGCCTGGCCCCCGCCGACCTGCGCTTCATGCTGGAGCACTGCGGCGCGAGCGGCGCCGTCCACGCCGCGGGCCTCGACGCGCCCGGAGTCGGCTGGAGCGCGACCCCGGACGAGCTGCGTGCGGAAACGTCCTATGAGATCGCCGATCCCGCGCCCGGAGACCTCGCGCAGATCCTCTACACCTCCGGCACGACGGGCCGTCCCAAGGGCGTCTCGGCCACCCACGCCAACCTGGCGTACGGCTGCGGCGCGAAGCGACGCCCCTTCGCGCACTCGCGCCACCTGGTGCACGCCTTCCCGATCGGCACGAACGCCGGCCAGGCCATGCTGATCAACGCCCTCGACGCCCACCCCGCCGTGGTGACGCTGCCGCGCTTCACCCCGGGCCGCTTCGCGACGCTGATCGAGTCCTACCGGGCGGGCACCGTCTTCCTGGTGCCCGCGATGGCCATCGAACTGCTCAACGCCGGGATCGGCGACCGCCACGACCTGTCCAGCGTGCTGCTGCTCGGCTCGGCCGCCGCGCCGCTGCCCTCCGCCGTCGCCGAGGCGCTCACCGCCGCCTTCCCCAACGCGACGATCACCAACTACTACACCTCGACCGAGGCCGCCCCCGCGCAGACGGTCATGATGTTCGACCCCGAGCGTCCGGGCAGCGTCGGCCGCGCCATCGCCGGGGGCCGGGTCAGGATCGCCACCGCCGAGGGCCACCCGCTGCCGCCGGGCGAGACCGGTGAGGTGTGGATGCGCTCCCCGGCCGCCCCGCGTTCCTACTACGGCGACCCGGACAGCTCCACCTTCCGCGACGGCTGGGTACGGATGGGCGACCTGGGCCGTATCGACGCCGAGGGCTACCTCTATCTCGTCGACCGCGAGGGCGACGTCGTGAAGTCCGGCGCCTACAAGGTCTCCACGATCCACGTCGAGGAGGCCGTCTACCAGCACCCCGCCGTGGTCGAGGCCGCCGCCTTCGGCGTGCCGCACCCCGTGCTCGGCACCGTCGTCGCCGTCGCGATGGCCACCAAGGTCCCGCTCGCCCCCGAGGAGCTGCGCGTCTTCCTCAAGGACAGGCTGGCCCCGCACGAGCTGCCCGCGCACGTGACCACCCTCGACGCCCTGCCGCGCAACAACGGCGGCAAGGTCGACAAGCGCGCCCTGCGCGCGAGCATGGAGCGGGTGCCGTGAACGCCGGGCACGAGGTCACGTTCACCCAGCAGGGGATGTGGGTGACCGAGCAGCTCGTCGGCGCGGGCACCGCCTACCACATGCCGCTGCTGATCGGCCTGGACGGCGACCTCGACGCGGACGCGCTGCTCGCCGCGTGCGCCGCGCTCGTCGAACGCCACCCCATGCTCGGCCAGGTGGCCGCCGAGGCCGAGGGCGGGCTGCGGCTCGTCCCCGGCGCCGACGTCCCGGTGCGCCGCCTGCGGGTGACCGAGGGTGTGGAGGCCGCGGTACGGGAGGAGATCCTGCGCGGCTTCGACCTGGAGAAGGGGCCGCTGGCCAGGTTCACCCTCCTGGAGACGGGACCGGGCCGTCACGTGCTCGTCTTCGTCGCCCACCACCTGGTCTTCGACGGCCACTCCAAGGACGTGCTGGCCGGTGACCTGGCCGCCCTGTACAACGGGGAACCGCTCACTCCGCTGGCGTCCCTCGACCACGGCGCCCTGGAGCGGGAGCGGGTCGCCGCCCTGCTGCCCGAGGCGCGGGACTTCTGGAAGTCCCGCTGGCGGGAACAGGGCGAGACCGTGCTGCTCGGGCGGACGCTGCGCTCCCGGCGCGCCGGCGAGGGGCGGGAGCTGAGCTTCACCGCCGCCCCCTCGGCGGTCCCCGGGCTGACCCGCTTCGAGACGTTGCTGGCCGCCCTGCACGTCCTGCTCAGGGGATACGGCAACGACCGGGTGACCACCGCCGTCGACCTGTCCACCCGGCCGAAGGAGGCGGCGGGCCACATCGGCCTGTTCGTCAACGAACTGCCTGTCTCCTCGGAACCCTCCGTCGAGGAGGACTTCGGGTCCTTCGCGACCGCACTACGCGCGGGGCTGCGCGAGGTCTACCGGTTCCGTCAGGTTCCGCTGGTCCGCGCGATGCCCCGCATCCGGCCGCACGCCGCGCTGGTTCCCGTCTCCGTCAGCTACCGCACCCGCCGCGACGCCGACCCGGTCTTCACCGGTCTCGACGCCTCGGCCGAGTGGACGGTCTTCAACCACGCGGTGAGAGGCGCGCTGCACCTGCAGTGCGTCGACGGCCCCGGTGGGCTCACGGTCAGCCTTCGCTATGACCCAGAGGTGGTTTCGGACGCCCGAAAAGTGGCCGACGACCTGCGTCTTCTTCTGGAACGCGCCACCTCCGCCCCCGAAAAAACGATCAACACGCTACTGAACGACACTCTGGAGAAGAGATGGGTTCCGTCACCACCCTGACCGACCAGGTACGCGAGATCTGGGAAGAAGTCCTGGGCATCTCGCCGATCGACGAAAACGACGACATCTTCGACCTGGGCGGCCACTCGCTGACCATCACCCAGATCATCGCCCGGATGCGCAAGCGGCTCGACGTCGAGGTCTCCCTTGACGACTTCTTCGACAACCCGACCATCTCGGGGATCGTGGAGTCCCTCGGAGATGACTGAGACCCTCGACCGGCTCAGGCTGTCGCGCCTCGGCGACGACGACCTGGAACTGCTGCTCCTGGTCAGGCACTTCGAACTGAAGCTCTTGGAGCTGTACGGCAAGGGTGACCTGAACGGCACGACCCACACCTGCCTCGGGCAGGAGTACGTCCCCGTCTCGCTGACCCCGCTGCTCGGCGAACACGACCACGTCTTCAGCAACCACCGGGGCCACGGCCACTACCTGGCCAGGTTCCGCGACCCGCACGGCCTGCTCGCCGAGATCATGGGCAGGCAGGGCGCGGTCTGCGGGGGAGTCGGCGGCAGCCAGCACATCCACCGCGACCGCTACATGTCCACCGGCGTCCAGGGCGAGAGCATGCCCGTCGCCGCGGGCGTCGCCCTGCACCTCAAGCGCGCCGAACCCGGCACGCTCGCCTGCGTCTACATCGGCGACGGCACCTGGGGGGAGGGCGCCGTCTACGAGGCGCTGAACCTCGCCGCCCTCTGGCGGCTGCCGCTGGTGGTCGTCGTGGAGAACAACGGCATCGCCCAGTCCACCCCGACCACGGCGCAGATGGCCGGAAGCGTGGCGAGCAGGGCGGCGGCCTTCGGCATCACCCACCACCTGGTCGTCTCCACCGACGTCAACGAGATCAGGGCCTCCCTTGAGGCGCCGGTCGCCGCGGTGCGGGCGGGCAGGCCCCTGATCGTCGAGTTCGCCACCCACCGGCTCGGCCCGCACAGCAAGGGCGACGACATCCGCCCGGCAGACGCCGTGCAGGCGGCCAAGGACAACGACTGGTACGTCCGCTACGCCAACGACCACCCCGACCAGTTCCACCGGCTCGACGGAACGGTCAGGGCCCAGGTGGAGGCCATCGCGGAGGAGATCGCCGCGCGTCCGCCCTCCCGCTGGGAGGCGTCGTCTTCTCGGGGGACGTCGTGAGAGTCGGGGAGAACCTCAACGAGGCCCTGCACGGGCTGCTCGACGACGACCCCACCGCCTACGTGATCGGTGAGGACGTCCTCGACCCCTACGGCGGAGCCTTCAAGATCACCAAGGGTCTCTCGATGCGCTTCCCGGGACGGGTGATCGGCACCCCGATCAGCGAGGGCGCCCTGACCGGAGTCGCCGCGGGCCTGGCCCTCACCGGCAACACGGCCGTCGCGGAGATCATGTTCGGTGACTTCGTCGCGCTCGCCTTCGACCAGATCTGCAACTTCGCCAGCAAGTCGGTCTCCATGTACGGCAGCCGCCTGCCACTGCGGATGATCGTGCGCTGCCCCACCGGCGGCGGCAGGGGGTACGGCCCCACGCACAGCCAGAGCATGCAGAAGCACTTCATCGGCATGCCCGGCCTGTCGCTGTACGAGATGTCGCCCTTCCACGACAACCGTGAGGCCCTCGCCTCGATGCTGGGACGCGGCGAACCCTGCCTGTTCTTCGAGGACAAGGTTCTCTACACCCGGCAGATGGGCCAGACCGACCCGATGTTCCCGGTACGCCGCGACGGCGAACTGGCCATCGCCGAGGCCGACGGCAGACCCGACTGCGTGATCATCGCACCGGGCGGCATGGCGCACCGGGCACTGGCCGCGATGCGGACCCTGCTGCTCCAGGACGAGATCTCCTGCCGCCTGCTCGTCCCCTCCCGCCTCTACCCGCTGGACGTCGAGGCGCTGCTGCCGTACGTGGGCGGCGTCGTCCTCGTCGCCGAGGAGAGCACGGCGGGCGGCACCTGGGGCAGCGAGGTCGCGCACCTCCTGCACGAGCGCGTGTGGGACCGCCTGCGCGGCCCCGTCCGCCTCGTCCACTCGCGGGACAGCGTCATCCCCACCGCTGCCCACCTGGAGAGCGAGGTCCTGGCCGGGGAGTCCACGATCCACCACGCCGTACGAGAGGCCCTGCGTGGCTGACATCCGCGTCCCCAAGCTCAACAACAACGACAGCGAGTACCTCGTCGTGGCGTGGCTCGTCGAGGACGGCAAGCCGGTCAGGGCCGGCGAGCCCGTCGTGGTCCTGGAGACCTCGAAGGCGGCCGACGAGCTGGAGGCCGAGGAATCCGGCTACCTGCACCACGGCGCCGCGCTCAACACCTGGGTCACCCCCGGTACGCTGCTGGCCAGGATCACCGAGGAACCCCAGGCCCCGCCCGCCGAGGTCGTTCCCGACGCCGTCCCGGCGCCTGTCGTGGCGGCCCCCGCGGTTGTCACGGTCGCCCCGGCGGCTGTTCCGGCAGCCGCCTCGACGGCCGTTCCCGTCAGTGTCCCCAGCAGCGCTCCCGTCGACGCCCCGGAGCCGCGCGACCCCGTCATCACCGACCCCGCCCGCGCCCTCATCGCCGAACTCGGCATCACCCCGGAGCAGATCGCCTCCCTCGGCCTCGGCGTCATCCGCCGCGCCGACGTGGAACGCCTCGCCGGCCTCACCCAGGAGCCGCCCGCCCCGCAGGTCGTACCCGAGGAGCTCGACGAGGCCGCGCGGCACACCCTCTCCCGGGTGCAACGGGCCGTCGCCAAGGCCGTCACCACCTCGCACAGCACGATCCCGGCCGCCTACACCGTCGTGAAGTTCGACGTCGGCCCCGCCCTGGAGCGCACCAAGGACCTCAGCAGGCAGGTCCGCAGACCGGTCGGGCTCACCGAACTGTTCGTGCGGGCCGTGGCCGCCCTGCACCCCGAGTTCCCGCTGTTCTTCGCCGCGGTGGAAGGCGACGGCGCCAGGCTCTCCGACGCCCCGCGCGTCGGCGTCACCTTCGACATGGGGGAGGGCCTCTACGTCCCGGTGGTCCGCGAGACCGGGACGCTCAAGGAGATCGCCGACACGCTGATGCGCTACCGCCTGGCGGCGGCCGAAGGCGACTTCAAGGAGAGGGACCTCACCGGCGCCAACATCGCCGTCACCCTCCACACCGACGCCGACGTCGTCCTCGCGGTCCCCCTTGTCTTCCCGGGGACGGTCTGTGCGCTCGCGATCACCTCGCCACAACCGGAACTCGTCCTCGGGGAGGACGGCGCGGTGACGACGAGGACCGTCGCCAACATCGGCCTCGCCTACGACCACCGACTGATCAACGGCCGGGACGCCGCACACTTCCTGGCCGCCCTCCGGACGGAGCTGCAATGACCGAGACAACGCTGTCGGACGCCAAAAGGGCACTGCTCGCCCAGCGGCTCCGGCGCCGGGAGGAGTCCCGGACCATCACGGCCCGGGACCCCTCAGTCACCCCACCCCTGTCCCACGCCCAGGAACGCCTGTGGTTCCTTGAGCAGTACCGGCCGGGGACCACCACCTACACCGTTCCCGTCGCGGTGCGCCTGCGCGGCGAACTCGACGAGGAGGCGCTGCGCCGCGCCCTCGACGAGATCGTCGTCCGCCACGAGGCGCTACGGATGCGCTTCCTCACCACCGAGGACGGCACGCCGGAACTGGTCGTCGACGGCCCCCGCCCCGCCGAACTGCGCGTCACCGAGGCCGCCGACCTGGACGCCGCCGTCGAACTCCTCGACGACGAGGTCGCGACGCCGTTCGACCTGGAGACCGGGCCGCTGCTGCGGACCCTCCTGGTACGGCTCGCCCCCGACGACCACGTCCTGCTGCTGGCCGCCCACCACACCGTCGTCGACGGCTGGTCCGTGGACCTCATCATCCGTGAGCTGCTCGCCCTGCACGACGGCAAGACCCTCAAGCCCGCCCAGGTCGGCTACGGCGACTACGCCCTCTGGCAGCGCGGACGCGACCACCGCCGCGAGGTCGACCACTGGCGCGAGAAGCTCGCCGGGCTGCCCGCCATCGAACTGCCGACCGACCGGCCGCGCCCCGCCGAGCAGGGCTACGAGGGCGCCTCCCTCGACTTCGCCGTCGACGCCGACCTCACCGCGCGCCTGACCGAACTGGCCAAGTCCTCCGGCGCGACGCCGTACATGACGTTGATGGCGGCCTTCCAGGTGCTGCTGGCGCGCTACTCCGGGCAGACGGACTTCGCGGTCGGCTCCCCGGTCGCCGGGCGGGGCCTGCCCGAGCTGGACGACGTCGTCGGCATGTTCGTCAACACGCTGGTGCTCCGCGCCGACCTGGCCGACGACCCGGCCTTCACCGACTTCCTGGCCCGCACCAAGGAGACCGCGCTCGACGCCTTCGCCCACCAGGAACTGCCGTTCGACCAGCTCGTCAACGAGCTCAACGTCGTCCGCGACGTCAGCAGGTCACCCCTGGTGCAGGTCACCTTCGCGCTGCAGAACTACAAGGCGGGCGAGGAGGACGGGCGTATCTCCTACGTCTCCATGCCCGTCAGGACCACCCGCTACGACCTGGCCCTCTACCTCTTCGAGAGCCCCGACGGCCTGGTCGGCAACTTCACCTACAACACGGCGCTGTTCGACCCGGAGACCGTCGAACTGCTCGGCTCCCGCTTCATCACCCTGCTGAGCTCCATCGTCGACTCCCCCGACACCCGGGTCGGCGAACTGTCGCTGCTGTCGGAGCAGGAGCGGGAACTCGTCCTGGGCTTCGGGTCGAGCACCGACCTCGTGCCGACCGGTCACGACCTGCTCCACGAGATCGTCACCGCGCAGGCCGGGCTCACCCCCGACGCCCCTGCGGTGACCCACGAGGACGACACCTACACCTACGCCCAGCTCGACGAGCGCTCCGGCCGGATCGCCGCGCTCCTGCGCAACCGGCACGGCATCGGCCCGGACAGCAGGGTCGGGGTGCTGCTCGACCAGTCCGCGGACGTGGCCGCCGCCCTGCTCGGCGTGCTGAAGTCCGGCGGCGCCTACGTGCCCCTGGACCCCAAGCAGCCCCGCGACCGCCTCGCCTACATGCTTGAGGACTCCGGGGCCGCCGTGGTGATCACCACCACGGACCTGGCCGACCTGGTCTCCGGCCCCCGGCTCGTCCTGCTCGACGCCGAGGCGCTTGAGGAGACCGCGTTCGACGACCCCGGTGTCATCCCGGGCAACCTGGCCTACGTCATCTACACCTCCGGCACCACCGGGCGCCCCAAGGGCGTCGGCGTGCAGCACCGGCAGGTGCTGAACTACCTGGCCGGGGTCAGGGAACGCTTCGCCGTCGAGCCCGCGGGCGTCTACACCCTGCTGCAGTCGCTGTCGTTCGACTTCGGTGTGACGATCTTCTACCTGTCGCTGATGACCGGTGGCGAACTGCACCTGGTCGACCCGCAGGCGCCGGTCGAGGACCTGGCCGAGCAGCTCGGCCGTACCGACTACATCAAGATGACCCCCTCCCACCTCGCGTCGCTGCTCGCCGATCCCGACGTGAACCCCGCCGAGCTGCTGCCGCGCAAGCTGCTCGTCCTCGGCGGCGAGGCCTCCAAGTGGAGCTGGGCCCGCGAGCTGACCGAGCACACCAGGGTCGTCAACCACTACGGCCCGACCGAGGCGACGGTCGGCATCTCCACCCACGCCGTCACCGACGAGGCCGAACGCGCGCTGAACCTGCCCATCGGCAGGCCGCTGCCCGGCGCCAGGGTCTACGTGCTCGACGAGCACCTGCGGCTCGTCCCGCCCGGCATGACCGGTGAGATCTACCTCGGCGGCGACCGGCTCGCCCGCGGCTACCTCGGTCAGCCCGGCCTGACCGCCGACCGTTTCCTGCCCGACCCGTACGGCGAGCCCGGCGCCCGCATGTACAAGACGGGCGACCTGGGCCGCTGGCTGCCCTCGGGGGACCTGTGCTTCCTCGGCCGCCGTGACCTGCAGGTCAAGGTCCGCGGCTACCGCGTCGAACTGTCGGAGATCGAGTCCGTCCTCACCGACCAGCCCGGTGTCGCCCACGCCGTGGTGGACCTGCGCGAGGACCGTCTCGTCGCCTACCTCGTGGGAGAGAAGACGACCGTCGGCGAACTGCGCGCCTCACTCGGCGAGCGGCTCCCCGAATACATGATCCCGGCACGCTTCGTCTGGCTGGACGAGCTGCCGCTGAAGTCGCACGGCAAGGTCGACCGGGCCAGGCTGCCCGAACCCGACGAGGAACGCCCCGATCAGGAGGCGGGTTTCGTCCCGCCGGCGACACCGATCGAAGAGGCGATCGCCTCGGTGTGGGCCGCGGTGCTCGGCCTGGTCCAGGTCGGCGTGCTGGACGACTTCTTCGACCTGGGCGGACATTCGCTGCTCGCCGCACAGGTGGTGGCCCGCCTGCGGAAGGCTCTCCCCGCAGGCGGGCGCCAGGTCAGCATCCTGGACCTGTTCAAGTACCGGACCGTGCGCGAACTGGCCGAGGTCGTCGAGGCGGGCGAGAGCGGCCCCCGGCTGCTGCTGCACCGCCTCACCCCCGCCAGGGCCACGACCTCCAACCTCGTCTGCGTGCCGTACGGCGGCGGCAGCGCGGCCATCTACCAGCCGCTGGCCGACGCGATGCCCAAGAAGTGGGCGCTGCACGCGGTCGCGGTACCCGGCCAGGAGATGGGCCTGATCGAGGAGACCCGGCCGGTGGCCGAGGTCGCCGAGGGCTGTGTCGAGGAGATCCTCAAGGGGGTCAAGGGCCCGCTGACGCTCTACGGCCACTGCGGTCTCGGCGTCATGCTGACCGTGGAGATCGCCAGGCGCCTTGAGGCGGCCGGCCGCCAGGTCGACGCCATCTACCTCGGTGGCGTCTTCCCCTTCGCCAGGCCGCAGTCGGCGCTGGCGTGGATGGCGAACCTGACCGACAAGCTCCGCAGCGACCAGGTCTGGGCCAACGCCCTGCAGGCCGCCGGTCTCGACGTCGAGGACCTCGGCCGCGAGGAGCTCAAGCTGGTCATCGACAACCGGCGCAAGGGCACCAGGGAGGCCGAACGCTACTTCACCCGCCTGTTCGAGGAGGGGGTCGAGCCGCTCAAGGCGCCGATCATCTCCGTGGCGGGCGAACGCGACCCGGCGACCGAGTTCTACCAGGAACGCTTCCGCGAGTGGCACCTGCTGACCGACTCGACCGCGGCGGTCGTGCTCGACGAGGCGGGCCACTTCTTCCTCAAGTACCGCGCCGAGGAACTGTCGGTCATCCTCACCGGCACCCACAAGGCCATCGCCTCCGGCGAGACCGAGGAGCTGCGCCGTACGGCACGCTCCACCTGGTGGCTCGAAGGTGTCTCCAACCGCTCGGAGGGCGCCCCGGCTCCCGCCTCGGACGGCCAGGCCGTACCGGAGAGCGGGCCGAGGACCGGGCCGAAGCCGAGCATGCGGCGCTTCGCCGCGGTGGCGGCGGGCCAGCTCATCTCGATCGTCGGATCGTCCCTGACCGAGTTCGCCATCCCGCTGTGGATCTACATCCACACCGGCTCACTCGTCAGGTTCGCCCTGTTCTCGGTGCTGGCGCTGGTGCCCGGCATGCTGGTCGCCCCGCTCGCGGGCACCCTCGTCGACCGCTACGACCGGCGAAAGATCATGCTCGCCGGTGACATCGGGGCCTTCAGCACCCAGCTGATCATGGGCGTGCTGCTGTGGACCGGCAATCTGGACGTCTGGCAGATATATCCGCTGCTCGTGGTGCTGTCGGTGGCGCTCACCCTCCAACGCCTCGCCTACAACTCGGCGATCCCACAGCTGGTCCCCAAGCGCTTCCTCGGTCACGCCAACGGCGTCGTACAGATGATCACCGGTACCGCCCAGCTGATCGTCCCGCTGGTCGCCGTCGGCCTGATGGCGGTGATCGGCCTGGAGGGCATCCTCGCCCTCGACGTCGCCTCCTACGTCTTCGCCATCGGGGTCCTGCTGTTCGTCCGCTTCCCCAAGACCATGGCCTGGAAGCGCAGGGAGACCCTCCTCGCCGAGATGGTCGAGGGCTGGAAGTTCTCCTGGGGCGTCAAGGGCTTCCGCGCGATGCTGTTCTTCTTCGCCTTCCTCAACGTCTTCCTGTCCCCGCTGTTCCTGCTCATCTCCCCGCTGGTGCTGGGCTTCGCCACCCTTGAGGACGTCGGCCGGGTCTCCTTCTTCGGCGGCCTGGGCGTCTTCATCGCGGGCCTGGCCATGACGATCTGGGGTGGCCCCAGGCGGCAGAGGCTGCGCGGCGTGATGCTCTCCACCCTCATCCTGTCGCTCTTCTGCCTGGTCGTCGGTTTCCAGCGCGACCTCGTCATCGTCTCCATCGGTGTCTTCGGGATGTCGTTCTGGCTGACCATGCTCAACGGCGTCTACGCCACGATCATCCAGGTCAAGGTGCCGCAGCGCTTCCACGGCCGGGTCATCGCGCTGAACACCCTCATCGCGTGGTCCACGCTGCCCATCGGCTTCGGCCTGGTCGCGCCGTACGGCAGCGCGATCTTCGACCCGCTGATGATGCCGGGCGGCGCGCTCGCCGACACCTTCGGCGCCGTGATCGGCACCGGCCCGGGACGCGGCGTCGGCCTGATGTACGTCCTGTTCGCCTTCGCCATCGCCGCCATCGCGGTGGCCGGACTGCGGATCAAGACACTGGCCAGGTTCGACGAGGAGGTGCCGGACGCGCTCCCCGACGACCTGGTCGGTTTCCAGACCGTCCAGCGGCGCCAGGAGTCGCTCGCCGAGGTCGTCCCCATCACCACCAAGAAGCAGCCAACCGGAGTGTGACCTTCTGTTCTTCTGATGCCTTTCCTGCTCTTCTGATGATTTCGACCGGGTTCGGGCGTGTTCCGCTGCGGTACACGACCTTCCGGTGCGTGACTTCTGAGCACGTGCCGGGGAACCCGGGTCGCTGACCGGACTCCCGCCGGTCGGTTCCCAGCGGAAGTACCTCCCCACTGGGAACCGGCCGACGGGTCCTCCCCGCCGAGCGCCCGGCGGGGAGAAGCCCCGGCGGACGGCGAGGACGACGCGGTGTGGGGTACCCGCACTCGTCCCCGCTCCGTCCGCACCGGGGCGAAGACAGGCACGGCGGGGTGAGGCTCTCCCCGGACCCCCTTGCCGGGACACCCACCCCGCCGCGCCCGTCTCACCCGCCCTCGTCCCCGAACCAGACGAGGTCGGAGTGCAGCCGCCTGGCGGCGCTCTGCGCGCTGTTCCACAACCCGTGCCCACGGCCGTCGGCCCCGATGGTCGCCGCCTGCCCACAGGGCAACGTCAGCCCGTAGGCCACCACCTCGGCCTGTTCGCCCTCCCAGCCTTCCTGAACCAGCGCGAACACGCGGGGCACGTGCTCCTCGTTGATGTTCTCCATGCCGGTACTCCTTGTTGTCGGGTGCTGGTTTCCCGGTCCCTGAGGCGAGACCTCACAGGACTTCTTGATGCGAGCCGATGCCCGCAGGTGTGGCCAAGTTGTTCGAGGCCGCAAGGGGGTGCTCGGGCTGGTGCGTTCGTTCGCGACTGATCTTTCTGCGAGCTGCGTCCGGGCGCTGTTGTTCGGTGGAGTTCTGGTTCTCGCTGAATCTCGACAGGCATATGAAAGCTGGACATAGGGAGCTTCCTGGTCGGGAGGATCATGCCTTCGTCCTGCCAGGATGATACGTCCTTGACGTCAAGGCAACAAGGAGATTCGAGAGTGGAGACATTGCCTCCTTGTCGATAAGGTGCGAGAAGTACCTGTGTGGCGGCCGCAGATGCACGCATGCGCGTCGTAGTGAGGGGATGAGCTCATCGTCCTCATGAGGGGACGTGACTTGATCTGTCGGACGAGGGCGTTTGCGCCGATGCCGATCTCATCGCTCCTGTAGAGATCCCAACGGAGGGAAGCTGTGAAGCCCGATACCCGAGACCAGTCCGAGCGGATCGCCGCCGACCTTCGTGCCCAGATCATGGCCGGGCAGATTCCACCCGGTGCACAGCTTCCGTCCATTCCGGCGCTGGCCGCCAAGCGTGGCGTCTCGACGACCGCCGTGCAGACCGCCTGGCGCATCCTCAAGGCGGAGGGGTACCTCGTCAGTGAGACGGGCAAGGGGGTGTTCGTGCGTGATCGTCACCAGTTCACGGTGAACGCCGCCGCGTACTTCGACCCGGCCGAACGAGGGGTCAAATACAAACTGCTCGACGTCGCCGAGGTCACGGCACCCGCCGATGTCGCCGCCGCTCTCGGTGAGGAACGAGCCGTGCTGCGGCGCCGGCTGACACTTCGTCAGGACGAGCCGGTAGAGCTGTCCTGGTCCTACTACCCGGTCAGCCTGGCTGCGGGGACTCCTTTGGCGGGACGGGGCAAAATCCGGGGAGGCGCGCCGCAGGCCCTGCACGACCTCGGTTACCCGGAGCGTGAGTTCGTGGACCGCCTGTCGGTTCGTCCGCCGACGACCGAGGAGGCGGAGGCCCTCGACATCCCGCAGGGGGTTCCCGTTCTCCGGCAGTTCCGCACGGTGTACTCCGCCGACGAGCGACCGGTGGAGGTAAGCGTGATCATCAAGCCGGGACACCTCTACGAGTTGTCCTACCGTCAGTCGGTCTCCATGGGCGACCGAAAGTAATTGCCACTCCGGGTCAGGACGAGGACCGGCGGAGTTCTCGGGTGGCGGTTCGGTAGGCGTGGCCTATGTGGGTCAGCAGGCCCAGCAGCAGGGGGATCTGTTCCGGGGTGTAGTGCGCGCCGATCGCGTCCAGATGGCGTCTCGCGGAGTCGCGGGTGGCCTCGTAGTCGCCCAGTCCGTCTTCGAGCAGCTCCACGGTGACCGTACGGCGGTCGCGTTCGCCGCGCACCCGCCGTACGTAACCCGCCTTCTCCAGGCGGTCGATCAGCCGGGTCGTCGAGGCAGACGGCAGCCCGAGCTCCTCGGCGATCGCCCCGACGGCGAGGGGGCCGCGCATCTCCAGCAGGATGACGGCGGCGACGTCGGCCGGTTGCAGGCCGAGCCGGTTGGCCACCGCCTCGTTGTGCTGCACGACCGCGATCAGGAACTCGCGGTAGATGTCCTCTTCCGGATGTTTGTGGGCCACTCAGCCAACCTACTCCAGCTTGGTATATCTTCATATCGGAGATACTCCGATTTGGAGGAAATATGGACATCCTTGTCGTTGGTGCCGGCGTGGGCGGTCTGGCCGTGGCGCGTCACCTGCTGGCCGCCGGTCATCGGGTGCGGGTTTTCGAGCGGGCCGCCGCCAGGCGGACGGGCGGGGCGGGATTGACCATGTTCAGCAACGGCGTCGCCGTACTGAACGATCTCGGTGTCAGCCTGGACGGTGTGGGAGGGCGCATCGACAGGATCGACGCGCTCACCTCCGGTGGCCGGTTGCGCACCACCATGGACCTGGTTCACACTGCCGCCCGGTTCGGGTTCGAGAACAAGTCGGTCTCCCGGAACATCCTGCTGGACCGTCTCGCCGAAGGGCTGCCCGAGGGACTCGTCCGCTACGGGACGGGCTTTCGGAGCGTGACGCAGGACGACGAGAAGGTCACCGTGACCTTCGACGACGGCACGACCGCCACCGGAGACCTGCTCATCGGGGCCGACGGCCATCACTCGGCGGTACGGCGGCAGCTCTGGGGCGAGGAGGTCGTCCGTACGGCGACCTTCGGCACCTGGCAGGCGCTCAGCCCGATCGACATCGACCTCACCCACACCAACCTCCACCTGATGATCACCGGAAAGGAGGGGGCGTGCGGGCTGATTCCCGGGGGCGACGGGCTGCTGCAGTGGTGGTTCGACGTGCGCTGGTCGCCCTCCGACCCACGGCCCGCGGAACCGCTGGCCGAGCTGAGGCGTCGCTTCGGGCACTGGGCCCCACCCGTTCCCGAGGTGCTGGCCGCCGCGCGCGAGGAGGACCTCGGGTTCTTCGGCCACCACTGGAACAAGGTCCGGACCGTCTGGGGGCAGGGCCGCGTCACCCTGATCGGCGACGCCGCCCACACCATGCCGCCGACCCTGGGGCAGGGCGCCAACCAGACCCTTGAGGACGTGTGGGTGCTCGGCCGCGAACTCGCCAAGGGTGGAGACCTTCCGGTACGGCTGCGCGCCTACGAGCGGGCCCGCTACCCGAAGGTCTCGCTGGTCTCCCGGCTTGCCAGGCGCAGTCCCGCGAACTGGCGCATCCCGCCGACGGTCGGCCGCCTGTTCCCCGAGACCTCCCAGACCACCATGCTCACCCGCTTCAGCAACCGCCTGACGGCCCTGGCGGGATGACCTACCCGCTTCCCGGGTGTCAGCGGGGGACGAACATCACCGCCGAGATGGGCTCGTCGAAGTCCCGCCGCTCCCCGGGGGCGACGGGGATGGGTGCTCCCGTGCAGTTGCGGTTGACGTACATGTTCGCGACCTCGTCGGTGCCGTTGGACACGAGTAGGACGGTTTGCCCGAACGCGGACAGGCCGATGCACCTGAGGCTCTGTGGATTGACCAGAAGGTTGGGCCGCCCGGCCTGAAGCCGGTAGACGAAGCGACCCGTCGCGGCGTAGGCCGGAAGCGCCGCGCCGGCGAGCATCGCGACGGCGCACGCGGTGGAGACGGCGGCTTTGGTGATCTGTCGCCTCATAGGAGGCACCTCCCGTGAACCTGGGGCCACTGTTTCTTCGTTCGATAACTCTCCGTAGTCGTCAATGGTCACCCGTGTCCCGTGAGTGACGGTCCGGTGTGCCCCGAAGGGCTCTTATGTCTTCCGTGGAGCTCGCTACCGGGAATCCGTGGGTCCGGTCTTGGGTGAGCGTGACGGCGCCGATGATCTCACGTCCGGTCACACGTGGAATTTCTGGGCGGACGCTCGGCTCGCATGGAGCGAAGCGTATTCCCTGGCCTGTTCGTTGTCGTTGTTTCACCTCGGCCGACGAGCTGAGCGATGAAGAATATGAATTCCCCTCTACGCAAGGCTGTGACAGAAAAAGAAGTATTTTTCCTGAGAATGACGGAACCCCCGGTGGCCGGGGGTTCCGTTTGGGGTCCTGTGTCGGGCGGCTCACGCCGTACGCGCGCCGGTGGATCCGTACCGGGTCCGGTCCGGCCGGGCACGATCCGGGGTCAGCAGAGCTTGATGAACCAGACCGGGTCCCAGTTCGTGATGAACTTGGCTCCGGGCTCGAAGTACCTGATGGGGTTGTGCTGCTGGTCGCGGAGCTCCACACGGACGTTCTGGTTGTTGAAATAGGGCGTCGTGCCACCCCACCTCGTCAGCGCGTACTCCGCGCAGGTGTAGAACCGGAACAGAACGTACCTGTCGCCGTTGCCGGCGTTGTACCTGATCCAGGTGCAGAGCCTTTCCGGCCCGCAACTGTTGACCCAGTCGGTGGCCTGCTGCTGGCTCCAGTCGGACTTCGTGTCCCAGACCTCCGGGGCGGGGCTGACCACAGGCCAGGGGATTATGTCCTTCGCCGCGGCCGGTACGCCCTTCACGCTCGCGACATCCGCCCCGGCTGGACTGACAAGGCCCGCGAGGGCCGCGACGACAAGGGTCAGCGCTGCCAGGACGCGTTTGATAGCTGACACGTGCACTCCATCCTTGGGCGATTACCTCATCACCGATCAAATCAGAAGCAGGAGAGCGATATAGGCCGGGAAAATGCCATTTTTCGCTGGTTTACTGCCAACATTGGATCGATGAAAGGAAGGCCCTTTTCCGTGACGGCCCCCTCACGTGTCGCCATCAGGGGTCAGGCCAGGTCCCACAGCAGGCGGTAGTACGCGATGCGCTCCTCGTCAGGGGTGACGCCGTAGGCCTCGTACACCAGGTGGTCGTAGCCGGGGCCGTGGTTCCACTCGGTGCTCCAGGCCGCGACCGCGAGGTCGGCCCACCGGTCGGCCACCCCGAGCGAGCCGAGGTCGACGTGCGCGGCGAACGTGCCGTCATCGTGCACCAGGGTGTTGGGGGCGCAGGCGTCCCCGTGGCAGACGACCAGCCGGTCGATCGGCGGAGGGTCGCCGATGATCGCCCGGGCTTCGGCGAGGCCGAGATGACGGTGTTCGGGGGACCAGTCCTGCGGCCCCTCACCGTCGGCGACGCGCTCGTCGGCGCGGGCGAGCCGCCGCTCGACGCTCCAGTCGAACGGGCACTCCGCGACGGGCAGGGCGTCGTGGAGGACGCGCAGTCCCCGGCCGATCGCGGCCGCCGCGGCCGCGGAGGCCTCCGGGCCGTCACGCCAGCGGTCGTCCACCGCGGAACGGCCGACGAGCGCCGCCGTGACCAGCCAGGAGCCGTCGGCGTCGTCGCCGTGTTCGAGGACCTGAGGGACGTTCACCCAGTGTCGCGCCCAGGTCAGGCGTTCCGCCTCGGCGGCCAGGTCGATCTCCGGGGTGCCGACGGCGATCCACTTGGCGTATCTGACGCCGCCACGCCCGTCGTCGAGCCGGAACGTCAGGCCGCCGAGCTCGTTGCGCCACACCGGGGTGATGTCGTCGTCACCGGCGAGTGCCGCGATGACGTCGGGTACGGGCACCGGGCCGGTCGGGATCTCGTCGATGTCGATAAGGCTCATGGGCCGTGATGCTTCCAGGCACGCCGTACCGGGAACAAAGGGTTTTCAGCCACGGTCACATGTCGGCCCGGGTCGTGAGCCCGCGGTCCGTGAGCACCAGGGCCAGCCCGGCCACCGAGGCGGCGACCATGATCAGGGCGAGGACGTGCAGGCGGTCGTCGTTCACCTGGGTGTGGAAGGCGAGGGAGATCAGCGCGGTCGAGGCGATCGAGCCGAGGAATCCGGAGGTGCGCAGCAGCCCCGAGGCGGTGCCGAGCTGGGCGGCCGGAGCCTGGGCGTACAGGGTGGTCTGGTTGGCGCTTGAGGTCGCGGCCAGGGTGACCCCGACGGCGAGCGTGATGCCGACGACCCAGAGGATCGGGGTGTCCCTGGTCAGCGAGAGGACCCCGATCGAGGCGGCCAGGCAGCAGAACGCCGAGACGAGGAGCGGGGCGCGGACGAGGTTGCGCCGTGAGATGGGCTGCACGATCAGGACGGGAAGCGCGCTCATGGGCAGCAGGAGCAGGCCCGCCTCCTTTGAGGAGACGCCGCGTTCGGCCTGCAACCACTGGGTGAGGCCGTACAGGACGGTGTAGACGCACAGCGACGCCACGGCCCAGCGCAGGTAGGTGCGGGTGAGCGCCGGATTGGCGCGCAGCAGGCGCATGTCGATGAAGGGACGGCTCGCCCGCAGTTCCCACCACACGAGCCCGGCACCGAGCAGTACGGCCAGGCAGAGGGCGGTCCAGTTGGGACGCGGCAACTCCATCAGGAAGACCAGCAGGGCGGCCATCGCCCCGCCGAACCCGGCGATGCCCGCCACGTCGACGCGGGCCGCGAGCTGCCGGGGCGTCACCGGCCCCTCGACCGGCGGGTCGGCGGGAATCCACAGCAGGGCCATGACCAGGGCCGCGAGCGCGACGGGCAGGTTGACCAGGAACGTGGTCCGCCAGCCCCAGGCGTCGACCAGGACGCCGCCGATGGGAAGACCGAGGGCCGCGGTGGCGGAACCGGCGAGCATCAGGCCGCCGAGCACGCCACCGGGCGGCGCGGTCAGGCCCGCCGCCTCCGCGCGGCGCCGGACGAGCAGCATCGCCGAGGGGTAGACGGCCGAGCTGCCCACACCGATCAGGACCCTGGCCACGACCAGGGCGGTCAGACTCCGCCCCGTCCCGCCGACGACGCCGCCCGCCAGGACGATCAGCAGGCCGGTCAGGAAGACACGGCGGGCCCCGAACTCCTCGGCGAGCTTCCCGCCGGTCGGCTGGGCGATGGCGCCCGCCAGGTAGAGCGCGGAGACCAGCACCGCGGTCCGCCCGACCGGGACGCGCACGGCGGCGGCGACCGGGACCAGCGCGGTCGCGATGAGGGAGGTGTTGACCGCGTTGATCGTCGATCCGGTGAACAACGGCGCCACGAACCGCCAGGAGAAGGCGGAGTCCCGCGTCACAGGCGCTCGACCGGGGGCGGTGCGGCCATCAGGGTCTCCGGTTGGGCGAGGACGAACCCGCCGCCGGTGCGCGCCCGTTCCGGGTGGGCCGCCTCCGGGAACCGCCTGCGGACAGCGCGACGTAGCCGCCCAGAAGCGCCAGGCCGGTCAGCGTCTGCGCCACCAGGAAGGGCAGCGGGTCGGCGGGCCGTACGGCCAGGGCCAGCAGGGCGGGCGCGCAGCCGGGCAGGGCGAGGTCGACGCCGGTCAGCCCCCACAGCAGCGGTCCCGTGGGAATCGCGCCGCCCGGAGTGTCGATGACCGGCATGGAGTGGTCGATCGGGCGCCTCCTGGCCATCCGCAGCGCCGCGACCGCCAGGACGGGGCCGCAGGCCGGACCGAGCAGCGGCCACCACGCGCCCGTGCCGAGGGCACCCGAGACGCTCAGCCCGGCCAGGGCCGCCCCCAGCCAGCAGGCGCCGAACAGGGCGGGCGGCAGAGCCCGTACGGCCAGCGCGGTACGGGGACCGACGGCGAGCGCCCGCAGCAGGGCGGGATTGTCACCGTCACGGCGGGCACCGGAGGTGACGGAGACCGCCGCGGCGAGCGTGCCCACGGCCGTCAGCGCGACGGCCACCTGGGACAACCCGGCGGTCACGGCCAGGGCGGGCAGCGTGGCGGCACCGGCCAGCACCGCGAGCCGTACCGGACGGCGTCCGGCGCGGCGGGCCTCCTGCCAGGCCAGCGCCCAGGCGCCCGGCACCGGCCAGCGGCGCGAACGCAGCGCCCGGCCCCGCCAGTGGTTGTCCTCGACCGACCAGGTCAGCGCGCCCGGGTCCAGGGTCACGGTCGCCTGGGCCACCCTTCCCGACCGGGCGGAGGCGGCCAGGATCGCGCGGGCGGGGACACGGTCGAGCGCCGTCCAGGCCCGCCGTACCAGGAACGCGGCCACCGCCGCCGTACAGCAGGCGACCGCGCCGACCACCCCGGCGGGGAGAGCGGCCGCCACCCGGCCGGGCCCCGGACCGGACACGGCCATCAGTACGGCCACCGCCACGGTGAGGGCGATCAGGGCCTGCAACCAGGCGTCCCAGGTGGGGAAGGCCTGACCGAGGACCCCCATCGCCATGCCGCCGAGCCCGGCGCCGAGGCCGATCACCAGCGCGGCCGCCAGCCGCAGGGGGAGCAGGTCGGGGGCGCCGAGCACGGCGACCAGCGTCGTGCCCAGCACCAGCCCGCCCAGGATCGAGATCACGAGCAACGTCCGCGCCGTCCCGCCCAGGACGGTACGGCGCGGCAGCGGGGAGAGCAGGCGCCAGGAGGCGTCGGCGGCGCCGAGCACCACCGGCCCGGCCGCCCTGACGACGGCCAGGTAGCCCGCGTAGGCCACGGTGACCAGCGCCAGCCCGGCTCCCACCTGCCGGGGATCGGCCGGGTGGACGAGGTTCTCCAGCACGGAGGCGACCGGCCTGCCGAGGACCGCGAGCGCCATGGCGACGCCGAACAACGTCGTGTACCGGTCCTGCCAGCGTCTCATCGCGCCGCCTCCAGCCTGACCAGGCGGGCGCCGCAGGCCTCGGCGAGGGCGAGGTCGTGGGTGGCCATGACGACGGCGCCGCCCCGCGCGGCGTACTCACGCAGGAGGTCCGCCAGGCGGTCGCGGAAGGCGGCGTCAAGGCCGCGTTCCGGCTCGTCGAGCAGCAGCAGGCGGCTCGGCCTGACCAGTGTCGCGGCCAGTGAGACCCGCTGGCGCTGCCCGGTCGACAGGGTCAGCGGGTGCAGGTCGGCGCGGCCCTCAAGGTCGAACGCGGCGAGGGCCGTCCCGGTGTCCATCCGTCCGCCACCGTGTACGGTCGCCACCAGCTCCAGGTGCTCCCGGACACTCAGCCCCGGATACCAGGCGGGCTCGTCGCCGGCCAGCGCCACCTCGCGCCAGAATCCCGCGGTGTCCGCCGGAGGTTCGCCCAGCACCAGGACCCGGCCGTCCGCCGGGATCTCCAGTCCGGCCAGGCAGCGCAGCAGCGTCGACTTGCCCGCGCCGTTCTCCCCGATGACGGCCACGATCTCCCCGGGGCACGCCGTCAGGCCGACTCCGCGCAGCACCGCCTGCCCGCCCAGGTCCACCCGCACGTCACACGCGGTCAGGGTCGCCTCCACGGTCACGAGCCCGGGGCGGTTTCGGTCACGCCGGAAGGGCCGGCCCAGGCCCACGGTCCTGAGGTCGTGCCGGGCGTGACGCCGCCGGGCGGGCAGGAGAGGGCGCGGGTGGTCGGACGGCTTCCGGGGAGCTCGAACCGCTGGTTTCGCGGGTCGACGCTCCAGTTGCGGGCGCCGACGATCCCAGCCGGGTGCGGCTGGCGTTGGAGGGGGTTCGTCAAGATCGGTGATTCCGGCACGCCCACAGACTAGGGCGTGTCCTCCCGCCATGAGCGGGGCCCGGCGGCGCGTGCGGTTGCGGTGGGCGGCGGAGCGAACGTAACCTTCCGGCAACGCGTTGACGGAGACGAGTAGTCCCCGGGCACGGACAGGTCGGAGAGAGCCGCCGGAAGCTGCGAAGGCGGACCTGTCCCCGGGGGTGAAGACCCTCCCGAGTGCGGGGAGAAACGGCGTGCGCGCCCAATGCCCCGCCGGCCGGCCCCCGTGATCGGGCCGTCGAGGCCGTCGTGACGGCGGCGAAAGTGCGGTGGCACCGCGAGTTCCCTTCTCGCCCGCACTCCCAAGGGATCACCACTCACTGAGTTGAGGTTTGTGATGATCTCCACATCCACTCGTACCCTGGCCGCCGAGCTTCCACGGCGAATCGGCGACCGGGTCACCGTCCAGGGCTGGCTGCACCGGGGACGGACCCTGAAATCGGTGGTCTTCCTCATCCTGCGGGACCGGTCAGGCCTGGCCCAGGCCGTCTTCACCGGCCCCGAGGCCATGGCCGAGGCCGACGGCCACCCCGAGGAGACGGTCCTGAGCGTCACCGGGACCGTGACCGCCAACCCGCAGGCTCTCGGAGGGGTCGAGCTGACCTCCCCGGAGGTCGTCGCCCTGTCGGGGCCCGCCGAGGCCCCGCCGTTCGACCTCTACCGGCCCGGGGTGCCCGCGACACTGCCGACCATCCTCGACCACGCCCCGGTCACGCTGCGCCACCCGGCGCTGCGCGCCCCGCACGTCATCTCGGCCGCCTCGGTCGCGGGCTTCAGGGCGGCGCTCGACGGTCTCGGCTTCACCGAGATCCACACGCCGAAGGTGGTGGCCTCGGCGACCGAGTCGGGCGCCAACGTCTTCGCGATCGACTGGTTCGGCACCCCCGCCTACCTGGCGCAGTCTCCGCAGTTCTTCAAGCAGGCCATGGTCGGGGTCTTCGAACGGGTCTACGAGACCGGCCCGGTCTTCCGGGCCGAGCCGCACGACACCGCGCGGCACCTGGCCCAGTACACCTCGCTGGACGCAGAACTCGGGTTCGTCACCGACCACCGGGACGTGATGGCGGTGCTGCGCGAGGTGCTGGCGGGCATGACGGAGGCCGTCGCGCGTCAGGCGGGCGAGGAGTGCGCGCTGCTGGACGTCGCGCTGCCCAAGGTGCCCGAGCGTATCCCGGAGATCCACTTCGCCGAGGCGCAGGAGCTCATCGCCGCCCACACCGCCGAGGACCCCAGAGGAGAGCCGGACCTCGCCCCGGCCCACGAGCGCTGGCTGTCGGAGTGGGCGCTGAACGAGCACGGCAGCGAGTTCCTGTTCGTCTCCGGCTACCCGATGGTCAAGCGGCCGTTCTACACCCATCCCGAGCCGGGCAGGCCGGAGTACTCCAACAGCTTCGACCTGCTCTTCCGGGGCCTCGAACTGGTCACCGGAGGCCAGCGCCTGCACCGGTACGAGGACTATCTCGCCGTCCTGGCGGCCAAGGGCGAGTCCACCGAGCCGTACGAGGGGTATCTGTCGGCCTTCCGGCACGGCATGCCGCCGCACGGCGGGTTCGCCCTGGGGCTCGAACGGTGGACCGCCAGGCTGACCGGCGCCGACAACGTCCGCCGCGCGACGCTGTTCCCCCGTGACCTGCACCGCCTGAACCCCTGACGTCTCCCTCCCGTACGGCCCGCCCCGGTTCCCGCTGGGGCCGGGCCGTACGGCGTGGCCGCCTGGTCAGGAGGCCCGCTCGGCGCTTTCCTCCGCACCGCCGAGCAGGTGCTCCCTGCCCCAGGCGCCCAGCGGGCCCAGCGCCGCGTTGAGCGAGACGCCCAGCGGGGTCAGGGAGTACTCGACCCTGGGCGGCACCTCGGCGTACACCTCACGGTGCACGATGCCGTCCCCCTCAAGCTCGCGCAGGTGGGAGGCGAGCACCTTCTCGGTCACCCCCGGCACCAGCCTGCGCAGCTCGCCGAAGCGGCACGGCC
Organism: Streptosporangium sp. NPDC020072; assembly: GCF_040631445.1. Classification (NCBI taxonomy): domain Bacteria; kingdom Bacillati; phylum Actinomycetota; class Actinomycetes; order Streptosporangiales; family Streptosporangiaceae; genus Streptosporangium; species Streptosporangium sp. NPDC020072. The sequence goes on along the minus strand of NZ_JBEYAB010000003.1, from coordinate 491,018 downwards.
GTTCGTCGAGCGCCCAGAGGATCAGGACCTTCCACTTGCCGCCGATCACGTCCATCGCCGCGTCGATCCCGCAGACGTACGCCCCCGGCCTGGGTACGGTCGCCATCTCCAGCCCTCCTGCCTGCTCACTCACCCCGGGGTAAGCACCCACTTCGAAGTGCGTACTTGATCGTTCCGGGGACCGGGATCCAGCCTAGTAGGCATGAACGACAACACTTCCGGACTCACTCTGCTCGGCCTCGGCGCCATGGGCACCGCGCTGGCCCAGGCCTGGCTGACCGCCGGTCACCGGCTGACCGTCTGGAACCGTACCCCGGGCAGGGCCGAGGCGCTCGCCGGGCGGGGCGCGCGGATCGCGGGGAGCGCGGCGGAGGCGGTGGCCGCCAACCGCCTCGTGGTGACCTGCCTGCTCGACGACGCCTCGGTCGGGGAGACCCTGGACGGCGCCGACCTGACGGGCAAGGACCTGGTCAACCTCACCACCGGCACCCCCGGGCAGGGACGCGCCCGCGCCGCCTGGGCCGCCGAACGCGGCGCCCGTTTCCTGGACGGCGGCGTCATGGCGGTCCCCCCGATGATCGGCGCCCCGGAGTCGGGGGCCTTCATCCTCTACAGCGGCTCCCGCGACCTCTTCGACGAGCACCGGGACACGCTGGCCGTACCGGCGCGGCCCGTTCACGTCGGGGAGGACGCCGGGTACGCCGCGCTGCAGGACGTGGCGCTGCTGAGCGCGATGACCGGGATGTTCGCCGGGGTCACGCACGCCTTCGCCCTGCTGCGCCGGGAGAAGGACATCTCGCCGAAGGAGTTCGCCCCCACGCTGGTGGCCTGGCTCACCGCCATGACCTCCTACACCTACGGCATCGCCGACCATCTGGAGAGCGGCGACTACACCAGGAACGTGACCTCCAACCTCGCCATGATGGTCGAGGGCAACGCGACGATGCTGCGGACGGCCGAGGAGCAGGGGATCAGCGCCGAACTGATCATCCCGTTCACGACCCTGATGGAACGCCGCCTGGCCGACGGCCACGGCGACGAGGGCACCGCGGGCGTGGTCGATCTGCTCCTCCGCTGACCCTGGGCGGTTTGTGGGGTTTTGGTGCGGGTAACCCGGCGGAACGGAGGGGTTCCCGCGCGAAGGAGCGGACATGTCAGCGACGAAGAGAATCCTGGTCGTCGTCACCAACGTCGGCGAGTACGAGAAGGCGGGCATGCGGACGGGCCTGTGGCTGGGGGAGCTGACGCACTTCTGGGACCACGCCGAGCGGGCCGGGTTCTCCCTGGACATCGCGAGCCCGTCCGGCGGCACGATCCCGATCGACCCGGAGAGCCTGGCCCACGACGTGCTGGCGGAACTGGGCACGGAACGGCGCTATCGGGACAGGAGGTTCATGAACCTCCTCGACGACACCAGGAAGGTGGCCGACGTCGACGTCGAGGACTACGACGCGATCTATCTCACCGGCGGGCACGGGGTCATGTTCGACTTCCCGCGCAGTGACGACCTGGAGTCGCTGGTCGCCAGGTTCCACGAGAGCGGACGCGTGGTCTCGGCCGTCTGCCACGGCCCCTGCGGGCTGCTGAACGTCACGCTCTCGAACGGGGAGCCGCTGGTCAGGGACAGGGACGTCACCGGCTTCTCCTGGCCGGAGGAGGAGGCGGCCGGCCGCGACGACGCCGTCCCCTACAGCCTCCAGGAGGAGCTGAAGAGGCTCGGGGCCCACTACAGCGTCGCCGGCAGGCCGTTCGAGGCCCACGTCGTCGAGGACGACCGGCTGATCACCGGTCAGAACCCCGGCAGCGCCAGAGGGGTCGCCGAGGCCGTCGTCAGACGGCTCCAGCCCGCCTGAGCACGCCGTACGGGCTCACACGGGTGCGTTCACCGGGGCAGCAGCCGGTCGAAGAAGCGGTCGAGCGGCGCCACGTGCCGCTCCGGGTCCCGCCACCGGGCGGCCACGCTGTCGGGCAGGTGCAACTCGCCGGTCAGCACGCCGTTCCTGAAGACCCGCACCGCCGGATGGATGGCCCCGCCTCCGGCGCCACGGGTCACCCCCTCGGGCAGCGGGAGCCGCTCGGCCCCCAGCGCGACGGCCTCCAGGTCGTCGGGGCCGGGCTCCCTGCTCTGCCACAGGCCGACGGTCACCAGATCTCCGAAGCGCTCGACGGCGTAGTCCTCGGGAAGCTCCTCGTAGCACTCGATGCCGTGCTCGGTGATCACCAGGGCGTCGACCAGGTAGCCCGCCTGCGCCCACAGGGCCGAACTGCGGTTGACCCGGTCGAGGACCGTCCCGGTCAGCGCGGGCCGGGGGACGGGGGTGCGCGGCAGCCGTACCCCGTCGTAGCGCTCGGCGAGCAGGCGGCTGAGCGTGCGCAGGTTGTAGCGGAAGCCGTAGATGAACGCCGAGGAACCCCGCCTGGCGTCCCGGGCCTGCATCATGGTGCCCGCCACGTAGAGCCCGGGGAGACCGGCAGACTCCCAGTCGGAGGTGAGCGCGGGCAGCCTCCCGCCGGGGAGGGTCCGCAGCTCGTCGGCGAACACCTCGGTGTCCATCCGGAAGCCGGTGCAGCGCAGCACCGCGTCGTACTCCAGCCTCTCCGGGCCGCCGCCCGCGTGGTTGTGGACGACGTCGGCGGTGTAGACCGCGCCGTCGAAGGAGATCCGCTCGACCGAGCAGTCGAGCAGCGCGTGCAGCGAGCTGAAGTGGTGGCTGTCGAGCAGCGTGCCGTGACAGCCGCGCACGTCCCCCGGATGCCGGGAGTTCCAGGCGAGCCTGACCGGTCTCGGGCTGGCCAGATGGATCGCCGAGGCGTGGTCGCGCAGCGCGTGCGCCGTCTCGAAGGCCGCGTTGCCCTTGCCCAGGATCAGCACCCGTTTGCCGAGGAACGACTCGGGATCGACCGTCATGTCCTCATACCCCTCGGCGTGCTCGATGCCGGGGATGTCGGGAACGTACGGCCCGCCCCATCCGCAGGCCCAGATCAGGCACTCGGCCTGGAACTGGCCGCCGCCCTCCGTTTCGAGCCGGAACCCCTCCTCCTTGCAGGTCACCCGGCTGATCCCGGTGCCGAAGACGACCCGCAGGTCGTGGGTGGTGTGGAAGTCGGCGAGATAGCGCCGCAGATCATCGGGGGAGGGGAAGTAGTCGTCGCTGTAGGCGGGGAACAGCAGGGACGGATCGTCGCTCAACAGCGAGTTCCAGTCCCAGCGCAGCCTGAGCTCCGGATCGTCGGACCAGTCCCGGGCCCTGTTGATCGAGATCAGCCGCCGGTGCCGGGGAAAGCGGGCGAAGAAGTCACCCGCGGACCGCTCCCGCTCGACGATCACGTAGTCGGCGCCCCGTTCCTGCAGGAAGTAGCCGATCTGCAACCCCGCGGGCCCGGCGCCGACCACGACGTAACGATGTTCCTGGATCACGGGGCCGGCCTTTCTGGAGGTTGTACGGGCCCATGTGGGATACCCACCTCCGGCGAGGAGTCATCCCCGTGTGTCTCGTCCCGGCGTGTCCTGTCCCGGCGCGTACGGCTCAGGCGAGCAGGGCGACCAGCGCCTCGCCCTTCGCGGTCGCCCTGACGCGCACGTGGCGGCCGTGTCGCTCGCGGTCCAGCAGTCCCGCGGCCTCAAGCTGGGCGCAGTGGTAGGTCGCCGCGGCGGGGGTCGAGCGCAGCAGGGAGGCGACCTCGCTCATGGTGAGCGAGGCCCCGGCGGCCCGCAGGATGGCGGCGCGGGCCTGCCCCAGGGTGAGGGCCAGGGAGTCGGGCGGGGCGTCCTTCTGGTCGCCGTCGTCCCACAGCACCCCCAGCGCGGGCAGCGGGTAGCCGATCCACACCATCCCGGGATCGTCGAAGGCGAAGATGCTCGCGCCGTTGCCCGACACGATCGGCACCAGGGCGAGCCGGCGTCCGGCCAGGTCGAACCGCTTGGCCTGCTGGTCGGGAAGGCCGAGCGTGGTGCCGGAGAAGTGGAAGCGCGGGCTGAGGTTGCCCATGACCGTCTCAAGGCGGTCGGTGACCGTGGCGGCCCCGATCCGCTCCCGCTCCCGCTTGAGCAGGCTGTCCGCCCGGCGCCAGACCGGCCTGAACTCCTGCCACAGCACGCGCATGAGGTGCGAGTAGGCGTGGATCCACGCGCCGGGGCGTTCGACGACGGGCCGCCACTGGGCGGGGACGGCAGGCTGGAACTCCGTTTCGAGTTCGGCGAGCAGGGTGTCGGGGGAGAGGTCGGCCAGCCGCTCCAGATGGGTGTCGGCGTCGGGCTCCGACATCGAGACCGCCGGGCTGACGCAGTCGGGGATGACCGAGAAGGACGGGGCGAACAGTGGGCGCAGCACCTCGGCCGCGTTGCGCGGGGCGGCGGACATGACCGCCTTCTGCCAGTGCCGTGGGACGCCGTGTGGACGGCCCCCCAGGGTCCCGGCCGTCAGCGACAGCAGCGTGGCCCCGGGATGGAGCACGACCGAAACCTTGACCTCGTCCAGGCGCCCGAGGCGGAGTTCGGAAAACCCCTGCATAGGGTGCTCCCCTTTCGGTGCTTCCGCGGTGGATGTCCCGTCCCGCTGAAGCCATATTTTTGTCCCGATCCCGGGAGTGCGCACCTTTTAAGGATCATTTTAATGATTGTGGTTGATTTTGCCGTTCGCGATGCTTGTTCTGCGCGGCTCGAACGGGGGTGCCTCCCGTCCGGTCCGTGCGCGGGGCAGGAGGGGATCATGCGTTTCACGGGGGTTCGTACGGTTTCCTGAGCTCCGGGGGTGCTCGCCGGGGGATGACGGTGAGCGCCGTCCGGTGCCGGAGGTGACCGTCCCGCTCGACGTACCGGTACAGCCATGCCGGTACGGCCGCGCAGGTCGCGGCGAGTGGCGGGACGGACGGGCGGGGCGCCGGTCGCCGAGGCCCGGCGAGCGCGTGGCTCCATCGCGCGCCCGAACACGGCACCGGCGCCGCAGGGGGCGGCGGACGGCTCGCCCATGAGGGATGCGGCGGGCCCAACACCGCCGTCCGCGGCCGTGTCAGCCGCCTGACGGCGTGAGCCCGAAGGGAGCCGTCAGCAGGACACGGCCGAGCGGTACGACCCCGCGGGGGCGTGGGGGCCGTACCGCCTGAACGGCGTCGCTCAACGGAGCGACGCCGTTCAGCCGTTCTTCGGGGCTCCCGGGGGTTCCTGGGTAATCAGACTTTCAGGGATATATCCCGAAAATACGTATTAAAAGCCACGGGGTGGCGGCGGTGGCTCGGGGGAAAAATCCCTAGATCGCTTTTCTGGGATGCATGTACCCCACAAAAGATCACGAATACCCTTACGTCAATATATAAAAGCGATCATGAAGGCTGTCAGTCCGGAACGGAAGAATGCCCGCGTTCGCCCACAGGTCCCTTCGCCCAGGCGGCACCGGCTCTTCCTGGCCGTCCTGCTGGTCGCGGCGGCGCTGCGTGTTCTCACCGTCATGGGCTACTCGCCGGTCGTGTGGTTCGAGGACTCCTTCGACTACGTGGGCGTCGCCGAACGGCCACAGCCCTACGAGGTCCGTCCCAGCGGCTACTCCCTGCTGCTGTGGCTCCTGCGACCGCTGCACAGCTTCGCCGCCGTCGCGATCCTCCAGCATCTGATGGGGCTGGCGACCGGGACGGCGATCTACGCGCTCGTCCGCCGCAGGGCGGCCGGGGCACGGGCGGGGTGGGCGGTGCTCGCAGCCACCCCCGTCCTTCTCGACGCCTACCAGATCTTCTTCGAGCACACGATCCTGAGCGACGTCCCCTTCACGTTCCTGGTGGTCGTCGCCGTCGCGGTCGTGCTCTGGACGCCCGGGGTCACCCCCGGCCGCGCGGCCACGGCCGGGCTGCTGCTGGCCGTCGCGGCGCTCACCCGCTCGATCGGGCTCGTGCTGCTCCCGCTGCTCGCCGCCTACCTCCTGGTCGCCCGCGCGGGCGCCCGAGCCCTGCTCACGGCGCTGGTCGCGGTCGCGGTCCCGCTCGGCGGCTACGCCGCGTGGTACGGCGCCTGGCACGGCACCCCCGCGCTCAACGGGGGCAACGGCGTGTGGCTGTGGGCCAGGACCATGCCGTTCGCCGACTGCCGGAGGATCAGGCCGCCGCAGGAGGAGGCCGTCCTGTGCCCGTCCCAGCCGGTCGGTTCGCGCCCGGCCTCGCCGTACTTCATCTGGTCGGACTGGTCGCCCCTGCGCCGGGTGCCCGGCCACCCCGTCGTCACCCGCGCGGACCTGTTCCAGCCGAGGATCGACGCCCTGGCGGGAGACCTGGCCCGGCGCGCCGTCATCGCCCAGCCGCTGGACTATCTCCGGGTGGTCGGTGAGGACCTGCGCAGGACGCTGAGCTGGCGAAGAGGACCGGTGCCGGGTGCGGCGCCGGTCGTCTACAACCGTTACGTCCTGCCCAACGCCGAAGGTCCGTTGCCCGACGGGGTCAGGATCCCCGGTGGAGGCATCAGGGCCGACCTGCTGGCCTACGGGCACGAACGGCCGGAGACCCGGGTCGTCGAGCCCGCGGCGAGGGTGATGCGCGCCTACCAGTCCTTCGGCTTCCTGCCCGGACCGCTGTTCGGCGCCCTCGCGGCGGGAGCCCTCCTGGCCTGCGCGACCCGTCTCATCGCGAACACCCGAGCCCGGGACACCCGAGCCCGGAACACCCGAGCCCGGAGCGCCCGAACCTGGCGAGCCCGGATCCGAGGCGTCGGAACCCAGGGCGTTCGAACCCGGAGCGCCGAAAGCCAGGGTGCCGAAAGCCGGTTCGCCCAGAGCTCGGACGCCCCGGGCTCGGGCACCCGGGATCCGGAGGCTCAAGATTCGGAGACCCGGGGTTCGGAGACCCGGGGTTCGAAGGTGCAGGGTTCGGAGACGGGCAGGAGAGCCACACCGGCCGGGGCGTTGCCGTTGTCCATGGCGTTCGCCCTCATCGTGGGCCCGGTGGCCGTCACCGCCTACGACAGCAGGTACTGGCTGCCCGCCGTCCCGCTGCTCTGCCTGGCGTTGAGCCTCGCCCTCACCGAACGCCGCCCCCGAACCGTTCCCGGTGAAGGCCACGACGGCCCATGACCCACACCTTCGTCCATGACGCCTCAGGGTGCCTCTCGGACCTCCGGGGGTGGACGCGATCCGCGCCGTATGCACTCCACCGCACGGGACGGCGCCGGGTCAGGCGCGCAGACGCAACCCCCTGGGGGTCGGGTGGAATCCGGCGGATTCGAGGGCGGCACCCAGCGGGGAGTCGTTGATGGCGGTGCCGTCGGCCCGTTCGACGGTCAGTTTGCCCAGCGCCCCGTCGCGTACGGCCAGCGCGAGGGCGTCGACCGCGGGCTGCAGGACGTCGCCGTCGGCGAAGGACAGCAGGGTCCTGCCGCCGCGTTCCACATAGAGAACCAGGTGCCCGTCGACCAGCACCACCAGGGAACCCGCCTTCCTGCCCGGTTTGTGAGACACCTCTCCCGGGTGCGCGGGCCACGGCAGGGCGGCACCGTACGGGTTGGCCGGGTCGGTCGCCGCCAGCACGACCGCCCGCCGCGAGGTCTCACCCCGTGACGCCGCACCCTGTGACATCGCACCCCACGGCCCTCCGCCCCGAGCTCCCCAGGACCCGCCGCCCCACTCGCTCTCACCCCCGGGGTCCATGACCGGCGGGCCGGTCCGCCACGGGTCCGAGGACACCCCGGCGGCCGGATCGTCGAGCGGGGTGGCGGGCGGGACGGCGGATGGGGAGACGGGCGGGCGGACGGGCGGCGCCGAGGTCGCGCGCATCCGGTCGACCGCGCCGGCCAGCGCGAACTGCGCCCCGCCGAGCCCCTCGACGAAGTAACCCCTGCGGCACCGGCCGCTCTCCTCGAAGGCGCGCAGCACGGGATAGACCGCGGCGAACCCGCCGGGCAGCCGCTCGGCGGCGACCGCGCCACGGGTCACCACGCCGTGCCGTTCCAGCAGGACCTCCGCCTGGGCGTGCGCACGCTGGGTCGCGTCCTGCGACGGGACGGGCAACGACCACCAGCGCCCGCCGACGGTCGGCGGGCCGCTCCGGCTGGGAAGCACCGCGCGCCTGCTGCGCGAAGGCGCCCTGCGGTGGGCGGGACGCCCGGTGCCGAGCGTGGCGCGCAGCGGCGCGAGCGTGTCACCGGTGATCCGCCCCGCCCACACCAGGTCCCACAGCGCGGCGGCGAGCGCGCCGTCGTCCGGGACCGCGCCCGGCATCAGGGAGCCGACCCGGCCGGACAGGTCGCGGAAGAACAACGCGCCCCCGCCGTTCAGGACGTCGAGCACCCGCTCGTGCACCGGTGTCATGGTGATCTCCACCGGATCGGGCATCAGCAGCGGGGCGGTGTCGGCGAAGTACAGCGCGACCCAGCCGTCTCCACCGGGCAGCGACCCCTGACCCGCCCAGACGACCTCGCCGGAGGAGGTCAGCTCGTCGAGCATCGAGGGGTCGTATCCGGGCACCCGCGAGGGCAGGATCAGCGTCTCCAGCGCGGAGGCGGGCACCGCCGCCCCCTGCAACTGCTCGATGGCCCCGGCCAGCGCGTCGATGGGAGGCCTGCCCCGCTGCTGACCGCCGGTGATGCCGTGCCAGGCGGGGGAGAAGGCGGCCAGGGCCTCCGGGGGAACCGGCTCGACCTCCTTGCGGAGCCTGGCCAGCGACCTGCGGCGCAGGGTCCGCAGCACCCCGCCGTCGCACCACTCCTCACCCCGGCCCCCGGGCCTGAACTCCCCGTTCACCACCCTGCCGTGGACGGCCAGGCGGCGCAGCGCGTCGGTGACGACGGCGGGCCCGAGACCGAACCTCGCGGCGGCGGTGTCCGCCGAGAACGGCCCGCGCGTACGGGCGTGCCTGGAGACGAGGTCGCCGAGGGGGTCCTCGACCGGTTCGAGGAACACGTGCGGCACCCCGACGGGCAACGGCGCGCCGAGCGCGTCACGCAGCCGGGCGGCGTCCTCGATCGCCGCCCACTGCTCCTGCCCGGCGATCCGCACCCTGATCGCCCGCCTGGCGGCCTCAAGCGCGCCGAGCCAGGCCGGGTCGCCCTCACGCAGGCTCACATCCGCCGCGACCAGCGGGCCGTGCGAGCGGAGCAGGTCGGCCAGGTCCTCGGCGTCGCGCAACGGCCGGTCGAGCCGTGCGAGCTCCCGCTCGGTGTCGGCGATCACGTCGGGGTCGAGCAGCTCACGCAGGTCGGCCTGGCCGAGCAACTCGGCCAGCAGGCTCGTGTCGAGGGCGAGCGCCTGGGCCCGGCGCTCCGCCAGCGGGGCGTCTCCCTCGTACATGAACGCGCCCACGTAGTTGAACATCAGCGACGCCGCGAACGGCGACGCCTGCCCGGTCTCGACCTCGACCAGCCGCACCCGCCTGGCCGCGATGTCGCGCATGAGCCCGGCCAGCCCGGGGACGTCGAACACGTCCTGCAGGCACTCGCGCATCGTCTCAAGCACCACGGGGAAGGAGGCGTATCTTCCGGCGACGTCGAGCAGGTGCGAGGCCCGCTGCCGCTGCTGCCACAGCGGGGTGCGCCTGCCAGGCGTGCGCTTGGGCAGCAGCAGTGACCGGCCCGCGCACTCGCGGAAACGCGCCGCGAACAGCGCCGAACCGCCGAGCTCCTCGGTGACGATCCGTTCGATCTCGTCGGGGTCGAAGACCGCGATGTCCGAGGGAGGCCCGGAGAGCGTGTCGGGAACGCGCAGCACGATGCCGTCGTCGGAGTGCACCGCCTGGACGTCGGTGCCGTAGCGCTCCCGCAGCCGTCGCCCGATCGCCAGGGCCCACGGCGCGTGCACTCTGGCGCCGTACGGCGAGTGCACCACGACCCGCCAGTCGCCGAGCTCGTCGTGGAACCGCTCGACCAGCAACGTCCGGTCGTCCGGCACGTAGCCGGTCGCCTCCCGCTGCTCGGCCAGGTAGGACAGCAGGTTCGCGGCGGCGAGCTCGTCGAGCCCGGCCGCCCGGATGCGGGTCAGGGCGGCCTCGCGCGCCGCGTCGCCGTCCCCCTCCGGACTCCGCCCCGGCCTCCGCCGCCTCAGCGTCGTATCGGCCGGGTTCGGGCCGCCGGAGGCGGACGACTCCGTGGTCTTCCCGCCGCCCGAGCCCGCGCCCGCGGCGGACATCTCACGCAGGAACTCGCCGATCGCCCTGCCCAGCTCGGCAGGGCGGCCCGCGCTGTCACCGTGCCAGAAGGGCAGCTTGCCCGGCCGGCCCGGGGCGGGGGAGACCAGGACCCGGTCGGCCGTGATGTCCTCGATCCGCCACGAGGTCGCGCCCAGCACGAACACGTCCCCGGCGCGGGACTCGTAGACCATCTCCTCGTCCAGCTCGCCCACCCGGGAGGACTTCTCCCCGGCGAGGAACACGCCGAACAGCCCCCGGTCCGGGATCGTGCCCCCGTTGGTCACCGCCAGCCGCTGGGAGCCGGGGCGCCCGCTCAGCGTGCCCGTGACCCGGTCCCACACGACACGCGGCCGCAGCTCGGCGAACTCCTCGCTGGGGTAACGCCCGGCGAGCATGTCGAGCGTCGCCTCAAGCGCGCTGCGGGGCAGTCCGTGGTACGGCGCGGCACGCCGTACCACCGTCTCCAGCTCGTCGACCGTCCAGTCGTCGAGCGCCGTCATCGCCACGATCTGCTGGGCCAGCACGTCGAGCGGGTTGCGCGGGTAGCGCAGCTCCTCGATCCGCCCGTCGCGCATCCGCTCGGCGACCACGGCCGTCTGGACCAGGTCGCCCCGGTATTTGGGGAAGATCACGCCGCGGGAGACGGCCCCGACCTGGTGACCGGCCCTGCCGATGCGCTGCAGGCCGCTGGCCACGCTCGGCGGAGACTCGACGCAGGCGACCAGGTCGACCGAGCCCATGTCGATGCCGAGCTCCAGGCTGGAGGTCGCCACCACCGCGGGCAGCCGCCCCGACTTCAGAGCCTCCTCGATCTGGGAACGCTCCTGCTTGGAGACCGAGCCGTGGTGGGCCCGCACGATCTCAGGGAGGGCCCCCTTCGAGGCCCCGGCCTGCGCCATCATCGCCGCCGGGGTCGCCAGGGAGGCCGGGGTCGCCAGGGAGGCCGGAGTCGCGGGGGCGCCGGGGGGAGTGGGGAAGCCCTCGGCCCAGTGGGCGGGCTCCCCGGCCCCCGGCTCCGGCTGGGAGCCCGCCCCGTGCTGCCAGGCCAGCTCGTTGAGGCGGGTGCACAGCCGTTCGGCCAGCCGCCGCGAGTTGGCGAACACGATCGTCGAGCGGTGCCGCCCGATCAGGTCGAACAACCGCTCCTCGACGTGTGGCCAGATGGAGCGTCTGGGCGCGGGATGGGCCGGCCACCGCTCCTCGTCGGCGGGGTCGGCCGGCCGTACCGGGGCGTCGAGCTCGGTCATGTCCTCGACGGGGACGACGACCTCGACCTCGATCACCTTGTCCGAGGGCGGCTGGACCACCACGGCGGGCCTCCCGCCGCCGAGGAAGGTGGCGACCTCGCTCACCGGGCGCACCGTCGCCGACAGCCCGACGCGCTGGGCGCGGCGGGCGAGCAGGGCGTCGAGCCGTTCGAGGCTGAGGGCCAGGTGCGCGCCGCGCTTGGTCGCCGCGACCGCGTGCACCTCGTCGAGGATGACGGTCTCGACGCCGCGCAGCGCCTCACGGGCCTTGCTGGTCAGCAGCAGGAACAGCGACTCCGGGGTGGTGATGAGGATGTCGGACGGTTTGGCGGCGAAACGTCTGCGCTCCTCGGCGGAGGTGTCGCCCGAGCGGATCGCCACCGAGATCTCCGGCACCGGGAGCCCGAGCCGCCGGGCGGTCTGCCGCAACCCGGCCAGCGGTGCCCTGAGGTTGCGCTCGACGTCGACCGCCAGCGCCTTGAGCGGGGACACGTAGAGCACCCGGCACCGCCGGGAGGGCTCCTCCTCCGTCCGTTCCTCCGCCCGCGCCGCCAACCGGTCGAGTGACCACAGGAACGCGGCCAGGGTCTTGCCCGACCCCGTCGGCGCGACCACGAGAGTGTCGTCGCCCCGGGCGATGGACGCCCACGCGCCCTCCTGCGCGGCGGTCGGGGCGGAGAAGGCTCCGGTGAACCACTGCCTGGTCACGGGGGTGAAGAGACTGAGCGCCCCGCCCATGGGATCGGTGTCCGCCTCACGCACGTGAGATCGCCCCCTCGTCTCGTCCCGGCCGGAAGGCCCGGCCACCGCTCCATAGTGCACGGCGCCACCGACAGAATCCGTCCCACTCCCTCACCCCACTGATAGGGGGAAAGATCACAATAAGTCGTCCTTAATAGCTTTTATCCAAATTTGTGATGCCAGTCGGAGCCCGGAAGTGGGCATGAGTCAGAAAAGGTTCATCCACCGTCAAGGCGGAGATAGATCCCAGGTGAGCAACCAAGCCGGTGAGCGTGCGCGATGAGCATCGACCACCCCGCCATCGAGGCGGCACGTGAACGAATCAGGGCGGAGCACCTCAGGGATCACCGTCCGCCGAGCAGCGTCAGAGGCCTGCACCACGTCGCGCTGCTCTGTTCGGACGTCGAGACCACGATCGCCTTCTACCAGGACCTGCTGGAGTTCCCCCTCACCGAGATCGTCGAGAACCGCGACTACCGAGGCTCGAACCACTTCTTCTTCGACGTGGGAAACGGCAACCTGCTGGCCTTCTTCGATTTTCCCGGCCTGGACGTCGGCCCCTACCGGGAGGTGCTCGGCGGCCTGCACCACATCGCCCTGTCCGTCGATCCGGCCACCTGGGAACGACTGCGCGGCAAGCTGGAGGCCGCCGGGGTGCCGCACCAGATCGAGAGCGGCGCCTCCATCTACTTCCGGGACCCCGACGGCACCCGCCTGGAACTGCTCGCCGACCCCCTCGGCGAGATGTACGGCTCACACGTCCTGTGACGGGGGCCTTCCCGGGTGGGAAGGCCCCCGCGCCCTGACAGGTCGTGGATCGGCGCCCCCGTCGGACACCGGACGGTCGCGGCCCTGGGAATGCCGTGAAACACGGGAAACCGCCTGCTCTCCCGTCTTCGGTTCGGAAAGGCCGTACCTGAGAGGAGTTTTCGCGTGACGCGTCCTCGTTTCCACGCTCCCGGTGTGAAGTCCGGAGAAACGCCCGGATAGTACGGCCGTCGCGTTGATCTGGAGGAATGCGTATCTCGGAAGAACGCGGTCTTCGGTAGCATGGCGTGCGCTCTGTCATTCGGTCATGTCATGACCAAAAGCGCGGATAGGGTGAACTGAATCGCCGCCGAAGGTCCTTGGCCGGTCCTTTCGCGCGCCGGAAACCGCCGAAGGGGAAACCATGGTCGAGCGCGTCCCATGGATTCCCGTGACATATGCGGATCTCGTTCCGGTTTCCCGTCCGCCTGGCCGCGCAGGCGACCGCGGAGTCCAAGGTCCCGCACCTGGCCGCGCACGTTTCCCGAAAGGCCCAGCCCGGCCCCCTCATCCTTCTCTCCGGGACACCGATGTCGTTCTCCTCCTCCTTGTTCCTGTGGTTCTTCATGCCGGTCACGCTGCTGGCCTACTGGGTGCTCCCCTCGCGGTGGCGCAACTCCCTCGTCGCGGTGGTCAGCCTGGTCTTCTACACCTGGGGGGCGGGGCCGTACACGGCGTTGCTGCTGTCGGTGATCGCCGTGAACTACGCCATGGGCCTCGCCCTGGACTCGGAGCGGCTCAGGGAACGTCCGCGGACACGCAGGGGCCTGCTGGTCACGACGATCGTGTGGGACCTCACGATCCTGGGGGTGTGGAAGTACGCCGGGTTCGCCAGCCGTCAGATCGACGCCCTGTCGAGCGCCCTGGGACTGGGGCACAGCCCGATCGTGAACCTCGCCCTGCCGATCGGCATATCGTTCTTCACCTTCCACCACCTGTCCTACGTGGTGGACGTCTACCGGCGCAGCAGGCCTGCCCAGCGGAGCCCGGTGCGGTTCGTCACCTACATCGCGATGTTCCCCCAGCTCATCGCCGGGCCGATCGTCCGGTACCACGAGATCTCCGAGCAGCTCTCCGACACCCGGCGTGACCGGTACGCCGACTTCGCCGCGGGCTTCCCCCGGTTCGCCCTCGGGCTGGCCAAGAAGGTGATCGTCGCCGACACGATCGCCCCGGTCGCGGACGCCGCGTTCGCCCACGCCGGAGGCCAGATCACCACCCCGACCGCCTGGCTGGGGGCCGTGGCCTACACGCTCCAGATCTACTTCGACTTCTCCGGATACTCCGACATGGCCATCGGCCTGGGCATGATGCTGGGCTTCCGGCTTCCGGAGAACTTCGACCGGCCGTACTCGGCGTACTCGGTGACGGACTTCTGGCGGCGCTGGCACATGTCCCTGTCCCGCTGGTTCCGCGACTACGTCTACATCCCGCTCGGCGGCAACCGCCGGGGCACCCTGGTCACCTACCGCAACCTGCTGGTCATCTTCGTGCTCTGCGGCTTCTGGCACGGCGCCAACTGGACATTCCTCGTCTGGGGTCTGTACCACGGAGGCCTGCTGGTCGCCGAGCGGCTGCTGGGCTGGGACCGCCCGCCGGGCACCGTCACGACCGCGGCGCTGCGTCGTGCCGTGACCTTCCTGCTGGTCGTGGTCGGCTGGGTGTTCTTCCGGGCGGAGACGATGACCGGGGCGGTCGACGTCCTCCAGGCGATGTTCGGCTGGCGGCCCGGCGGCCTGGACGAGTTCACGGCCTTCGCGCTCAACCACCAGCGGACGCTCACCCTCGCGCTGGCGCTGGGCGTGGTGCTGCTGCCGGCCTCGTTCACACTCGGCCGCCTGGTCGAGGCGGGGCGGGGCCGTACGGCGGTGGCGGCGCGCGCCGTGGTGACGTGGGTGGCCGCCCCCTACTCCGCCGTCCTGGTCGCCGCGGGCACCTTCAGCCCGTTCCTGTACTACCAGTTCTGAGAGAGAGGCCGTCGATGACCGCAGTCGAGACCGAACCGGCGACCTCGGGGACCCGGCCCCGTCGCCTCCGGGGGCGGCTGCCGACGCTGCTGGCGGCGGGGCTGTTCTTCTTCGGGCCCGCGCTGGCCTTCGCCCTGGGAGACCGGGCCGTCGAGATCGAGAACCGGAGACTGCCGGAGTTCCCCTCACTGTCGGAGGGCTGGGACCTCATCCCGAAGGCCGAGTCCTGGGCGGTGGCCCACCTGCCGCTGCGGCAGTACGCCATCCGTGGCAACGCCGCCCTGTCGGAGGGCGTGTTCGGCCAGCTCCCGTCGTACAACACCGGCAGGAAACCGACCTATCCCCGGGCGATCGAGGGCCGTAACGGCTGGCTCTACTTCGGGGACGACGTGATCGAGGCGTGCGGGCCGCGCTGGAGCGTCGCCGAGACCCTGGAGCGGACGCGAAGGCTGGCCGAGATCGTGCGGAGATCGGGCAGGAGGTTCGTGCTCACCGTCGCGCCGGACAAGACCACCGCC
This sequence comes from Streptosporangium sp. NPDC020072, assembly GCF_040631445.1. Classification (NCBI taxonomy): domain Bacteria; kingdom Bacillati; phylum Actinomycetota; class Actinomycetes; order Streptosporangiales; family Streptosporangiaceae; genus Streptosporangium; species Streptosporangium sp. NPDC020072. The sequence continues at coordinate 475,643 of NZ_JBEYAB010000003.1, read as the reverse complement.
TATCCCGACGAGCTCCCGGAGCGCTTCCTCGGCCAGGGATGCCTGCAGAGGCGCAAGAAGGAGTTCTGGGCGGCGCTTGAGGCGGCCCGCCCGCCCGGTTACATGGACCTGCGGGGCCCGCTCCAGCGACTGCGCGTGGAGACCGGCGCGCCGACCTACTGGCGGACCGACAGCCACTGGAACGAGCGTTCGTGCGGACTGTACGGCACGACACTGGCCCAGACGCTCGACCCCCGGCTGGCGCGGGGAACGAGCCTGGTCAAGGCCGGGCAGGAGCCCAGGGTCGGCGACCTCGGGCCGATGCTGGGCACACCACGCGAGGAGATCATCGACCGGTGGTCCCTGGTCAGGCAGGGGGTACGGCGGACCAGGCAGGACGACACACAGCTGCCCACCTCCTTCAGCACGGCCAACACTTCCTCCGGGGCGTCGCTGTACGAGCCGAGGACCCTGCTCGTCGGTGACTCGTTCACCCGTAACTCGCTGCCGTGGATCACGCCGTACTTCGCGGACCTGAACTATCTGCGCAGTGACGCGCCCGCCAAGGCGGGGCCCGGGTACGTCGCGGAGAAGGTCGTCGGGAGCGAGACGGTGGTGTTCGAGATGGTGGAGCGCTACTTCGTCGGCGGGCACGGGGAGATGCTGGACGACGCGACCCTCGCAGCGATCGAGAAAGCACTGCGCTAGCCTCTCCGTCCTCGCGATTCGATCAGGATCCGAACATCCGTAAAGGAGTGCCGAAAGCGTTTTTGTATATGGCGCCATGTCGCCCGTGCGGCGGGCGGCCCTTTCCCGTCCGGAGGGTGATGGCTTTATCACGGCTCGTGATGAATGTTCGGTCGTCGCCTCCGTGAAATTGGATTTCTCTCGTGGAGCCGGGGGTGGGCGCGCGCCACGGCGGGGCTCCTCGATCCATGGCGTCCGGCACCCGTGGCCGGGGTCATACTTGGGGGATGCGCCTGTCGGATTTCTGGGACCGGATGAAACTGCACTTCGGTGACGCCTACGCCGAGTCGTGGGCTCGCGACTACATCCTGGCCGAGCTGGGCGGCAGGACGGTGGACCAGGCGCTCGCCGACGGTTTCGCGGCCAAGGACGTCTGGCGGGCGGTGTGCGGGGTGATCGACGTCGCCCCCCGCCTGCGCTGAGGACCCCGCCCCGGCCTCCGGGGCGCCTTCGTTCCCGGGCCGTGGGTTTCGCGCGAAACGCCGCCGGATATGGCCGCCCCTTTCCCTGCGCCGATCTTGAAGCGTGTTCCCCGGGCGGACGGGCCGGTCACCGGAAAGTTTCCGGGGCATGTCAACTAGCTGGGTAAATAAGCGCTTCGTGATCGTCCCGCCCATCACACGGGTGAGCGGGCCTCGCCGGCCATGCCGAACTTCGTATGGTTCCTCGTGTTGATCGACTTTTCTCGTAAGGCCGCCACCTGGCCGAATATCGTTCCGGTCGCAAATAGCGAGGGTTAAGTCACAAAAATTGGTAGATACATTGCGATCGCACTGTTGTATACCCGAGGTATGCGTATCCGGATAGTGGGGGTCTGTCCGCTGTGTCTCTTGTCGACCGCGAGCAGACCCGCCCCATGACCCATGGTCCGCCCGTCAGGGACGGGCCCGCCGGGAGGGCGCCCCGGCCGACACACGCGCGCGGCCTCCGCGTGCGGCGGCCGTACCTCGTGATCTGGAACCTTCGCGATCTCCTGACGGCCCGTGCGCGGGCCGTGCCCTCAGGCACGCAGGACGAGAGCCGCCGAAACCGCGATTTCCCAGGCCAGATACGGTGACGATGAAGAATGCCACCCAGAAGAAGACGGTCCTTCTGGCCGAGAGCCGCACGCTTCTCCGGATCGGACTGAGGGAGATCCTCGACGAGACCGGAGACATGGCGGTGACCGGTGAGACGACCGACTCGACGGACACCATCCGCAGCATCCGCGACCTGTGCCCCGAGGTCGTCGTGATGGGACCGCTCAGCGACTGCGCCGACTCCGTCGAGGCGACCAGGAAGATCGTGGCGGAGCTCCCCGGCGAGACCCCTCGCTTCCTCGCGCTCGTCGACGCCTGGGACGCCCGCTCCCTCGACATGGCCGAGCCCGAGGTGGGAGGTCTGCTGTTCACCAACGCCTCGGCCGAGGAACTGCGTGCCGCGATCAGGATGCTGTCCGCCGGATACTCCTTCCTGGCCCCCGAGGCGTGCCAGCGGACCGTCAGGACCGCCGCGACGGGATCGCCCAGGACGCCGCCGGTGACCGACATGACCAGCAGGGAACTGGACGTATTGCGCCTGCTGGCCCGTGGCTACACCAACGCGGAGATCTCCAGGGACCTGTCACTCAGCGAGAGCACCGTCAAGTCCCACGTCCAGAACGTGCTGCACAAGAAACACCTGCGCAACAGGGCGGGCGCGGTGATCTACGCCTACGAGACGGGCCTGATGAAGGTCGGGGAGAACCCCGTCCACCTGTCCCGCAGGAGGTATCCGCAGGAGGAACGCAGCCGGGCGGCCAACGCGTAACGGGAGGTCAGTCCACTTGCCCGCCCATTGGCACTTTCGCGAGATCATGCCGCTTGCCACGATGACACCCCGTGACGTTCATACGAGACAAGGCCGACAGGCGGCGCGGCATGATCGGTGCGGCGACCGCGATGTTCTGCGTCGGCACACTGACGGGGGTCTCTCCCGCGCTCCACGGCTATCCCGTGTACGGCGGGCAGGCGGTGCGCTACGCCGTCGGCGCGGTCCTGCTGTTCGCCGTCGTCAAAGCCAGGCGGCTGCCCCCGGTCAGGCTGACCCGCCGCGAGATCCTTCTCGTCGCCGCCCTGGCCCTGGTCGGGCTGGCGGCGTTCAACGTGTTCGTGGTCGAGTCGACCCGCTACGCCGACCCGGCGATGGTCGGCACGATCGTGGCCACCGTCCCCATCGTCTTCGCGGTCGCCACACCGCTCATGGAGGGCAGGAGGCCGACCCCGCACGTCGTGGTCGCGGCGGTCGTGGTCGCCACGGGGGCGGCCGTCACGATCGGCCTGGGCGGCGCGACGCTCGTCGGGGTGCTGCTCGCGCTCGGCGCGCTCGGCGGGGAGGTCGGCTTCTCACTGCTGGCGATCCCGCTCCTGCCGAAACTCGGCGCCGTCAGGGTCGCCGCCTACTCGGCCGCCGCCTCCGTGCCGCTGCTGCTGATCGCAGGGGCCGTTGTCGACGGACCGCGGATGCTGCGGATGCCCACGCCCTCGGAGGCGGGGGCGCTGGCCTACCTCGCCGTCGTGGTCACCGCCTTCGCGTTCTTCTGCTGGTACGACGCGCTGCCCCGGCTCGGCGCGGAACGGGCCGGCCTGTTCTCCGGCTTCCTGCCGCTGGGCACCATCGTCGCCGCCGTCGTCCTGGGGACGGGCCACCCCGGCTGGCCGGAGTTCGCCGGGGCCGCCCTCGTCGTCGTGGGCCTGCTGATCGGGCTACAGCCGACGGGCCCCTCCATCTCGCCGGCGGGCCGTCAGCCGGTCGAGCAGCGAGAGTAACGGGGCCGTCGCGGCGGTCGTCACCAGCGCCATGGCCACCAGCACGACGAACAGCCGTTCGCTGAGCATCCCCAGGGCGAGCCCGAGGTTGAGCACCACCAGCTCCGTCAGGCCCCTGGCGTTGAGAAGCACTCCGAGCGAGGCCGAGTCGGGCCAGCTCAGCCCGGTCGAGCGGGCCATCAGCATCGGACCGGCCAGCTTGCCCAGCATCGAGACCACCACGACGAGCACGGTCACGCCGAGCAGTGAGGCGTCGAGCCCGCTGCGCCAGACGTCCGTGCGCAGCCCCGTGCCCACGAAGAAGAACGGCAGCAGCAGAAGCCCCGAGACGGAGTTGATCCGCTCGGTCAGCCGGGACAGGGATCCGGAGGGACAGCACAGGCCGTACAGGAACGCGCCGAAGATGGCGTGAATCCCGATCGCCGAGGTCACTGCGGAGGAGGCGAGCAGGCCCGCCAGCAGCACCAGCAGGCGTATCTCCGGCCGGTCCTCAAGCGCGGTGAGAATCCTGGCCAGCCAGGGACGGACCAGCCAGGTCATCACGACGCCGTAGGCGAGCACCAGCGTCACGGTGAGCGCCGCCCTGACCGGGGTGTCCCGGCCCGCGACCGCGGTCATCACGGCGATCAGGCACCAGGCGACCACGTCGGCGATCGCCGCGCACAACATGCTCAGTCTGCCCAGCGGGGTACGGAACATGTCCCGTTCGACCAGGATGCGGGCGAGCACCGGGAAGGCGGTGATCGACAGGGCGGAGCCGAGGAACATCGCGAAGACCACCGGGCTGGCCTGAGGCCCGGCCCAGTCGCGATACAGCAGGCTCGCCAGGAGCGCGCCGCCGAGGAAGGGACCCGCGATGCCCGCGTGGGCGATCGTCACGGCGGCCCCGCCCTGACCGCGGAAGGAGGTCTGCCTCGTCTCCTGGCCGACCACGAACATCAGGGCGATCAGCCCAAGGTCGGCCAGGCCCTGCAGGACGGGACGCACCTCGGCGGGGAAGAGCCAGGCGCTCACGCCGGGCAGCAGCGCGCCGAGCACCGAGGGCCCGAGGCAGAGCCCGGCGAAGATCTCCCCGACGACGGGTGGCTGCCCCACGCCCCTGGCCAGCCGTCCGAAGAGCCTGGCGGCCAGGATGACCACGGCTATCGCGGCGAACAGCTGGACGCTGTGTTCGACGGGACCGGAGGCGGAGGGCACCGGCCGCGCCGTGCCCGCCGAGGTCCCCAGCATCACCAGCAGGCCCACGGCCGCCAGCGCGGGCAGGATCGCGGTCAGGGCGTAGACGGCGGCGCCCGCTCCGCGGCGTGAGACGGGGGTCCCCGACGGGCGGGGATCGAGCTCGACCGTGCCCGTGGGCGTCGGCGTCATCGTGCCTCCGAGGTGAGCAGACGGCGATGGATCTTGCCGTTCGGTGTCCTGGGCAGCTCGTCGACGTGCCGGACGGCGTCGACGATCATGTGCCGGGGCAGCGAGGCCGCGCAGTGGCGCTTGATCTCCAGCAGGTTCGGGCGCTCGGCCCCAGAGGGCACCAGGTAGGCGACCAGCCTGGCGTCGATGCCGCTGCCGGTCAGCACGACCGCCGCGTCGCCGACGGCGGGATGGGCCTGCAACACCGCCTCGATCTCGCCGATCTCGACCCGGTACCCCCGGATCTTGACCTGTCCGTCACGCCTGCCGAGGAAGCGGTAGTCGCCGTCGTCCTGCAGCAGCACCAGGTCACCCGTCGCGTACGGCCCGGCCTGCGGCGCGGAGCCCCAGTACCCCAGCATCACCGTCGGCCCGTCGACGACCAGCTCACCCTCCTCGCCGGGACCTGCCACGCCCCCGTCCTGCCTGACCGCCCACACCCGGTCACCGGAACAGGCCCGCCCGATGGGGACCGGCGTGGTCCTGTCCCCGGCCACCTCGCCGACCTCGTGGAAGGTGCACACGTTGGTCTCCGTCGGTCCGTACAGGTTGAGCATGCGCACCCCGGGCAGGTGCTCACGGAGCCTGCGCAGATGCGTCACCGGGTACGGCTCGCCGGCGAACAGCAGCGCGCGCAGCGCCGAGGGGCGCGCGTCGAGCAGCCCGCCGTCGCGGGCCATCAGGATCAGCGCCGAGGGCACCGAGTACCACACGGTGATCCGCCGGCCCAGCAGGAAGTCGACCAGCAGGCGCGGGGCGTAGGCCGTCTCCTGCGGGATCAGGTGCACCGAGGCCCCCGCGTGGAAGGCGACGTACAGGTCCAGCACCGACAGGTCGAAGTGGAAGGGAGCGTGGTTGGCGAAGCGGTCTGCGGGGACGGCCCCGAGCTCGGCGGCGGCCCAGCCGACGAAGGCCAGCGCGTTGCGGTGCGACAGGCAGACGCCCTTCGGCACGCCGGTCGAGCCCGAGGTGTACAGGATGTAGGCCAGGTCGTCGGCCGTCCCGTCCGGCTCCGGCAGCGGCGGCGGGGTGCCCTCGGGTCCCGGGCCGGGCGCCGGGACGTCCACGCCGTTGAGCTCCAGCGTCCGCAGGCGCTCGGGGGAGGTGACCACGGCGCGCGGCGCGCAGTCCCGCACCAGGTGGACGGCCCGCTCGACCGGGCTGAGCGGATCGACGGGCACGTAGGCGGCCCCCAGACGCAGCACCGCCTGGGTCGCGACCACGGCCCGCGCCGACTTGTCGAGCCAGAGCGCCACCCGGTCGCCCCGCCGTACGCCGGTCGCGGCCAGCGCGTGCGCCAGGCGGTCGGCCTCGGCGTCCAGCTCGCCGTAGGTCAGGGCGGCGTCCGGCCCGGCGACGGCGAGCGCCTGCGGGGCGCGGCGAGCGCTCCGGCGGACGAGTTCGTGCAGTCTCACAGCCCCAGCTCCTTGACGATCTGTTCGAGCTGGATCTCCGTGGTGCCGGAGAAGACGGTCGAGGGCAGCGCGTCCCGCAGCGCGCGCTCCACCCCCGCCTCGCCGCGGATGCCCGCCCCGCCGAAGATCTGCACGGCGTCGAGACCGGCCTGCACCGCGCCCTCGCTGACCGCGAGCTTGGCCATCGCGACGTCGAGTACGGCGCGCTCGCCCCGGTCGAGCCGCCAGCAGGCCCGCCACAGCAGCAGCCGTGCCGCCTCAAGGCGCAGCCGCAGCCGCGCGATGCGGTGCGAGACCGCCTGGTTGTCGGAGACACGGCGGCCGAACTGCCTGCGCTCCCCGGAGTGCTCGACGACCGCGTCGAGCAGCCGTTCGGTCAGGCCCAGGTAGCCGGCGAACAGGCAGGTGCGCTCCCAGCGCATCGAGGACTGGAAGATCGCCGCTCCCTGCCCCCGCACACCGAGCATGGCGTCCGCCGGGACACGGCACCCGTCGAGCCGGACCCGCGCGGCGGGGACGCTCTCCAGCCCCACCTTGCGGAACGGCTCACCGACGGTCAGTCCCGGCGTGCCGCGTGACACGGCGAACGCGCTGACCCCCATGTGCCCGAAGGCCGGGTCGGTCGAGGCGTAGACCGTGAAGACGTCCGCGATCGGCGCGTTGCTCACGAAGGACTTGACCCCGGTGATGACGTAGTCGTCGCCGTCGCGGACCGCGCGCGTCGTCATCGCGGTGACGTCCGAGCCCGCCTCGTCCTCGGTGATCGCGTTGGCGCCGACCAGTTCGCCGGAGCACAGGCCGGGGAGCGTCGCCGCACGCAGCTCCGCGCCGCCGTGCTCGGCGATGGGCATCGCGCAGGCGAACAGGTGCGCCATGGTGGCGAAGACCAGCCCCATGTCCTGGCAGCCCCGGCCGAACGCCTCCACGGTCAGCGCCGTGTCCAGGAAGCCGAGTCCGCCGCCGCCGTACTCGGCGGGCACGGACAGGCCCGTCAGGCCCAGTGCCGCGCACCGCCCCCAGTCCTCACGGGTGAGGAACCCGTTCTCGGTCACCGGCCATGTACGTGTCTTTTCCCGGACCAGCTCGTATCGCTCCCGCTGGTCGGAATCCCAGGCGAAATCCACGCTCGGAAGCTTAGGATCGGCCGCTTTCCGCTGTCCTCATCATTCCAGCGGAAGCTTCTGCCCAGGAAACGAGAAAACGTGGGGAACAAGTCTGCCCACTCGTCCTTTCCGCCCCCCTACCAAATGAGGAGCCCACCTGTCCTCAGGGTGGCCGGGGAGAGGTGAAGTTCAATATTTGTCAGGAGGACAGTCAGGGCACCGCTTCGTAGTCTCATGCCGGTGGTCGTGCCCGGAGCGACGGCCACGGCGGTGTGATCGCCCGATGGGTCACCCATGAGACGGGAGCTGCGAATGAACGAGTCGGAGGTCTCCGACGTACTCCGCAAATACCTGCAGGAGAGAATCCTTGACACCTCGGACGTGGAGATCGAGCCGGAGACCCCGTTGCTCGAATGGGGAATTCTCAATTCGCTCACGACCACCCGGCTCGTCGGATTCATCAGGGAACAGTACGGGATCGAGATTCCCATGGAGGAGATGGTCGGTGGGAACTTCAAGGACCTGCGGAGCATCAGCGGTCTCGTCGTACGGCTCGGCAGCGAGTGAACGTGTACCGGTGTGCCCGTGAACGTGTCCACGAGGGGAAGGCCAATCATGTCTGACGTTGACTTCGACATCGCGATCATCGGAGGCGGTCCCGCGGGATCCACGATGGCCTCCTACCTGTCGCAGGCCGGGCTGTCCTGCGGCGTGTTCGAGGGCGCGATCTTCCCGCGCGAGCACGTGGGGGAGTCCCTGATCCCCGCGACCACCCCCGTGCTGTCCGACATCGGCGCGCTGCCGAAGATCGAGGCCGCGGGCTTCCCCAGGAAGTACGGCGCCGCCTGGACCTCGGCGATCGACGCGAAGATCCCCACCCTGGGCTTCGAGGTCTCCCACGGGTTCGGGACGGCCGAGATCGACTTCAGCGAGCGTGACCAGGCCGGGGTCAACCAGGACTACACCTACCACGTGGACCGCGGGCGGTTCGACCTGATCCTGCTGCAGCACGCCGAGTCGCTCGGCGCCAAGGTCTACGAGGGCATCCGGGTGCGCCGGGTCGACTTCTCCGAGCCCGAGCCCAAGCTGGTCTTCAGCATGGGCCGCAGGGAGACGGATGTGCGGGCGAGGATGGTGATCGACGCCAGCGGGCGCAACACCTTCCTCGGCAGGCAGCTCAAGCTCAAGGTCTCCGACCCGGTGTTCAACCAGTACGCGATCCACACCTGGTTCGACGGGCTCGACCGTGGCGCGCTGTCGGTCGACAAGGAGCAGAGCGACTACATCTTCGTCCACTTCCTGCCCATCACCGACACCTGGGTGTGGCAGATCCCCATCACCGAGACGATCACCAGCATCGGGGTCGTCACGCAGAAGAAGCACTTCAGCGAGGCCGGATCCGACTGGGAGACCTTCTTCTGGAGGTGCGTGGAGAGCCGCCCCGAGCTGGCCGAGGCGCTGCGCGCGAGCAAGCAGGTCAAGCCGTTCAAGCCGGAGGGCGACTACAGCTACGCCATGCGGGAGATCTGCGGCGACGGCTGGCTGATGATCGGCGACGCGGCCCGCTTCGTCGACCCGATCTTCTCCAGCGGCGTCAGCGTGGCCATGAACAGCGCCAGGATCGCCTCCTACGACATTCTCGCGGCGGCGGAGCGGGGTGACTTCACCAAGCCCTCCTTCGCGAACTACGAGGGCAAACTACGCAACGCCGTGAGCAACTGGTACGAGTTCATCTCCATCTACTACCGGCTCAACATCCTGTTCACGGCCTTCGTCGCCGACCCGAGATACCGCCTCGACGTGCTGAAGATGCTCCAGGGAGACGTCTACGACGGCGGCGAGCCGGTGGCTTTGACCAAAATGCGAGAGATCACCCGCCAGGTCGAGGAGAATCCTGATCATCTCTGGCACAAGCACCTCGGCACGCTGCGCGCCCCCAGCGCGGCGCCGCAGTTCTAGCCGCAGTTCCGAACGGAAGGACCGGGAGATCCGTGAAGAAGTTCATCCTGGCGGAGAACGACCTGCCCCAGCAGTGGTACAACATCCTGCCCGACCTGCCCGCCCCGCTGCCGCCGTACCTCAACCCCGTCACGCACGAGCCGCTGCGCCCTGAGGACCTCGCGCCGCTGCTGCCGCAGGCGGTGATCGAGCAGGAGTTCTCCCCGGAGCGCTGGATCGACATCCCCGAGCAGGTGCGGGACATCTACCGGATGTGGCGGCCGAGCCCCCTGGTGCGGGCCGACCGCCTGGAGAAGGCGCTGGACACCCCGGCGAAGATCTACTTCAAGTACGAGGGCGTCTCGCCCGCGGGATCGCACAAGCCCAACACCGCGATCCCGCAGGTCTACTACAACGCCAACGAGGGCGTGCGGCGGCTGACGACGGAGACCGGCGCGGGACAGTGGGGCTCGGCGCTGTCCTTCGCGGGCAGCCTGTTCGGCGTCGCCGTCACGGTCTACATGGTGCGCGCCTCCTACGAGCAGAAGCCCTACCGCCGCTCGCTCATGCACACCTGGGGCGCCGAGGTGTTCCCCTCCCCGACCAGCCGCACCCAGGCGGGCCGCGACATCCTCGCCAAGGACCCCGACTCGCCCGGCAGCCTGGGCATCGCCATCAGCGAGGCCGTCGAGGACGCCCTGGCCCACGACGACACGAAGTTCGCGCTCGGCTCGGCCATGAACCACGTGGTGCTGCACCAGACCGTCATCGGTCTTGAGGCCAAGCGCCAGCTGGAGATGGCGGGCGACTACCCCGACGTCGTGGTCGGGTGCGTCGGCGGGGGCTCCAACTTCTCCGGGCTGGTCTTCCCCTTCATGGCCGACCGGCTCTCCGGGGAACGGCCGGGGACCAGGTTCATCGCGGCCGAGCCGACCGCCTGCCCGACGCTCACCCGGGGCGCCTACACCTACGACTACCCCGACTCGGCCGGGCTCGGGCCGCTGCTGCCCATGCGCACCGTCGGCCACGACTTCATGCCCGCGCCCATCCACGCGGGCGGCCTGCGCTTCCACGGGGACGCCCCGACCCTGTGCGCGCTGCACGAGCAGGGCTACATCGAGGCCCGCGCCTACGAGCAGAACGAGGTGTTCGCCGAGGCCGTGCGGTTCGCCAGGAGCGAAGGGTTCATCATGGCGCCCGAGTCGTCGCACGCGCTGCGCGGCGCCGTGCAGGAGGCGCTCGCGGCCAAGGAGGAGGGGAGCGAGCGCACGATCCTGTTCGGTCTGTCCGGGCACGGCCACTTCGACCTGGGCGCCTTCGACGCCTACCTGGCGGGCCAGCTTGAGGACTACGCGATCCCCCAGGCCCAGCTGGACGAGGCGCTGAGCCGGCTGCCGAAGATCGCGACGACCTGAGATGGGCGGCGGCTGGATCGACGTGCACCACCACAGCTACCACCCGCCGCTGATCGCCGAGCTGCGCCGGAGAGGGGTGACGCACATGGCACCGGGCGTCCCCCTCCCCGAGTGGACGGTCGAGGACTCCCTCAGGGTGATGGACGCCAACGACGTCCGGGCGGCGATCCTGTCGATCCTGCTGCCGGACGCCGCGCTCGGCCAGGGCGCCGCCTCCCTGGTACGGCAGGCGAACGAGTGGTCGGCCGAGCTGGTGCGCGACTTCCCCGGCAGGTTCGGCGCCCTGGCCGTCCTGCCCATGCCCGACGTCGAGACGACCCTGGCGGAGATCGAGTACGCGCTCGACGTGCTCGGCCTCGACGGGGTCGTCATGAGCGCGAGCCAGGCCGACGGCCGTTACCTGGGCGATCCGGCGTTCGCCCCGGTCTTCGACGAACTCGACCGGCGCGGGGCCGTGGTCTTCGTCCACCCGAACCCGGCCTACCGGTGCGACTGCGCCGGCGGGCCCGGGTTCGCCGCCAAGGTCCCGCCGCCGCTGGTCGACTTCGTCATGGACACCACGCGGGCGGTCGCCGACCTGCTCTTCGGCGGCACCCTCGGCCGCTGCCGCGACATCCGGTTCGTCCTGGCCCACGCGGGCGGCACGGTGCCGTTCCTGGCCTGGCGGCTGGAACTGGCGGCGACCTGGGTACTGCCGGGGGCGGGCGGGCTGGACGTGGCGGGAGAACTGCGGCGGCTGTACTACGAGACGGCCCAGGCGGCCTCGCCCGCGACACTGGCCTGCCTGGCCGAGGTGACCGGCAGGGAGAACGTCCTGTTCGGCACGGACTTCCCGTTCATGCGGGACGCGGTCGTCTCCGGGACCCTGCGTCACCTGGCGGACGCCGGGGACATCCCCTTCCTGGACAACGCCCTGGCCCTGTTCCCCCGCCTGGCGGACAGGCTCGCGGCGGGAAGGGAAGGGGCCGCCGATGCCGCGCGCCTTTGAGGACTTCCACGTCGGGGACGTCTTCGAGCTGGGCAGCCAGAAGATCACCCACGAGGAGATCGTACGGTTCGCCCAGGCGTACGATCCGCAGCCCCGTCACCTCGACCACGAGGACCTCATCGCCAGCGGCTGGCACGTGACGGCGACGTTCATGAGGCTCTACACGGAGGGGGTACTGCTGCACGCCGAGGCGGAGGTCTCCCCGGGCGTGGACGAGCTGCGCTGGCTGCGGCCGGTCAGACCGGGGGACGTCCTGACCGGCCGGGTGACGGTCGTCGGGCTCGCGGCCTCCCTGTCCAGGCCCGACTGCGGGATCCTCCAGCAGCGCGGGGAGTTCCTCGACGACCGGGAACGGCCCGTCATGCGGATCATGATCTACGGCCTGATGCGCAGACGCCAGGCCGCGAACCCCTAGCCGTCTCAGACCACGACCTGTACGGCGGGCGCGGGCCCGTGCCTGGCGATCTCCGACCAGGCACGGGCGAGCCGGTGGACGAGTTCGTCGAGGATCTCGGGGGAGAAGGTGAAGGGCAGCCTGATGTGGTTGGTGTGCCCGCCGTCCGGGTCCATCACGGCTCCGGGCACCACGTCGACGCCGTGCCGTACGGCGACCTGGGCGAAGGCCATGGCGTCGACACCGGGCAGCTCGACCCACAGGGCGCCGCCGCCGTCGGGGCGACGCCAGCGCCAGCTCGGCAGCCGGTCCCGCAGCAGGGCGTCGATGTGGTCGAGCTGCAGGCCGAGCTCCTTGGCCCGTTCGGCGAGGATCCGGTCGAGGCGGGGCATCAGCCTGGCCGCGAGGGCCTGGTCGATCACCGGGCTGCCGATGTCGGCGAGGACCTTGCGCCGGGAGAGCCGCTGCACGATCTCGGCGGGCCCGCGGACCCACCCGATGCGCAGGCCGCCCCAGACGGCCTTGGCGAGCGAGCCGAGCGAGAGCATCTCCGTGCCGGGCGGCGCGTAGGCCGCGAGCGGCGCGGGTACGGCCCCCGGTTCCGCGTGGTAGGTCATGTAGGCGTTGTCCTCAAGGACGGGCACTTCGTGCTCGGCGGCCAGTTCCGCGATCCTGCGCCTGCGCGCCGCCGACATGAGCACCCCGGTCGGGTTGTGGTAGGTCGGCATGAGATAGAGGAGCGAGGGTTTGCGCTCCCGCAACATGGCGCCGAGCGTGTGGATCTCAGGCCCCTCCTCGTCGAGCGGTACGGTCACCAGGCGCGCCCCGGCGGAGCGGAACACGTCCAGGCAACCGGGCCAGTTGGGCGACTCGACCAGCACCGTCGCCCCCTGGCTGACGTACAGCTCGGTCACCAGGACCAGGCCCTGGTGCGCGCCCGTCGTCACCACGATCTCGTCGTGCGCGGTCGGCAGGCCGTTCCTCGTCAGGTAACCCGCGATCGCCTCACGCAGCTCAGGAAGCCCGGAGGGATGGTAGCCGGGCCCGGAAAGCAGGTCGTCCAGGTCGTCGCGGACCAGCTCGCGCAGCGCGACGGCCAGCTCGGGCGCAGCCCCGCCCGCCGCGACCGCGACGGAGATCAGCTCGCCGGGGCCGTCGATCAGCCGCTGGAAGATGGTCATCGCGGTGCCACCGGGCACCCGCCCGTCGGCGGTCGGCCTGCGCACCTTGACGTCCGAGGCGATCCTGGTGCCGCTTCCCTGCCGGCTCGACAGCAGGCCCGCGCCCCGCAGCTCCTGGTAGGCCGCGACCACGGTCGCCCTGCTCACCTGGAGCGCGTCGGCCAGCCCGCGCTCGGAGGGCAGCCGGTCGTCGGGGAGGAGCAGGCCGTCCTCGACGGCCTGCGCCAGCGCGTCCGCGAGCTTGCGATAGAGAGGGCCTCGGCCCGACGCCCAGTCACCGAGAAGCGCGACGATGTCACGCTCGGTGGAAATACGGTCCATTTTTCCCTCTACTGGATCTGGCCACTTGTGCCAAGGGTGCCAAGAATGGACGCAGTGGGCAATGGAAGTGGACTGGAAAATGACCAATTTTCTCTTTTTCCTGGCCGCGGCCGTGTTCCTGGCCGTGGTTGTGCCGCGTTTCGGCGCGGACACCCGTGACGGCCGGGACTGGAAACCCGCCGATCCCTATCCGCCGGAGCGCGCGGTCGTCACCGCCGTAACCGGCAGGCAGACCGGGCGGGCGCGGGCCGGACGACGTACGCCACGGCGGAGGGCGACGGAGGTAAGGGCGTCCGGCCCGCGCGGGACGGTCGGCGTGCGTCACCCGTAGGTTCTCCGGCCCCCCGGGCGGCGGCGTTTCGCCGTGCGCGGATCAGGGGCCGGGGTCGGGGGCGCTCAGCAGCCGGTCGAGGGACTCCGCGGTCCCGCGGGGGTCCCCTGCCTTCTCCCGGCCGTCGGGGGACCACAGGAAGAGCCATCCGTCTCCGGCCGGGGTGGCGAAGACGATCGTCTGTCTCAGGCTCTCCGGATGCCACACCCACAGCACCGGGTCGTCCCCGCCGACCATGCGGCTGGCCAGCCCCTGCCGCGACAGCTCGGCGGACAGAGACCCAAGGTAGGTCAGGCGTTGCTGGCTGAACGTGCTGGTCACGTCGGCACCTCAGAGTCGGCTGCCCCCAGGATCGCCCCAGGTCAGCCCCCTGACAACAGGCATGGGGGAATTCTCGGAAATATCGCCTTCCGGATGGGGTGGGTCGTCCCGCACGCCCCGGAACATGCGCTGTCGTCCGGCCTCGCTCGAACAGTCGTCCGGCCTCGCTCGAACAGTCGTTCGGCTATATTGGACGCGCTGACGCTCCTCGGCGTGCTCTCCGGAAAATGTCGGTGGCACCCCGTAGCTTTCTGGCAACCGATCCAACCCGCGACCCTCCAGGGGGGCTCCCATGGCAGCTAACGACCGCGAGAAGGCGCTTGAGACCGCCCTCGCCCAGATCGAGCGGCAGTTCGGCAAGGGCTCCGTCATGCGACTCGGTGACGAGGCACGTGCGCCCATCGAGGTGATCCCGACCAGTTCCATCGCGCTCGACGTCGCCCTCGGCATCGGCGGTTTCCCGAGGGGCCGCATCATCGAGGTCTACGGTCCCGAGTCCTCCGGTAAGACCACGGTCGCCCTGCACGCCGTGGCCAACGCCCAGCGGGCCGGCGGCATCGCGGCCTTCATCGACGCCGAGCACGCCCTCGACCCCGAGTACGCCAAGAAGCTCGGTGTCGACACCGACGCGCTGCTGGTCTCCCAGCCCGACACCGGTGAGCAGGCGCTCGAGATCGCCGACATGCTGATCCGTTCCGGCGCCATCGACCTGCTGGTCATCGACTCGGTCGCGGCCCTGGTGCCGAAGGCCGAGATCGAGGGCGAGATGGGCGACAGCCACGTCGGCCTCCAGGCCCGCCTGATGTCCCAGGCGCTGCGCAAGGTCGCGGGCGCGCTCAACAACACCGGCACCACCGCGATCTTCATCAACCAGCTCCGCGAGAAGATCGGCGTCATGTTCGGCTCGCCCGAGACCACGACCGGTGGAAAGGCGCTGAAGTTCTACGCCTCGGTCCGTCTCGACATCCGCCGCATCGAGACGCTGAAGGACGGCACCGAGGCGGTCGGCAACCGCACCCGGGTGAAGGTCGTCAAGAACAAGATGGCTCCGCCCTTCCGCGTGGCCGACTTCGACATCCTCTACGGCGTCGGCATCTCCCGCGAGGGCGGCCTGATCGACATGGGTGTCGAGCACGGCTTCGTCCGCAAGTCCGGCGCTTGGTACACCTACGAGGGCGACCAGCTCGGCCAGGGTAAGGAGAACGCCCGTAACTTCCTGAAGAACCACCCCGACATCGCCAACGAGATCGAGAAGAAGATCAAGGAGAAGCTCGGCATCGGCCCCCGCCTGGACAGCCCGGCCACCCCGCCGCCCGCCGCTCCGGCCCCCGCCGCCTCCTCCGGCCGTGGCTCCAAGGCCTCGACCCCCAAGCCGGGCGACGCCTGATCCGGCTGACCGATGACGACGGGACCTGATTCCGGTCCGGCGGGTGAGGCCGGGCCGCGAGACTGGGGTGCCTGGCCCGACTCGGAGGACACCCGGCGGGACCGGCGCGGCCGGGGCTCCTCCCGGGGCACGCGTGCCCAGGGGAGGCGCGCCAGGCGCGCGGGGGAGGGGGACGGTCTCCTGCCCGACGGTCCGGCCGAGGGGTCGGTGGCGGCCCGGGGGCCCGACGCCGATCCGCAGGCGGTGGCGCGGGCGATCTGCCTGCGGCTGCTGACCATGGCGCCGCGCACTCGGGCCCAGCTCGCCGAGGCGCTCCAGCGGCGCGAGGTGCCGCAGGAGGCCGCCGAGGCGGTGCTGGAGCGTTTCTCCGAGGTCGGTCTCATCGACGACGAGGCGTTCGCCGAGGCGTGGGTGAGCTCCCGTCACACGGGGCGGGGGCTGGCCAGGAAGGCGCTCGCCTCGGAGCTGCGCCACCGAGGGGTCGACGAGGACATCGTCAAGGACGCGGTCGAACGGCTCGACCCCGAGCGGGAGGCCGAGACGGCACGCGCCCTGGTCACGCGCAGACTGTCCTCGACCCGTGGTCTGGATCCCGCGGTCAGGACCCGCAGGCTGGCGGGCATGCTCGCCAGAAAGGGCTACGGCCCCGGGCTGGCCTTCCGGGTGATCCGTGAGGCTTTGGAGAGCGAGGAGGCGGACAATTTCCCCTCCTCACCCTCTTCCATGGACGAACACGACTATTCAGAGGATTGACCCGGGAGCCGGTGGCCCCAGGCGCCCCTCCCCATTCCGTACGGCCGCCGCCCCGGTCCTGACGGGTGTCGTCGCCGTCGGCGAAACCTGAGCGGCCGGCGAGCCGGTGCGTCCTGCGGCCGTGCCGTACGGGGGAAAGGGGGGTCGCTTCACGTTCGAGTGTTTCCCGGTGCGCCTTTGCTTGCCCGTTACCTCTTTGACGCTTAACCTCGACGGCAGTGAGGAGTTACTCCGCGCAGCGCGGATTGTCATAACGGTAAATTGCGGACGAACAAGCTTCATGGATGCGGGCAGGCGACAGAGCCGGTGGGATGGGCTGATGCGGCGTCGCTCCCGGATCAACATATGTCCTGGTGATACCACCATGTGGACTTTCCGTGCCGTGCGTGTGACGCCTCGTGTCTTGCTATTGGCAACGCGAGGAGGGCGGGGCGCGCATGAATTCGGTTGTGGTCGTCACTTTGACGGTCGCGGTCGCGGTTCTCGCCGTGGCGATGATAGCCGCGCTGATCGTGTTGCTACGCCGTACCGGCGGAGCACTGGGACGGCCGAGCGGTCCCTCACCCGAGCAGCTTGAGGAGATCCAGACCGAGCTTGAGGTGGCCAGGCAGGAGGCCGCCGAGATTCGCGCCAAGGCGGAGAACGACGCCGGAGACCTTCTACGCAGGTCGGAGGCCGCCGTGGAGGCCGCCGCCGGGCTGCGCAAGGAGGCGGAGGCCGAGAGCAGGCTCCTGAAGCAGGAGCTCAAGGAGTTCCGCTCCGACCTCGAACGCAGGGAGAAGCGGCTCGCCGAACGGGAGCAGCGGCTCGACGAGGAGGCCAGGCGCCAGGCCGAGCGGGCTCGCAAGCTGGCCGAGACGGAGACCGAGCTCGCCGACCGCCGCGAGGACCTCGACCGGGCCGCCCAGGAACGCAGGGCCGTCCTGGAGCGGGTGGCCGGGCTCACCGGCGAGCAGGCCAAGACCGAACTGGTCAAAGAGATCGAGAACCAGGCCAAACGTGAGGCCGCCCTGATCGTCAGAGAGATCGAGGGCCAGGCCCGCAAAGAGGGGGAGAAGCGCGCCACCAAGATCGTGACACTGGCGGTCCAGCGGGTGGCCACCGAGCAGACCGCCGAGTCCGTCGTCAGCGTCCTGCACCTGCCCGGCGACGAGATGAAGGGCCGCATCATCGGTCGTGAGGGCCGCAACATCCGTGCCTTCGAGTCGACCACCGGGGTCAATCTGATCATCGACGACACCCCCGAGGCGGTCCTGCTGTCGTGCTTCGACCCGGTCCGCAGAGAGACCGCCAGGCTGACGCTGGAGAAGCTCGTCCTCGACGGGCGCATCCATCCGCAGCGCATCGAGGAGGCCCACGAGCGCAGCAGGGCCGAGGTCCAGGACCTGTGCGTGCGCGCCGGTGAGGACGCGCTGGTCGAGCTCGGCATCACCGAGATGCACCCCGAACTCGTCACCCTCCTCGGCCAGCTCCGCTACCGCACCTCCTACGGGCAGAACGTGCTCGGCCACCTGGTCGAGTCCGCCCACATCGCCGGGATCATGGCGGCCGAACTCCGGCTCGACCCTCTGCTGCTCAAGCGCTGCACACTCCTGCACGACATCGGCAAGGCGCTCACCCACGAGGTGGAGGGCAGCCACGCGCTCATCGGCGCCGAGATCGCCAGACGGTACGGCGAGCACGAGGACGTGGTCCACGCGATCGAGGCCCACCACAACGAGGTCGAGGTCAGGACCGTCGAGGCCGTGCTCACCCAGGCCGCGGACGCGATCAGCGGTGGCAGGCCGGGGGCCAGGCGGGAGTCCCTCGAAGCGTACGTCAAGCGCCTTGAGCGGCTGGAGGAGATCGCCACCTCCTACGACGGCGTCGAGAAGGTCTTCGCCATGCAGGCGGGCCGAGAGATCAGGGTCATGGTCAAACCCGACGCGATCGACGACATCCAGGCCCAGGTGATCGCCCGGGACGTGGCAAAACAGGTCGAGGAGGAGCTGACCTACCCCGGTCAGATCCGCATCACCGTGGTCCGGGAGTCCCGCGCCACGGAGTTCGCCCGATAGGGGTCGTCCAGGCGCGGGGTCACCCGGCGTGCCGGAGCCGTCAGGAGTGGAAGATCTGCTGGTAGAAGGCCAGCTCGGTGGCCAGGGCCGTGCTTCGGGTCTCGGCGCGGCGGAAGCCGTGCGACTCTCCCTCGAAGGTGAGGTAGGTGCACGGGATACCGCGCTCGGCCAGGGCGTCGGCGAAGGCCTGAGACTGCTCCGGAGGCACCACCGGGTCGGACAATCCCTGCAGAAGGAGCATCGGGCAGGTCACCTTGGAGACCATGCCCAGCGGTTCGCGGGGGCCGTACAGCGCGGGGTCCGCACCGATCAGCCAGTCGATGTAGCGGGACTCGAAGTCGTGGGTGGTGGTCACGAACGAGGCGAGCGCGCTCACCCCGTAGTAGGAGACGCCGCCCGCGAACGCGTCGGAGGCGCAGCAGGCGGCCATGACCGTCCAGCCGCCCGCGCTGCCGCCCCTGATCGCGATCCGCCGTGAGTCGGCGAGCCCCTCGGCGGACAGCCACTCGGCCGCGGAGACCGCGTCCTCGACGTCGACGATCCCCCACTGCTCGTGCAGCAGGTCGCGGTAGGCGCGGCCGTACCCGGTGGAGCCGCCGTAGTTGAGGTCGAGCACGCCGATGCCCCTGCTGGTGAAGAAGGCCTTCTCCAGGTCGAGCGCGCTGATGCTGTGCGCGGTCGGACCGCCGTGCACGAACACCACGTACGGCGCGGGCCCCTCGCCCCTGGCCTCGGGGCTGACGGGCGGGTAGACGATCGCGTGCACCCGGCGCCCGGCTTTGCCGTCGAACTCGACGGCCCGGGGAACGGGCAGGTAGGCGGGGTCGGGCAGTTCGGTGGCGTCGCGCCGGAACTCCTCGGCGCTCCCCGTCGCGGGGTCGAGCCGGACGACGGCGCGGGGAATCGCCGGGCCGTAGGCGATCGCGGCCACCGCCTGCCCATCGCACGACAGGGACGGGTGCCAGCCGTCGTAGGGGGTTTCGAGGTCGGTCAGTGTGCCGTCCTCGGGGTCGAGCACGCCCAGGCGCAGGTCTCCCCGGCCGTGCAGCAGGACGATCCGCCCGTCGGCCAGCGGAGCGTAGGGTGCTCCGCCGAGCTGCCACAGCGGTCCTGCGCACTCCTCCTGGAGGGGGTGGAGCGCCCGCGCGGGGGCGCCGCCGACGCCGCTCAGGTAGAGGTTCCACCAGCCGGAGCGGTCGGAGATGAAGTAAAGGCTCAGGTCGTCGCGCCAGGAGGGGGCCAGGACCGACTCCTCAAGGCCTCCGGCCACCGTCCTGGTCAGGCCGTCGGAGAGCCGGGTGACCCGTATCTCGGTGCCGTTCCACGGCATGCGGGGGTGGTCCCAGCAGACGTAGGCCAGGTGTTCGCCGTCGGGAGACAGGGCGGGGAAGGCGTAGAAGTCGCTCCCGCCGACGAGCTCGCGCGTCTCGGCCCCGCCGTCCAGTGGGATGGAGACGATCGAGCGGCTCACCCGTCCTTCGGCGTCGTGCCGCTCGCGCACGCACAGGACCCGCCCTTCGTGGACGGTCATCTCGGCGTAGCGCAGGCCGCACTCGTGCTCGGGTTCCGGAGTGAGGGGCTCGGGCTCGGAGCCGGGGGACAGAAGGTAGAGGCGCTGGTCGGCGAAGTTGGTGAACACCAGCCCCCCGCCGGGGACCAGGGCGTACGGCCGCCCGCCGTACTCGTGGACGCGGGTCCTGGCGTTCCACGGAGCCGCCAGGAGCTGCGTGCGTGTGCCGTCGGCCTCCTGCCGCACGATCGTGGTGCGGCCGCCCTCAAGGGGGCGGTCCTCGGTCCACCACATCTGGGTTCCCGACACCGTCGGGAACCCCAGGCGCAGCCCCGACCGGGCGACACCCGTGGTCGAGATGGGAGAGGGCCAGGTGGCATACGGCCGGACGACCTGCTCGGGGGACATGGCGCCATCCTGCCCGATAACCCGTCCCGTGTCGCCGGTATGGTCCTCATCCCTCGCGGCGTGCGGAAATTCGTTTCCCATGCTCACCTGATGCAGCCTCCCAAACAGTGATGATCAGCTTGTCCCGGACTCCGTCAGTCGACCGCGGAGACGCCGGGGGTCGTTCCGGACACCACGATCGCCCCGGGGGGTTCGACCGGAGCGGCCGTGGTCCTGCGGCTTCGGCGGCTGCGTCTCTCCAGCCAGGTGGCGACGGCGCCGACGGCCAGGTTGATGATGATGTAGACGATCGCGATGACGATCACGGAGGGGATGAGGTTGTTGAAGTTGGACGGCAGCACACGCGCCCCCGCGTTCAACAGGTCCTCGAAGGAGACGATGAACCCCAGCGCGGTGTCCTTCAGGAGCACCACGAGCTGAGAGACGATCGCCGGCATCATGGCCGTGACCGCCTGCGGCAGCAGGATCATCCGCATGACCTGGCCCTTGCGCAGGCCGACGGCGTAGGCCGCCTCCGACTGGCCGCGCGGCACGGCCTGGATGCCCGCCCGCACGATCTCCGCCAGCACCGACCCGTTGTACAGGACCAGGCCGACGACCACGGCGGCGAACGGGGTCACGGTCAGCCCGAAGACCGCGCTCCCGCCGTACATCACCGCGAAGATCATGATGAGCAGCGGGATCGCCCTGAAGAACTCCACCACCACACCCGCGGGGACGCGGATCACGGCGTGGTCGGACAGCCGCCCGATGCCCAGGACGAACCCGAACGGCACCGCGATCAGTGAGGCGACCAGTGCCGCGCTCAGGGTGTTCAGCAGGCCGGGCACGATCAGGTTGAGCCACACGTCGCCCCGCAGGAACGGCGTCCACAGGGCCGGGTCGAGCTGGTTCTTCTCACCCAGCTTGGCCACCATCAGATAGGCGGCCAGCAGTGCCGCCACGACGACCAGCACCGTGAGCACGGTGTTGCGCGTCCGGGCGCGTGGCCCGGGGGCGTCGTAGAGGACGTCGGACGAGGGCGCGTTCACCGGACCACCGCCAGCCGCCTGGACAGCCAGGTGAACAGCAGCCCGGTCGGCAGGGTCAGGACCAGGAAGCCGAGGGCGAACCCGAAGAAGATCGGGACGACCGAGTCACCGTGTGCCTCGAAGAGTGTCTTCATCGTCAGCGAGGCCTCGGTCACGCCGATGGCCGCGGCGATCGTGGTGTTCTTGGTCAGCGCGATCAGGATGCTGCCCAGCGGGGCGACCACCGCGCGCAGCGCCTGGGGCAGCACGATCAGCCTGAGGTTCTGGGAGAAGGTCAGGCCGATGGCGCGGGCCGCCTCGGCCTGGCCGACCGGCACGGTGTTGATCCCGGACCTGATCGCCTCGCAGACGAACGCGGCCGTGTAGGCGGACAGCCCGATGATCGACAGCCAGAGGTAGTTCGTGGACAGGCTCGTGGAGAACGAGATGTCCAGTACCAGGCCCAGGCCGAGCCCGCAGAAGACGATCACCAGGGTCAGCGGCGTGTTCCGCAGGGTGTTGACGTAGACCGTACCGATGCCGCGCAGCACGGGCAGCGGGCTGACCCGCATCGCGGCCAGGATCGTCCCGAGAACCAGGGCCGCGGCCCCGCTGGCGAGCGTGAGCCGTATCGTCAGCCAGAAGGCGCTCAGGATGGCCGGGAATTCGTCGAGGAGTGCCTGCACTCGTTCCCTCCAGGGAACCCGGGCCGGGACGCGCCCCGGCCCGGGGACGGGTCAGTAGCGCTCGATGGTCGGCGGCGTGGTGAAGAACTTACCGAACTCACCGAAGTTGGCGTCCACGGCCTTCTTCCAGCTTCCGTCGGCGAACATCTTCTCCAGAGCCTTGTTGATCTTCTCGCGGGTGTCCTTGTCCTCCAGCTTCAGGCCGATGCCGTACTTCTCCTCGGAGAAGGGCTTGCCGACGAGGCGGAACTTGCCCGGCGACCGGGCGGCGAACCCGGCCAGGATCGTCGCGTCGGTGGAGATCGCGTCCACCTGCTTGTTCTCCAGCAGCGGCAGGCAGGCGCCGTAGCCCTGCTGCTCGGTGAGGTACTGGCTCTTCCACGCCTCGCCGAACTTGTCGACCAGGCGTTTGGGCGAGGAGGAACCCTGGGCGCCGCACACCTTCTTGTTCCTCAGGTCCTCCTCACCGTTGATCGTCGTGTCGTCGGCGCGGGTCAGGATGTCCTGCCCGGTGACGAGGTACGGCCCGGCGAAGGAGATCTTCTTCTTGCGGTCGTCGGTGATCGAGTAGGTCGCGGCGACGATGTTGACCTGGCCCTGCTGGATGAACGGCTCCCGGTTGGCCGAGATGGCCTCCTTGAACTCGATCTGGTCGTCCCGGTAGCCGAGCTGCTTGGCGACGTATCTCGCCACGTCCACGTCGAAGCCCTTGAACGAGCCGTCCGGCTGTTTCTGGCCGAGCCCGGGCTGGTCGAACTTGATGCCCACGACGAACTTGCCGCCGCCGCTGCCGCCACCGCACGCGGTGAGCCCGGCCACCATGGCGGCCACCGCGACCAACACGGTTCCGGCACGCTGTACACGCATCCTGCTACCTCGTCTTCCCTTGAGAGATACCGGCGGCCCTAGTGCGTAAGGATCTTGGAGAGGAAGTCCCTGGCCCTGTCGGTCCTGGCGGAGGTGAAGAACTCCTCGGGAGTGCTCTCCTCGACGATGCGGCCCTCGGCCATGAACACCACCCGGTCGGCCGCGCGGCGGGCGAACCCCATCTCGTGGGTGACGACCATCATCGTCATGCCGTCGGCGGCCAGGCCGATCATGACGTCGAGGACCTCCTGGACCATCTCCGGGTCCAGCGCCGAGGTCGGCTCGTCGAACAGGATCATCTTGGGGTTCATGGCCAGGGCGCGGGCGATGGCCACGCGCTGCTGCTGGCCGCCGGAGAGCTGGGCGGGGTACTTCGCCGCCTGGGCGCCGATGCCGACCCGCTCCAGCAGCTCCATGCCCAGCGCGCGGGCCTCGGCCTTGCCCAGGCGGCGCACCTTGACCGGGCCGAGGGTGACGTTCTCCAGGATCGTCTTGTGCGCGAACAGGTTGAAGGACTGGAACACCATGCCGACCTCGGCCCTGAGCATGGCCAGCGCCCTGCCCTCCGCGGGGAGCGGGCGCCCGTCGAAGGTGACCGTGCCGTCGTCGACGGTCTCCAGCCTGTTGATCGTCCGGCACAGGGTCGACTTCCCGCCTCCCGAGGGGCCGATGACCACGACGACCTCCCCCCTGGAGATCGTCAGGTCGATGTCACGCAGGACGTGCAGGTTGCCGAAATGCTTGTTCACGTTCGTGAGGACGACCAGAGGAGTCGCTTCCCCGTTCTCCGTCATGAAACACAACGTAAATCCGTGATCGGCACCTCGGGCTAACCCTGAGGTACCGATCAGATCACATCCCCCTTACTCCGGGTAAAGGTTTGTTGTTTTCTGTCATATCTCGATGAGGTCCACGGGCATAAAGGGCTGTTCGAGTGGTTCGGCGGGATCCTGCCCGGTGATCCCCGGCGCGGTGCCCATGGGGAGGCGGGGCGGCTCGGGCCGTACCTTGGGGTCGGCGGAGCGCCTACCCTTGTCTTGAGATGACTGCCACCGTGGAGAGCGCCCGCACGTACGAGGTTCGTACCTACGGGTGCCAGATGAACGTGCACGACTCCGAGCGCCTTTCCGGCCTTCTTGAGGACGCGGGCTACGTCCCCGTGCCCGAGGGGCAGGTCGCCGACGTGGTCGTGTTCAACACCTGCGCCGTGCGAGAGAACGCCGACAACCGGCTCTACGGCAACCTCGGGCACCTGCGCCCCTCGAAGGTCGGCAACCCCGGCATGCAGATCGCCGTCGGTGGCTGCCTGGCGCAGAAGGACCAGGGGGAGATCGTCCGCAGGGCGCCCTGGGTCGACGTGGTCTTCGGCACGCACAACATCGGCTCGCTGCCGGTGCTGCTTGAGCGGGCGCGCGTCCAGCAGGAGGCGCAGGTCGAGATCAAGGAGTCGCTGGAGACCTTCCCGAGCACGCTGCCGACCAAGCGCGAGTCGGCCTACGCCGCCTGGGTCTCGATCTCCGTCGGGTGCAACAACACCTGCACCTTCTGCATCGTGCCCTCGCTGCGCGGCAAGGAGAAGGACCGCCGTCCCGGCGACGTCCTCAGCGAGGTGCGGACCCTCGTCGGCCAGGGGGTGCTGGAGATCACCCTGCTCGGTCAGAACGTCAACACCTACGGCGTCGAGTTCGGCGACAAGCTGGCCTTCGGCAAGCTCCTGAGGGCCTGTGGCGACGTCGAGGGCCTGGAGCGGGTCCGTTTCACCAGCCCGCACCCGGCCGCGTTCACCGACGACGTCATCGCGGCCATGGCCGAGACGCCCAACGTGATGCACCAGCTCCACATGCCCCTGCAGTCCGGCTCCGACCGGGTCCTGAAGGCCATGCGCCGCTCCTACCGGGCCGAGCGCTACCTGGGCATCATCGAGCGGGTCCGCGCCGCCATGCCCGACGCGGCCATCTCCACCGACATCATCGTCGGCTTCCCCGGCGAGACCGAGGAGGACTTCCAGGAGACCCTGGAGGTCGTGCGCCGTTCCCGCTTCGCCAACGCCTTCACCTTCCAGTACTCCATCCGTCCGGGCACGCCCGCGGCGACCATGGACGGGCAGGTGCCCAAGGAGGTCGTGCAGGAGCGCTACGAGCGTCTCGTGGCCCTGCAGAACGAGATCTCCTGGGAGGAGAACCGCAAGCAGGTCGGCCGGACGCTGGAGGTGCTGGTCGCCGAGGGCGAGGGCCGCAAGGACGAGGCGACCAACCGCCTGTCCGGCCGCGCCCCCGACAACCGCCTGGTCCACTTCACCCCGGGGGACGAGACGCCCAGGCCCGGTGACATGGTCCGCGTCGAGGTCACCTACGCCGCGCCGCACCACCTGGTGGCCGACGGGCCCGCTCTCGAACTGCGCCGTACCCGCGCGGGGGACGCCTGGCAGGCCAGGCAGGGCGCTGCGGCGACCGGTGGCTCCGGCGTCATGCTCGGCATGCCGTCGATCGGCCGTCCCGCCGCCCCCATGGTCCAGGACTCCGGCTGCTCCGTCCGTTCCTGAACGCCGTTCAGCGGCCCTCAAGGCCGTCGAGCACGGCGTCGCAGTAGGCGCGGCGGATGCCGTCCAGCATGTCGCAGAAGCTCTGCCGCCTGGGCTTCCTCGCGGGGGCCTCGGGCCGTCTGATCGGTTTCTTGACCTTCGGGTGCCGCGGGAGCTGACGCGGAGCCGGGTGCGTACGACCCCACACGGTGCGCCCCTGCGGATGCGCGGGCGGCCGCAGGTGCGGACGCGCGGGCAGGTGCGCGGGCAGGCGCTCCGCCCGGTGTCCCGTCTTACGGGCCACCGGCGGCACGAGCACGGCCGCGGGCCCAGGGGGAAGCGGCGGAGGGTACGGCGCGGCCACCGGCGTCCGCGTGACGACCCGGGTGAGGCCGGGGTCCGGCCCGGGGACGGGAGGCTCGGGCGAGCCGGTGACGATCGCGACGCTGATCCCCGCCACCCCGGCGGCCACGACCACGCTCGCCAGGGCGTACGGCCACGCGTACGGCGCCCTCCCGGAGTATGACAAGCCGCACTTCCTTCCTGAGGGCCGAAGAGCCCGGGAACCCTGAGGGCCGCAGGAGCCCGGAGCGTTCGGGGGCGTCGGAGACTGGGGGACGTTTCGTGTTCCGTCCAGTTTGGCGCGCCACCCAGAGGTCCTGTGCGTGTTTTCCCTGGAGAACAGGTATTTCCGGCTCTTTCCCCGGACAGGCTTCCCGATGGGCGTGGAAACCCGGCGCGGGCGAAACGGCAAATATGGATCGATCCATTTTGCGCGCCCTATACAAGGCAACAGGGTGAAAAATCGGGAAAATGTGAGAACCGCAGCGTTGTCTCCGAGACCGGAGGAGTGCGGGACGGTCAAAGCGCTCCGTTACTCTGACGAGGTGCTTGTCGCCGCGGCGGTCTGCCCGCATCCTCCGTTGCTGTTCCCCGAGCTGGCCGGTGAGGCCGCCACCGAGCTCGACGGGCTGAGGGACGCCTGCGCGGTCGCGGTCGGCGGCCTGCGCGAGGCCGGGCCCGAGGCGGTCCTGGTGGTCGGCGGCGCGACCCGCGCCGGGGCGTACGGCCCGCACGCCGCGGGAAGCCTGGCCCCCTGGGGGGCCGACGTCCTGGTCGGCACCGGGCAGCCCGTGCTGCCGCTCTCCCTGACGGCGGGCCGGTGGCTGCTCGACCGGGAGGGGATGGCCGCGACCGCCTTCCACGCCGTGCCGTTCGACGCCTCCGAGGAGGAGTGCGCGCGGCTGGGGGCGCGGCTGGCCGAGGAGCACGACAGGGTCGCGCTGCTGGTCATGGCCGACGGCTCCGCCCGGCTGACCGAGAAGTCACCGGGGTATCTGGACCCGCGGGCGCTGCCGTACGACGCGGAGATCGTCGAGGCGCTGGGGCGGGGCGAGGTACCGGAGCTCGACCGGGGACAGGCCGAGGAGCTGTGGGTCCAGGGCAGGGCCGCGCTACGGGTCCTGGCGGGGGCGGGCGGTCGCCTCGACGGGAGGGTCCTTTACGCCGACGCCCCCTACGGGGTCGGCTACTTCGTCGCCGCCCTCGCGTCCAGGGCCTCCACGGTCCCCTGAGGGGTCGTCAGCCCACGACGCGGTGGGGCACGGCGATCCGTTCCAGGTCGTGTGCCAGGACGACGTCGCCGCCGAAGTGACGCCGGGCCTCGTCGAGGAAGCGGGGCTCGTCGCCGGCTCCGTAGCGTTCCGACAGGTGCGTCAGGACGAGACGGCGCACCCCGGACTCAGCGGCGACCAGGCCGGCCTGCTCCGCGGTCAGATGGCCGTAACGGGAGGCGAGCGCGGCCTCCCCGGAGAGGAACGTGGACTCGACCACCAGCAGGTCGACCCCCTCCGCGAGGGCGAACACCCCGTCGCACAGCCGGGTGTCCATCACGAAGGCGGCGCTCTGACCGGGGCGTGGCCTTGAGCACTCCGCGAGCCCGACCGTCGTGCCGTCGGGGGCGACGACCGTGCCCGTGCGCTGCAACTCCCCGATCGCGGGGCCGTGAAGACCTCGCGCAGCCAGTAGTTCGGGAACCATCCGGTGGCCGTCCGGCTCGTCGAGACGGTAGCCGTAGGAGTCCACGGGATGGGACAGCGGGCGGGCGGTGAGGGTCACCGGCCCCGCGTCGAGGCGCGTCTCGTCCCCGGAGACGGGGTGTTCGGCGATGACCGAGGTGTCGGCGAAGGCGGTGGCGTGACGCAGGCGCCGCCAGTAGACCTCCCCGCTCGCGGGGAAGACCGCCGAGACCCGGTGGGCGACCCCGTCCCTGGCGATGCGCTGGACGATGCCGGGGACCCCCAGGCAGTGGTCACCGTGGAAGTGCGTGACGCAGATCCAGGTGACGTCGTGCGAGCCGACTCCCGCGTACAGCATCTGACGCTGGGTGCCCTCCCCGGGGTCGAACAGGAAGCCCTGGCCGTCCCAGCGCAGGAGGTAGCCGTTGTGGTTGCGGTGCCGGGTGGGAACCGCGCTTGAGGTGCCGAGGACGACGAGTTCGCGATGGGACACGAGCCGATGCTAGGGCCTGTTGATCGCGATCATCGGTGGGGAATACGGCTCCATGCGGCGCTCTTTCATGAAGAATGCCGTTACCTGCCGCGGTCGGCGGGGACCGGGGACGCACTCACAAGGGGGACACATGGCGGCAACCGTGGCGTTCGGGACTGTCCAGACGCCCCTGGGGGAGATGCTCGCCGCCGTCACCGAGGACGGGGTCGCCGGGGTCGGCTGGACCCACCGTAGCGGGAACCTCAGGGCACGCATGCTGGCGGGCCTCGGCCTGGCCGAGGCCGACGACCAGGACAGGACGGCTGCGGTGCTCGGCGAGCTCGCCGAGTACTACGCGGGCAGACTGCGGACCTTCCGCGTCCCCGTCGACTGGCGGCTGACCTCGCCTGTCCAGCGCAGGGTGCTCGGCACGCTGTACGAGACGGTCGGCTACGGCAGAGCCGTGACGTACGGCGAGCTGGCCACGCGCAGTGGCACGGGTGTCCCGGCGAGGGCCATCGGGTCGATCATGGGGGCCAACCCCATCCCGATCATCGTCCCCTGCCACCGGGTGGTCGCGGGAAACGGGCTCGGCGGGTTCAGCGGGGGAGAGGGCGTGGAGTCCAAGCGCTGGCTGCTCACCCTTGAGGGCTATCTGCAGCCGACCCTCGACTGGGACTGAAAGGCCCTCTCACCTCCGCGCCCACCGAGCCTGGAACCCGTCAGACGGCGGGCGGGTCGATCCTGCCCTCGTCGGAGCGGCCCTGACCCGGGTACCCCGGGGAGGCGTCCTGCCCGGGAGGCCGTGGTGTGCCGTCCGGTTCGTCGATTCTGTCGGCCATCTCCTTCGCCTTGGCGGCCGCGGTGTCGATGTGCCGGTCGTACTTGCCGCCCGTCTTCTCCTTGGCCATCCGCGCCGCCTGGTCCACGCCCTGCTTGGCGAGTTCCTCGGCCTTGGCGCTGTGGTCGCCGAGCATGCTCTTGACCTTGTCGAAGATCGACATGGGTGAATCCCCCGATCCGATGTGACGAATCATCGTCATCCCATGCATACCCAGGGAGTTGACACACTTATCACCGTGCGCCAGCTACCAGTCATCGCCGTCGTGGGTCCCACCGCCGCGGGCAAGTCCGACCTCGCCGTCGACCTCGCCCTCGAACTGGGAGGTGAGGTGATCAACACCGACTCCATGCAGTTCTACCGGGGAATGGACATCGGGACGGCCAAGCTGACCCTCGGGGAACGGCGCGGGGTCCCGCACCACCTGCTCGACATCTGGGAGGTGACCAGGACCGCGAGCGTCGCGGAGTACCAGTCGCTGGCCAGGCCGCTGATCGACGACATGCTTGCCAGGGGGGTCGTGCCCATCCTGGCCGGGGGGTCGGGGCTCTACGTGCGGGCCGCGCTCGACGACCTGGAGTTCCCCGGCACCGATCCCGGCATCCGCGCCAGGCTGGAGGCCGAGCTCGAACGCGTGGGAACCGCTCCCCTGTACGAACGGCTCCGCGAGCTCGACCCGAAGGCCGCCGGGGCGATCCTGCCGGGAAACGGCCGCAGGATCGTCCGCGCGCTGGAGGTCATCGAACTGTCCGGGAGACCGTTCTCGGCCACCATGCCCTCCTACGACGCGATCTACCACAGCGTCCAGCTGGGGGTCGAGGTGCCCAGGGAGGTCCTCGACGAGCGGGTCGCCGTACGGGTCGAGCGGATGTGGGAGGCCGGGCTGGTGGAGGAGGTCGGACGGCTGGCCGCGCACGGCCTCGCCGAGGGCCGCACGGCCAGCCGCGCGCTCGGCTACGCCCAGGTTCTGCGCTTCCTGGACGGCGAGTGGACCGAGGAGCAGGCGAAACAGGAGACGATCCGGGCCACCCGCAGGTTCGTCCGCCGTCAGGAGTCGTGGTTCCGGCGCGACCCGCGGGTGCTCTGGCTGCCCCAGCAGGAGCCCGATCTGCTGGGCAGGGCGCTCGCGCTGATACCCCGGTAGGGCGCCGATAGAGTTGGAACATGCGATTCGTCAAGGGCCACGGCACAGAGAACGACTTCGTGATCATCCCCGACCTCGACGGCGAGCTGGAGCTCTCCGCGGCGTTCGTCGCCGCGGTGTGCGACCGGCGCGCGGGGATCGGGGCGGACGGAGTGCTGCACGTGATGCCCACCAAGCTCAGTCCAGAGGTCGCCGACCAGGCGGGCCGGGCCGAGTGGTTCATGGACTACCGCAACGCCGACGGCAGCGTCGCGCAGATGTGCGGCAACGGTGTGCGGGTCTTCGCCCGCTACCTGGTCGACTCGTGCCTGGCGGACGCCGGCGAGTTCGAGGTCGCCACCAGGGGAGGCGTCAAGCGCGTACGGCTGGCCGAGACCGGCGACGTGACCGTGGAGATGGGGCGGCCGAAGACGTTCGGCGAGAGCGCGACGACCGTCTCGGGAAAGCGCTACGAGGGGCTCCACGTCGACATGGGCAACCCCCACCTGGCATGTGTCATCGGCGACCCGGTCGCCCAGCTCGACCTGTCCCGTCAGCCCGGCTTCGACCCCGCCGTGTTCCCCGAGGGGGTGAACATCGAGCTGCTCAACCCGGTCGGGGAGCGCCGCGTGGTGATGCGGGTCTTCGAGCGGGGCTCCGGCGAGACGCGTTCCTGCGGGACCGGCGCAGTCGCCTCGGCCGTCGCCGCGGCCCGGCTGGCAGGGGAGAACACGGGCACCTGGGCGGTCGAGGTGCTCGGCGGCACGGTGACCGTCACCCTCGAAGAGGACACCAGTTACCTGGCCGGGCCCGCCGTGATGGTCGCCTCGGGGGAGCTGAACCTGTGAGCTCGCGGGAGCGCTCTCACGGCCCGGCGCGGCGAACTCCACCGAACCGGGTGAATCACGTGGCCAATCGGGATGGCGCAGTCGTTTGGGGCATGGTCGCCGACCTGGCAGACTGACGTCCCATGGACGTGGACATCTGGGCCTGGGTGGGCGACACCCAGCGGCAACTGCACGAAGCCGGGAACACCGGCCTGGCCATGGCGATCGGCGACGTGCCCGCGCAGGCGCTGGAGGGCCGGTACGCGCAGCTCGACGTGCTCGCGCCGGCCATCGCACAGCAGGCGCAGAACCTGGGGCTGCCCTGGCTGGAGTTCTACGCCCGCTACTGGCACCTGATCGGCCGCGTCGGCGACCGCGCCCAGGGGGCCGTCGCCCTCGCCGACGCCGAGACGCTGGTCGAGCTCGCCCAGCGGGAGGACATCCGTGACTGCCCCGGAGCGCCCGGGGCCGTGACGGCGCTGGCCCTCACCCAGGCGAACACCGACGGTCCCGGCTACGCCGACGAGCGGCTGGCCGCCCTCGGCGCCCTCGGGGTCGAGCCGGACTCGCTGGCCTTCTCCTCCGTCGCGGAGCAGTACGTCTCGGCTCTGCTGGACGCGGGCCGCGCCGAGGAGGCGGTCACCTACGCCGAGTCCGCGGTCGGCAGGCTCGGCGCCGCCGACAGGCAGGCGAGCTGGGAGCTCGGTGCCGCCTCCGCCCGCGCCCTGCTGGCCGCGGGGCGCGCCCAGGACGCGCTCACCGCGCTCGACGCGGCGACCGGGTTCAAGCCCGACGACCCCGTGGCCAAGGAGCATCGCGAGGGCGTGCTGCGCTCGCTCGTGCTCGCCGTGCTCGGCAAGCCGCAGGAGTCCGTCGACGCGCTGCCCGACCTGGACGTGGTCGGCGACCACCCGCGGGTTTGGGCCGAGTGGGCGCGGGCCATCCGTGAGCTCGCCGGATTCGCGAAGATCACCAACACCTGGCAGCTCGGCCGGGTGCTCAAGCAGTGGATCGACTACTTCGCCATGATGGGCGGCTACCGCACGCGGGTCGAGCTGGCGCTGGTCGCCGGGGACCTGGCGGTGAGCAGGCAGAGCGTCTGGCAGGCCAGGCAGCTGGCCGACATCGCCGAGTCCGCAGTGGGCGAGCTGAAGTCCGCCGGGGACGCCGCCGGGAGCATCGCCGAGCGGATCGCCGCGCTGCGCACCGCCGCGGACGCGGTCGTCGAGCCGGAGGCGCCGGGTCCCGAGGCTGAGCTGGTCGAGTACTTCGACGCGGCCGACGGCTTCAACGCCGACCCCGAGCGCTGGGTCGGCTGGCTGGCCCCGCTCTCCGGCCGTGACCTGCCCGCCACCCGCAGGCACACCACCACGCTGGGCTTCCTCGGCTACCCGGCCAGGGGCGCCGACATCTACTGGACCATGCTGGTCGAGTCGGGCGACATCGAGACCGCCGACCAGCAGGACGTCTCCTACCTCACCGGTCTGCTGATCGAGGCCCGTCAGGACGAGCGTCTCGAACAGATGGCGCAGCGGCTTCCCGAGGCTCAGCGTCACCTGTCCCTGGGCCGTCTGCACCGCGCGCGGGAGCGCTGGGAGCAGGCCGCCGCCGAGGGCGAGGCCGCCGTCGCCGCGGGCGCGGGCATCGAGGCGAGCCGTCTGTGGGCCGCCGCCGTGCAGCAGAGCGGCGACAACGCCAAGGGCGCCGCGATCCTGCGTGACGCGCTCGACTCGGAGGAGATCGAGCCGGAGGACATCTGGCGGATGATCACCATGGCCACGGCCGCCGAGGACTGGGAGACCGTCCGCGCGGGCACCACCAAGCTCGGCATGCCGCTGCAGTCGACGGAGGGGCCGATCGAGGAGGAGATGGGCCTGGTGCGCATCGTCCTGCCCGCTCCCGACGGCAGCCAGCGCGTGGTCATCAGCCTGCGCACCGGCCCCGCCACGGCCAGGCTGGCCATCCCGCAGCCGACCGGCATGGACTACAACGCCGGTGACCTGGTCGTCTTCGACCCGCAGCTGCTGGAGCCGATCCCGGAGAGCCAGGAGGAGCAGGAGGGCTTCATCCCGCCGTTCGCCGCGGTCAGCATGCTCCGCCCGGGTGGGTACACCAGCTGGTTCTTCGACGGCGCCGCTCCGAGCGAGGCCGACTGGACCGAGTTCAACGAGGTCATGGCCGAGCGCGGCTGGCCGATGTGGGTCTACAGCGACGACAGCTACACGGTCGCGCACCCGACCTCCGGCGAGCGGCTGCCCGGCGTCTTCGGCTGGATCGCGATCCCGCCGGACGTCACGCCGGTCGAGCTCGACGCGGTGCTCGACGACGCCACCGAGCGCTGGGTGCATCCGCTGGCCTGGCTCGACCTCGCCAAGGCCGTCGACGTCGAGGTCGAGCGGCACGAGCGCATCGTCAAGGAGTACGGCCTGTAGCCGTGCCCGTATCCGTGCCCGCCCGGAGCCATCTCCTCCGGGCGGGCACGTACTCCCTGCCCGTGGGTCGCGAGGCCGTGGCGGCGGGTTCCGCGTGGCGAGTGCGGTGATCCCGGTGAATTCTCGTAACGTGAGGTAATCGTCTCACCTGAGTTAAGCATCCAGTTTCATGGAACATGCGCGCTCGTTACGTGGACATGTCACAGTTCCTGTACTCAGGTGAGTGGATGGAGGCATCTTGCAGGACATCGACCGGCTCGGCGCGGTGATCCGGGACGAGCGCCCGTGGGGTGCTTTCGAACGGTACACACTCAACGAGACGTCCACGGTGAAGATCATCGAAGTGGCGCCGGGGCAGCGGCTCAGCCTGCAGCGGCACGAGCACCGTGACGAGCTCTGGGTCGCCCTCGACCCCGGCGCGGTGTTCGAGATCGACGGTGAGCGGATCGAGCCCGCCGTCGGCGACCGGGTGCTCATCAGGGCGGGGCAGACCCACCGGCTCAGCTCGTCGGGCAAGGCGACCCGGATCCTGGAGATCGCCTTCGGATACTTCGACGAGGACGACATCGAGCGGCTTGAGGACTCCTACGGTCGCGTCTGAGGGGTTACTTACCATCGCGTCCTGAAACAGGTAATGAGGGTTACGGCGTGTGACCTTATGATTGATGACGGTGGATGCGGGTAGTTGGCCGCTTCGTCATCGCTGAAGTCGTAATTCGTCATAAGGGGTGCCATGCTGCGGTCGGCGCTTGGTCGGGGAGCGGTCGCCGCGGCGGTCGCGTTCACTCTGGCGGGATGCGGTCTCACCGGGCAGGCGGGCGGGGGGTCGTCGGCCGTCCAGGGGAAGTCCGCCGCCGAGGCCCTCGGCGAGCTGGACAGGCTGCAGGTCAAGGGGCGTGCCCCGATGACCGGTTTCGACCGCGGGGAGTTCGGCCCCGCCTGGTCCGACGTCGACCACAACGGCTGTGACACCCGCAACGACATCCTCAAGCGCGACCTGAAGGACGAGACCTTCAAGTCGGGCACTCACGACTGCATCGTGCTGACCGGGGTCCTCGACGACCCCTACAGCGGCAAGACCATCAGGTTCGAGCGCGGCCAGAAGACCAGCTCCGCGGTGCAGATCGACCATGTGGTCGCGCTGGCCGACGCCTGGCAGAAGGGCGCGCAGCAGTGGCCGGAGAACAAGCGCAAGGAACTGGCCAACGACCCGCTGAACCTGCTGGCCGTCGACGGGCCGCTGAACAGTCAGAAGGGCGCCGGTGACGCGGCCACCTGGCTCCCGCCGCGCGGCGCCTACCGGTGCACCTATGTCTCACGCCAGATCCAGGTGAAGGCCAAGTACGGTCTGTGGGTGACGTCCGCGGAGAAGGACGCCATGCGGAAGATCCTCAACTCCTGCTGACGGGCGCCCACGGTCGCATCCGGTCACGTCGCTCGCTCGTGATGTGACGGTAATAGGATCCGCCTTTGACAAATGGATATAAGGCGGACGTAAAGGATGGGCGATGGGCACTAAGGGACCGGTCGGCAAACGGAGGTCGCTGCGGATCTACCTGATCGCGGTGCCCCTGCTGGTGGTGTGCGCGGTGATCCTCAGCGGCTGCTCACGGGTGAGCACCCAGCCCGACGAGATGGTCCTGCACTACGCCGGCGGCCTCTTCGAGCCGATCAAGTTCGAGCGTTGTATCAACCCATCGAGCGGCGCGACGCTGCTCGGCCCCGGCGACACCCCCTACTCCTACCCGTTCGGGCAGCGGACCTTCGACTTCTCCGAGGCCAAGGACGCCGAGTCCAAGCCGTTGTCCGTCGTGTCCAAGGACAACGTCGAGATGACGGTGTCCGGGGTCGCGACGTTCACGCTCAACACCGAGTGCAAGACGCTGCAGCGCTTCCACGAGAAGATCGGGCTGAAGTTCCGCGCCTACTACGAGGACGGCCAGTCCGAGGGCTGGGGGCGGATGCTCAACCTGTACATGCGGGTGCCGCTCGACCGTGCGATGGACGCCGCCTCCCAGGAGTTCGAGTGGCGGGGACTGTTCAACGACCCGAAGGTGAAGCAGGCCTGGGAGGCCAGGGTCGGTGTGCTGGCCAGGCAGTTCATCGAGGAGACGGGCGGCGCCGACTACTTCTGCAACCCCAACTACACCGGCAGCGGTCAGTGCGGTGACATCTCCCTGACCATCCAGAAGCCCGAGCCGCCCGAGGCGCTGGTGAACGCCCTGGCCGACGAGCAGGCCGCCAAGACCGAGAACATCGCCCAGGCGCAGCGCAACGCGAAGGTCCGCACCGAGATGGAGTCCATCAAGGACCTCGTCAAGGTCCTGGGGCCGCAGGGCGCCGTGCTCTGGCAGGCCATCCAGAAGGGCCAGGTCTCGGTGGTCCCGGTTCCCCAGGGCAGCAACCTCAACATCACCCCGCCCGCCCGGTAACCGGCGGGGTCACGCGCCCAGCGCGGTGCCGAAGTCGCGGGCGATCCCCCGCATGCCCTCCGCGAGCTCCTCCCGGTCGAGCGCCTCGATCCGCCCGGCCGGGCCGGAGATCGACATCGCGGCGACCGTGCGCGAGCCGTCGCGTACCCCGACGGCCAGGCAGTGCACGCCGAGTTCCTCCTCGCCCAGGTCCATGGCGTAGCCCCGCTCACGCACCCGCCGCAGCTCCTCCAGCATGCCGGGCAGGTCGACGACCGTGTTGGCGGTGCGCCTGGGCATGCCGGTGCGCCCGACCAGCGCCGCCACCTCGTCGTCGGCGCGGTCGGCCATCAGGACCTTCCCCACCGCCGTGCTGTGCGGCAGCACCCGCCTGCCGACCTCGGCGAACATCCGCAGCCTCCGGGGAGAGGGCACCTGGGCGACGTAGACGACGAAGTCACCTTCGAGCACCGCCAGGTTGGCCGTCTCACCGGACAGTTCGACCATCCTCGTGAGATACGGCTGCGCCAGCGTCGCGACCATGCGCTCGGCGACCCCGCCGAGCCGTACCAGGGCACCGCCGAGCGCGTAGCGGCGGTCGGACTCCTGACGTACGTAACCGCGCGCCAGCAGGGTGCGCAGCAACCGGTGGATCGTCCCGTACGGCAGGCCGGTCCCGGCCGCGATCTCGGAGAGCCCGGCCTCCCCGCCCCGTTCGGCGAGCGCCTCAAGCACGTCGAGCGCCCGGTCGACCGACTGCACGGTGCCGCCCGGGGAGGCCGGGGCGGCGGCTCCGTGTCGTGCGTCGCTCATATCCGTTTTGTCCATGCGGTCCGTTCCTGTTCCTTGTTCCCGCGTTCACCACGCCCGGTCCAGTCCGCGCAGGGAGGCGTCAAGCACCTGGGCGACGTGCGCGACAGGGATCGGGTCCATGCCGCGGCGGCGGACGGCCGAGGTGATCTGCAGGGTGCAGCCGGGGTTGGCCGAGACCAGCAGGTCGGCGCCGGTGGCCAGCACCCGTTCCGCCTTGCGGTCGCCGAGGTCGCGCGCGGCCTCGGGCTGCAGGAGATTGTAGGTCCCCGCGGAGCCACAGCAGATGGACGATTCGGCGATCTCCACCAGCCTGAGCCCGGGCACGGCCGACAGCAGCGCCCTGGGCTGGGCACGGATTCCCTGGGCGTGCGCCAGATGACAGGCGTCGTGATAGGCCACGGTCAGCGGCAGCGGGTGCCGCCGGGCCACGGGGCCGAGCTCGGCGAGGTACTCCGACAGATCCACGACCCTGACGGCCCCGGCCCGTTCCGGCCCGAGCAGGTCGCCGTACTCCTTCATGGTCGATCCGCAGCCCGCGGCGTTGACCACGACCGTGTCCACTCCCGCGCGCTCGAAGGCCGCCATCGTCCGATCCGCGAGCCGTCCGGCCTGTTCCTGTCGTCCCGAGTGCAGGGACAGGGCCCCGCAGCAGCCCTGCGCGGGCGGGATCACCACCTCGCAGCCCTCCATCGCCAGCACCCTGGCGGTGGCCGCGTTGACCTGGGGGAAGAAGGCGCCCTGGACACAACCGGTGAGCATGCCGACCGTGGCCCTGCGCGGCCCGATCGGCCTGACCCTGTGCGGCAGCCGTACCCGGGCGGGGACCGGGGGCGCCAGCTCGGCCATCGCGGCCAGGGCCGGACTGATCCGCCCCAGCCTCGGGGCGAGCCTGCGGCGCACGCCCGCGGTGAGCCGCAGCGGCAGCCGCATCGCCCGCAGCCGCCGGGGATAGGGGAACAGCCGGAAGACCAGGGCACGCAGCACCCGATCCTGGAGCGGCCTGCGGTGGACCCGTTCGACCTCGGCCCTGGTCTGTTCGATCAGCCGGTCGTACCTCACCCCGGACGGGCAGGCCGTCACGCACGCCATGCACCCGAGGCAGGCGTCGAAGTGCCCGGCCATCTCCGGGGTCAGGGGCGTGCCCTCCACGTGCTGGCCCATGAGGTGGATCCGGCCACGGGGGGAGTCCATCTCCTCGCCCCACAGCACGTAGGTCGGGCACGTCGGCAGGCAGAACCCGCAGTGCACGCAGTCGCCGATCAGCTCAGGGTCCATCTCAGATCCCTCCGACGAACCGGCCGGGGGACATCCTCCGGTCCGGGTCGAACCGCTCCTTGACCCGCCGCATCAACGGCAGCGCGCCGCTCGGCCCCCACCTGTCGATCCTCTCGTCCCGTCCGTACGGCGCGGCGAGGACGACCAGGTGGCCGCCGAGCACGCCGAGCCGGTCGCGTACGGCCGGGACGAACGCCGGGAGCGCCTCCGGTGGTGGGGCGGCCCACAGGACCCCCGAGGCGGCCGAGCCCCGGATCCGGGCGGACGGCTCACACGCCGTGACCGCCCGCAGCGCCCGGCCGACCTCGGCGGGAGGCAGGCGCAGCTCGCACAGCGCCCCGCCGGGGTCACCGGGCAGGGTGTTCCACCAGCCGGGCGCGCCGTTCCCGGTCCACGCAGGACGTCCGCGCGCCAGTTCCCGTACGGCCGTCGCCCGCTCCCCGGCCGCCGTCCCCTCGACGAGGGCCGTGACGAGCGGCCCGTCCCCGTCTCCCGGCCAGTCGACCTCGACGGCGCAGGGTTCGGCCTGCGAGGCGGTCAGGTCGGCCACGAGCCCGTCGAGGGCCGTGAACGGGTCCGGCTCCCGGCCGAGCCCGACGGTGATCCAGCGGCGCTCCGGCGGGGACGGATGGAGGCGGAAGACGGCCTCGGTGACGACCCCGAGCGTGCCGTAGGAGCCGCACAGGAGCTTGCCGAGGTCGTAGCCCGCGACGTTCTTGACGACCCGGCCGCCGGAGGTCGCGGCCGTGCCGTCGGCCAGGACCACGGTGACGCCGATCAGCAGGTCGCGGGCGGTGCCGTACCTGAACCTTCGGGGGCCCGCGACGCCGGTGGCGAGCGTGCCGCCGACGGTTCCCGCGCCGAGCGGGTTGTCCAGGGCAAGTTCCTGGGCGACGCCGGGGAAGGAGGCCAGCGCGCCGAGGGGGAGGCCGGCGCAGACCCTGACGACCAGGTCGCCGGGGGAGTGCTCGACGGTCGTCTCACCGTCGAGGGTCAGACGGCCGGTGCGGAGCAGCAGGTCGCAACGCTCGGGAGGGTTCCCCCAGGCCAGCTTCGTGCCGTCCCCGGCGGGGACGACGGCGAGGTCGTGCCCGGCCGAGACCCGCATCAGCGCGGAGACCTCGGCGGTGGTCCTCGGCAGCGCGACCCAGCGGGGCATGACCCCGGCGACGGCGTCCCCGGGCTCTGCCGGCCGGACCGTCACGCCCGTTCCGCGCAGCGCCTCGAACGGGGCCGTCATCAGAACTGCTCCGCCTGGCCGGACTCGACCAGCGGGTGCGCACCTTTGCGCACCCCGGGGACCTCGCCGCACAGCCGTGGGGTCGGGAAGATCTTTCCCGGATTCGACAGGCCCGCCGGGTCGAAGGCACAACGCACCAGCTGCATGGTCGCGAGATCCTCGTCAGAGAACATTTTCGTCATATATCGGGACTTATCGACGCCTACGCCGTGTTCCCCGGTGATCGAGCCGCCATGCTCGACACAGAGGTCGAGAATCCTGCCGGAGACCAGCTCGGCACGCTCGGCCGTCCCGGGCTCACCGTCGTCGAACAGCACCAGCGGATGCAGGTTGCCGTCCCCGGCGTGGAAGACGTTGGCCACCCGGATGCCGTGCTCCAGGGAGATGCGGTCGATGGCAGCCAGCACCTCCGGCAGCGCGGTCCTGGGCACCACCCCGTCCTGCACGATGTAGGCCGGGCTGATCCGGCCGACCGCCGCGAAGGCCGACTTGCGGCCCTTCCAGACGGCCGCCCGCTCCGCCGGGTCCGCCGCCGTGCGCAGCTCGAAGGCACCGTTCTCCTCACAGATCCGCCGCACCTCGGCGAACTGGTGCGCGACCTCGGGGGCGGGGCCGTCCAGTTCGACGATGAGCACGGCCCCGGCGCCCTCGGGGTAGGCGCAGGCGACCGCCGCCTCCGCGGCCTCGATCGCCAGGGCGTCCATCATCTCGATCGCCGCGGGCAGGATGCCGCCGCCGATGATCGCCGAGACCGCCCGGCCGCCCCCCTCGACGTCGTCGAAGGCCGCCAGCAGCGTCGTCACGGCCTGCGGGGCCCGTGTCAGCCGGACGGTGACCTTGGTGGTGACGCCCAGCGTGCCCTCCGAGCCGACGAAGGCACCCAGCAGGTCGTAGCCGGGATCGGTGTTCGACAGCTCGACGATGTCGCCGTCCGGGGTGACGACCTCCAGGGCGAGCACGTGGTTGACCGTGAAGCCGTACTTCAGGCAGTGGGCGCCGCCGGAGTTCTCCGCGACGTTGCCGCCGATGGAGCAGACCTGCTGGCTTGAGGGGTCGGGCGCGTAGTAGTAACCCAGGTCGCGGACCGCCTCGGTGATCGCCAGGTTGGTGACCCCGGGCTCGACGACGGCACGCCGGTTCGGCAGGTCGACCGACAGGATCCGCCGCATCCTGGAGGTGACGACGAGCACCCCGTCCGCCCTCGGCAACGCCCCGCCGGACAGGCCGGTCCCCGCGCCCCTGGCCACGAACGGCACGCCGTGGCGGACGCAGACCCGCACCACGGCCGCGACCTGCTCGGCGGTCTCCGGCAGCACGACGACGCCGGGACTCGCGCGATGGTGGGTCAGGCCGTCGCACTCGTAGGTGCGCAGCCGTACGGGATCGGTGATCACCGAGCCGGGGCCGAGGATCTCCAGGAACCGCCGGACCGGTTCGTCGAGGGTCTTCTCCGGCATCGCGCCTCCCTTCCCCTGCGGGGCCCGCCGGTCCCGGGCCCCGCGGTCGCGGTCGCCTCAGGGCATGCGGGCGTAGGCGGGCAGCGTCAGGAACTCGGCGAAGTCGTCGTCGAGGGCGACCTCCTTGAACAGGGCGGTCGCCTGGGCGTAGCGCTCGGCGTCGTAGCCGGGCTGCGCGGCGATCCCGGCGAGCTCCTCCTCGATGATCCGCTCGACGAGTTCCCTTGTCACCTGGGCACCGGTGTCGGCGAGCCGGATGTCGTTGTGGATCCACTGCCAGACCTGGGAACGGGAGATCTCCGCGGTCGCCGCGTCCTCCATCAGGTTGTGGATGGCCACCGCGCCCTGGCCGCCCATCCAGGCCGCGAGGTAGCGCAGCGCCACGTCGACGTTGTTGCGCAACCCGGCCTCGGTGATCTCACCCGGGGTCTTGGAGACCGCGAGCAGGTCGGCGGCCGAGACCGAGACGTCCTCGCGCAGCCGGTCGAGCTGGTTGGGCCGCTCGCCGAGGACGGAGTCGAAGACCTCGCGGCAGACCGGGACCAGGTCGGGGTGGGCCACCCACGAGCCGTCGAACCCGTCGCCCGACTCACGGGTCTTGTCCGCGGTGACCTTCTCCAGCGCGACCTTGTTGACCTCGGGGTCACGGCGGGAGGGGATGAACGCGGCCATGCCGCCGATGGCGTGGGCGCCGCGCCGGTGGCAGGTGCTCACGAGCAGCTCGGTGTAGGCGCGCATGAAGGGGGCGGTCATGGTCACCGCGTTGCGCTCGGGCAGCAGGAACTCCCTGCCCCGGGTGCGGAACTTCTTGATCACGCTGAACAGGTAGTCCCAGCGGCCCGCGTTGAGCCCCGCGGAGTGCTCGCGCAGCTCGTAGAGGATCTCCTCCATCTCGAAGGCGGCCGGGTAGGTCTCGATCAGGACGGTCGCGCGGATCGTGCCCCGCGGGATGCCGAGCAGCTCCTGGGCCCTGACGAAGACGTCGTTCCAGAGGCGGGCCTCCTGGTGCGACTCCATCTTCGGCAGGTAGAAGTAGGGGCCCCTGCCCTTGTCGATCTGCCGCCGCGCCGAGTGGAAGAAGTACAGGCCGAAGTCGACCAGCGAGCCGGAGAACGGCTCACCGTCGAGGGTGAGGTGTTTCTCCTCCAGGTGCCAGCCACGCGGGCGGACCACGATCGTCGCGAGTTCCTCGTCGGGCCTGAGCGCGTAGTCCTTGCCGCCGGCGGAGAAGTCGATGGTCCTGTCGAGCGCGTCACGCAGGTTGAGCTGGCCGTTGACCGTGTTCTCCCAGGTGGGGGCGTTGGCGTCCTCGAAGTCCGCCAGCCAGACCTTGGCCCCCGAGTTCAGCGCGTTGATCGTCATCTTGCGGTCGACGGGGCCGGTGATCTCCACCCTGCGGTCCTCAAGGCCGGGTGCGGGCGGGGCGACCCGCCACTCGGACTCGCGCACGTGCCGCGTCTCCGGCAGGAAGTCGAGGGTGCCGCCCGCGGACAGCTCCGCCTGGCGCGCCTGGCGGGCGCCCAGCAGCTCAAGGCGCCTGGCGCCGAACTCTCGCTGGAGTGTGGCCGTGAAGGCCAGCGCCTCCGGCGTGAGGATCTCGTCGAACCGGTCCGCCGACGGGCCGTGGATCTCAACGCCGTCCATGAGCATCCTTTCCATAGAGTGGAAAAATACTTCTGAAGTGTGGAATAGACGCTACTCGATGGTCACCCAGGGGGCAAAGACCGGGGTCCCCGGAGGGACTTGTCGGGGGCTTCCCCGATGGAGAGCGGGCCGTCCTCCCGGAAGAGTTGGACATGTCCCGAACAGGGGTGAACGAGGAAGGTCGGAGATGCTGTCCAAGAGGAAGAACCTGGTCGCCGCGGGGGCGCTCGCCGGGGCGGTCCTGCTGCTGTCCGGCTGCAGGCTGAACGTCGACTTCGGCGACCGGAAGCAGTCCGTCGCCACCTACACCGTCGGTGGCGGCGTCACCGCCCTCGAGGCGTACGCGGAGGTGGGGGACATCGTGATCTCCGAGAGCGGGCAGCAGGAGGTCCGGGTGACCGAGACCCGCCACTGGGGCGGGGACGACAGGAACATCCCGAAGACCGAGCACCCCGTCGCGGGCGGCACGCTCACCCTGCGCTACGACTGCCCGGGCTCCTCGAACTGCTCGGTCGACTACCGGATCGACATCCCCAAGGGGCTCGCCGTCACCCTGGAGTCGACCGCGGGCGACATCACGATGCGCTCACTGACCGGCGAGGTGAACGCGAGCGCGGGCGCAGGCGGCATCGAGGGCAACGACCTGGGAGGAAAGAGCCTCGTCGCGACCACCGGGGCGGGTGAGGTCAGGGTCAGGTTCGCCACGGCCCCCGGCCGCGTGGAGGTCGAGACCGGCACCGGCGACGCGACCGTACGGCTGCCGCAGGGCAGCTACAACGTCACGGCGGACACCGGGGTCGGCGAGGAGGTCGTCAAGGTCACCAACGACCCGGCCTCGCCCAACGGCGTCTCGGTGCGGACCGGCGCCGGGGACGCCAAGGTGCTGCCCGTGTGAGCCACACCGGATAACGGGATGAATACCCGGCCGTCCGCGTGGCACCATCATGGGAAGAGACACCGAGGTTCGGGCGTTCTCCCAGGAGATGACGCATACGAACCACGCACCTGAACGGAGCGACAACATAGACATTCGTGAGCCGCTGGAGATCGACCGATTCGACGACCTGCCGGA
The DNA here is from genome assembly GCF_040631445.1 of Streptosporangium sp. NPDC020072. NCBI lineage: Bacteria > Bacillati > Actinomycetota > Actinomycetes > Streptosporangiales > Streptosporangiaceae > Streptosporangium > Streptosporangium sp. NPDC020072. The sequence continues at coordinate 432,493 of NZ_JBEYAB010000003.1, read as the reverse complement.
GATCGGCGAGATGGACCTGGCAGAGCGCCAGGCACTGCGCAGGGTCGCGGGGCTCTCGACGGAGCTTGAGGACGTCACCGAGGTCGAGTACCGCCGGCTGCGACTTGAACGAGTCGTCCTGGTCGGCGTCTGGACCTCGGGCACGGCGGCCGACGCCGAGAACTCCCTCCTGGAGCTGAAGCTCCTGGCCGAGACCGCCGGGTCGGAGGTCCTGGAAGGGCTGATCCAGCGCCGCCAGAAGCCCGACACCGCCACCTACATCGGCTCGGGCAAGGCGCAGGAGCTCGCCGACATCGTCGCGGCGACCGGAGCCGACACCGTGGTGTGCGACGGAGAGCTGAGCCCCGGCCAGCTCCGTCAGCTTGAGGAGGTCGTCAAGGTCAAGGTCATCGACCGGACCATGCTGATCCTCGACATCTTCGCCCAGCACGCCAAGAGCCGCGAGGGCAAGGCGCAGGTCGAGCTGGCCCAGCTCAACTACCTGCTGCCGCGCCTTCGAGGCTGGGGTGGCAACCTGTCCCGCCAGGTCGGCGGACGCGCCGCGGGCGGCGTTGGCATCGGCGGCCGAGGCCCCGGTGAGACCAAGATCGAACTGGACCGCAGGCGCATCCGCGAGCGGATGGCCAAACTGCGCCGTCAGATCGCGGAGATGACCACCGCCAGAGAGACCAAGCGGGCGCGGAGGCTGTCGCGCGAGGTGCCCGCGGTGGCCATCGCCGGATACACCAACGCGGGCAAGTCCTCGCTGCTGAACCGGCTCACCAGCGCCGGTGTGCTGGTCGAGGACGCCCTGTTCGCCACGCTGGACCCGACGGTCCGCAGGGCGCACACGCCGGACGGCAGGCTGTTCACGCTGGCCGACACCGTCGGGTTCGTCCGGCACCTGCCGCACCAGCTGGTCGAGGCCTTCCGCTCGACGCTTGAGGAGATCGGCGACGCCGACCTGATCCTGCACGTGGTCGACGGCTCGCACCCCGACCCGGAGTCGCAGCTGGCGGCCGTGCGGGAGGTGGTCTCCGAGATCGAGGGCGCCCGCGACATCCCGGAGATCGTCGTCGTCAACAAGGCCGACGTCGCCGACCCCGTGGTGCTGGCCCAGCTGGAGGCCAGGGAGAAGCCCATCGTCGTGGTCTCGGCCCGCACCGGCGCCGGGATCGACGAGCTGATGGCGCTGATCGAGCGGGAGATGCCCCGTTTCGACCAGGAGGTCAGGCTGCTGGTGCCGTACCAGCGGGGAGACCTGATCTCCAGGGCGCACAAGGAGGGCGAGGTGCTGGGCATCGAGCACACCGGTGACGGCACGATCCTGCACGCCAGGGTCCTGCCCTCGCTCTTCGCCGAGCTGGAGCGGACCGCCAAGCCGGTCGAGACCGTCTGAGAGAGACCCTGAGCCCCGTCCCGCCGTTTCCCCGGCGGGCGGGGCTCTCTCACTCCGTGCCGCGCCGGAAGACCACCAGCGCCACGTCGTCCTCCCGGGCGCCGAACCGCCTGATCAGCCGTTCGCAGAACAGTTCGAGGTCGTCCTCGACCGTGTCCGCCAGCTGCCGTACGATCTCCAGGCTCTCGTCGAGGAGCTTGTCGCGGTCCTCGACCAGGCCGTCGGTGAACATCAGCACCGCCCCGCCCTCGGGAACGACCAGCCGGTCGACCCGGTAGGTCTCCTCGGCCACGCCGAGCAGGAGATTGCCCAGGCGGTCGTAGCGGGCCCGGCCGTCACCGATGAGCAATGGGGGGATGTGGCCCGCGTTGGCGACCTCCATGCACCCGGTCGCCGGGTCGATCAGCGTCAGGCACACGGTCGCGGTCATGCCCGGGTGATAACGCCGTAGCACGTCGTTGAGCAGTCCCATGGACGCGCCCAGGTCGACGGTGCCGATGAGCGAGGCCCGCAGCGCGTGACGCAGCTCCGCCATGACCGTCGCGGCCAGCAGGGAGTGCCCCTGGACGTCCCCGATCGCGATGAGCACGCGTTCACCGAGCCGCAGGACCTCGTAGAAGTCGCCGCCGACCTCCACGTTGTCCACCGCGGGCTGGTAACGCCAGCTGATCTCCAGACCGGGCACCTCGGGAATCCTGGCGGGCAGCAGGCTGCGCTGCAGGGTGAGGGCTATCGCGTGCTCCTCGGCGTAGGCGCGCAGCGCGTCGAGCGCCAGGGCCAGCGCCTGGCCGAGCTGCCGCAGGACGTTCGACTCGTCCTGGCCCAGCTCCGGCGTCGCCTCGACGCCGAGGAAGACCGGCGGCCTGCCCCCCTTCGTACGGCAGAGCACCCCCCGCACGTCGCCCTTGAGGTCCGCGTCGGGAATCAGCCTCAGCCAGTCGCTCGCCAGGACGGTGAAGACCCGGGTTCCCGCCGCGTTGCCCAGCGACATGGCGTCCAGCGCGGGCAGGGTCGTCGCGGTCACGTTCCGGGAGACGGCGCAGCCAGGAGGCAGCGCGGTGTATCTGCGGACGCGCCCGTCGGGCGGCAACGCCAGAGCGCCCGCCTGCCTGCCGAGGATCCTTGAGGTGCCCTCGACGGCCGTGACGAGGAGTTCGTCGAAGGTGTCCGCCGAGTTCATCGCGAGGGTGACCTCGGTGAGCGCGGCCAGCCGTTCGGCGATCCGCTCGGCCCGCTGCCTGGCCCGGTAGTAGCGCAGCGTCGCCTCGACCGTCGCGGCGAACTCGTCGGGTTCGACCGGCTCGGCCAGATAGGCGTCCGCCCCCCGTTCGAGCCCGTGCGCCCGGTCGGCCGGGGTGATCGCCGCCCCGGAGATCTGGACGACCGGGATCGAGGCGGTCACCGGATCGGCCTTGATCTGCTCGCACACCTCGTGCCCGCTGATGTCGGGCAGCCGTACGTCGAGGACGACCAGGTCGGGCCGAAGCTCCCTGACCTTGGCGAGCGCCTCGACGCCGCCCGTCGCCTGCAGTACCTCGTGTCCCGCGCGCCGCAGCCAGCTCGACAGGATGTACAGCTTGGTCGGGGTGTCGTCGACGACGAGCACCCTCGCCTGCGCCTGGTTCACCGTGCCTCCGCCTGCTCCAGGGCGCGGCGCAGGGCCGCGAGCAGGCTGTCCCTGCGCAGGCCCTGCTTGGGGACGACCGCGCTCGCCTCCTGCGGGTACTGGTGCGAGCCCGCCGCGGTGACCACGACGACCGGCACCCGCCGCAGCCGCTCGTCCCGCGCCATCCGCTGCAGCAGGGCCCCGCCGTCCAGCCTGGGCATGAGCAGGTCGACCAGGGCGATGTCCGGCGGGTTCGCCGCCATCGTCTCCAACGCCACCAGGCCGTCGGCGGCCTCGTCGACGTGCGCGGCGACCCCGGAGAGCATCCGCCGTACGGTCGCGCGGAACTCCGCGTCGTCGTCGGCGACGAGCACCCGCCCGACGGAGGGCATTGCGTCGTCGCGGCTGGGCAGCTTGAGCGTGACCGTCGTCCCCGCACCCGCCACACTGGACAGCCTGAGCGTGCCGCCCATCGCCTCGACCAGCCTGCGGGCGTACGGCAGGCCGAGCCCGGTGCCCTTCGTCCTGACCTGGATCGGCCCCGGCACCTGGTAGAACTCCTCGAAGACACGCTCCTGGTGCTCCTCGGGAACGCCGATCCCGGTGTCGGTGACCAGCAGGACGACCTCGTGGGTCGCGGCGTCGAAGCTCACGTCGAGCGTGACCTCGCCCTCCTCGGTGAACTTCAGCGCGTTGGACAGCAGGTTGCGCAGCACCCGGGTGAGCATCGTCTCGTCGACGAGCATCTCCCGCGCGTCGTGCGCGATCCGCGTCGTCAGGCGCACCCGGTTGCCGCCGGTCGGGCGCAGTGACATGCGCAGCCGTTCGGCCAGGGCGACCAGGTCCACCTGGGACGGTTGCGGGTCCAGCCGTCCCGCCTGCGCCTTGGCCATGTCGAGCAGCTCGCTCACCAGGTTGAGGAGCGTCTCCGCCGAGGAGCCGATGAGCTGGATCTGGTGGAGCTGCTCGTCGGCCAGCGGCTCCCCGCCGGGGCCGACCAGGAGCCGCACCAGGCCGATGATCGAGTTGAGCGGGGTGCGCAGTTCGTGGCTGACCGTGGCCCAGAACCGGTCCTTGGCGGCGCTCGCCTCCCTGAGCTGGGCGGACTTCTCATCCAGCTCGGCGTAGAGCGCGACGACGCCGCGGTTGGTCTCCTCAAGCTCCTCGGAGAGCTGGTTGTACAGCGCGAGCACACCCTGGTTGGTCTCCTGCAGCTCGGCGTTGAGCTGGATGACCTCCTCCAGGGTCGCGGCCAGCTCGTGGTTCTGCTGGCGCAGCTCGTCCAGGGCGGTCGTGGGGGTCAGCTTCGCGAGCCTGGCGCGTATCTCCTCGACCGACGGCCTCGGCCGGCCCGGAGGAAGCCGTTTGAGCATGCTTATCGTTCCCCTGGCGGGACTCAGCTCGATCGCGTCGACGAGACGCCCCGCCAGCGTCACACCGTCCGCCGTCTGGACGGCGGCCTGCTCGGGCAGGCCGATCCTGACGACCAGGCTGTCCTGCCCCAGAAGGAAGGTGGCGAACGTCTCCGTCGTCTCGCCCAGCACCTCGCGGCCGATCTCACTCAGCGCCGTGGCCATGCGGATCTGGTCCTGGGTCTCAAGGCCCACGGCCTCGGCGACGTCGCGGCCGAGCTTTCGCATGGCGAACACGTCCCGCTCGTCGCGGACGGGGACGCTGATCAGCTCCTCGCCGTCGGGTACCGAGCCCCCGCGGTTCACAGAGCGGGCCTCACGGCCACCACGCAGGCGTCGTCCCTGCGCGTGCCCGCGTCCCTCAGCAGCGTGGCGGCGACCACCGAGGGGGCCCGGGTGGCGAGCCCCGGGTAGGCGGAGATGTCCCAGCGGTCGGACAGGCCGTCCGAGTGGAGCACGACCACGCTGTGCGGCGGCGCGGTGTACTCGTACTGGCGCAGGGTCCTGGCCTGGTGGCCCGCGATCCCCGGCACCGAGATCATGCCCTGCCTGCCGTCGTGGCCCGCGATCCAGGCGGAGACGTTGCCCAGGCCCGCGAAGCCGACCGTGCCCGTGACCCGGTCGACGCGGGCGACGGCGACGGCGCCGCCCCTGGTCTGGCCGAGCCCCCGGTGGAGGCGTTCCAGGATGTCCCCGGGCGCCAGGGCGGCGTGTTCCGTGAACAGCCGTACGGCCTTCCGCGAGGCGTGGGCGGCGGCGGGGCCGTGGCCGAGGCCGTCGCAGAGCATCACGGTCACCGAGGTGCCCGAGTCCGAGGCCGCGAACGCGTCACCGCAGACGCTCTCCTCGCCGATCGGGCGCGTCACGCCGCTGACCCGGCAGGCAGGTTTGGGGCTCTGACGTGCGGTGAAGTACATGCCGAGCACAGTGCCCCGTCCCGGTACCGAGTGAACCTCGTAGCCGGTGGCCATCCGCGCGATGCCGCCCATGCCGATGCCGAGGGTTCCCGCCGTCGAGTAGCCGTCGCGCAGGGCGCGGGCGACGTCGCGCATCCCCGGCCCCCGGTCCACGGCGACGACCTCGACCGCCGAGCCGAGCTCGGGGTGGGGACGGATCAGCATGGTGCCCTCGACCGCGTGCTTGACCAGGTTGGAGGCCGCCTCGCTCACAGCCACGGCGACCCGTCCGGTGTCCTCCTCGTCGAACCCCCGGTTCTCGGCGAGCACGACCGCGGCGCGGCGCAGGGAACCGATGGCGCTGGCGTCCTCGGCCCTGGCCCACACGTCGTCCTGGGAGACGATCACCTCGCCCATTTCGTCACCGTGATGAGCGTGCCCTCTCCTGGAGCCGACTTCAGGTCGAACTCGTCGACCAGCCTGCGGGAGCCGCTGAGCCCGAGCCCGAGGCCGCCGCCGGTGGTCCATCCGTCGGTGAGGGCCTGCTCGATGTCCGGAATGCCGGGACCCTCGTCGCTGAAGGTCAGGCGCAGCCCCTTGCGTAGACCGTTGTGCACGATCTCGACGCGGACCCGGCCGCCGCCCGCGTAGACCAGCGCGTTGCGGGCCAGTTCGCTGGCCGCGGTCACGACCTTGGTCTGGTCGACGAGGGACAACCCCACGTCCACGGCCACGGTCCTGACGTGCTGGCGTACCAGGACGACGTCGCTGTTGCCGTTGACGGGCAGTTCTGCGGGGGTGGTCACCGGGCGGCCGTGGCGATCTGGGCGCCTTCGAGATGGTTCAGCAGCGCGACACCCTTCTCAAGGTTCAGCGCGGTGCGCACGCCACCGAGGGAGAGCCCGAGCTCCACGAGGGTGATCGCCACCGCGGGACGCATCCCGACGACCACCGTCTCGGCGTCGAGCATGCGGGAGATCGCCGCGATGGTCGCCAGCATGCGCCCGATGAACGAGTCGACGATCTCGACGGCGGTGATGTCGATGATCACTCCTCGGGCCCCCGTCGCGACGACCTTGTCGGCCAGGTCCTCCTGCAGGGCCAGGACGCCCTGGTCCTGCAGGTCGATCTGGATGGAGACGATCAGGATGTCTCCGAGCTTGAGGATGGGGACGCGGTCCATCATCCCTCCTCGGTCCGTACGGCGACGCGGGTCTTCCTGCTGGCGAACTCCACGCCACTGCGCCGTAGCGCGTGCGCCAGGGCGTCGGCGAGGGAGGCCTTGGTCACGATGTCACCGAACTCGATGCCCAGGGTGACGATGGTGTGGGCGATCTGCGGGCGGATGCCGGAGATCACACACTCCGCGCCCATCAACCGCGCCGCGACCACGGTCTTGAGGAGGTGCTGGGCGACCTGGGTGTCCACCGCGGGCACACCGGTGATGTCGATGACGGCGTGTTCGGAGCCGGTGTCGACCAGCGTCTGCAGCAGCTTCTCCATCACCACCTGGGTCCTGGCCGAGTCGAGCGTGCCGACCAGCGGCACCGCGACGATGCCCTCCCAGAGTTTGACCACCGGGGTGGACAGTTCGAGGAGCTGCTCCGCCTGGTCGACGATCACCTTCTCCCTGGCGGCGGCGTAGTTCTCTATGGTGAACAGCCCCAGGTCGTCGATGAGCCGGGAGAACCAGATGAACCCCCGCAGGGCCTCGGGGGAACCGTCCGCCTCCACGCTCTCGTAGACCGCCTCCTTCAGGCCGAACACCACGACGGCGGTCTCCGAGGGTGTGAAGCCCTGGCGGGCGCGGCTGCGGGACAGCTCGGCGAGCAGGCCGTGCAGGTCGCTGGAGCCGCCCTCCTCACCGAGTGACCGCCGTAGCGCCTGGAGCAACTCGTGCAGCTGTCCCCTCAGGGCGGCACGGTCCACGTTGCCCGCCGAGGAGGAACCCGCTATTTCCTGCCAGCGCCGGAGGATGTCCTCCTCGTTGTCCTGCAGCAGCTGTTCTATGCGACGCCGACCGGCGTCTGCGGAGACGGACAAGATGACTCCCATGCGTACGGCTGACAGACGGCTCGCACGAAAGGCTACATGGCATGTCCGTTTTGGGAGCCGGGCAGAGGTTCCCCCGGCATGGTCCGCCGGTCCGGCGAGGGGTTTCGCGCCGATGCGTGACTCGCGGACGTTCGAGAGATGTGATACCGAGACCTGGTTCCAACAGCCTAGATAGATGGCTTGTCCTATTTCAATGGAAAAGCTTGCCTTGATGGGGCTTTGTGGGGTGCACTATTGGTCTCTGAAAATCGTACAAAAGCCCCAAAAGCGACAGTGGTCGGGCAAGGTTTGGATTGCTACCATAAGGCAAATCCAGCGGAGAGCTGGGGTGCAAGTTGCCTCGGTGACCGCTGTTACGGATGGATGAGAAGTGGCTTGAGCTGCGCAGATGCGTTCAGGTCGCACGGGGCCGTGCAGCCGGTGGTTCGGGTGTGGCCACGGTGAAGCGGTGGTTCTTCCCAATTAGCCTGTACAGCGAGCTCACTTGTGAAATAACGTAACTGAACTGAAATCGCCTGATCATGATCTCGGCGATACTGTCGCCGCACAACGATATGCGGATGAGAGCAGGAGACCCCCGATGTCGTCCGGACTCACAGCGAACCCAGCAGGCATGACGCTCCGCGTCCGCCAGGCCGGTTTGCCGTCTCCGGAAACGGCGTCCCTCCCGATGTCCTTCCCTGCGTGCAAGGCTGTGATGCGATGACGGTCCGCCTTCTGACCAACATCGGCCGGCTCTGGACCGGTAACGATGTGTGCAGCAATGCCGCGATCCTGGTGCACAACGACCGGATCGCCTGGGTCGGGCGAGCCGCGGACCTGCCACAGAGCGTTCCCGGGGTGGTCGACGACATCGTCGACGTCGACCACGTCGAGAACCTTGGCGGTGCGCTGGTCATACCCGGCTTGATCGACGCCCACACCCACCCGGTGTACGCGGGCAACCGCTACGCCGAGATGGCCATGCGCTCCGGCGGCTCCAGCTCCTCGGCGATCACCGCGGCCGGCGGCGGCATCGGCTCGACCGTCACGGTGACCCGCGGCACCGACCCCTGGACCCTGTGCAACGGCGTCCGCGAACGCCTGCGCGAGTGGCTCCTCGCCGGCACCACGACCGTCGAGGCCAAGACCGGTTACCACCTCACCCGCGACGGCGAGCTCGCCGACGTGCGGCTGCTGCGCGAGCTTGAGAAGGAACCGATGATGCCGCGCGTGCACGTCACCTTCCTCGCCGCGCACGTCGTCCCGCCGGAGTACTTCGGCCGTCAGCGTGACTACGTCGAAGCGGTGGGCGCCTGGTGCGCCGACGCGGCGGCGGCCGGTGCCGACAGCGTCGACGTCTACTGCGACGAGGGGCACTTCACCACCGACGAGGCCCGCTGGGTCCTGGCGTCCGGCCGCAACGTCGGTCTGCTGCCGCGCGTGCACGCCGGGGCCTACAGCCGTCGCGGCGCGGTCCAGCTCGCCGCCGAACTCGGCTGCGCCTCGGCCGACCTGCTGCACCACACCTCCGACGAGGACATCTCGATCCTGTCCCGCTACGGTGTCCCCGCCGTGGTCTGCCCGGGAACCGCGCTCCAGCGCGGCAGCCTGCCGCCGGTCAGGCGCATGCTCGCCCAGGGCGTCACCGTCGCGCTCGGCAGCGACCACAACCCCGGGCACTGCGGGATCACCTCGATGGCCCTGGTCATCAGTCTCGCGGTGGCGGCCTTCGGGATGAGCGTCAACGACGCGCTGCGCGCGGCGACGCTCGGTGGCGCGACCGTGCTCGGCGTCCCCGACCGCGGCGTCCTCGCCCCCGGCAGACTGGCCGACATCGTCCAGTGGGACGCCGACCACGAGGGTGCCTTCGCCTGGGCGTTCGGCCTCAAGCCGCGCCGGGTCTGGCGCGGCGGCACCCCCGTCCAGTAGGTCTTCCCCCCGGCCCCCGGCACCTGCCGGGTGGCCGGGGTCACCGGTGACCTCCTGCGCCTCTTCCCATGGGGCGTGTTTCCCGTGCTCCGCCCCGTAGACCCCACGGGGGGACGGCGTCGCGCGACTCAAGGGTTTTCCACAGGCGGTTCGTGAGACGTGGGGTTTTCCCCAGAACCGCGTTCGGTGGCCGGAGGGGCCACGGCGTCGCCGTACCGTCCTGGGCGTGCGGACAACAGATCAGGCCACCGAGCGGTTCACGGCCGGGGCACGGCTACGGCTTCTGACGGTCTCGGGCCCTCGCGAACCGGCCACCTTCCCCTCGCTTGCGGGGCGTCCCGGGGGCCGCGAGGCCCTGTTCCCCGAAGCCGGGGGCGGGACGGGGCCGTCATACGCCGGGGTGGCCTTCGGGGACGACCCGCCTTCCGCGGGCGGAGACGGCGAAGCCGCTCCGGACGGCGGTCCCAGGGGCGGAGGCGGTCCTGCGAGCTGGTTGCGGTCGGCCCCGGTGCCGCCGTTCCCACCCTCCTTCGAGGCCCTCCGTACGGCCGTCGCAGCCCAGGGGCCGGTGCTCGGGCTCAGCCGTTCCGGGCTGCGAGCCCTCGTGCTCGTCGCGATCGTCGCCGCCGCGGTCGCGGGCGTCCACCTGTGGCTGTCCCGGCCGGAGTCTGAGCCCCTCGCGCCGCCCACACCGATCGTCGGTCCGTCCCCGGCCTCTCAGGAACCGGTGTCCCGTCCGCCCTCCGCACCGCTCACGACGGCGGTCCGGGCCGGGACCGGCCCTCCGGGGGTCCCCGAGGTCACCGTTCATGTCACCGGCAAGGTCCGTCGCCCAGGAGTGGTCACCCTGCCCGGCGGCTCCCGCGTCACCGACGCGCTCCGGGCTGTGGGAGGTGTGCGCGGAGGAGCTTCCTCGGGCTCCCTCAACCTCGCGCGCAGGCTGGTCGACGGAGAGCAGATCGTCGTCGGAGTGCCCAGGGCTCCGGGGGCCGTCGGCGCGATCACGCCCGTCCCCGCCGACCCGGCGGCCGTCGTCCTCGACCTCAACTCCGCGACCCCGCAGCAACTGGAACAGCTACCCGGGGTCGGTGAGGTGCTGGCCCGGCGCATCGTCGAGTACCGCGACGGCCACGGGGGTTTCCGGGGGGTCGAGCAACTACGCGAGATCAGCGGCATCGGCGATCGGAAGTACGCCGACCTGAAGGACAGGGTCCACGTATGACCTGGTTGACCGGGCAGGCCGCGAACCTCGGTCAGGACACAGGCCAGGACACACCCGCGCGGGCGCACACCCTGCATCTGGTCCTGCCCGCCCTCGCCTCGTGGATGGCCGCTCTCGTGCTCGTGGGCTGCCCCGCGTCCATCGGGGCCTGCGCGGCTCTGACCGCCCTCGGCGGCGCGCTCCTGACGGCGGTGGCGATCCGCGCCCGGGGCCGTACGGCCTGGCGTGGGGTGGCACTCGCCGTGCTGGTGTGCGTGGCGGCAGCAGCCGGTGTGGTCGCCTTCCACGTGCACGCGGCCGATACGGGGCCGGTGGCCGAGCTGGCCCGGCGGCGGGCCTCGGCGACGTTCGAGGCGGTGGTGACGGACGACCCCCGGGAACGCGCCCAGCGTGGCGGCCTCTCCCGCAGGAGCGGCTTCGTGGTGCCCGCACGCGTCGAGGTGGTCAGGCAGACGTCCGGCACGGCGGGAGAACCGGGAGGCGCGGTGAGGCTGCGAGCCTCGGTGATCTTGCTGGCCACGGGAGAGGAGTGGCGTTCCCTGTTGCCCAGCCAGCGCGTAGCCGTACAAGGGCAGTTCGGGCCCGCGGAGCCCGGAGAACTGCTCGCCGCGGTGGTGCTGGTGCGGGGGCCGCCCCGGGTGCTGAGCGGGCCGTCGTGGGTCCAGCGCGTCGCTGGAGCGCTCCGTGCGGGGTTGCGTGAGGCCTCCGCGGTGCTTCCTCAGGGCCAGCGCGGCCTGCTGCCCGCACTGGTCGTCGGTGACATGTCCCAGATGGACGAACAGGTGAAGGCCGACTTCAAGCAGGCCGGCCTCAGCCATCTGACGGCCGTGTCCGGGGCCAACCTCGCAGTCGTGGCCGGGGCGGCCGTCGCGCTGGCCAGGATCATGGGCCTGCGTCTTCCGCTCAGGGCGGCGCTCGCCGTTCTCGCCATGGTCTTCTTCGCCGTCGTCGCCCGGCCTTCGCCCAGTGTGCTCCGTGCGCTGCTCATGGGCGGCGTCACCGCCCTGGCACTCGGTACGGGCCGCGCACGCGACGGCTTCGCGGCCCTGTCGGTGACCGTTCTGGGGCTGATCCTCTTCGACCCCGGCCTCGCGCGCTCCTACGGCTTCGCCCTGTCGGTCTTCGCGACCGGCGGCATCCTGGTGCTCGCGCCGCGCTGGCGGGACCGGCTCGCCGGGCGACTGCCCCGCTGGGCCGCGGAGGCGGTCGCCGTGCCCGCGGCGGCACAGGCGGCGGTCACCCCGGTGCTGGTCCTGATGTCAGGGCAGATCGCCCCGGTCGCCGTCCCCGCGAACCTGCTCGCGGGGCCCGCCGTGGCACCCGCGACGCTGCTCGGGTTCGCCGCCTCGCTGACCGCGCCGCTGCACATGGGCGCCGCGCGGTTACTGGCCCGTCCCGCGGGTCTGGCCACCGGGTGGATCGTCGGTGTGGCGGAACGCGCGGCGGGCCTTCCCCTGGCGGTGTTCCCATGGCCCGGTGGCCTCGCCGGACTGGCCGCGCTGCTGGTGGCCGCGCCGCTCGCCGTGCTGGCGCTGCGGCGCCGGTGGTCACGCCGGGTGGTCGCCGCGGTGGCCGTCGGGGTGCTCCTCGCCGTCGTCGTGGCCGGATCGGTCGTGACCCGTCGTTCCTCCGGAGGCTGGCTGCTGGTCGCGTGCGATGTGGGCCAGGGTGACGCGCTGCTGGTCGCCGCGGGTCCCGGTCGCGCCGTGGTGGTCGACACGGGGCCGGATCCCGTGCGGATGGACCGCTGCCTGAGGTCCATGGGGGTCAGGCAGGTCCCGCTCGTCGTCCTCACCCACCCGCACTTCGACCACGTCGGCGGCCTGGGCGGGGTCTTCCGCGGCCGGCCGGTCGGAGCGGTCGTGGTCACCCCGCGCGATGTGGCCGAGCGCGAGAGCGTCCGGCTGAGCGCGGACCTGACCCGCCGGGGAGTCGCCGAGTGGACGGCGCAGCCGGGGACGCGGTGGCGCTTCGGCCCCTCGGAGCTCACGGTCCTCGCACCGTGGGACGGGACGTCCCCGCCAGGGGGAGGGGAGGGCACGACCATAAACAACGCCAGCGTCGTGCTGCACGTGCGCTGGGCGGCCGGTACCGCGTTGCTCAGCGGGGACGTCGAGACCGAGGCGCAGGCCGAGCTGCTCAGGAGAGGTCTGCCGCGGGCTGACATCCTCAAGGTCCCCCACCATGGTTCGGCGAGATATGACCCCGGCTTCCTCGCGGCCACCGGTGCTCGCGCGGCACTGATCAGCGTGGGTGCGGGCAACGACTACGGCCACCCGGCTCCCTCCACCGTCACCGGGCTGCTGGCGCTCGGTATGCGGGTCTATCGGACGGACCTGTCAGGCACGCTGACCGTGGTCGCACGGGAGGCGGGACTGGCCGTCGTCAGAGAGAGGTGACGTCTCTGGACGACCTTCGGCCCGGATACTCCCGGAGGAGTCGGGCGCCTTCGGGCGGATGCCGACGTCTTCGAGGAATCCCGGTGCTCTCTGGGACGTTCCCCGAGGCCTCGGCCGCCCTGGGACGGCCTGGACGCCGTCGGGTGACTCGGACGCCGTCGGGCGGCCCGGCGTCTTGGGCGGCTTGAGTGCTCTCGGTGTCTGTGGACGCCGATCGACGTGCCCGGCGGAGAGTTAGGATTTGCTTCATGATCAAAACATGGGACGCCACGGCACCGGGGGTGTTGAGACTGCCGTCGGGGCGGCTCGTCCGGGGCCGGGGCCTTCGGTACCCGCTTCCCGAGGGGGAAAGACCCGTCTTCGCGCTCTACCTCCTGGGACGACAGCCTCCCGCCGTCAGCTGGGAGCACCGCTGGCTCCGCTGGCCCGACTTCTGGCTTCCGTCCGACCGGACGGAGGCCGTCGAGGCGCTGCGCGAGGTCTGGGAGCGTGCCGGAAGTGAGCGGGTCGAGGTCGCCTGCGGCGGTGGGCGTGGCCGTACGGGCACGGCTCTGGCCTGTGTCGCGGTGCTGGACGGGGTTCCGGCCGCGGAGGCGGTCGCCTACGTTCGTGAGCACTACGCCGCAGGGGCCGTCGAGACGCCCTGGCAACGCCGCTACGTGGCCCGATTTCCATGACGACGGCGAACGACGGTCTTCCGGCCTGGCCGCTACCGGACGCGCCTGAGGACCTTGTCGTTCACGAAGGGCAGTTCCACCGGGTGATCGTCGGCGCGGACCGGGTCGTGTGCCTGCCGCGCACCAGGGCGGCGGCCTCCCGGCTGCCCCGGCGCGTGGAGGTGCTGCGGCTGCTCGCGGAACTCGACCTCGGGTTCGTCACGCCCTCGCCCCTGTTCGAACACGGCACCCGGGACACGGACGGGCGATCGGCCCCCGGGGGCGATGCCGGGGACGCGCTTCTCGGACACGGCACCGGAGACGTGGACGGATGGCCTTTTCTCGTCCTCAGCCGTGTTCCCGGGGCTCCGCTCGAGGCGGACACGCTCAAGGACCCCGCCGTGGCCGAGGCCGTGGCGGCACGGTACGTCACGCTGCTGGCCTCACTGGCCGGGGCGGGTTCGGACGAGAGGGCGCGGGCCGCCCTGACGGCGCCCCGGGACCGCTGGCGGTGTTTCGCGCAGGATGTCAGGAGTGAGCTGTTCGGGCTCATGTCGCAGGACGGGCGGCGGCGGGCCGACCGGGAACTCGTGGCCCTCGACGACCTTCCGCATCTCACCGACGCACTGGTGCACGGCGACCTCGGTGTGGAGAACGTCCTGTGGGAGATCGTCGATGGACGGCCCCGGCTCGGCGGGGTGGTCGACTGGGACGAGGTCACGATCGGAGACCAGGCCGAGGACCTGGCGGCGATCGGCGCCGGTCACGGCGAGGCCTTCCTGAGACGGGTGTTCGCCCTCGGCGGCTGGTCCGGTGACACGGCGGCCCGTGTCACCGTGATCGGCCGGACCTTCGCCCTGCAGCAGGCCCTGTCCGCCTTCCGGGACGAGGACGAGGAAGAACTGGCGGACGGCCTGTCCGCCTACCGTTGAGCCCGCCGGGTCTCCGGGTCAGACCGGGACCGCGGTCTCAAGGGGACGGTGGAACTCGGTGTCGATGTCGGCGGCGTAGAGGGAACGGCCGCAGGGGGAGCAGCGATACATGATCGGCCCCTCGTCGAGGGCCGTGCCGCAGTGCGGACAGGTGTGACGGCTGACGGTGGAATTCATTGGGAATCTCTCCTCTGTTCACCTGGAGTGTGCCGCACGCCGCCTGCGGATCGGTTGCGAATCGCTTGTCGATCGATACTCGGGTTTGTTCGCCTCGGGCGGCGCGGGTCGCCGGAGCGGGGGCCGAGGAGGCGCCGCACACGTGGCACAGGCCGAATCTCCGGCACTCATGCCGGGGAGCGCGTCAATCGACTGGCCGCACGTGGCATGCTGCTGGACATGGCGGCGACCAACCCAGCACCGGTGACCCTGGTAGTCGGAGACGAGGAACTCCTCGCGGACCGCGCGGTCGGCGAGGTGGTCGCCGCGGCGCGGGCGTCCGACGCGGGGGCCGAGGTCCACGACCTGGTCGGCGGGAAGGTACAGCCGGGGGAGCTGACCCAGCTGACCTCGCCGTCACTGTTCGGCGACAGGTCGGTGGTGGTGATCCGCTCCGCGCAGGACCTCGTCAAGGAGGTGATCGCGGAGATCGTCTCCTACACCGCGAACCCGTCTGAGGACACCGTGCTGGTCCTGGTCCACCCCGGCGGGGTCAAGGGCAAGGCACTGGTCGACGGCGTCAAGAAGGCCGGTGGCCACGTGGTCACCGTGGCCAAGGTCACCAAACCGGCGGAACGGCTCGCCTTCGTCAAGGCGGAGCTGAGGCGGGCGGGGCGCACCATCGGCGGCGACGCGGCGGCCGCGCTGCTCGACGCGGTGGGGAACGATCTGCGGGAACTCGCCGCAGCCTGCAACCAGCTCGCCTTCGACACGCCGGGCAAGACCATCGACGAGGCGGCCGTCGCCCGCTACCACCGGGGGCGGGCCGAGGTCAGCGGATTCACCGTCGCGGACTCCGCCGTCGAGGGGCGCCTGGGTGACGCCCTTGAGCAGTTGCGCTGGGCGCTGGCCACCGGCACGGCGCCCGTTCTGCTGGTGAGCGCGCTCGCCGGAGGCCTGCGTTCGCTGGCGAAGGTCGGCGGGGCGCCGCGCAACATGCGTGGCGGGCAGCTCGCCAGTCACCTCGGCATGCCTCCCTGGAAGGTCGACCGGGTACAGCGGCAGCTGAACGGCTGGGGTCCTGAGGGGATCGCCCGCGCCCTTCAGGCGACCGCGACGGCCGACGAACAGGTCAAGGGTGGCGGCGCCGATCCCGCCTACGCGCTTGAGCACATGGTGCAGATCGTCGTCGCCAGCCGTACCGGCCGTTAGCCCGCGTCGGGGGTTGAGGAGAGGCGGGCGCGGCGGAACGCCGGGAGCTGGCCCGCAACCGTCGCGGCCAGCGCCAGGAAGAAACCGGTCAGCTGGAGCGGGCTCAGCGACTGGTTCAAGACGATCCAACCGGCCAGGGCGGCGGTGAGCGGGCTGAGGGTGCCCAGCAGGGAGACCTGCGGGGGCGCCAGACGGCCGACCCCGCGAAACCACAGACTGTAGGCGGCGGCCGTACCGACGAGGCCCAGCCAGGCGTAGCCGGCGACGGCGGCGCCGTCCAGCGTGGGAGGTGGCCCCTCGACGGCGAAGGCGACCGGGGCGATCATGAGGCCGCCCGCGGTGAGCTGCCAGCCGGTGAGGGCCAGGTCGCCGACGCCGGGTGGTTTGCCCCACGCACGGGTGAGGACGACCCCGGCGGCCATGCCGGTCGCGCCGAGCAGACCCGCGGCGACTCCCGTGACGTCGAGGGCGGCGTTGGCCCTCAGCACCACGAGGGAGACGCCCACGGTGGCCGCGATCGCGGCGGCGACACGGTGGAGCGAGACGGTCTCGCGGAGCACGGCGCGGGTGAGCCCGGCGACGATGAGCGGCTGGATGGAGCCGAGGACCGCCGCGACCCCGCCGGGCAGCCGGTAGGCGGACAGGAACAGCAGCGGGAAGAACAGGCCGATGTTGAGCCCGCCGAGCACCGCCGCCCGCCACCACCAGTCGCCGCGGGGCAGCGTGCGTGTCACGGCCACCAGGAGCAGCCCGGCGGGGAGCGCGCGCATCAGGGCGGTGAACAGCGGGCGCTCCGGAGGGAGCAGCACGGTGGTCACGACGTAGGTCGTGCCCCAGACCGCCGGGGCGAGTGCGGTGACGGCCACCAGGGCGGCACGGGGGGAGGGCACGGGATCTCCTTCAGAAGCCTCGACGTCGATTAACTTAGCATTGAGTTAATCGACATCAAGCTATGTGATCGCGCGAACCCCTCCGAGCCGCCCAAAGGGAACAAAACAAGAACGCCGCGCCCCGTAGGGCACGGCGTTCCGAAGAACCCTGGATTACTTGGCGGCCGCGAGGGCGGCGGCGCGCTGGGCGATCGCCGACTTGCGGTTGGCAGCCTGGTTCTTGTGGATGACGCCCTTGCTGGCGGCCTTGTCCAGCTGGCGGGAAGCGGCGCGCATGAGCACGACGGCCTCGTCGACGTTGCCCTGGTCGGCGGCCTCGCGGAACTTGCGGACGGCCGTCTTCAGGGAAGACTTGACAGCCTTGTTACGCAGCCGGGCCTTCTCGTTCTGCCGGTTGCGCTTGATCTGGGACTTGATGTTCGCCACGAAGAAGCCTCGGTGAATGTCGTCGGAGTGGGGCGCGCGGGCAGAGAGGGCGCGCCACACGCAGTTGAATAGGCTACCAATCACCCGGGTGGTCGCTCAAATCGACAACCTGGGCGTAGGAGTGTCCACCCAGCTTACCGTGTCCGCCTCCGGCCGCGTGCGCGCATCGCCGCCGGAGAGTCGTCGGAGAGCCGTCAGGGGGCCGCCGGTCTGGAAGGAGGGCTTCGGTGGCGTCAGGGGTTGAACCAGGAGTCCTCATACTCCTTCCAGTCCTCGGGTGTGGCGGCGAAGTCCACGTAGAGCGCCAGCCCGAACAGCTCCCGGCGGGTCCCGTGCGAGGTCAGCGCCAGTCTGGCGCCCTCGGCCGCCGTCGCGACGCTCTCCGCCGCGTCCCCCCAGACCACGCCGTGGTCGTGGTAGGCGGGTGCGCCGATCAGCACCGTCTTGTCGTCCGGCACGAGGCCGAGCGCCAGGGTGCCCTGCCGTACGACGTGGCCGCCGTAGAGGATCGTGGAGGGGTAGTAGGAGTCGTAGGTCATGATGGCCACCTGGTCGGTACGGGAGGCCACATCCCTGAAGTAGTCCGGGGACCAGTACTTGTCGTGGCCGATGGCCAGACGCGCGAGGGGCCGGGTGAGCGGGAACGGCTCGATCTGGGGCGTGGAGACGGAGAGCAGGTCCTTGCCGACGATCTGGCGGGTCCGGTCGAGCAGGTCGAGGAAGCCGGCGTCGCCGTCCCCGACCGGTTCGAAGTCGTAGTGCACGCCGTCGTAGCCCACGGCCATGACTGCGCGGGCGCCGTCGAGCACCCGCTGGCGCGCGGCCGCGTCGCCGAGGCTGAGGCGGCCGTTCACCTTCTGCCCCAGCCACGCCGAGACCCGGACGCCGGGAAGCCGCGCGTGGATCTCCTTGAGGAAGGCGGCGGCCCCGGAGTACTTCTCGGGGGAAAGCGCGCCGTCGAGGCCGAACGGGCCCGAATGGACGTACAGGTCCTTGATCCCGGTGCCGCGCAGCCGTACGGCCAGGGCCTTGACGTCGGCGGCGTCCTTGCGGCCGTCCACCCACATGTGACCGAGCCACAGGGCGTCATGGCCCGTGCTCTTCGCCCACGGGGCGGGCGTCCCGGTAAACTGGATCGTGAGGGTGGCCGCTGCCACCCCGGGCAGCACAAGGAGCACGGCCGCGACCGCCACGAGAAGGCGCAGGCCGCGTCGTGCTCTGGTCCGGGTAATCACCCGGACATGTCACCATGGAGAACGGCTGGTATGCCAGCCGTAGATCGTCGTCAATCCCGTCGAAACGGACACCGGTGCGCATTCAGCCTGGCCAGACCGATCCCGCGGTGATCCGCAACTTCTGCATCATCGCGCACATCGACCATGGCAAGTCAACGCTTGCCGACCGCATGTTGCAGATCACCGGCGTGGTCGACGACCGCTCCATGCGCGCCCAGTATCTCGACCGGATGGACATCGAGCGCGAGCGCGGCATCACGATCAAGTCACAGGCGGTCAGGCTGCCGTGGCAGGTCGACGGCGCCGACTACGTCCTCAACATGATCGACACCCCCGGGCACGTCGACTTCACCTACGAGGTCTCCCGCTCCCTGCAGGCGTGCGAGGGCGCGATCCTGCTGGTCGACGCCGCGCAGGGCATCGAGGCGCAGACGCTGGCCAACCTCTACCTGGCCATGAACAACGACATGACGATCATCCCGGTGCTCAACAAGATCGACCTCCCGGCCGCCCAGCCGGAGAAGTACGCCGCGGAGATCGCCCACCTCATCGGCTGTGAGCCCGAGGACGTCCTGAAGGTGTCCGGCAAGACCGGCGTCGGCGTCAGGGAACTGCTCGACCACGTCGTCGAGCGGGTCCCCGCCCCGGTCGGCGAGGCCGCCGCCCCCGCCCGCGCGCTGATCTTCGACTCCGTCTACGACACCTACCGCGGCGTGGTCACCTACGTCCGGGTCATGGACGGCCACCTGGGCAAGCGTGAGCGCATCCTGATGATGTCCAGCGGCGCCACCCACGAGACCCTGGAGATCGGCGTCATCTCCCCCGAGCCCAAGATCGCGGACAAGGGCCTCGGCGTCGGTGAGGTGGGCTACCTGATCACCGGCGTGAAGGACGTGCGCCAGTCGCGGGTGGGTGACACCGTCACCTCGGGCGCGCAGCCCGCCGCGAAGCCGCTCAGCGGTTACGAGCACCCCAAGCCGATGGTGTTCTCCGGCCTCTACCCGATCGACGGCGACGACTACCCCGAGCTCCGCGAGGCGCTGGACAAGCTGCAGCTCAACGACGCGGCCCTGGTCTACGAGCCGGAGACCTCGGCGGCGCTCGGCTTCGGCTTCCGCTGCGGCTTCCTCGGCCTGCTCCACATGGAGATCGTCAGGGAGCGTCTTGAGCGGGAGTTCAACCTCTCCCTCATCTCCACCGCGCCCAACGTGATCTACCGGGTGATCATGGAGGACGCCAAGGAGTTCACGGTCACCAACCCCTCGGAGTTCCCCACGGGCAAGGTGGACAAGGTCTTCGAGCCGATGGTCAAGGCGACCGTGCTGGTCCCCTCCGAGTTCATCGGCGCCATCATGGAGCTGTGCCAGAACCGCAGAGGCAATCTGCAGGGCATGGACTACCTGTCCGAGGACCGGGTCGAGATCCGTTACACCATGCCGCTCGGCGAGATCATCTTCGACTTCTTCGACCAGCTCAAGTCCCGCACGCGCGGCTACGCCTCGCTCGACTACGAGCCCTCCGGCGAGCAGGAGTCCGAGCTGGTCAAGGTCGACATCCTGCTCCAGGGCGAGGCGGTCGACGCCTTCAGCGCCATCGTCCACAAGGACAAGGCCTACTCCTACGGCGTCGAGATGGCCAAGAAGCTTCGCGAGCTCATCCCGAGGCAGCAGTTCGAGGTGCCGATCCAGGCCGCCATCGGCGCCCGGGTCATCGCCAGGGAGAACATCCGCGCCATCCGCAAGGACGTGCTCGCCAAGTGCTACGGCGGCGACATCTCCCGTAAGCGCAAGCTGCTGGAGAAGCAGAAGGAGGGCAAGAAGCGGATGAAGATGGTCGGCCGTGTCGAGGTCCCCCAGGAGGCCTTCGTCGCCGCGCTGTCCACCGAGTCCTCCTCGGCGGACAAGCCGAAGAAGTGAGATGCGACGCCCCCGCCCGCGAGGAGCGCGGACGGGGGCGTCGCGGGGTGGTGCGGGCGGGGCGGCCGATGACCCAGGATCGCCGGCCCCGCCCGGTCTCAGGGGAGACTCAGCGCAGGACCTTGTAGAGCGCCGAGGTGAGGGACGCCTTGTCGTCGTCCTGGTCGATGGACCACATCATCGAGCCGCCCAGGCCCCGCAGGCGGATGTAGGCCGCCTTCTGGAGCACCGTGGCCGGGTCGTCGTAGGACCAGAACTCGTTGCCGTCGTAGAGCCAGTTGGCGCCGGTCAGCACGTCGCGGTAGCGCTTTCCGGGCTTCTTGACCAGGTTCTTGTAGTCGTCGGTGCCCGCCGCCCAGGTGCCCTGCGCGGGGCCGGTCGCGGGCTTGAACAGGCCGTTGCCGCCCGCGGTCACACCGGTCCAGCCCTGGCCGTACGCCGGGATGCCGACCACGATCTTCTTCGCCGAGGCGCCGCGGTTCAGGTAGTCGCGCACGGTCTGCTCGACGCTGTACTTCACCGTGTTGGGGTCGCGCCGGTCGGTGAACAGGTTGCCGTTGTGACCGGTGATGGGGTCCCACGAGCCGCGCAGGTCGTAGCCCTGGATGGTGGCGAAGGTGAGGTTCTTGAAGACGTCGCGGACCTCGAAGCCCGCGTCGATCTTCGGTCCGCCCGCGGGCAGGAAGGCCGTCAGCTCACTGCGCCGGTCGTACTGGTTGAGCTGGCGGCGCAGCTCGGTGGTGAACAACGTGAAGTTGTGCTTGTCCTCGGGCCTGACGACGTTGCCCTCGTTGCCCTCGCTGCCGGGCCACTCCCAGTCGAGGTCGATGCCGTCGAACACGCCCGCCCCGGTGCCGGCCGCGGTGTCGGGCAGGTTGCCGCGAAGCCACAGGTCGATGCAGGAGGCGGCCAGCTTGGCGCGGCTCTCCTCGGTGAGGACGGCGTCGGAGAAGTACTTCGAGCCGCTCCAGCCGCCGAGGGAGATCAGGGCCTTGAGGCCGGGGTGCTTGGCCTTGAGCTTCTTGAGCTGGTTCAGGTTGCCGTTCAGGGCCTGGCCTGGGGCGTCGGCGACGCCGTCCACGCTCTGCTCGGCGGGTACCGGTCGCTGCCAGTCGGCCCAGGCGTCCGAGGAGACGCACGTACCCTCGGCGCTGACGGACCCGAAGGCGTAGTTGATGTGGGTCAGTTTCGCCGCCGCGCCGCTGGTCTCCATGTCCTTGACGTGGTAGTTGCGTCCGTAGACGCCCCACTGGATGAAGTAGGCGACCCGCTTGAAGCGGTCACCGTGGCCGGTGTTGGTCTGGGCCTGGGCGGGCGCCGGGGCGGCGGTGGCCGCGAGACCGGCGGCCAGGGCCGCGGCGAGCGTGTTCCGGAGGAGTCTCTGCACGGGCTTCTCCACGTTGCCTGGGGGGCCTTGGGGGGTGGAACTTATAGGAAACTTTCCTTTAAGTTTTCCCGGATCGTAGACCTGGGCGATCTACCCGTCAACGGTCTGGCCGGATCCGGCGTACCGGGCACCGCGTCCGGGGCGGCAGACTTGGTCACGTGCCATCCACACTTCCCGACGGCGATCCGGTACCCCCCTCGGGTGACCTGCCGGAGAGCGCGCTCCACGGCCTGGGGGAGCGGCCCTTCGGCTTCTACGTCCACGTCCCCTTCTGCGTGACCCGGTGCGGCTACTGCGACTTCAACACCTACACCGCCTCGGAGCTGGGCCCCGGCGCCTCCCGCGAGGACTACGCGCGCACCGCGATCAGGGAGGTACGGCGAGCACGCGCCAACCTCGGCGAGGCCGACCTGCCGGTCCGGACCGTCTTCTTCGGCGGGGGCACCCCCACTCTGCTGCCCGCGGCCGACCTGGTCGCGATCCTGAAGGTGATCGGGGAGGAGTTCGGCCTCGCACCGGGCGCCGAGGTGACCACCGAGGCCAATCCCGAGTCGGTCGGCCCGGCCTACCTTGAGGAACTGCGCGACGGCGGGTTCACCCGGATGAGTTTCGGCATGCAGAGCGCCCGCGAGCACGTGCTGCGGGTCCTCGAACGGGCGCACACCCCCGGCCGCCCGGCCCAGGCCGTCGCGGAGGCCCGTGCGGCGGGGTTCGAGCACGTCAACCTGGATCTGATCTACAGCACGCCGGGGGAGAGCGACGACGACTGGCGAGCCTCCCTGGCCGCCGCGATCGAGGCGGGGCCCGATCATGTGTCGGCCTACTCGCTGATCGTGGAGGACGGCACCAGGCTGGCGGCCAGGATCCGGCGAGGCGAGCTGCCGATGCCGGACGACGACGTGGCCGCCGACCGCTATCTCATCGCCGACGGCATGCTCGCCGAGGCCGGGTTCGAGTGGTACGAGGTGTCCAACTGGGCCACCTCGGAGGCGGCGCGCTGCAGGCACAACCTGCTGTACTGGACCGGCGGCGACTGGTGGGGGGTCGGTCCCGGAGCGCACAGCCACGTCGGGGGCACCCGGTGGTGGAACGTCAAGCATCCGGCGGCCTACGCCCAGCGCCTGACCTCCGGTGCCTCGCCCGCGCACGCCCGCGAGGTGCTCACCTCGCAGGACAGGGCGGTCGAGCGCCTGATGCTGGAGCTGAGACTCTCCGCGGGCTTCCCGCTTCGCGAGCTGGACAGGCCGAGGGTCGTCGCCAGAGCCCTGGCGGACGGCCTGCTCGAAGTGGAGCCGTTCAAGACCGGGCGGGCGGTGCTCACGCTGCGGGGCCGCCTGCTGGCCGACGCCCTGGTGCGCGACCTGACCTGACCGGTACGGGACTCAGCTCACGAACCGGATGTTCAGCGGGTAACGGTAGCTCTCTCCGCGGTTGGCCGCGACGGCGGCGATGATCATCAGGATGAGTGAGCCGATCCAGACCAGCGGCATCAGCAGGAAGCCGATCAGCACGAAGGCCAGCATCCAGGAGACCAGATAGGCGATCATCAGGGTGAGCTGGAAGTTCAGCGCCTCGGCCGCCTGGGCCCGCACGTAGGGGGCCTCGTCCCGCTTGGCGAGGTAGAGCACCAGCGGACCGACGAACGAGGTCAGCAGGCCCAGCAGGTGGGCGAGCATCGCCATGGTCGTGTCGTCGGTGCCCGGACGCGGGCCCTGCCCGCCGTAACCGCCGTAACCGGGCACACCGTACCCCTGGTGACCGTACGGCCAGCCGCCCTGGGGCGGGTACCCCTGGTATCCCTGCCCGGGGGGAGGGCCTGGAGGGGGGCCGGGCTGAGGGCCGGGCCACGCTCCGTACCCAGGCCGGGGGTGCTCCTCGTGCGGGAACCGCTCGGGATTGTCGCTCATGGCCGTCTCCTCGATGGGGTGGGTCAGTCGTCCTGGGCGGGGTCGGTCACGAAGTCGATCAGCCGCTCGACCGGGCCGAGGAGCTCCGGTTCGAGATCGGCGTAGGTGGTGACCGATCCGAGGATGCGGCGCCAGGCCTCCGCGGGATCGACCCCCCATCCGAGGGCGGCGATGACGCCCTCCTTCCACGGCAGGCCGCGCGGAACCCGGGGCCAGGCGGCGATCCTCAGCGCCGACGGTTTGACGGCCTGCCAGACGTCCACGAACGGGTGCCCGGCGACCAGCACGTGGGGCGAGGAGACCTCGGCCGCTATCCGGCTCTCCTTGGACCCGGCGACCAGATGGTCGACGAGCACACCGAGACGACGCTCAGGGCCGGGCCCGAACTCCGCGACGATCTCGGGGAGGTGGTCGACGCCCTCGAGGTACTCGACCACGACGCCCTCGACGCGCAGGTCGTGTCCCCAGACCTTCTCGACCAGCGCGGCGTCGTGCACGCCCTCCACGTAGATCCGGCTCTCCCTGGCGACCCGGGCCCGCAGGCCCTCGACCGCGATGGAGCCGGAGGCGCTGCGCCGTGGCCCCTGGGGCCCCTGGGGCCCCTGGGGTCCCCGGGAGCCCGGAGACGCGGCGGCGGGCCGTACCAGGGTCACCGTCCTGCCTTCGAGGAGGAACGCGGCCGGGTCGAGCGGGAACAGGCGCCGCCGCCCGAAGCGGTCCTCCAGGGTGACGGCCTCCTTGTCGCAGGCGACCACGGCGCCGCAGAAGCCGCTCTCGGCGTCCTCGACGACCAGGTCGGGCTCGGCGGGGACCTGGGGGATCTTCCCCTTGAGGGGACGACGCCAGTTTCCCGCCAGCACGTCACGCTCGTACATCACCGGCCGTCAGCCACCTCTCGCAGGGGATCACGTGGGACGGTAGCAAAGAGCGGGCCTCACCTGCCGTAGGCTCCAGGCTGTCCCCACTGGGCCGCCGCGGCCGCGGCCTGGCGCTTGCGGGCGCCGCTGCGCTTGACCAGCACGACGATCGTCACGATGACGGCCAGCAGGAACCCGATCCCCGGCACGCCGAACAGCATCAGCGTGCCGCTGATCACCGAGTCGGCCACGATCTCCTTGCCCACGCCGAACTTGGCGTCGACCCCGCCCGAGGTGGTGCAGGTGATCGGGTAGTCGCCCGCCTTGTCCACCCCGATCCGCAGGGCGAGCTCCCACAGCTGCCCGTCGGCGGTGACGGTCTGCTGGAAGCTCGGCCGCTGGAGCTTGACGGTTCCCGGGGCGCCCTCGATCTGGCACTCGAAGTTCGTGCCCTTGGCCGCGGCGACGTAGATGGCGGGCTTGTTCGCCGGGTCGATGCTGACGGTCGTCTTCTGGTCGGGGCCGAAGGAGGAGGTCGGGGCGGCTTCGGTGACCGCGTTGAAGAGACCGCCCGCGAAACCGACGAAGCCAATGATCACGCTCAGCACGAAGAGCAGCCACACGCCGACGATCCAGCCGACGCTGGGCTTCACCTTCGGCGGCGGGCCCTGGGGGGCGCCGTATCCCGGGGGCGGGTAGCCGAAGGAGGGGCCGCCCTGCTGGTACTGCTGTTGCTGCTGGTGGGGCTGGCCGTACGGCTGCTGGGGGGTGCCGTAACCCGAAGGGGATCCGAAATCATTGGACATATACCTAATTGTGGCCCTTACCACTTGGATAGCGATAGCAGCTGACTTGACAATGGCTTGCTCCAGGACCCGCTCCCGCCCATCCTGGTGCCGTGTTATCGCACCCCCCGGGCTGGAGCCGTACACTTGGCACTCGGGAACACCGAGTGCCAGACCTGGCGTTTCCCGTCCGAGCGCAGGTAGGAGGTGAGCACGTTGGTTGACGACCGCAAGCTGGCGGTCCTACGCGCCATCGTCGAGGACTACGTGTCCACCAATGAGCCGGTCGGCTCGAAGGCTCTCGCGGAGCGTCACAACCTGGGTGTGTCCCCCGCGACCATCCGCAACGACATGGCGGTGCTGGAGGAGCAGGGCTACATCGCCCAGCCCCACACCAGCGCGGGCCGGGTGCCGACGGACAAGGGCTACCGGCTGTTCGTCGACCGCCTCTCCCAGGTGAAGCCGCTGTCCGGCGCGGAGAGGAGGGCCATCGAGAGCTTCCTCGCGGGCGCCGTCGACCTCGACGACGTCGTGATGCGCACGGTACGGCTGCTGGCCCAGCTGACCCGTCAGGTCGCCGTGGTCCAGTACCCCACGATCTCCAACTCCAAGGTCCGCCACGTCGAGCTGGTCCCGCTGAACGAGCACCGCCTGATGTTCGTGCTCATCACCAACACCGGGCGGGTCGAGCAGCGCGTGGTGGAGCTGCAGGAGGTCATCGACGACAACCGCGTGGCGCACCTGCGCGCGGTGCTCAACGCCTGCCTGGACGGCTGCGGGCTGGCCAGTGTTCCCGACATGGTCGCCGACCTGCCAGAACGGCTGCCCGCCGAGGACAGGCCCGTCGCGGCCACCATCCTTTCGGTCCTGCTTGAGTCCCTTGTGGACCGGCATGATGAGAAGATCGTTTTCGCCGGGGCCGCCAATCTCGCGGGGGCCGACTTCACCGTCGGGCTCCGCGACGTGCTGGAGGCCCTGGAGGAGCAGGTGGTGCTCATGCGCCTGCTCGGTGAGACCTCGGACCTGTCGGCGCTGACGGTGCGCATCGGCTCGGAGAACCCCTACACGGGTCTCCAGGGCACATCCATCGTCGCCGCCGGATACGGTTCGGGTGGCAAGCAACTGGCCCGGCTCGGTGTGCTGGGTCCGACACGTATGGACTACCCGGTCACGATGGGCGCGGTGCGCGCGGTGGCACGCTACGTCAGCCAGATCCTGGCTGCATCCTAAGAGGTCAACTAAGTGGCTACTAAGAGTGACTACTACGGCACCCTGGGGGTGCGGCGCGACGCCAGCGCGGAGGAGATCAAGAAGGCCTACCGCCGCCTGGCCAGGGAGCTGCATCCCGATGTGAACCCCGACCCTGAGACCCAGGAGCGGTTCAAGGACATCACCCAGGCCTACGAGGTGCTGTCCGACCCCAACAAGCGTCAGATGTACGACATGGGCGCCGACCCGTTCTCCTCGGGCGGCGCGGGCGCCGGAGGCTTCGGCGCCGGCTTCCCCTTCAGCGACATCATGGACGCCTTCTTCGGCGCGGCGGGCGGCGGCGCGGGGCGCGGTCCCCGCTCGCGGGCCCGCAGGGGCCGCAACGCCACCATCAGGGTCGAGCTCGACCTGCGGGAGGCGGCCTTCGGCACGACCCGCGAGCTGGTGGTCGACACCGCGATCCTGTGCGAGGTCTGCACCGGCTCCGGTGCGGCGGCGGGCACCCACCCCGACACCTGTGACGTCTGCCACGGGCGCGGCGAGGTCTCCCAGGTCACCCGGTCCTTCCTCGGCCAGGTCATGACCTCCCGTCCCTGCCCGCAGTGCGGCGGGTTCGGTTCGATCATCCGCAACCCCTGCCAGGAGTGCTCCGGCGACGGCCGGGTCCGCACCCGGCGGACCATCAAGGTCCGCATCCCCGCGGGCGTCGAGGACGGCACCCACATCCAGCTCGCCGGCGAGGGCGAGATCGGTCCCGGCGGCGGCCCGCCCGGTGACCTGTTCCTGGAGATCGTCGAGCGCCCCCACGAGACGTTCGAGCGCCGCGGCGACGACCTGCACTGCACCGTGCAGATCCCGATGACCGCCGCCGCGCTCGGCACGATCCTGACGCTGGAGACACTCGACGGCGCCGAGGAGCTGGACGTCCGCCCCGGCACCCAGTCCGGGCAGACCATCCCGCTGTACGGCAAGGGCATCCAGCGCCTCAACGAGACCGGCAGGGGAGACCTGCTGATCCACGTCAACGTCGAGACTCCCGCCCGTCTCGACCAGGCTCAGGAGGAGCTCCTGCGCGAGCTGGCCAGGCTCCGCGGCGAGGAACGCCCGCCCGGCAAGTTCGCCCCCGGCCAGCAGGGCTTCTTCTCCCGCCTGCGGGACGCCTTCAATGGCCGCTGATCCAGCGGGCGCCCGCGGGGCCTGTGAGGGCCGATGACGGTTCCGGTCTTCCTGGCGGAGCCGGGTGACCTGGCCCGGCGGGAGTTCGTCTTCGGCGGCCCCGAGGGCCGCCACGCGGCTGCCGTACGGCGGCTGCGGACGGGGGAGCGGCTCGACCTCACCGACGGCGCGGGGGCGGTCGCCGAGTGCGTCGTGCTCGACGCGGGCAAGGACTCGCTCCGGGTGGAGGTGCTGCGCCGCTACGAGGTCGTGCCGCCGCGCCCCCGCCTGGTCGTCGTGCAGGGCCTGCCCAAGGGCGACAGGGGAGAGCTGGCCGTCGAGATGATGACCGAGGCCGGGGTCGACGTGATCGTCCCCTGGTCCGCCGCCAGGTGCGTCACCCAGTGGAAGGGCGAGCGCGCGGCCAAGTCCCTGGCCCGCTGGCGCTCGACCGCGCGGGAGGCGGGCAAGCAGTCCCGGCGCTTCCTGCTGCCCGAGGTGACCGAACCCGCGACGACCTCCCGGGTCGCCGCCCTGCTGGCGGAGGCCGCGCTCGGCGTCGTGCTGCACGAGGAGGCCGCCACGCCGCTGTCCACCCTTCCCCTGCCCGCAGGGGACGACGGCGACATCGGAGACATCGTCGTGGTCGTCGGTCCCGAGGGCGGCGTCACCGAGGAGGAGATCGCCGCCTTCCGTGAGGCGGGGGCGGTGGCCGCGCTGCTCGGGCCCACGGTGCTGCGCACCTCGACGGCGGGCGTCGCCGCCGCGGCAGTGCTACAGACCCGTACCGGCCGCTGGTGACGGGGCTCGCCGGGGCGCGAACGCCTCAGGGACGGGCCGCGGGGGCGGGAGAGGAGTCCGTCTGCACCGGGGTCCGCTGGGGGTCCTGAGGGCACTCGTCGGCCGCGCAGGGAGCCTCGGAGGGGCCACCCGTCTCCGAGGGCTCCGGCGGGGCCGGGGTCTCGGTCGGCTCCCCACACCCCTTCTGCGTCTCCTCGGGCTCGACCGTGGTGCCGGGAGAGGTCGTCCCGCAGGTCGGCGACGGTGACGGCTTGGGAGTCCTGGACGGCTTCGCCGACGGCTTCGGGCTCGGCGTCCCCGACTTCGAGGCCACCGGAGGCGTGGGAGGCGTGACGCCGGGCTTGGCCGGGGCGGGGGACGGCCCGGCGGTCCGCAGTGGAGGCCGCGACGTCGCGGACATCTCCGGGCTCGTCGGCACGGTGAAGTTGACCTCGTTGCTGTGGACCTGCTTCGTGTCGTGACGGAACTGCGGCACGACCACCACGACCGCCGCCGCGACGAGGACGGCCCCGGCGACGGAGGCTCCGGCGCGCCACCACATCAGCCCGCGGAGCCCGCGTCGCTCTATGCGGGCGCGGATGATCTCCAGACCGTCCGGGGAGGGAACGACCGAGTTCGCCTCCGCGCTCAGGGCACGGCGGAGAAGCTCGCCGTACTCGTCGTCGGGGGAGTCGGTCATGACAGTTGCTCCAGTGAGGTTCGTAGGGCGGCCATGCCGCGAGCCGTGTGACTCTTGACCGCGCCTTTGCTGATGCCCATCGCGTGGGCGATCTGCGCTTCCGACAGGTCACCGTAGTACCGCAGGACCAGGGCCTCCCGCTGCCGGGCGGGCAGGCCGCGAAGCGCCTCGATGACGGCGGACCTCTCCAGTTCGCCGATGGCGCCGTTCTCGGCGCTCGGCGCGTCGGGCAGGCCCTTCGGGGCGTACTTCTCAACGACCGCCCGGTGCCGCAGCACGGAGCGTGATCTGTTGACGACCGATTGGCGCAGGTAGGCGAGTGCCTTGTCGGTGTCACGCAGGCGGCGCCAGGCGCCGTGGATGGCGACGAACGCGTCCTGCACGACTTCCTCCGCGGTTGCCATGTCGCGGACGAGCAAAACTGCGAGACGCACAAGAGACCGATAATGCGCGCTGTAGAGCGCGGTCACGGCCATGTCGGCGTCCCAACCGACGGGCACCGCCCCCAGCGACCTGTCGGCCACGAGGGTCTCGGTGGTCACATCAGTGGGACGCTCGGCCTTCCCAGAGGGTTTACGCTCTGCCGGTTCATTAGGGGGCATGACCCAGTCGTGTCCTCGCCAGGCGGCCACATCGTGCTAATCGCATGGGCTGTCGTTGTTGAAGTTTTGCACACTTACCTTAGCTGGGCGGATCTTTGTTCGCTGACGATGTGCCATCACCGATTGACAACGGCGCGGGGAGTGGGGAAGGGGCTTCACGAGACGGCAGGGGGATAGGGTGCCCGCATGGTGAGTGAAGCCGACTGCCTGTTCTGCAGGATCGTGGCCGGGGAGATTCCCGCGGACGTCGTCCACGAGACCGAGCGGACCCTGGCCTTCAGAGACGTCAACCCCCAGGCGCCGACCCATGTCCTGGTGGTTCCCAAGGACCACTACCAGGACGCGGCGGCGCTGGCCGCGGCCGACCACGGGCTCGCCGACGAGGTGCTCAGGACGGCGCACACGGTGGCCGAGCAGGAGGGGGTCGCGGAGCCCGGATACCGCATCGTGTTCAACACCGGTCCCGGGGCGGGACAGACCGTTTTCCACGTACACGGGCACGTGCTCGGCGGACGCGGCCTGACCTGGCCGCCCGGGTGAAAACGGGAAAGCGCGATCGGGTCGAACACGGATACGATGGCGGGGAAGTCTGAACCCGATATCTGGAGGCGAACAGGCCGAAAGGCCCGCCTATGTCCGAGACAAACGATTCCAGCAGAACGTCCCAGCCCAAGGCCAAGGGCCCCAGTAGGACCCAGGCAAAGGTGGTGATTCCGGACGACCATTCGATGGTGAGCCTGCTGGGCTCGCGTGACGAGCTGCTGCGGGTCGTCGAGGGCGCCTTCCGCGCCGACATCCACGTCCGGGGCAACGAGATCACCATCACCGGCAGCCCCGAGGAGAGCAGCGTCGTGGTGCGCCTGTTCGAGGAGCTGGCCGAACTCGTCCGAGGGGGCGCGGAACTCACACCCGACGCGGTCGAGCGCAGCATCGCGATGCTGCGCATGAGCTCGGACCGCCCGGCGGAGGTGCTCTCCCTCGACATCATCTCCTCGCGGGGCCGGACGATCCGTCCCAAGACGGTGAACCAGAAGCGCTACGTCGACGCGATCGACCGGCACACCATCGTCTTCGGCATCGGCCCCGCCGGCACCGGCAAGACCTACCTGGCGATGGCCAAGGCGGTCAGGGCGCTGCAGGAGAAGAAGGTCAACCGGATCATCCTCACCCGTCCGGCGGTCGAGGCGGGCGAACGGCTCGGCTTCCTGCCCGGCACGCTCTACGAGAAGATCGACCCCTACCTGCGCCCGCTCTACGACGCGCTGCACGACATGGTCGACCCCGACTCGATCCCCCGGCTGATGGCCGCGGGCACGATCGAGGTCGCCCCGCTGGCCTACATGCGCGGCCGTACGCTCAACGACGCCTTCATCATTCTCGACGAGGCGCAGAACACCTCGCCCGAGCAGATGAAGATGTTCCTGACGCGTCTGGGGTTCAACTCGAAGATCGTCGTCACGGGTGACGTCACCCAGGTCGACCTGCCCGGCGGCACGCAGAGCGGCCTGAAGGTGGTCCAGGAGATCCTCGACGGCATCCCCGACATTCACTTCAGCCGTCTGACCAGCTCCGACGTCGTACGGCACAGGCTGGTCAGCGACATCGTCGACGCCTACGGGCGTTACGACGAGCTGCGACGTGACGAGCCGCAGCCGATCAAGGGCGTGGTGAAGCGTCCCAGGGGAAGAACGGTGAGCGACCGATGAGCATCGAGGTCAACAACGAGTCCGGTGTCGAGATCGACGAGGGGCTCATCGTCTCGCTGGCCGGGCACGTGCTGGAGCGGATGGACATCAACCCGCTCGCCGAGCTGTCCATCCTCGTCGTGGACGAGGAGGCCATGTCGGTGCTGCACGAGCAGTGGATGGGCGAGCCCGGGCCGACGGACGTGCTCGCCTTCCCGATGGACGAGCTGCGCCCCGGTCCCGGCAGCGGCGCCCGCCAGGAGGGCGACGCCCCGGCCGACCCGGCGCTCCTGGGCGATGTGGTGCTGTGCCCGCAGGTGGCGGCCAAGCAGGCCGCCGAGGCGGGGCACAGCACGGAGGCCGAGCTTGAGCTGCTGTGCACGCACGGCATCCTCCACCTGCTCGGCTACGACCACGCCGAGCCCGAGGAGCACAAGGAGATGTTCGGCCTGCAGGGCGAGCTTCTCGAATCGTGGCGGAAGGTGCGCCCCCAGCGGTGAACTTCGCCAACGGGTGGTTGCTCTCGGCCGTCGTCCTCGTCGTGGTCGGCGGCCTGATCGCCAGTGCGGAGACGGCTCTCACCCGCATCTCGCGGGTGCGGGCCGAGGAGTTCGTGCGTGAGGGCCGCCGGGGCGCGAAGCGCCTGCAGGCGATCGTCGCCGACCCGCCGCGCTACCTCAACCTGCTGCTCCTGCTGCGCCTGAGCTGCGAACTGGTCGCCACGGTGATCGCCACGCTGCTCTTCATCGATCTGCTCGGCGACGAGGGCGGGGCGTACGCCGCCGCGGCGGCCGTCATGATCGTGATCAGCTACGTGATCGTCGGGGTCTCCCCGCGCACCCTCGGCCGTCAGCACGCCGAACCGATCGCCCTGGCCAGCGCCCCTCTCGTGTACGGCCTGACCAGGATCTTCGGTCCCCTGCCCAAGCTGCTCATCCTGATCGGCAACGCCGTGACGCCCGGCAAGGGCTTCAGGGAGGGGCCGTTCACCTCAGAGGCCGAGCTGCGCGACCTGGTCGACCTGGCCGAGGAACGCAGGGTCATCGAGCCGGACGAGCGGGAGATGATCCACTCGGTCTTCGAGCTCGGCGACACCCTGGTGCGCGAGGTCATGGTGCCCCGTACCGACATGGTCTTCATCGAGCGCGCCAAGACCCTGAACCAGGCGCTTTCGCTCGCCCTGCGCAGCGGTTTCTCCCGCATCCCCGTCGTCGGGGAGAACGAGGACGACGTCATCGGGATCGCCTACCTCAAGGACGTCGTGCGCCGCCTGCAGGAGACCGGGGAGCAGAGCCGCTCGGAGCAGATCGACACGATCATGCGCCCGGCCTCCTACGTGCCGGAGAGCAAGCCGATCGACGAGCTCCTGCGCGAGATGCAGGCCCGTCAGATCCACCAGGCCATCGTCATCGACGAGTACGGCGGGACGGCCGGTCTGGTCACCATCGAGGACATCCTGGAGGAGATCGTCGGCGAGATAACCGACGAGTACGACCAGGAGGCGCCCAGGATCGAGTCACTGGACGACGGCTCCGTACGGGTGACCGCCCGGCTGCCCGTGGGTGACCTGGCCGACCTGTTCGACGTCGAACTTGAGGTGGACGACGTCGAGACCGTGGGCGGCCTGCTGGCGCACGCCCTCGGCCGGGTGCCGATCGCGGGCTCGGAGGCCGTGGTCGAGGGGCTCAGCCTGACGGCCGAGAGCCTCGCGGGCCGTCGCAACCGGATCGGCACGGTCCTCGTCCGGCGGGTCGCCCCCGCCGAGCCCGGCTCCGTGGAGGCCTCGGCGGGACACGACTGACCCCGCGGAAAGCGGCTTTCAAGCGGGCCGCAAGCGTCCTGCAACCGGGGCCGGGCACTGTGTTCTCACGGCGCCGCTCACGCGGAGCCGATGGGGGCCGGCACCGTGAGGGGTTCGCGGGGCCGGGACGAAAAACACGGGGGAAAGGCACGAGAGGCTCCGGCAGACAGTCTCTCGTCGCTCGCTGAAGGGTGTTCTCAACCGCATGGGGTGGTTGAGGGCACCCTTAGGCGTTTCTTGGCGATTGCCGCTTTTGGTGACAGGGAAGAAAGCGGATCGGCGGGGACAAGACATCTCGCATGTGACATCGGGGGATGAGTCATGACGCGGGGGATTCAGGTTGTTATTGCGGTCACTATCTGCGGAGCGCTGGCCGTGGGGGCGGCCGCGTGCGGTGGCGGGGCGGCGCGGGACGCCTCAGCGGGGGGCGACTCCCGGGCCGAGCTCACGAGGCTGCGGGGACTGCTGCGGGAAGGAGCGTCGCACCTTCCCGACGGCTTCTCCGCCAGGCCACGCGACGGGTGGGTGCCGCCGTTCAGGGCGGTCAACCAGGACTGCAGACTCCTGCTCGACACGGCAGCAGGCGCAGGAACCGGTCCCGGCGGGGCACGGGTGGCCGCGACCTACCCGGGCGACAGGCTGGGCGAGCTGGCGGGGGTCAGCATGGCCTCCTACGCCGGGCAGGGCGCCGAACTGCGCTTCGCGGAGCTGACCCGGGCACTGGACGGCTGCAGGGTGGCCAGGAACTCCCTGGCGGGCAGAGGAACCGTGCTCCGGGTCTCCCGGTTGCGGCTGGGCGACACCGGGGCCGAGGTCCAGGCCAGGCGGCTGCGGGGCAGGCTCAACGGCTACCCCTACGAGATGCACGTCGTCTTCGCCCTCACGGGAAACACCCTGGTCTCCCTGGTGCACACCGGCGTCGCGGGCGTCGACGCGGGCCGTACCGGGCGGCTCACCCGGTCGCTCGTCGGCGGCGCGGCCTCGTGAACGGTCCCGCCGGGCGCGCGGGCCGGTCGTGCCTCGCCTCCCGGGGCTGAATACCCTTGTGCCGTGAGTGACACGACCCTCGACCCAGAGGACAACAAGATCATCGTGCTGGCCCGCTCCATCCGCGCCCGTAACGGCGCGGCCGAGGGGGCGGCCGTACGCGACGAGACGGGACGGACCTACTCGGCGACCAACGTGGCGCTGCCGTCACTGCGGTTGTCGGCGCTCCAGGTGGCCGTGGCGATGGCCGTCTCCAGCGGGGCCGAGGCCCTGGAGGCGGCGGCTCTGGTCACGGCGGCGGACGGCCCGGCGGAGGCGGACGTGCTCGTGGTCCGCGATCTGGGCGGGGAACGGCTCCTGGTCGCCGGTCCCGACGGAACGTTGCGTCAGAGCTGACCGTTCCATCGGGGACAATGGTTGGCGTGAGTTCCTCAGCTGCTGATTTCCGTGCCGGTTTCGCCTGCTTCGTCGGCAGGCCCAATGTCGGCAAATCCACGCTGATGAACGCGTTGGTCGGCACGAAGGTGGCGATCACCTCCTCCAAGCCGCAGACCACTCGCAGGGCCATCAGGGGCATCGTGCACCGGCCCGACGCTCAGCTCGTCATCGTGGACACCCCCGGCCTGCACCGGCCCAGGACGCTGCTGGGCGAGCGGCTGGACAGCCTGGTGCTGTCCACCCTCACCGAGGTCGACGTGATCGGCTTCTGTGTGCCCGCCAACGAGCCCGTCGGCAAGGGAGACCGGTTCATCGCCGAGAAGCTCGCCGCCGTCAGGAAGACCCCGGTCGTCGCCGTGGTGACCAAGTGCGACCTGGCCACCCGCGAGCAGATCGCCGCCCAGCTGCTCGCGGTCTCCCAGCTCGCCGAGTTCGCGGAGATCGTCCCGGTCTCCGCGGCGTCGGGCGAGCAGCTGGACGTGGTCGCGGACGTGCTGATCGACCGGCTTCCCGAGAGCCCGCCGCTGTACGAGGGGGGGCAGCTCACCGACGAGCCGGAGCAGGTGCTCGTGGGCGAGCTGATCCGGGAGGCCGCGCTTGAGGGGGTCAGGGACGAGCTGCCGCACTCGATCGCGGTCGTCGTCGACGAGATGCTGCCCCGTGAGGGCCGTGACGACCTGCTCGACATCTACGCGCACATGTTCGTCGAGCGCCCGTCGCAGAAGGCCATCGTGATCGGCCACAAGGGGACGCGCCTGAAGGAGGTCGGCAGCCGGGCCCGTAAGCAGATCGAGGCGTTGCTCGGCAGCCGGGTCTACCTCGACCTGCGCATCAGCGTCGCCAAGGACTGGCAGCGCGACCCCAAACAGCTGCGCCGTCTCGGCTTCTACGACTGAGCGTCTTCTTCACGGTCCGGAGTACGGCCGGTTTTCCCGGCCCGCGGGCCTCTCCCGGGTTTCGCCGTGCGCCGGACGCCGTCGGAAACGCCTGCGGGTGAAAGGGCGGCCGGGAGAGCCAAAAAGGGTTTTCCACGGCCGATGACCTGGTCTTGTGGTGTTTTTTCGGGACCACTGATTCGGCGATCCTGACCGGCCGGCGGGCCTTCCTGAAACCGGGGGGCATTGCCGGAGGTTTTCGCCGGTGTTTTCCCGGTACTCCGTTCGATCTCGTCTTGGTGAAGGCCCTCCTGAATCCGGGAACCCCGGCGTAGCCTTCGGGGTAAAGAGGAGGTCAAGGGCGCAGTGACCGAGAAACCCGCGCGGGGGCAGGAGCCACCCGAGCCCGAGCCCGAGCTCGATCGGCCCGAGCCGGAACGGCCGGCGGAGCCCGAACCGCCCGGGACGCCCGAGCCGTTCGAGGAACCGCCCCCCGCCACGGAGCGCTACGTTCCCCAGCCCGTCCCGCCGGAGCTCGGCGGCTCGACGGGCAGAGGGCGCAGGGTGCGGCGCTTCCGGCTGACCGCCTGGATCGCGCTGGTCCTGGCGGCCGTCGTGGTCGGCGCCTCGGTCCTGTGGGTCAACGGACCGCCGACGGAGGCCGAGCTGCGGGAGAAGGCGGGCCTGTTCGGCAAGGAGACCCTGCGGATCGGCGTCAAGGACGACACCCCGGGCATCGCGCTGCAGGACAGGAGCGGCGCACGCGTCTTCAGGGGCTTCGACATCGACATCGCGTACATGATCGCCGCGGATCTGGGCTATCCGAAGGACAGGGTCGCCTTCATGGCCATCGAGACCGAGGACAGGGCCCGTATGCAGGCTCGTGACAAGGACGGCCTGTTCGTCAGGGTCGACCTCGTGGTCGCCACCTTCAGCGTGACGCCCGAGCGGCAGAGGGACCCCTCAGTCGGCTTCTCCACCCCCTACCTCTACACCGAGCAGTCCGTGGTGACCAGGTCCGACTACGAGGGGAAGGTCACCTCGCTGGGGCAGTTGAGGGGCAAGAAGGTCTGCACGCTCGGCACCTCGACCTCGGAGGTCGAACTGGAGCGGGCGACCAGGGCGGACGTCACCGCGAAGAACCGGATCAGCGACTGCATCGAGGGACTGAAGAACGGGGAGTACGACGCGGTGACGACCGACGCGGCCATCCTGGCGGGGTTCGTCAAGGAGTCGGCCGGAGAGCTGGTCCACCACGACATCGCGCTGGAGAAGACCGAGATGTGGGCGGTCAACGCGGGCCCGAACGCCGCGCTGCGCGACCTGGTCAACCTCGCCCTCTACCGGTCCTACGCCGACCCGCAGAACCACGGCTGGGAGGACGCCTACAAGGACAACATCGAACCGATGCTCGCCGCCAGCCGCGACGTCAACGTGGCCCAGTCCGAGCAGCCGTGTGTACTTCCCCCGCCGATCCGCAGGTGGCCGTGGGAGCGGGGCCTGGCCGCGGCCCAGGAGTGTCTCTCCCGGTGAAACGCCCCCGGCGAGTCATGGCCACGCCGAGGAACCAGGAATGGCTGCTCGCGCTGCTGCCGGTCTTCCCCGTCGTCCTGCTGGTGCTGCGGCTGTGGTATGCCAGCAGGCAGGACACCCAGACGCTGCTCCTCCTCGTGCAGAGCATCAGTCCACTGGGCATGCTGACCGCCGTCCTGCTCACGAGCGTGTGGGTGCTGCCCGCGCTCATCCTGGGCGGCAGGGTGCTGGGCACCCTCTACTGGATCAGCGCGCGCCGTTCCTCGTGGCTGGTGCGCACCGCGCAGCGGCTTCCCAGCTGGGTGGTCGTCCTGGCCGTCGTGGTCGGCCTGTTCTCCTGGCAGCTGCGCTTCCTGCCGACGCTGGTGATGCTGGCACTGGCCGCGGCGGGTCTCACGGTCCGCGACCGGTTCCCGCACCACGAGGGGTTGCGCACCGCCTTCTGCTACGCGCTGCCGCTGATGATCGCGCTGCTGTCCTACGTGGTGCTGTGGCCCGCGATCGTCACGGCCTTCACCATCCACGACGTGCCGACCGCGATCCTGCTGACGCTTCCGCCGGGGGTCTCGGTGCTGCTCACCGGGCCCGTCCCCCTGATCGCCGCGCGGACGCTCACCCACGGCATCGCCATCGCCATCGCGGTCTTCGCGCCGTTCCTGATCGGGGTGGTCGTGATGCGGGCGCCGATCCTGCCGCTGACCGCGCTGCAGATCGAGGAGGAGGGCAAGCCCCGGGTGCTCGTCGGCTACCTGGTCGCGGGCGACGACCGGATGTTCACCGTCCTCGGGCGGGAGGGCGCCGTGAGCTTCGTCCGCAACGACGAGCTCAAGTCCAGGGTGCTGTGCCCCGATCCGGGCGAGGTGCCCAGGACCCAGGTCAACCTGTACGGCTGGTACGTGGAGCAGAACATGGCCTCCTGGATCGCCCCGTCCCGGCCCATGCTCCCCGTCGACTCCCGCTGCCAGGGAAGGCCACTCGGCTGAGGACCCTCGGGCCGGTCCGCGCTACTGGCGGTACTCCTCGACCTCCCGCACCGGGCGCGGGGCCGCCGAGTCGGGGTCCTCGCCGAACTCCCTGTGCGCCCTGCGCTGCCTGAGCAGGTCCCACGCCTGGTCGAGGGCCTCCTCAAGTTCCCTGATCCGGTTGTTCTCCTCGTGTGAGGAGATGCCGCCGGAGGCCAGCCGCCGCCGCAGGCCGTGTTCCTCCGCGATCAGCTCGTGGATGTGGGCGAGGATGTCGTCGTCCTTCATGGTCGATCCCCCTGTCGTCGACAGCAGCGCCACGGTAACGCCACTGTAACCCGCGACCCTCCGCGGGCCTCCCGCCGGGCGCCGCCCAGGGGACGGGCACGGCACACGCGCCGCTCACGCCCCACACGTCCCGCGATGTGAGACCGCGTCTCAGGTATTCGCAACCGTCTGCTAACGTGCTAGGCATGCTGCGCGGGCTGCTTCTTAGCTGCCGCGACGAGGGCCTGTAACAGGCCGGCTCCCTCGTCGCGGAGCGAGCCATGCGTGTCGGCCGTGATCGTCTTTCCAGCCGAGGAGCCTCATGTATCCGCAGCAGCAGCCCAGTTCCATGCCCTTCGCGCGCTATCAGCCCTTCGACGCCGTACGACTGGACGACCGCACCTGGCCGGGGAAGGTCATCGAGCGCGCCCCCCAGTGGTGCGCCGTGGACCTGCGTGACGGCAACCAGGCGCTGATCGACCCGATGGACTCCCACCGCAAGCTCAAGATGTTCGAGCTGCTGGTGGGAATGGGCTACAAGGAGATCGAGGTCGGCTTCCCCTCCGCCTCGCAGACCGACTTCGACTTCGTCCGGCAGATCATCGAAGAGGGCCGGATCCCCGACGACGTGGTGATCCAGGTCCTCACCCAGGCCAGGGCCGAGCTGATCGAGCGGACCTTCGAGTCGCTGCGCGGCGCCAAGCAGGCCATCGTCCACCTGTACAACTCGACCTCGACGCTGCAGCGCAGGGTCGTCTTCGGCCAGGACAGGGAGGGCATCACCGCGATCGCGGTCGAGGGCGCCAAGCTGTGCAAGAAGCTCGCCGCCGAGCTGGAGGGCACCGAGATCTACTTCCAGTACTCGCCCGAGTCCTTCACCGGGACCGAGCTGGAGTACGCCGTCGAGGTCTGCAACGCCGTCAACGACGTCTGGCAGCCGACCCCGGAGCGCAAGGTCATCGTCAACCTGCCCGCGACGGTGGAGATGGCCACGCCGAACGTCTACGCCGACCAGATCGAGTGGATGCACCGCAACCTGGCCTACCGCGACTCGATCGTGCTGTCGCTGCACCCGCACAACGACCGGGGCACCGCCGTGGCCGCCGCCGAGCTGGGCTACATGGCCGGGGCCGACCGCATCGAGGGCTGCCTGTTCGGCAACGGCGAGCGCACCGGCAACGTGTGCCTGGTCACGCTGGGCATGAACCTGTTCTCGCAGGGCGTCGACCCGCAGATCGACTTCTCCGACATCGACGAGGTCCGCCGGGTCACCGAGTACTGCAACCAGCTGCCTGTCCACCCGCGCCACCCCTGGGGCGGCGAGCTGGTCTACACCGCCTTCTCCGGCTCCCACCAGGACGCCATCAAGAAGGGCCTGGAGCACATGGAGCGCGACGCCGCCGCCGCGGGCGTGCCGGTGGACGACTTCACCTGGGCGGTGCCGTACCTGCCGATCGACCCCAAGGACATCGGCCGGACCTACGAGGCGGTCATCCGGGTCAACAGCCAGTCGGGCAAGGGCGGGGTCGCCTACATCATGAAGGCCGACCACCATCTGGACCTGCCGCGCCGCCTGCAGATCGAGTTCTCCCGCGTCGTGCAGGGCCGTACCGACGAGATGGGGGGAGAGGTGAGCCCGGCCCAGATGTGGGAGGTCTTCACCGACGAGTACCTCCCCAACCCGGCCAGCCCGTGGGGGCGCCTGGGCCTGCTGGCCCACCGTACGGTCTCCAGGGGGGACGACAAGGACGCCATCGGTGCCGACCTGCGCGTCGACGGTGAGATCCGTGAGGTCGAGGGCGTCGGCAACGGCCCCATCTCGGCCTTCTGCGACGCCCTGAGCGGAATCGGGGTCCAGGTCCGTGTCCTGGACTACGCCGAGCACGCGATGAGCGCGGGAACCGACGCCAAGGCGGCCTCCTACATCGAGTGTGAGGTCGATGGACAGGCCCTGTGGGGTGTCGGCATCGACGCCAACACCACGACCGCGTCCCTGAAGGCCATCATCTCCGCGGTCAACCGCGCCGGTCGTTAGGACCTGTCCCGGGGTTTCCCGTTCGAAGAAGGACGCCCGCCCGGCGTGATCCGCCGGGCGGCGCACCCGGGAGGCCGCCGATCGGGCGGTCGCGCCCCCGTTGTTCCCGGTGTCCTCAACCTGGCCGCGTCCACGGCGAGATCCGCCCGTGGCGCGGCCGAGTCATGTCCGGTCCGCCTCCTCGCAGGCCCCGGATTCCGGCTTCCGTTCACAGTCCCTGTCGCAGCCCCTGTCGGCGGGCAGCCGTTCGAGCTCCTGCTCCGCCCACAGCGCCCAGTCCCGCTGCATGGCACTGAAACGCATCCCCCATTCGAGCGCGAGCCTGCCGT
The DNA here is from genome assembly GCF_040631445.1 of Streptosporangium sp. NPDC020072. Taxonomy (NCBI): domain Bacteria; kingdom Bacillati; phylum Actinomycetota; class Actinomycetes; order Streptosporangiales; family Streptosporangiaceae; genus Streptosporangium; species Streptosporangium sp. NPDC020072. The sequence continues at coordinate 391,897 of NZ_JBEYAB010000003.1, read as the reverse complement.
ACACCGACAGGCCGTCGTCCATCGCGCTGATCATCTCCCGCAGGGGGGCCAGTTTGCCGATTCGCTCCTCGCCGAGTTCCGCCTGCCGTCGCAGGTAGGCGCCGGCCTGTTCGTGGGAGACCTCGCCGAGGAAGAAGACACGCAGGAGCATCTCGCTGCGCCTGGCCAGGGGGCCGGGGTCGGTCTCCGTCAGCCAGCGCCGCAGCTCGGCGCGCCCCGCCTCGGTGACGGCGTACTCCTTGCGGCCCCGCGGGCCTTCCGAGGTCACCTCGACCAGGCCTGTGCTCGCCAGACGGCCGAGCTCGGCGTAGACCTGGCTCTGCGTGGCGGGCCACACGTTGGCGAGGGAGATGTCGAAGGTCTTCAGCAGGTCGTAGCCGCTCGCGGGTCCCTGGCTCAGCAGGCCGAGCAGTGCGTGTCGGAGGCTCATGCCTCGATCCTACATTCCTGTGTTGACATGTCATTACAGGAAGTTCTACCTTTGACCTGTCTGCATAGGAATGTCGAGCGCGAAGAGAGCGAGTCATGGTCCGCAGTTTTCTTGGGTTCCTCCCGTGGATCGTCTACGCCGTGATCGCCACCGGTGACGAGTGGCGTTGGGGGGCCCTGGCCGGGCTGGTGATCGCGCTCGGGCTCATCGTCGTGGACCGCCGTTCCGGCAAGGACTGGGACCAGATGGTGATCGAGACCAGCGCCGCGATCTTCTTCGTCCTGAGCGCGGCCGTCTCCTTCGCCGGTCCCTCCTCCTCGCTCATCCCGTACGGCCCGGCCCTCGTCAACGCCTGGCTGGCGCTCACCGCCTGGGGGTCGCTGGCCATCCGCAAGCCCTTCACCCTCGGCATCGCCAGGAGCATGGCCCCTGAGGAGATCTGGCGGACTCCCCAGTTCTACCGGGTCAACGCGGTCATCACCGCGGTGTGGGGTGCCGCCTTCGTCGTCGCCGCGGTGCTGCTGGCCGTACTGCTGAGCGTCGCTCCGCACGCCACCACCGCCGTCATCGCCGTCAAGATCGTCACCTTCGTGGTGCCCATGGTCTTCACCGCCCGTTATCCCAAGATCGCCGCGGCCCGGTTCCGGGGCCAGGCGGCCTGACCGTCCTCGCGATTCCCACCGAGTCATCTGGAGCAGAACGTGACCACCACTCCCGGGATCTCCGGAACCCCCGCCTACCTCAGCGGTGACCTCGCCCCGGTCCCCGACGAGATCGGTGCCTTCGACCTGCCGGTCACCGGCACCCTGCCTCCCGAGCTGACGGGCCGTTACCTCCGCAACGGGCCCAACCCGCTGCCCGGCCAGGACTCGGGGCACTGGTTCGCCGGGGCGGGCATGATCCACGGTGTCAGGCTGCGCGACGGCCGCGCGGAGTGGTACCGCAACCGCTGGGTCCGTACCCGCTCCTTCACCGAGGGCGCCAGGCTCCTCGGCCCGGACGGCCTCGACAGGACCGCCGTCAGCGCCAACACCTCGGTCATCCGGCACGCGGACAGGATCCTCGCGCTGGTCGAGAGCGGCTTCCCGTACGAGATGACGCCCGAGCTCGACACGGTCGGGCCGTGCGACTTCGGCGGGAGGCTGACCACGGGGATGACCGCCCACCCCAAGCTGGACCCGGTGACCGGTGAGCTGCACTTCTTCGGGTACGGCTTCATGCCGCCCTACCTGACCTACCACCGCCTGTCGGCGGCCGGGGAACTGGTGGAGAGCCGTGAGGTCGAGGTGCCCGGGCCGACGATGATCCACGACTTCGCGATCACCGAGAACCATGTGATCTGGCTCGACCTGCCGGTCGTCTTCGACATGGAACTGATCGGAAAGAGCCTGCCGTTCCAGTGGAGCGACTCCTACGGGGCCAGGATCGGCGTGATGGACCGCGCGGGGAAGGTGACGTGGTTCGACGTCGACCCGTGCTACGTCTTCCACGTGGGCAACGCCCGTGAGGACGCCTCGGGGCGGGTGGTGCTCGACGCGATCCGCTACACGCGTGAGTCCTTCGTCTCCATCTGGGGCAGGATCGGTGGCGCCGCCAATCCCGCGGCCGAGACCGGGGGAGCGGTGCTGCACCGCTGGGTGCTCGACCCGGCGACCGGCGGGGTGACCGAGGAACAGCGCGACGACCGCGCGGTGGAGTTCCCCACGTTCAACGAGGACCTGCTGGGCCGTGACAGCCGCCTGCTGTACACCGTCTCCGACGACGCGGTCGTGAAGTACGACACCGAGACCGGTGCGACCCTGGTCAGGGACACCGAGGGGCGCCCCGGTGAGGCGATCTTCGTGCCCGCGGCGGACACGGCGGCCGAGGACGGCGGCTGGCTGATGTCGATCGTCACCGACCACTCGGGGGAGGGCTCCCGGCTGCTCGTCCTGGACGCGGCGGATCTGGAGTTCGTCGCCTCGGTCCGGCTTCCCCGCCGCGTCCCGGCGGGTTTCCACGGCTCCTGGCTGCCGGACCTGTAAGCCGGACGGCGTTTCCAAGGTTGACCCGGGAAGGGGCCTGCGGGGGCGGGTCCCTTCCCGCTTTGCGGGTGAAGCGCTGTTTACCGCCGAGGGCTATGAGGACCTCGCAGAACCGGGAATTTGGCGGGCCCCATGGTATTGCGTAGGAAAGTTTCCTATCCAATACTTCGTCTAGATGCTCTGTCGTCGACGCGAGTCCCGCTATCGGTGGCGGACCGTTTAGGTCAAATGGTCCTGCGGGAATATCGGCACAGCTGGGAACGAAAAGCCGAAGGCCTTTTCCCTATGGAGACAGTCATGCCTGGACGTGTTCTCACTTTGCTTTCCGGTGCCGTGCTGGCCGCCTCGGCGGTGCTCACGGTCGCCGCCCCCGCACAGGCCGCCGTCGTCGAGCGCGGCGAGAGCCCGATCACCACGGGTGAGTACTGCATCGCCCGGATCGACTCCCGCTCCGTCGTCGGTCTCTACGAACGCGGCTCCCTCAACTGCTACGGCTACGTCGGGGGGCGGTTCGCCTACCTGGGGACGGGAAACGCCTACGACGCCTGCCGGTCGAGCAACCCGGGCCGGGTGATCGTCGGTGTCAAGGAAGGCCTGCCGTCCCACTACCTGATCTGCCTGGTCGAGGTCTGAAGTCTTTCCGGCGGTCCTTCGGGATCAGCGGAGAACGGGAAACACCAGCCATTTCCTTTCTGATTGGAGACAGCTATGTCCCGACGTGTTCTCACTTTGCTCTCCGGTGCCGTGCTGGCCGCCTCGGCGGCGTTGTCGGTGGCCGCCCCCGCGCAGGCCGCCGTCGTCGAGCAGGGGCAGGGGCCGATGAACACCGGTGAGTACTGCGCCGCGAAGGTCAGCTACGGCTCAGAACTGGGTTTCTACGAGTACGGCTCCATCAGGTGTTACTCCACCGACAGGAATGGGCGGCTCGTCTACAAGGGGTCGGGTGACCCGGTCGCCGCCTGCCGGTACAGCCACCCCACCAAGGTGGTCGTCGGGGCCAAGGAGGGTCTGCCCGGCCACTACCTGATCTGCCTGATCCAGGAGTGACATCGTTGTGAGGGCCGCCCGGACGCCTGTCCGGGCGGCCCGCACAGGCGGGGGTGCGCGCCCCCGCCCGTCGTGACCGCTAGCAGCTCAGCTTGTCACCCGGGTCGACCCCGAGGATCGCGGCGAAGCGCTTGTAGGCGTCGATGCGGCTCTGCACCTGCCTGGGGTTGCCGCCGTCGCACTCCAGGCGGCCGTTGATGCTGCGGATCGTCTCACCGAACCCGGCGCCGTTGACCATGGCGTTGTGCGGGGTCATCGTGCCGGGGCCGTTCTGGGTCATCCAGTACCAGATGCCGGTCATCCAGGCGACGGAGGCCTCGGTCTGCACCAGGTTGGGGTTGTTGAGCAGGTCGATGCCCAGGGCGTCGCCGGCGGCCTTGTAGTTGAAGTTCCAGCTCAGCTGGATCGGGCCCCGGCCGTAGTAGGAGGAGATGCCCGCGGGGCAGCCGAAGGGCTGGTCGGTGTCGCAGTAGTGGGGGTAGTTGGCGGTGTTCACCTCGACGATGTGGACCAGGCCGCCGGTCTCGTGGTTGATGTTGGCCAGGAAGGCCGCGGCCTCCTGCTTCTTGACCGTGTCACCGCCGGTGCCCGCGAATGCGGGGTAGGCGCTCAGTGCCGTGACCAGGCCGTTGTAGGTGTAGAAGGGGTTGCGCTTGGGGAACATCTCGTTGAACTGCGCCTCGGTGACGACGAAGTTGCCCTCGCTCGCCTCACAGGCGCCCTGGTCGGTCCAGATGCCCGACGGGCCGCCGGGGGTGTTGCCGCGCGTCCACCACTTCGCCCGCCAGTTGTGGCCCTGGTAGGAGGCGGTCAGGCCACCGGCGTAGCCCTTGGCGGAATCCCAATCACTCGCGCAGATGGGCGCGGCGGAGGCGGTGGAGGCCGAGGCGGGGGAGGCCAGGGGAACGGCGGCCAGCACGCCGGCGACCGCCATTGAGAAAAGGGATGACGTGAGGCGGTTTCTCGGCATTCTTTCACTTCCTTGCATGACGGAAAAAACGAGCACGAAACGACAAGAGACCGGCCCCGGGGTGGACGGTGACACCGCGGACGGGCTCCACAGGAGGTCGCCGTCGCGGGATTGACGACAATTAACAGGAATTTGAATTCTTGCGTCAATAGGTAGGACGCAAAGTTCCGCATAGTGCGCACCCGCCGGCCTCCCCGGGGGTCGCGCGGGCCGTACCGCGGGGTCGGGAGGAGGGGCGTGCCCCCTCTACGCCGAGTTGACCGGGGCGGTTGGTGGCCGATTCGGGATTCGGGGTAGCTGACCATAGGAGGGGCCGGAGGAGCCGGGGGAGGAGTGAGCCGTGGAGTACGAGGAGTTCATCGGCACCCTGAGGCGGTACGCCGGTCTGGGCGAGGACGAGGCCGAACGCGCGGTGCGCGCGACACTCGGGACGCTGGGTGAGCGGCTCTCGGTCGGCGAGGGGCTGCTCGGGCGGTTACCGGAGCGGGTGCGCGCGTGGATGCGCACCGGCAGGGCTCCCGAGCCCTTCGACGTGGACGAGTTCCTGCGCCGGGTCGCCGAGCGTGAGGGGGTCGACGTCGAGGTGGCGGCGCGGCACGCGCGGGAGGTCTTCTGGCTGCTCGGCGAGGTGACCGCGCCCGGGGCGATCGACGGCGTGGCCGCCTGCCTGCCGGAGGACTTCGACTCCCTGGTGGCCGAGGCCCGGCGGCGCGGCGTCCGGGTGATGCCCGCGGAGGAGTTCCTCGCCAGGGTCGCGAGCCGCGCCGGGCTTGAGGCCGCCGACGCCCACCGCGCGACCGAGGCGGTGCTGGAGACGCTCGCCGAGTGCGTCGCCGAGGGCAGGGCGGAGAACCTGATCGGCGAACTGGCCGTGCCGCTGCACGAGCCGCTCAAGCGGGGGGCGGCGGAGGGACGCGCGGAGAGCGTGCGGATGCCGCTTGAGGACTTCGTGCTGCGGGTGGCCGAGCGGCAGCGGGCGGACGGTCAGGACGTGCGGGGGTACGCCAGGGCCGTCTTCACCACGCTGCGCGAGGCCACCACGGAGCGGGGCTTCCTCGACGTCATGGCGGGCCTGCCCGACGAGTATCGGACACTGCTCACCGGCCGGTGACTCAGACGGGCAGTCCGAGCAGGGCCGCGTGGCAGCGCATGGTGTGTTCGAAGGCCGTCGCGGGGTCCAGGACCGCGTTGTTGAACTGGCCGAAGATCTCGAAGCTGACCCAGCCGAACAGCCCGGTCCAGGCGAGCAGGGCGCGGGAGATGACGTCGTCGGGGACCTCGGGGATGACGTCCCGCACCCGGCCCGCGTCGTCGCCGAAGGACGCGGGCGGGGCGGGAAGGCCGCCCGGCGGGTTCAGGACCCCGGCGCCGTGGGCGTCGGAGACGATCCGCCCGTAGACCACGGTGTCGCGGATCGCCGCGGCGACGGTGTCGACCGGCGCCTTGTAGCCGGGCACCGGCGAGCCGTACAGCAGCGCGTACTCGTGCGGGTGGGCCAGCGCCCAGTCCCGTACGGCGTGGCAGACCGCCAGCCACCGGCCGGTGTGGTCCTCGCGCGGGACGGCGGCGTCCGCCCGCTCCACGGCCTCTCCGAGGGCGTTGTAGCCGTCGATGATCAGAGCCGTGAGCAGGTCGTCCCGGGACGGGAAGTAGCGGTAGATCGCGGAGGAGACCATCCCCATCTCCCGGGCGACGGCGCGCAGTGACAGGCCCGTCGCCCCATCCGTGGCCAGCTGGCCTCGTGCGATGTCGGTGATCTCCCTGGTCAGTTCGGCGCGGACACGTTCGCGCGCCGTGCGGCTTGAGCTCATGTCCGGACCATATCAGAGCGATGCAAGAAAAAGAGAGCACTGCTCTTGACCGGCGCGACCGATCTGAGAGAGCATTGCTCTCGAAACGGAATGGCAATCTGCAAGGAGTCCCCCGATGCTGTCCCTGGCCAAGAACGTCAACCTCCTCGTCATGTTCCTGCTTGAGCTGGGCGTTCTCGGTTCGACCGCCTACTGGGGCTTCACCGTGGGGTCGAACTGGCCGCTGCGGCTGCTGCTCGGACTCGGCGCGCCCGCCCTGTTCATCGCGGTCTGGGCGGTCTTCGGCGCCGCCAACGGCGCGATGATCCCGCTCACCGGGTTCGCCAGGGTGGCCCTTGAGGTCCTGTGGTTCGGTGGCGGCGCCGCGGCGCTGGTCATGGCGGGCCGCGTGGCCCCCGGCGTCGTCTTCGCCGCCGTCTACGTCGTCAACGCCGTGCTGCGGCTGGTGTGGAACCAGTGACCGCGCACAACGAGGGAAAGGGAACGGACATGGGCAAGCACGTCGTCGCGGGAGCCGGACAGGTCGGCTCGCAGGTCGCCGGACTCCTGGCCGGGCAGGGACACGAGGTCGTCCTCGTCAGCCGCTCGGGATCGGGCCCCGACCTGCCGGGCGTCACCCGGGTCGCCGCCGACGCGGCCGACGGAAGGCGGATGACCGGCCTGGCCAGGGGCGCCGACGCCCTCTACAACTGCGTCAACCCGCCCTACCACCGCTGGGCGCAGGATTGGCCGCCGCTGGCGGAGTCGCTGCTCTGCGCGGCACGGGAGAGCGGGGCGGGATACGTCATCCTCGGCAACCTCTACGTCTACGCCGCTCCCGGACGGCCCATGCGGGAGGACGACCCGCTCACCCCGCCCAGCGCCAAGGGGGAGATCAGGACGCGGATGTGGCGGCAGGCGCTGGAGGCCCACCGGGCGGGCCAGGTCCGGGTGACCGAGGTGCGGGGGTCGGACTACTTCGGACCCGGCTGCCTCGACCAGTCACACCTGGGGGAACGGCTGGTGCCCCGGCTGCTCGGCGGGAAGACGGTGCGTATGATCGGCGACCCCGACCAGCCGCACAGCTGGACCTACGTGCCCGACGTGGCCGCCGCCCTGGTGACGGCCGCCACCGACGACCGCTCCTGGGGCCGCGCCTGGCACGTCCCGACGACGGAGCCGATCACGGCGCGCCAGGTCGCCGAGCGGATGTGCGAGATCGCGGGCGTCAGGAACCCCGGCGTCAGGTCAATGCCCCACTGGATGATCCGCGCAGGAGGGCTCGTGTCCCCCATGCTCGCCGAGCTTGAGGAACTGCGTTACCAGTTCGTCCGGCCCTTCGTCATGGACTCGGCCGACTTCCAGACGACCTTCGGCGTGACGCCGACCCCGATGGACGAGGCGCTGGCCGCGACGATCGCCTGGTGGCGCGACCGGCCGGCCAGGGCGGCGTGAGCCGTACGCTCTGAGCATGAAGATCGCCATGATCGGCCTCGGGGACATCGCGCGCAAGGCCTACCTGCCGGTGCTGACCGCGCTCCCCGGCCTCGACCTGCACCTGTGCACCCGTGACCGCGCCACCCTCGACCGCCTCGGCGACGCCCACCGGATCGGAGGCCGCCTCACCTCGGTCGGCGAGGTGATCGACGCCGGGGTCGAGGCGGCCTTCGTGCACGCGGCGACCGAGGCTCACGTGGAGATCGCCGAACCGCTGATCGAGGCCGGGGTGCACGTCTACCTGGACAAGCCGATCGCCTACACGCTGGCCGAGTCCGAGCGCCTGGTACGGCTCGCGCGCGACCGGGGGGTTTCGCTCTTCGTGGGGTTCAACCGCCGCTGGGCGCCGCCGTACACGGACCTGCTCGGCCTGCCCCGCCAGCTGGTCGTGATGCAGAAGAACCGGGCCGACCTCGCCGAGGACCCCCGGGTGGTCGTCCTCGACGACTTCATCCACGTCGTGGACACCCTCAGGTTCCTGGTGCCCGGACGGGTCGACCACACCGGGATCAGGACCAGGGTCAGGGACGGCCTGCTCGAACACGTGACGCTCGAACTGTCCGGGGACGGCTTCACGGCTTTCGGGATCATGAGCAGGGTGAGCGGCGCCGCCGAGGAGACGGTCGAGGTGATGGGCGGGGGAGTCAAGCGGCGGGTGGTCAATCTCGCCGACGTGATCGACCACGCCGGCGCGGAGACCCTGACCCGGCGCGGAGACTGGACCCCCGTCTCCCGCCAGCGTGGCATCGAACGCTCCTGCCTGGAGTTCCTCGGCGCGGTCCGCGCCGGCACGCCGGTGGACGCGCGGGACGCCCTGGCCACCCACGCCCTGTGCGAGGAGATCGTGGCCGCCTGCGTGGGGTGAGTCGTCCCCTGGGTGTGTCGATGCCGGTTTTCTGGCCGAAGGTGGGAGACGATGCCATGGGCGGTGAAAAGCCGTCTCATCCTGTCTGTGGCGGTTGCCGGGCATCCATGATCCCCCCGTGCGGAAACCGGCCGTGACGTCACGGATTTCCAGCGAGGGGGAGAAGTGACTGAGCGGAGTGCTCGATCGGGCGCCGCGCTGACCGCGGTGTTCCTGGCGGTGATGTTGCTCGGCGGCTGCGGCACCGGCGCGCCCTCGGCCATGGCGCCTCCGGCGAGTAAGGCTCCGGCGGCCGGGGCGCCGGCGGCGGGCGGGCAGGCCAACGGGCCGGTCGGCGCGCAGGGGGCGGGGGTCGCGCCGTCGCCGACGGTCTCCGGCGACAACTCACCCTGCCCGACGACGGGCAACACCAAGCGGTTCGCCAAGACACGCTTCGCCCTGCACGCCGGGCTCGCGCTGGGCGCCTTCCACCGCTACATCTACAAGCCGCTGCGGGCGGGCGGGTTCAAGGAGGGCGCGGACAAGCGCAAGCGCACCTTCGTCAAGGCCGCCATAGCCGGGCTGTTCGCCCTCCACGAGCTCAAGGTGGCCAAGAGGTTCGCCGAGGCCAACCCGGCGCTGTGCCACGCGGTGCAGAGCGTGACCAACAGCTTCGCCGCCCTGACCGGCAAACTGAAGGGCGGGACGGCGACCGAGAAGGACCTCGACGCGAGCAAGGACGTCTTCGGCGAACTGCAGCGGCAGGCCACCGGCAGCGGCTTCGGCTTCAAGGAGAAGAACGTCACGGTCCCGGGCGCGGGCTGAGCCGGGGCGGAACGACGACGGGGCCGGTCCTCTCAGATCCGAGAGGACCGGCCCCGTGGCGTTCTCCGGTCTTTTCCGGTCTTTTCCGGGAGGCCCCGCGCCCCGTACCCCGGCGGTACGCGGCGCGGGACGTCTCTTCCCCGCGGGCCCGCGCCGTCAGCGCTGGGCGAGGTACTGCCGGCCCAGGTCGCGCAGACGCTCGTGGGCCGACTCGTAGACGCCGCCCCCGCCGAGGTAGGCCTTGGGGAGCTTGGCGACCATCGTGTAGTTGCTGTCGCAGACGTTGCCGACTGGAGCCTCGCCGATCTGGCTGACCAGCTGGTAGGCGTCCAGCGTCTCCAGGCCGGTGACCTCCGAGGCCCAGGTGACCAGGTCGTGCTGACTGATCCGGTAGGCGTCCTCAAGCGGACGGGCCGAACCGGTCGACATCAGGCTGTGGTCGTCCTCCAGGCGCGGCCACGGGGTGGTGACGCCCTTGATCAGCTCGACTGCGACCACGGTGTTCATCGCCGACTCGATGGCCGTGCCGCACACCTCGCCGTGGCCCTGGCGGGCGTGCCCGTCGCCGACGGCGAACAGGCCGCCCGGCACGTTGACGCCGAGGTAGACGGTCACCCCGGCACGCAGCTCCGGAGTGTCCATGTTGCCGCCGTGGGCGTCCGGGGTGATGGTCATCCGGGCCTCGGACGCACCGGGCGCGACGCCGACCGTGCCGTGCATCGGGTCGAGCGGCAGGTCCACGGTGAAGTCGCTGTTGCGGGCGTGGTAACGCGCCACACCCGCGGCCACGTCGATGTCGTAACGCCAGACGACCTCGTCGAGCGGCGGGGTCAGCATGGCGGTGGTGTGCGTGCCGGTCAGCGCCCCGAAGTGCGGGAACGTCGCCGACACGGCCCAGTCCCTGGCGGGCTCGATGGAGACGAAGTGCAGCGCCAGCGTGTCTCCGGGCTCGGCGCCCTCGACGTGGAAGGGGCCGGTCACCGGGTTCAGGTAGGGGAACTCGCAGACCTGCGAGGGCAGGTCGTCGACGGAGCGGACCCGGCCGCCGAAGCAGTCCTCGGTGTAGAGCTCAAGGATCGTGCCGGGCTTGACCGTGCCGACGGCGGGCCTGCCGCCGAAGGTGTAGCTGAGTTCCTCGGGGGAGGGACGGTAGGAGACGACGTTCACCGCACACCCGCCTGGCTGAGGCGCGTCACCGAACCGGGGAGGGCACAGGTGGAACCCTCCTCCACCTCAAGAAAGATCTCGTGCATCTACTGTCCTTGTGTGAATCGGAAGGGGGCGTGACGCGGGGGGTGTGCGGCGACGTCGCGGGGGACCTACTTCAGGGGGGCGTCGTGCGACTCGCCGAGGGCGGCCAGCAGGGGGCGGCGGCCGTAGGCGAAGAAGGTGGCGAGCACCAGCAGGCCGATGGCGAGCCAGACGATGCCCACGACCTGCGCGGCGATGCTGGCGTTGATCACCACGTAGACCAGGATGCCGAAGCCGATCAGCGGGGCGAGCAGGTGCCGCCACAGGTCACGGCTGCGCTTCTTGAAGAAGTAGTGCACGATCACCGACAGGTGCAGCGCCAGGAAGGCGGTCATCGCGCCGAAGTTCACCAGGCCGCTGATCAGGGCGACGCCGTCCTCGCGGTTGGCCAGGAAGATGCCGACCGCCAGGGAGACCAGAGCCACCAGGATGGTGGCGTTGACCGGCACCTTGGTCTTGGGGTGGATCTTGGAGAGGAAGGCGGGCAGCTGGCGGTCACGGGCCATGGCGTACAGCAGACGCGAGGTGGCGGCCTGGGCGACCAGGGAGTTGGCGAAGCCCCAGGCGATGGCGGTGGAGATCGCGGTCAGGATGCTCAGCCAGTGGCCACCGGCGAATTCGGCCATGTCGTAGAAGGCGGTGCCGTTGGGGTCGCCACCGCTCAGCAGCTGGCTGCGGTTGGGGGTGAGCAGCGCACCGATCCAGGTCTGCACGATGAACAGGGCACCGGCCAGGCCCAGGGCGGCGATCATCGAGCGGCCGATCTTGGCGCTGTCGACCTTGCTCTCCTCGGCCAGCATGGAGATACCGTCGAAACCGAGGAAGGAGAGCACCGCGACGGAGACCGCACCGAAGGCCAGCGGCCAGGAGAAGGTGTCGGGGTTGAACAACGGAGTCAACGCGCCGGTCTGCGCCTTGCCCTGAAGGAGCGCGAACAGACCGATGATGATGAAGATCGCGAGCACGACGAGCTCGGCGATCAGCATGTACCTCGTGATCCGCGCGGTCATCTGGATGCCGGTGTAGTTGACGACCGTGTTGAGGACGACGAACACCAGCAGCCAGGCCCATACCGGCAGCGGTACGAACGACGCCATCGCCAGGCTGGCGATGAGGTACAGCAGCGCGGGCACCAGCACGTAGTCGAGCAGCATCGCCCAGCCGGCGATGAATCCGACGGGACCGACGATTCCCCGGCCCGCGTAGGTGTAGACCGAACCGGCCATCGGGAAGGCCTTGGCCATCTGCGCGTAGGAGAACGCGGTGAAGGCCATGGCGACCATACCGATGATGTACGCGAGTGCGACCATGCCACCGGACGCCTGGAAGACGCTTCCGAAGATCCCGAAGGGCGCGATCGGGACCATGAAGATCAGTCCGTAGATCAGCAGGTCATTGAAGCTCAGCGTCCTTCGGAGCTCCTGCCGGTAACCGAACTGTTCCAGGGAGGGGTCAGTAGTCATGGAACTACTCCTAAAAGAGATGTTGCAAGCGTCACTTTAGGACGAATCCTTGAAAAGGAAAAGTTTGCAGAGGCAACTTTTTATCGAACGATGTCGAAATCGAGACCGTCCGCTCTGCCGATGTGGGCGCCACGCCGTACCCCGTGGTCCTGGAGGGTCAGGCGTCCCCGCGCGGTGATGATCGAGGTGCCGTCGGCGACCTCGTCAAGCGCGGGCACGTGGAGGGTTCCCGCGCGTCTCGCGAGTGCCGCGAGCATCAGCACCGCCTCATAGCAGCCCTGGCCGTGCCCGTTGAGCAACGGCGCATTTGATCCGAAACGGCGAGTGTAACGCTCTCCCAGACTCAAGCTGTCATCGGTGACGAGACTGGAGAAATACCCCATAGCGCCGTATAGCTCGCCGGTGTCGTCGCCGCCGATGCCGAGCAGGCCGTGCTCCTCCAGCGCCCCGCAGAGACGGGGGAAGCCGAGGCCTGCCGCGGTGAAGGCGCGGTTGAAGTCGACCAGGTCACTGCCGATCAGACTGAGAAGCACGGCATCCGGCCTACTGGCCACCAGGTGGTCCAGAATCCTGCTCAGGTCGGGCTTGCCGTACGGGACGTAGCGTTCGCCGACCACCGACGCCCCGCGCGAGGCGAGGTAGCGCCGGGTGGCCCCGTGAACCAGGCGCGGCCAGATGTAGTCGTTGCCCAGCAGGAACCACCGCTTGGCCCGCCGCAGCTCGATCAGCCAGTCGAGCCCCGGCTTGAGCTGCCGTTCCGGTGTCTCCCCGAGGAAGTAGACGCCGGGGGAGTGGCCGCCTCCCTCGTAGGGAGGGGCGTAGACGAACGGCAGGCGCCCGGCGAGCGCCCGCACGATCGAGATCCGGACGTCACTGCCACAGGTGCCGACGACCGCGTCGATCACCTTGCCGCGCGCCAGTTCCCCGACCTCGGCGGCCACCTCCTCCGCGGGTCTCCCTCCGTCGATGAGGACCAGCTCGACCGGTCTGCCGAGAATGCCGCCTGTGAGGTTCACCTCGTCGGAGGCGAGGACGGCGCAGTTGATCGCGCATGGACCTACAAGCCCGAGGACCCCGGAGATGGGGACCACGAGCCCGACACGTAGGGCGACCCCTTGGAGGAGCTGAGCTTCCAGGGGTTCGATCACGGGTGTGATGGCTTCTGCCACATTGCAGAGTATCCTCCTGAAAGGACGGGTATGGGAGGCCCGTTACTCACCCGGGATACAGACGGGAGCTTCACATGGTGACGACCGGGCTGGGATCCTCGCTGGCCTACCTGCTCAGCCGAGCTGAGCGTAGTGTCAACCGGGGTCTGGCCGCCGCGCTCACCGCTGAGGACGTCAGCGTCGAGCAGTGGCGCATACTTCGTGCCCTCGCCGACGATTGCGGTCACTCGATGGGGGATCTGGCCGAGACGGTTCTGATGCCGCATCCGACGCTTACCAAGGCGATCGACCGGCTCATCGACCGCGCGTTCGTCTATCGCGGTCACGACCCCGCCGACCGCCGCAGGGTCGCGGTGTTCCTCGCCGACCGTGGCGCCGAGCTGCTCAACCGCGTCGAGGGATCGATCGCGGAGCACCACAGGGAGATCGAGGCCGCCTACGGCACCGAACGCACCGAACAACTCATGAGCGAGCTCGAACGACTGGTCAGGGCCCTGAACGAGGCCCCCGCGGAGCGGCCGTCGGACCGGCTCGCCGAGCGGCCTGCGGGCAGGCTCGCCGAGCGAGACGGCACCGCCGTTCCCGCGCTGCGCTCCTGAGCGTTCCCCCGCCGCCCCGAGGGCGGCGGGAGGTCTCACGGCCCGGCCCCGAGGGGGACCGGGCCTTCGCCCTGCCTCGGGGCGGGACACGGAAGGCTTACGGCAGGGGGTCTTGGAGCCGTGCCCCGTGCGCCCGGGCGACCCGCCCGACGGCGACGGCCCAGGCGGCCTGACGCAGGGTGATCCCGCGCTCGGCGGCCGTCGCCGCGACCGTGTCGAAGCACCGCCGGGCCAGGTCGGGACGGGCGGCGAGCACCTCGCCCGCACCCGTCAGGACGTCGGGGACCACGACGGTCCCCGCCTCGGCGAGGACCGCGTCGGCCCCGGGGGACAGCAGGCCGTCGGCCGCCTCGACCACGACAGAGGCCCTGACGTCGCGGGCCAGATCCGCGGTGACCGGGGCGGCCAGGATGAGCGCGTCCACCCCGAGCCCGAGAGGCTCATCGCCGGAGGGCGTGACCACCCGGAAGCCCTCCTCGGCTAGGCGCAACGCGGCCAGCCGGGCGGTTTCGCCCGGGCCGTGCACCGCGACCGTACGGACGCCTTCTCCCAGGACCCCCAGCACGGCCGCCGCCACGGCCCCGCCGGCCGCTGTGCCGGTCACCGTGCCGACCGCTGTGCCGACCGCTGTGCCGGGTGCCGAACGGCCGTCGGCCATCCAGGCGGCGATCCGCTCGTCGGCGTCCGGGTCGGGCGTGGGGACCTCCCCGTCGGAACCGGCGATCGTCATGATCTCGTTGACGTATCGCCTGGTCACCCGCTCCAGCTCCCGGGCGTCCAGCCTCGCGGGGTCGACGCGGACACCTCCCCTGGCCCCGCCGTACGGCACTCCCGCGAGCGCGTGCTTCCAGGTCGTGACCATGGCCAGCGCGGTGACCTCCTGGAGGCCTGCCGAGGGTGCGAAGCGCGTGCCGCCCCTGGCCGGGCCGAGGACGGTGCTGTGCTGCACCCGGAAGCCCTGGACGACGTCCATCCGGCCGTCCTCGCGGCGGACCGGCACCGAGACGGTCAGGGAGCGGCGGGGGGAGGCGAGCATCGCGCGCAGGCCGTCGTCCAGCCCGAGCAGGAGCGCCGTCTCGTCGAGACGGCGCAGGGCGGCTTCGAGGGGATCGTGGTCGGTGAGGGCGGTCGCCGGCGTCTTTGACGGCACCATGAGGGTCATGAGGGTCAGGCCTCCATGCGGTGAGCGGAGCGCCATTGCTCCACTCTTGATGGTTTGTGGTGATCACACTATTTATGGGTTCTTTGCCATGTCATGATGGATATGTTGCGGACTGATGGCCGTTTTTTGTGCGTTTCCCCAATGGGATGGGACAGTCGTTATCCGAACGGTCCGCCGGGCAGAGGCACACCTCGAAACGGCGGGAACCAACCGTTCCGCGATGGCCTGAGGGGATGAACGTGCCGGAACTTGTGGTCGGTCCGCTGCTGCGTCATGTGGACGCGACGAGCGCCTCGATCTGGGTCGAGACCAGCGTGCCGTGCGAGGTGACCGTCGAGGCGGACGGGGCCCGGGCGAGTTCGCCGACCTTCTCCGTCCACGGCCACCACTACGCCGTCGTGGACGTCGAGGGCGAGGGGGACTACCGGGTCCGTCTCGACGGGGAGGTCGTGTGGCCGCCGCCCGGCCGCCCGGCCGGTCACATCCGGTTCCTGGATCCGGGCGGCCCGAAAAGGGTGATGTTCGGCTCGTGCCGGACCAGTGTGCCGCACGACGCCCCGCACACCCTCTCCCACGGCGTGGACGTGCTGCGCGCCTACGCCCGCGTCCTGGCCGGCAGGCCCCCAGAGGAGTGGCCCGACCTGCTCCTGCTGCTCGGTGACCAGGTCTACGCCGACGAGCCGTCCGCCGAGATGCTCAAGTTCATCGCCGCGCGCAGGGACAGCGAGCCCAGGACCGAGATCGCCGACTTCGAGGAGTACGCCGAGCTGTACCGGATCGCCTGGACCGATCCGGAGATCCGCTGGATCCTCTCGTCCGTGCCCACCGCGATGATCTTCGACGACCACGACCTGCGGGACGACTTCAACACCTCCGCCGACTGGCGGGAGAAGATGGCCGGGGTCCCCTGGTGGCACAGGCGGGTGGTCTCCGGCCTCGGCGCCTACTGGATCTACCAGCACCTGGGCAACATGTCACCGGCCGAGCGCGCCGCCGACGGGCTGTTCCGTGAGCTGCGCGCGACCGAGGGCGACGGGGGAAAGCTGCTCGACGCCTTCGCCGAGCACGCCTACGAGGTCCCGGTGGACAGCAGGTGGAGCTACTGTCGCGACCTCGGCGGCACCCGTCTGATCATGCTCGACTCCCGCTGCGCCAGGCAGCTCACCCCCGGAGACCGGCGCATGATCGACCCGGTCGAGTGGGAGTGGCTCGTCGAGCAGCTCGATCGGGACGGTGCGGAGCGCTTCGTGATCGGCACCTCGGTGCCGTTCCTGCTGCCCGCGGGCATCCACCACGTCCAGAACTGGAACGAGGCCCTCGCCCAGGGAGCCTGGGGAAGATTGGTCGCCCGCTGGTCGGAGGCCCTGCGCCAGGCCTTCGACCTCGAACACTGGGCGGCCTTCCGCCGTTCCTTCGAGGACCTGTCCCGGCTGCTGGCGAAGGTCGGCAAACCGGTCATCCTGCTCTCCGGTGACGTGCACTACTCCTACGTGGCCAAGGTGGACGGGCTGCCCGTCCACCAGCTCGTCTGCTCGCCGATCCGCAACCCGCTGAGCCGTACGCTCAGACTGGCCAACATCGTCGCGCAGTTCGGCCTGGCCACCCTGGTCGGCGGCTGGCTCGCACGCCTGGCGCGCATTCCCAGGCCGCCGTTCGCCTGGCGGGTGACCAACGGTCCGTGGTTCTCCAACGCGCTGGCCACTCTGTCCCTGGACACCACGCCGCCCTCGGCCCGCTGGGACACCGCGACCATCTCCGGGGACGACGTCTCCGAGATCACCACCGTGCGCCTCACCTGACGGCTCACCCGGTGTGGACCGGCTCCCGTTCGGGTACGGCGGCCCGCCGTACCACGGGCAGGGCGCGCAGGCCCAGGGCACCGGCCAGGGCGAGCACGACGACGTACAGGATGACGGCGTCCGAGACCAGCGGGGCGATCCACGGCCGGTAGACCTCGGCGATCCACCGGGTCAACGGTGTCGGCTGCAACCGCAGCAGGGCGGTCGCGCCCGGCAGGTAGACCAGCCCGGTGACGACGCCCCTGACGAGCAGCGGCCCGTCGAGCCGGGAGGCGGGCATCAGGGCGAGCAGCGGGAACAGCATCGCGTCGTACCAGGGGTGCTGCACCGGCGAGGTGAGCAGCCAGCCCAGGCACCACGCCAGCGCGGGCCGTACGGCGGGCAGGCCGGGCGGCCCCTGCGGCAGCCGCCAGCACAGCAGGAGCGCGGCGATCAACGCCGCGCCCAGGGCGAGCCGCCCTTCGAGCTCCACGGCCTCGGGCCCCAGGTTCTTGACGAGCACCTGCCACGGGTCGGCCAGCGAACGGTCGCCGACCTTGCCCGCCACGTTCGCCAGCGCCTCGGGACCCTGCGTCGCGTACAGCGTGACCAGCGCGGTGAACGCGCCCATCCCCAGGGTCAGGAACGGTCCCGCCCGGTGGCGGGCGGCCCAGGCGAGCCCGGCCCCGGCCAGCACGAACGGCGCCTTGACGGCCGCCGCGGCGCCCAGCAGCGCCCCGGAGACCAGGCCGGAGCCCATCCCCGGCCTGCGCAGCGCGAACAGGGCGGCCACCAGCAGGAACGCGCCCAGACCGTCCATGTGGCCGCCGAGCACCACGTGCCACAGCATCAGCGGGTTGAGGCTCCACAGCAGGTGCGCCCTGACCCGCCGGTCGCGTTCCGGACCGGCGAGCCGGTCGAGCATGACCGCCGACAGCAGGAACGCCAGGGCGAGGATGACCTTGAAGGCGAAAACGGTCGCCGCCATGGAGTCTCCGCCGAGCCGGGAGGCCGCGAGCTGCGCCCAGGTGGCCAGCGGGCCGTAAACCGAGGGGGTGTTCCGCCAGGCGAGCGGGGTCAGGTCGCCGACCGGGTCGCCGATCCCGTGCAGCCAGGCCGGGGGAGTCACGTACGGGTCGTGCCCCAGGGCGGCGATCCGCCCGTAGACCGCGTAGTTGAGCACGTCCGTCGACCCGGCGGGCGGTACGAGCGTCAGGAGGACGACGACGAGCGGCGTGCCGGCCGCGAACAGGCCCCGCACGGGGAGCCACCCGCGGCGCAGCGCGTACAGCGCGGCGCACGTCCCCAGGCCCCCGATGAGCAGGGCCACCCAGCCGAGCTGGATCACCGGCGTCTGCGGCGGGTCCAGGCGCAGGGACCAGGGCGGCGCACCGGCGCCCAGCTCGGGAACCGTCGCGGACGGCCCGAGCAGGGAGACGGCGAGCATGGCCGCGACGGAGATCGCGACCATGAGAAGCCCCGCGGGGCCGGTGAGCCGCGCGCGCAGGGGCGGCCTGACGCCGGGGCCCGGCCCGGTCAGGAGAGAACGCCGACCAAGCCCACCCGACGCCGCCACCTGCCGACCCCCCCGAGTCACCGCCCGCGCCGCGTCCGCCGGGGCGGCCCGTACGGCGGCTTCCACGGCGGCGGCGTGATGTCCACTCCAGCCTAGATCGCCTGGAACGTAACCGAGGCCGGTGATCTCCTACTTCGCGAACTCCGTCAGGGCCTCGGCGAGCCGGTCGACGGCCCACAGGAGGTCCTCCTCGGAGACGACGATGGGCGGGGCGAGACGGATCGTCGAGCCATGGGTGTCCTTGGCCAGCACCCCCAGGCGCATCAGCGCCTCGGAGACCTGCCTGCCGGTGGCCAGGGAGGGGTCGATGTCGACGCCCGCCCACAGGCCACGGCCGCGTACGGTGACCACGCCCCGGCCGACGAGGGCGCGCAGCCTCTCGTGCAGCACCGCGCCGAGTTCCCTGGCCCGCGCCTGGTACTCGCCGGTGCGGAGCATCTCGACGACCGCGTTCGCGACCGCGCAGGCCAGCGGGTTGCCGCCGAAGGTCGAGCCGTGCTGGCCGGGCTTGATGACGCCGAGCACGTCCTGGTCGGCGGTGATCGCCGAGACCGGGACGACACCGCCGCCCAGGGCCTTGCCCAGCACGTAGACGTCGGGCACGACGCCCTCGTGCTCACAGGCGAAGGTCTCACCGGTACGGCCGAGCCCCGACTGGATCTCGTCGGCGATCATCAGGATGTTCTCCGCCGAGCAGAGCTCGCGGACCTGGGTGAGGTAGCCGTCCGGCGGGACGAGCACGCCCGCCTCCCCCTGGATGGGTTCGAGCAGCACCGCGACCGTGTTGGGGCCCACGGCCTCGCGGATCGCCTCGATCGAGCCGTACTTCACGATCCTGAAGCCGGGGGTGTACGGGCCGAAGCCGTCGTGGGCGTCGGGGTCGGTGGAGAAGCTGACGATCGTGGTGGTACGGCCGTGGAAGTTGTCCTCCATCACGATGATCTCGGCCTGGCCGTCCGGCACGCCCTTGACCTCGTAGCCCCATTTGCGGGCCACCTTGATCGCGGTCTCCACGGCCTCCGCGCCGGTGTTCATCGGCAGGACCATGTCCTTGCCGGTGAGGTCGCCGAGACCGGCGGCGAAGGCGGCGAACTGGTCGTGGAAGAAGGCACGGCTGGTCAGGGTGAGCCTGGCCAGCTGCTCCTGGGCCGCTTCGATGATCCTCGGGTTGCCGTGGCCGAAGTTCAGTGAGGAGTAGCCGGACAGGCAGTCCAGGTAGCGCCTGCCCTCGACGTCGGTGACCCAGGCGCCCTGAGCCTCGTGGATCACGACGGGGAGGGGGTGGTAGTTGTGCGCGCTGCGGCGCTCGCTGAGCTCGATGAACTCTTCTGTGCTCGTCATCGGTCCGTTCGCCGTTCCTTGCCTTTTGTTGCGTTCTGTCTGCTTTATCCCCGAATTTCCAGGGTGCAGCACTTGGGTCCTCCGCCCGCCTTGCGCAGTTCGGCCAGCTCGACCGGCACGACCTCGAAGCCGCGCCGCTTGAGCTCCAGCTGCAGGCCGGTCGCCTCGGCGTTGATCACCAC
Source organism: Streptosporangium sp. NPDC020072 (assembly GCF_040631445.1). Lineage (NCBI taxonomy): Bacteria > Bacillati > Actinomycetota > Actinomycetes > Streptosporangiales > Streptosporangiaceae > Streptosporangium > Streptosporangium sp. NPDC020072. The sequence continues at coordinate 371,949 of NZ_JBEYAB010000003.1, read as the reverse complement.
GTGGGTGCCGTCGCTGACCGCGTTGAGGCCGAGCACCACGGCGTCGTCCTCGGTGGCGACGACGGCGTCGGGGAACAGGTTCCTGAGCACCTCCTGGCTCCCCGGGGAGAAGGCCTCGGGGAAGTACGCCACGTTGTGCCCGTTCAGCGGGAAGAGCGCGGTGTCGAGGTGGTAGAAGCGGGGATCGACCAGCCGCAGCGAGACCACCGGGCGGCCGAGGAACTCCTGCGCCTCCCCGTGTGCCGCCACCTCCGTGCGGAACCCGGTCCCCGCGAGCACCAGATGGTCGAGGGTGAGGAAGTCGCCCTCACCCTCGTTGGTGAACTCGGCCTCACGCGCGGCGGTGTAGCCGTTGGAGGTGAACCACTCCAGATAGGCGGGGCCCTCCGCGGCCCGCTCGGGATGCGTGAAGCGCGCGCCGTACACCCGGCCGCCCACGACCAGGGCGCCGTTGGCGGCGAAGACCATGTCGGGCAGGCCCTCCACCGGGTCGATCAGGCTGACCCGGTGGCCGAGCTCCTCGTAGACGCCCCTGAGCCCCTCCCACTGGCGGATCGCGACCTCACGGTCCGCGCCCGCCTCCGGGTCCATCCACGGGTTGATCGCGTACTCGACGGCGAAGTGGTCGGGCCGACACATGAGGTAGTGCCTCGTCATTGAGAACCCCGTAAAGGATGTTGTGGTGGGAGACGGCACCAGCCTAGAAACGGGGCATATTCGGGGCCAATAGCCTGATCTTGCGCGTTGCCGCAGGTCTCTTGCGTGATTCAGGCGAGGAACGGCGATTCGTTGCGCGATGTCAGCAGAGGGGCGTCGATCAGCCGGGAGAGCACGATGGAACTCTTCGTACGGACCACGAAGGGCTCGGCGGCGATGCGCTCGATCACCTGCTCCACATGGCGCACGTCGGTGGCCCTGATGTGCAGCAGCGCGTCCGCCTCACCGGTGATGGTGCACGCCGAGACGACCTCGGGATGCCGGGTGACGGCGACCCCGATCTCCGACGGCGAGGTCTTGCCCGCGCAGAACAGCTCGACATAGGCCTCGGTGGTCCAGCCGAGCGCCGTGGGCTCGACCCTGGCGGTGAACCCGGTGATCGCTCCCACCTCGCGCAACCGGTCGACCCGGCGCTTGACCGCCGAGGCGGACAGGCCCACCCGCTGCCCGATCTCGGCATAGGTTGCGCGGGCGTCCTCGACGAGAGCCCCGATGATGTCACGATCCAACCGGTCCAGTTCCACGCTGCTTTCTAACACAGCACGAGGGCCGCGACGCGCGTCGCGGCCCTCGCTGGAGAAGCGGGATCAGGCGGGTTCGGCCTCGCCCGTCGTCTGCTCAAGGGCCTCCTCAGGGGAGGCCTCAAGGTCGTCGGAGGCCTGGGCCAGCGCGGAGGCCTTGTCCAGACGCACCCAGCTCGTCACGCTCTCCACGGCGAACAGCACGCCGAGGTACAGCGTGAGCACGGCGACGACCCAGGTGGCGGCGCCGAACGCGGCACCCGCGCCGATCGCCAGCAGCCGCAGCTCCCAGCCGAGACCGGCCTTGAACACCCAGTCGGGCGGCCAGATGCTCTGCCGCGTCCGGTAGACCGTGTCGTAGGTGTGGTAGCCGACCACGTAGAGCAGCACGAACAGCAGCCACTTGGGCACGTCGGCGGCCAGGCCGACGAGGATGATCGTCAGGAACTCGGCCGCCCTGATCAGCGGGGGAACCAGCCAGTCGAGCTTGCCCAGGTGGTCACGGGCGGCCGTCGGCAGCACCAGGACCAGCATGACCAGGGCGGGCAGGAGCAGGATCGGCCCCTGGGTCAGCACCCCGGCGACCGCGACCGCGACGATCACCACGAGCGCGGCGAGCGCCCCGGGCACCGGGGGCAGCCCGGGCCCGATCCGGCCGCGCAGCGCGGCGACGAGCGGGCCGTCGTCGCGGTAGGCGAGCAGCCGGGCGGTCTGGACGCGCAGCCGCTCCAGATAGGGGTCGGGGGCGGGGGTTGTCTGCGGCTGGGTGATCATGCGAGCGACCTCATCAGGCGTCCGGTGAGCGTGTAGGCGGTGGCGACGCCGCCCCAGATGATCAGGGTGATGAAGGTGATCCTGGCGTCGAAGAAGGCGCTGACGAGCGCGATGGCGGCGAAGCGCTCGCCGATCGGGAAGACGACCATCTTGCGGGCCCAGTAGACGGCCCTGTTCCTGCCGGCCTTGCTCCACATCTTCAGCAGGCCGCGGATGCCGCCGCTACGGGCGATCTTGCGCTGCTCCAGCGCCGCGCGCAGCTCGGTGTCCGGGCTGATCGACAGCGGCATCGAGGGCAGCGGGGCGGGAGGCCTGCGCCGGTTGGCCGCGCCGAAGGAGAAGTCGAGCAGGTGCTTGACGGACTGCAGGGCGATCGCGGTCAGCGCCAGCGTCCACACGTCGCCGACCCCGGAGACGGCCGCGCCGATCGCGAGCCCGGCGAAGACCACGTACTCCTTGAACCGGTCGAAGGTGGCGTCGAGCCAGGCGCCGAGCACGCCGAACTTGCGGGCGTAACGCGCGACCTGGCCGTCCACGCAGTCGAAGACGAACGCGAAGTAGATCAGGATGGCACCCGCGATCATGCCGGGCCGCGCGCCGGTCGCGAAACACGCCGCGGACGCGACGCCGAGCGCGATCGAGATCAGTGTGACCTGGTTCGGGGTGAGCCCGCGCCTGGCCGCCCAGCGGGCGATGAAGCGCGAGTAGGTGCTGACGAAGTAGGTGGTGAAGAAGCCGTCGGCGCCCTTGACCGCGTTGTTCAGGCGGGCTCTGTCCTCGTCGAACCCCGCCATCTCGGCGACCGCCTGCACGGCCTCCTCCGGGGTGTTCAGCCGGCGGAAGAACAGGTCACGCCTGCCCCGGATGCCGACCGAGACGCCACGCCGTACCAGGCCGAGGACGAGGAGCTGGACCAGGTCGTCCTCGGGGCCGAACAGGTGGGCCATGTCGGCCAGCTCACGGGCCGCCTCGGCCAGCGTGGCCGCGTGTTTGTGGTGCAGGTGCAGCGGGCCGAGCAGGACGGAGTTCGGACGGGTCACCGCGTGGAAGGCGGAGCCGACCGAGATCACCCGGGATTTGCTCGCCCGCACCCTGACCGGCAGGCCCTCCAGGCTCCGGTCGCCGATCTCCGGCAGCGCCTCGTCGATCGGGACGTCGGGGACGATGAAGTCGCCGTTCTCGTCCTCCTCACGGGGCTCCTTGGTGATCAGAGCGAGCGCGCCGCGTTTCGACTTGGTGATCTGGTAGATCAGCTCGTCGTGGATCAGCGAGTTCGCGGGGAGGATGAGCAGGTTCTCCGTCGCGTCCTCGACCGCGTCGGCGACGGCGCGCAGGTCGTCCGCGAGATTCGCGGTCTCGACGAGGCGGCCGGGAAGACCCCGGTGGACCGCGGCCTCGCCGGAACGGACGATCGTCACCGGCGCGGGATCAAGGGAGGCGATCTGTCCGTGCAGCTTGCCGATCACCGTGGGGGAGCCGGGGAGCGCGGGCAGGGTCAGCGCGGCGGGCGGCGTCGGCTGGCCGAAAGCGGTTGAGGTGCCGGGTGAAGAACCCAGCAGGACCACGCGGGGCATGGCACCCTTTCGTACAGGGATGGGGTGAAACATGGCATGGGGAACTCGCCAGGGGCCAAAGTTTAATGAGTTTTAGGTGAACAACACGCACTCGTGATCCTTCCGTTCCCGTTGATCATGGTTGGACCGGCATGCCGCCGTGCCATCTAGACTGATCCGGTGAGCCTGTACCGTGACGAGGGCATCGTGCTGCGCACGCACAAGCTGGGCGAGGCAGACCGCATCGTCACCGTCCTGACCAGGCGAACCGGAAAGATCCGGGGCGTCGCCAAGGGTGTGCGGCGGACCATGTCGCGCTTCGGCGCCCGCCTTGAGCCCTTCACCCACGTGGACCTCCAGCTCCACACCGGCCGCACGCTTGACGTGATCACCCAGGCCGAGACCATCCGCCCGTACGGCGAGGCCTTCGTGGCCGACTATCCGCGCTACACGGCGGGCAGCGCGATGCTGGAGACCGCCGACCGGCTGATCATGGCGGAGAAGGAACCGGCCCTGCGGCAGTTCCTGCTGCTGGTCGGGGGCCTGCGCACGCTGGGCTCCGGAGAGCACGAGGCCAGGCTCGTGCTCGACGCCTACTTCCTGCGCTCACTGGCCGTCGCGGGCTACGCTCCCGCCCTGGAGGAGTGCGCCCGGTGCAGGACGACCTCGGTCAGGGCGTTCGCCATCGTGGCCGGGGGGGTGGTGTGCGGGGCCTGCCGCCCGGCGGGCGCCGCCGTACCGGCGGGGGAGACCATCGCGTTGATGGTCGCCCTGCTCAAGGGCGACTGGCGGAGCGCGGACGCCTCGGAGAGCAGGCACCGCACCGAGTGCAGCGGCCTGGTCGCCGCCTACCTTCAATGGCACCTCGAACACGGCATACGCTCGCTCCGGCATGTGGAGCGGGAGCGCGCAGAAAGGGAACCCGCCACGTGAACGTCCGTCCCCCGGTGCCTCATCCGTCCGGAGCGACCCCGCCGCCCATCCCCCGCGACCTCGTGCCCCGGCACGTGGCGATCGTGATGGACGGCAACGGCAGGTGGGCCAAGCAGCGCGGCCTGCCGCGCACCGAGGGGCACAAGGCCGGTGAGTCGTCGCTGTTCGACGTGATCGAGGGCGCGATCGAGCTGGGCATCCCCTACCTGTCCGCCTACGCCTTCTCCACGGAGAACTGGAAGCGCTCGCCGGACGAGATCCGGTTCCTGATGGGCTTCAACCGCGACGTGATCCGCCGCCGCAGGGACGAGCTCAACGCGATGGGGGTGCGGGTGCGCTGGGCGGGCCGTCCGGGACGGCTCTGGAAGAGCGTCATCAAGGAACTGCAGGACGCCGAACGGATGACCGAGGGCAACTCGACGCTGACCCTGCAGTTCTGCGTCAACTACGGGGGCCGGGCCGAGATCGTGGACGCGGCGCTGCGCCTGGCGGAGGACATCGCCGCGGGCAGGGTCAAGCCGGGCAAGGTCAAAGAAGAGACCTTCGCCAGATATCTCGACGAGCCGGACATCCCCGACGTCGACCTGTTCGTGCGTTCCTCCGGCGAGCAGCGCACCTCCAACTACCTGATCTGGCAGATGGCCTACGCGGAGATGGTCTTCCTGAACCGCCTGTGGCCCGACTTCGACCGTCGCGACCTCTGGGAGGCGTGCGAGCTGTTCGCCAAGCGTGACAGAAGGTACGGCGGAGCCGTGCCGAACCCCGTGGCGCAGGCCCCACTCCCCTGAGACCGGCGTTCCGGGGCCGCCCCCTTCCGGGTCAGGGGCGGGCGACCCGGTCCTGTCAGGCCTTGACCTCGCGCAGCCGTCCCGTCTCGACCTCGTAGACGAAGCCGCGGACCGAGTCGGTGTGCGGGATGAACGGGTCGTTCTTGATCCGGTTGACGGACTGCAGGACGTCCTCCTCCAGGTCGGGGAAGGCCTCGGGCGCCCAGTCGGGCTTCGTCCCGACCTCGGCCTGGATCTGCCGCTTGAACTCGTCGTCGGTGAAGGTGAGCATGCCGCAGTCGGTGTGGTGGATGAGGATGATCTCCCGCGTGCCGAGCAGGCGCTGGCTGATGGCCAGGCTGCGCCGCTCGTCCGCGGTCACCACACCGCCCGCGTTGCGGATGACGTGCGCGTCGCCCTCGGTGAGCCCCAGCAGGCCGTAGGGGTTCAGCCTGGCGTCCATGCAGGCCAGCACGGCGACACCGCGTGCCGGGGGCAACGGCAGGTCTCCCTTGTCGAACGCCGCGGCATAACGCTCCGCGTTGGCCAGAAGCTCGTCGGTGACGCTCATGAAATCTCCTGTCATTCCTCAGGGAAACGTCACAGGCAAACCTACCCTTATTTCCTACTGAGTCAATAGGTAATTACGGAGAGTGCCTCCTCCGCCGGGAGGTCCGGGCGGTGCGGGTGGCACGGGCGCCCAGGGCGCGCAGATACGCGACCAGCTCCGGCGGTTCGCACACCTCGAACTCGCAGCCGAGCATGAGCAGACGTGCCGCGGTCCACTCCAGCGTGTCGGCCGGCCCGCGCAGGCGGCAACGGCCCTCGTCGACCGGCTCGACGCGCCCCATCGTGCCGCCGAGCCGCCGGGCCACCTCCTCGGCGGGAAGACGCAGGACCGCCACCACCTCGTACGTGGGCGCGGACGAGTGCAGTTTGTCGGTGACGAACGCGGCCGCGTCCTGCTCGGGCGGCACCCGGGCCGGGACCCGCACGCCGGTCGCCAGCGGGTCACCGATCCGGTCCACACGGAAGCTCCGCCAGTCGTCGCGGTCGTTGTCGTAGGCCAGCAGGTACCACCGGCGCCCGGCCGTCACCAGGCGGTACGGCTCGGCCAGGCGCCTGCTCTCCGTGCCGTCCGCCGATCGGTAGGCGAAGCGCAGCCGCTCATGGTTGGCGGCGGCCCCGGCGAGCACCACCAGGGTCCGCGGATCGACGGGCGGGCCGTCTCCGGCGCCCATCGGTACGGTCGCCGCGGCGAGCGTACCGACCCGGTGCCGCAGCCGGGACGGCAGCACCCGCTCCAGCTTGGCCAGGGCCCGTACGGACGCCTCCTCGATGCCCTCCACCGGATGTGAGGCCGCGGTGCGCAGGCCCACGGCGATGGCCACCGCCTCCTCGTCGTCGACCAGCAGCGGCGGCATGGCCGTGCCCGCGGCGAGTCGGTAACCGCCGGCCGCGCCCATCGTCGCCTGGACCGGATATCCCAGCTCGCGCAGGCGGTCGATGTCGCGGCGGACGGTCCTGGGACTGACCCCGAGGCGTCCGGCCAGCTCACTGCCGGGCCAGTCACGGGGGGTCTGGAGCAACGACAGCAGTTCGAGCAGCCGCGCGGACGTGTCACCCATGGCCCCCAGCATGCCCGACCATGTAGGACAGGTCCCGACCTACATGGCTCCTATCGTCGTCCTGTCGCCACGACCTGTCGGGAGAACCATGAACACCGAGATCCGCCCCTTCCTGATCGACATCGCCCAGGCCGATCTGGACGACCTGAACGACCGCCTCGGTCGCGCCCGCTGGCCCCGGCCGCTGCCCGGCGAAGGATGGACCCGAGGGGTTCCCACCGGCTACCTCAGGGAACTCGCCGCCCACTGGCGCGACACATACGACTGGCGCGCGCACGAGGCGCGGCTGAACGCGTTCCCGCAGTTCATGACCGAGATCGACGGCCAGGAGATCCACTTCCTGCACGTGCGCTCGGCCGAGCCCGGCGCCCTGCCCCTCGTCCTCACCCACGGCTGGCCGAACACGTTCGCGGAGTTCGCCCGGCTCATCGACCGCCTCACCGACCCCCGCGCCCACGGCGGCGACCCCTCGGAGGCGTTCCACGTCGTCGTCCCCTCCGTGCCCGGCTTCGGGTTCTCCGCGCCACCACGCGGGACCGGCTGGAACGCGGCGCGTGTGGCGCGGCTCTGGGCGGGGCTGATGCGCCGCCTCGGCTACGAGCGGTACGGCGCGCAGGGCGGGGACTTCGGGGCCTATGTCGCGCCGGAGGTCGCCAGGGCCGCACCGGGCCACGTGGCCCGGTGTGTATGTCCTCGCCGGCCTCGGCTTCCCCACGGAGAAGGACCTGCCGGAGATGACGGAGGAGGAACGGGCGGCCTTCGCCCGGCTCCAGGAGCAGGACTGGATGAACGGCGTCGACCACCACGCGCTGTTGCGCGCGGCGCCGCAGACCTTCGCCTACGGATGGCACGACTCACCGGTCGCGGCGCTGGCCTGGACAACGCAGAAGTTCCACGAGTTCAACGCCTCGGGCAGGCCGCTGGAGCAGGTGATCGACCGGGACCAACTGCTGACCAACGTGAGCCTGTACTGGTTCACCGGAACCTTCGGCAGCTCGGCCTGGCCGTACTACGAGAGCACCGGCTTCGGCTGGCCGCAGGGCCAGGCCGCCGTGCCGACCGGCGTCTACAGCGGCCCGCCCGGCATCCGCCGCCTGGCCGAGCGCCACAACACCATCCTCCACTGGCCGGAGGACAATCCGCCCGGCCACCACTTCATCGCCATGGACCACCCGGCCGACCTGGCCGCCGACCTCCGGGCCTTCTTCGCCAAAGTCCGCTGACCCCAACGCTCTCCGGGTGCACCGACCCGAAAGCGCCCAAGCCCGCGCCGCCGCCAGGCGGCGCAAAGAGACACAGCGGACTACGCCCGGCGCCGCGCCCGGTAGGCCGCCACATGCATCCGGTTCCCGCAGGTGCGGCTGTCGCAGTACACGCGGGAGCGGTTGCGTGACTCGTCCACGAAGACGTTGTCGCAGTCGGGCGCGGAGCAGGTGCGCAGCCGTTCCCACTCGCCTTCGACGAACAGGTGGGCCAGCGCGACCCCCAGGTCGGCCGACAGGTGTTCGCCGACGGAGGCGCCGGGGGCGAAGTAGTGGACGTGCAGGGGGTGTCCGTCGTGCTCGGTCAGCCGTGGGGTGATGCGGGTCCCGCTCAGCAGCGTGTTCAGCCGGATGACCGCCGTCGCCTGGTCGGGGGCGGTGAAGACCTTGTGGAAGGCCTCGCGTGCCGCGCGCACCTGGTTCAGGTCGGAGGAGCAGAGCTCACCGACACCGCTGACCTGGTGGCGCTCCACGAACTCACCGAGCTCCCGCAGGTCGGTCAGCCTGTCGGGGCCTCCGGTGGCGGGGGAGGTGTTGATGAGGTCGACCACGGTCGCGAGTGAGTGCACCATGTCATGTCCGAATGGCATGTTGACTCCTGAGGATGGCGGTTTCGGCGTGGGAGGGCGCGTCCGGCGACTCGCCGTCTCGGATGATTATCCCCCGTAACGCGGGCGTGAGGGGCTTTTCACGGTACGTCAGCCACGCCGTGGCCGGGGCGGTCGTCAGGAGTGACTCACCGCCGCGTGCGTCCTGGCGGCGGTCGAGCAGGAGGCACAGGTGCCGAAGACCTCGACCGTGTGCGTGACGTCGGTGAAGCCGTGCTCGGCCCCGACCGTCTCGGCCCAGCGCTCGACCGCGGGCCCGGCGACCTCGACGGTCCTGCCGCAGCGGCGGCAGACGAGGTGGTGGTGGTGGTCGCCGCTGGCGCAGGCGCGGTAGACGGACTCACCGTCGTCGGTCCTGAGCATGTCGACGTGGCCGCTGTCGGCCAGGGCCTGCAACGCCCGGTAGACGGTCGTCAGGCCTATCTTGGCGCCCTCGGCGCGCATCTCGGCGTAGACGTCCTGCGCGCTTCGGAAGCCCTCGCTGTGGCGGAGGACGTCATGGACGGCATCGCGTCTGCTGCTCATGGATTGGACTCCTGTGGTCGGCTTCGGCGTACGAATCTACCGAGCGCGAGGGCCAGGACGAACCCTCCGAGCGCTATGACAACAATGATGGCGCCCGATGGCACCTTGACATAAAAGGAGGAAGTAAGCCCGCTGACCGTGGAAACCATCCCGAAGACCATGGACAGCAGCATCGTGCTCCTGAAGCCCCGGGTGAGTTGCTGGCTGGTGGCGACCGGGACCACCATCAGGGCGCTGACCAGGAGCAGGCCGACCACGCGCATCGCGATGACCACGGTCAGCGCCGCGGTGACGGCGATCAGCAGGCTCAGGAAACGCACCGGCAGGCCCGACGTCCTGGCGACCTCCTCGTCCTGGCAGAGCACGTACAGCTCGCGGCCGAAGAAGACGACGACGCCCAGGACGGCGACCGCGAGCAGGGCGATCACCCAGACGTCCTCGACGCTGACGCTGCTGATCGAACCGAACAGGTAGTACAGCAGGCTGGAGTTGCTGCCTCCCGGGGCGAGTGAGATGAGCAGCACGCCTCCGGCGATGCCGCCGTAGAACAGCAGGGCGAGCGCCACGTCGCCGCCCGTCCTGCCGCGCTCACGGACCAGCTCGATGGCCACCGCGCCGAGCACCGAGACCACGACGGCGGTCAGCACGGGGGCGGTGCCGGTCAGGAAGCCGAGCGCGACACCGGTGAGGGCGACGTGCCCGATGCCGTCGCCGAGCAGGGCCAGCCTGCGCTGCACGATGAAGGTGCCGATGGCCGGGGCGGCGAGGCCGACCAGCAGCGCGGCGATCAGTGCCCGCTGCATGAACTCGTACTGCAGAAGGTCCATCACGACGTCGGTCTCCAGTCGAGCGAGCTCAGCGGTTTGCCCGCCTCATGCGGGTGGACGTGGTCGTGGCCGGGCAGCGCGTGCGCGCCGACCGCGTGGGGCGGCGCGCCGTCGTGGCACACGAATCCGTTCCTGAGCACGACGGCCCGGGTGATGAGCGGTTCGAGCGGGCCGAGTTCGTGGGCGACGAGCAGGACCGTCTTGCCCTGGGCGACCAGGGAGGTCAGGGTGTCGGCCAGCAGCTGCTGGCTCTGGGCGTCGACGCCCGCGGTCGGCTCGTCCATGACGAAGGTGTCGGGCTCGCCCGCCAGGGCGCGGGCGATGAGCACCCGCTGCTGCTGCCCGCCGGACAGCGCCTGGACCGGGTCGCCCGCCCTGTCGGCCATGCCGACGGCCTGTAGCGCCCTGGAGGTCGCCTCCTTGTCGGCGGCGCCGGTCAGGCGCAGGCGCCGCTGCCTGGCGATCCTGCCGGAGGCGACGACCTCGCGGATGGTGGTGGGCACGCCGCCGCCGACCGAGAGCCGCTGGGGCACGTACCCGATCCGCCACCACTGCCTGAACCGGGCGGGCGGCGTGCCGTACAGCAGGGTGGTGCCGCCGGACAGGGGGACGAGGCCGAGCAGGGCGCGGATGAGGGTGGACTTGCCCGAGCCGTTCGCGCCCAGCACGGCCACCACCTCACCGGCTCCGATGGTCAGGTCGACGCCCCGGAGCACCGGGCGGCGGTCCAGGCTGACCTGGCCGCCGCTCATGCTGAAAACCGTTTCGATGGATGTCACGTGTCGCCTTTACGAGCAGCCGAGCGCCGTCTGGAGCGCACTGAGGTTCTGGCGCATGGCGGACAGGTAGTCGCCGTTCGCCGGCTGGCTTTCGACCGGGTCCAGGACGGCCGTCTTGGCGCCGATCTCCGTGGAGAGGACCTCGGCGACCTTCGGGCTGACGAGGGCCTCACTGAAAATCGTAGTCACTTTCTCCTGCTTGGCCACTTTCGCCACCTCGGCGAGCCGGGCGGGGGAGGGCTCGGCCTCCGGGTCGATGCCGTTGATCCCGATCTGGCGGAGCTTGTAGCGGTCGGCGAGGTAGCCGAACGCGGCGTGACTGGTGACGATCGCCGTCGAGGAGCACCCGCTCAGGCCCCGTGACATCTCACCGTCCAGGGTGGTGAGGTCGGCGACGGTCGCGGCGGCCCGGTCCCGGTAGCCCTTGGCGTGGGCCGGGTCGGCCTCGGCGAGCCTGTCGCCGAGCTTGGTGGCGATCACGGCCATCCGGGAGGGGTCGAGCCAGACGTGCGGGTCGTGGGCGGCGTCGCCCGTCTCACCCTCGCCCTGCTCCCCGGCCGAGGAGGGGATGGTCTTGACCAGGGAGGCGACGTCGAGGCCCCGGCCGGCCGCGTGCTGTTCGACGGCCTCGTCCACCGCGGGCTGCACGTCCTTGACGTAGACGACGAGACCGGTCGCCTCGATGCCGGCGACCTGGGCGGGGGACAGTTCGAGGTCGTGCGGTTCGACTCCGGGTTTGGTCAGGGCGGTGACGGTGGCGTCGGGGCCGCCGATCCGCTCCGCCAGCCACTGCAGGGGGTACATGGCCGCGGTGATGTCGGTCTTGCCTCCCTGTGCTCCGGCCGGTCCTGCCTGGCCGGAGCCGCAGGCGGTGGTGACGGTGAGGACGGCGGTGAGAGCGGCGAGCAGACTTGCTGTGCGCATGTGCATACGTCGGGAGGAGCCGGACATCATGCTCACCAGTATGCGCGTAAATGAAAATGGTTGTCAAAATCGTCTAGAACGCCCCGAATCTGTCGGCGACCAGCAGGAGCAGGAAGGTCAGCAGGGCGACGCGCAGGACACGCCCCCTGACGCCGAGCGAGGGCCACGACATGTAGGCCAGCCAGCCGACGAACCCGATCACCGGCAGCACCGCGATCCCGCCGAGGAAGGACGGCACGGCGAACCCGGCCAGCAGCAACGCCACCAGGACCACCGGCAGGATCCAGCGGGGAAGCTGGAAGAGGAAGACGAGCGGGGCCGCGCTGCGCCGTTCGACCTCGCGCCGCAGCCCCGTGGCTCCGGGCGTGAAGAACTGCTCGCCGGGCGGCAGCGGACGGGGGCCTCTCGCCGCGCCCCGGGTGGGGCGGGGCCTGGCCATCGGGTGTGCGGGGCGCTCACGGCGTTTTTCGGCCACGGCCCGAGCCTAACGCCGTGACCCCTCCCGGCGGCAGCTCCCGCACCGGTGCGCGGCGGCGGGCCGGGCTCTGGCATTCTGGGCGGATGCTCGCTCTCATCCGCTACTCGGTGCCCGCAGGCCGTACCGGGGAGTTCCTCGTCCAGGCGCACGACATCGTCGACACCCTGGCGGGGCAGCCGGGATACGTGCGCGGGCGCGTGGTCAGGTCGGTGGACGAGCCCGAGTTGTGGGCGCTGGTCAGCGAGTGGGAGGGGGCGGGGTTCTACCGGCGCGCGCTCGGCGCGGCCAGGATGGCGATGTACCCGCTGATGCCCCTGATGCTCAACGAGCCCAGCGCCTTCGAGGACGCCGAACGTCCGTAGGACCCGCCGCGCGGGCGGCGTGGGGGCAATGCGCGTCTGGCGCAGGTGCGGCTCCCCTAAGCTGGGGTCTCGACCAATTCCTCGCCGACCTCCAGCCGGATGGAGATTTTCCCTTATGGCACGCCGTACGGACATCATGGACACCATCGTCAGCCTTGCCAAGCGACGTGGGCTCGTCTACCCCTCCAGCGAGATCTACGGTGGCCTCCGGGCCTCCTGGGACTACGGCCCACTGGGGGTGGAGCTCAAGAACAACGTGAAGCGGCAGTGGTGGAAGACCATGGTGCAGGGCCGCGACGACGTCGTCGGCCTTGACTCCTGCGTGATCCTCGCCCGCGAGGTGTGGCAGGCCAGCGGCCACGTGGAGACCTTCACCGACCCGCTGACCGAGTGCCAGTCGTGCCACAAGCGCTACCGGGCCGACCACCTTGAGGAGGCCTACGCCGACAAGCACGGCAAGCAGCCCGCCGAGGGCCTGGCCGACATCACCTGCCCCAACTGCGGCAACAAGGGCGCCTTCACCCAGCCCAAGCAGTTCAGCGGCCTGCTGAAGACCTACCTCGGCGCCGTCGAGGACGAGTCCGGCCTGGCCTACCTGCGCCCGGAGACCGCGCAGGGCATCTTCATCAACTACCTCAACGTGCAGCAGTCGGCGCGCAGGAAGATCCCGTTCGGCATCGGCCAGATCGGCAAGTCGTTCCGCAACGAGATCACTCCCGGCAACTTCATCTTCCGCACCCGCGAGTTCGAGCAGATGGAGATGGAGTTCTTCGTCAAGCCGGGCAGCGACGAGGAGTGGCACCAGTACTGGATCGACGAGCGTTTCCGCTGGTACACCGACCTGGGCATCACCCCGGAGAACCTGCGTCTGTACGAGCACCCCAAGGAGAAGCTCTCCCACTACTCCAAGCGGACCGTCGACATCGAGTACCGCTTCAACTTCACCGGTGGCGAGTGGGGTGAGCTGGAGGGCATCGCCAACCGCACCGACTTCGACCTGACGGCCCACGGCAAGGCCTCCGGCACCGACCTGAGCTTCTTCGAGCAGGAGACCGGCGAGCGCTACGTCCCCTACGTGATCGAGCCCGCCGCCGGTGTCGACCGCGCCACGCTCACCTTCCTGATCGACGCCTACACCGAGGACGAGGCGCCCAACGCCAAGGGCGTCATGGAGAAGCGCACGGTCATGCGGCTCGACCACCGCCTCGCGCCGGTCAAGGTCGCGGTGCTGCCGCTGTCGCGCAACGCCGACCTGTCGCCGAAGGCGAAGGACCTGGCCGCCCAGCTGCGCCGCCGGTGGAACGTCGAGTTCGACGACGCGGGCGCCATCGGCCGTCGCTACCGTCGTCAGGACGAGATCGGCACGCCGTTCTGCGTCACGGTCGACTTCGACACCCTTGAGGACCACGCGGTGACCATCCGCGAGCGCGACTCGATGACCCAGGAGCGCGTGGCCCTCGACAAGGTCGACGCCTACCTCCGTCAGCACCTCAACGACTGACCCACCCGGCCCCCGCCCCGGCGACCACGGGAGCGGGGGCCGTCTGTGTCCGCGGGGGGTCGGCGTCCTGAGGCCCGGAGCCGCCCGGGACGACCGGCCCGACCAGAGGCGCGACCCCCTGATGCACGGCGACGCAGACCACGAGCCGGTCCTCCGGCCACTCCTCCCGTAACGGGACGAAGGCCAGCGTGGCCAGCCGGTCTCCGGCGGGACTGTTCTCGAAGAGCGGCTCAAGCCGTCCCCGGCACCCTCGCGCGGCCGTCTCCCGCACCTTCGCCTCGCCCGGCCAGATCCCGGGGGGTAACAGGAACCTGGCCAGCACCTCGCCGTCGTGCGGTGCCGAACAGCTCACCAGGGGCAGGATTCCGCTGTTCTTGTCGGAGGTCGTGCTGTCGGAGACCTCGTTGACGCAGGTGCCGAGCCGGACGTCGTCGATGTAGGTGACGGCGCCGGGCTCCTGTGACCGTTCGGCGGAGGCCGGGCCTGAGGAGGCCAGGACGCCCGGCCCGGGGCGTGACAGCAGACGCGGCACGAGAACGGCCAGGCCGGCGAGCAGGGCGGCCAGCGCGAGCGTTCCCGTCAGAACCCAGGCGAGGACCCTTCTCGTACGGCGTCCCGTCCGCACGGCCCGCTTCGGAGGGCCGGCCTGCTCCCCGGCGCGGGCCGCCCAGCCGGGCCGTCCCGCCTCCCACGGCGGCCTGGCCGTCTGTCGTTCCTCCTCGCGGCTGTCCGGCCTGGCCCAGGGGTGGTCGTTCCTCGCTTCGCCACTACTCATCACAAAGGTGACAATCCCATGCGAAGCCGGGGTGAGCCAGGAGATCTTCGACAATCGGGACCCGGTCGTTTCCCGTGTGACCCCGGGAGCGTGTGTGACGCGCGTTACATCGGATGCGCGGGAAGGCCGTTCCGTACCCCATACAGCATGGGTTGAACCCTCCGTGAACGCGTTTGAATGCTGAGACAATTGGTTTATACCAATTGGTTTATACCAATTCTTGGGGTGGTCCATATCACTGCGGCTTTGCTGCTCATTTAAATTGGATTAGACCGCCATGTAGCCTTCTACCTGGGCAAACGCTCTTTCGTGGGGTGGGTGGCGTTTCGTCTTCTTCTGCGTCGGTAGAGTCCAACCAAGGCGGGACCACACGTCATTTGAAGTCGCAGAAGGAGCAACCGTGCCCAAGTACGTTTACGACTTCACCGAGGGCAACAAAGATCTCAAGGATCTGCTCGGCGGTAAGGGGGCCAATCTGGCCGAGATGACCAATCTCGGGTTGCCGGTGCCCCCCGGCTTCACCATCACCACCGACGCGTGCCGCCGTTTCCTTGAGGACGGCGGGCTCCCCGAGGGGCTGGAGGAGGAGATCTCCCGGCACCTGGCCGCGCTGGAGGGCCGGATGGGCAGGCGTCTCGGCCAGGCCGACGACCCCCTGCTGGTCAGCGTGCGCTCCGGGGCCAAGTTCTCCATGCCGGGCATGATGGAGACCGTCCTGAACATCGGGCTCAACGACCAGTCCGTGCACGGCCTGGTCAAGCAGGCGGGGGGCAACGAGCGTTTCGCCTGGGACTCCTACCGGCGCCTCATCCAGATGTTCGGCAAGACCGTCCAGGGCATCGACGGTGAGCTGTTCGACGAGGCCCTGGAGGAGCTCAAGAACGGCCGTGACGACCTGGAGCTTGAGGCCGCCGACTTCCAGCGCCTGGTCGAGACCTACAAGGGCATCGTCCGCGAGCAGACCGGCCAGGACTTCCCCGCCGACCCGCACGAGCAGATGCGCATGGCCGTGATGGCGGTCTTCGAGTCGTGGAACGCCCCGCGCGCCGTCCTCTACCGCCGTCAGGAGCGCATCCCCGCCGACCTGGGCACGGCCGTCAACGTGTGCTCGATGGTGTTCGGCAACTGCGGCATGGACTCGGGCACCGGCGTCGCCTTCACCCGCGACCCCGGCAGCGGCCACCAGGGCGTCTACGGCGACTACCTGCAGAACGCCCAGGGTGAGGACGTGGTCGCGGGCATCCGCAACACCATGCCGCTGCAGGATCTGGAGCGCATCGACAAGTCCGTCTACGACGAGCTCATGAAGATCATGGAGACGCTGGAGAACCACTACCGCGACCTGTGCGACATCGAGTTCACGGTCGAGCGCGGCAAGCTGTGGATGCTGCAGACCCGGGTGGGCAAGCGGACGGCGGGGGCGGCATTCCGCATCGCCGTACAGCTGGTCGACCAGGGCCTGATCGACCTCGACGAGGCCGTGACCCGGGTGAACGGCGCCCAGCTGGCCCAGCTGATGTTCCCGCGCTTCGACGGCGACGCGAAGAGCGCCAGGATCACCACCGGGATGAACGCCTCGCCCGGCGCCGCCGTCGGCAAGGCCGTCTTCTCCTCCGCGCGGGCCGTCGAGCTGGCCGCGGCGGGAGAGGCCGTCATCCTGGTCCGCCGCGAGACCAACCCCGACGACCTGGCGGGCATGATCGCCGCCCAGGGCGTGCTCACCAGCCGGGGAGGCAAGACCTCCCACGCCGCGGTCGTCGCCCGGGGTATGGGCAAGACCTGCGTGTGCGGCGCGGAGGAGCTTGAGGTCTCCACCAAGGAGCGCAGGTTCACCGCCCCCGGCGGCGTCGTGGTCTCCGAGGGGGACGTCATCTCCATCGACGGGTCGAGCGGCGCGGTCTACCTCGGCGAGGTGCCCGTCGTCCCCTCCCCGGTCGTCGAGTACTTCGAGGGCGCGACCGACCAGGACGACGAGCTGGTTACGGCGGTGCACCGCATCATGACCCACGCCGACGCCGCCAGGCGGCTGAAGGTGCGGGCCAACGCCGACAACGCCGAGGACGCCTCCCGCGCCCGCAGGTTCGGCGCCGAGGGCATCGGGCTGTGCCGTACCGAGCACATGTTCCTCGGGGACCGCAGGCAGCTGGTCGAGGACCTCGTCCTGGCCTCCTCGGAGGAGGAGCGCGACCGGGCGCTGGCGGCCCTCGAACCGCTGCAGAAGGCGGACTTCGTGGAGATCTTCCAGGCGATGGCGGGCCTGCCCGTCACGATCCGGCTGATCGACCCGCCGCTGCACGAGTTCCTGCCCGACTACACCGAGCTGTCGGTCAAGGTGGCCCTCGCCGGGGACCAGGCCGAGGAGAAGGACCGCAGGGTGCTGGCCGCCGTCAAGCGCCTGCACGAGCAGAACCCCATGCTCGGCCTGCGCGGTGTACGGCTCGGCCTGGTCATCCCCGGCCTGTTCGCCATGCAGGTCAGGGCGATCGCCGAGGCCGCCAAG
The DNA here is from genome assembly GCF_040631445.1 of Streptosporangium sp. NPDC020072. Taxonomy (NCBI): domain Bacteria; kingdom Bacillati; phylum Actinomycetota; class Actinomycetes; order Streptosporangiales; family Streptosporangiaceae; genus Streptosporangium; species Streptosporangium sp. NPDC020072. The sequence continues at coordinate 354,515 of NZ_JBEYAB010000003.1, read as the reverse complement.
GCCGTGGAGGGCGCCCGCGCCGAGATCATGATCCCGCTGGTCGGCGCGGTCCAGGAGCTGGAGCACGTCAGGGACGAGGCGCGGCGGATCCTGGCCGAGGTCGGTGTCGAGGCGCTGGTCGGCACGATGATCGAGGTGCCCAGGGCGGCGCTGACCGCGGCGCAGATCGCCGAGGCCGCGGAGTTCTTCTCCTTCGGCACCAACGACCTGACCCAGATGACCTGGGCCTTCTCCCGGGACGACGTGGAGGCGGCGTTCTTCTCCAAGTACCTGGAGCTCGGCGTCTTCGGCGTCTCGCCGTTCGAGTCGCTGGACCGCGACGGAGTCGGCAGGCTCGTGCGGATCGCGGCGGAGGAGGGACGCGCGACCAGGCCCGACCTCAAGCTCGGCATCTGCGGCGAGCACGGCGGCGACCCGGACTCCATCCACTTCTGCCACCAGGTGGGGCTCGACTACGTGTCCTGCTCGCCGTTCCGCATCCCCGTCGCCCGTCTTGAGGCGGGCCGCGCGGCCCTGGTGAGCACGGGTTCGGACACCCGCTGACGGATCGTGCGCCCCGGCCTCCCCGGAGGAGGCCGGGGTTTCCAGGAGTCACCAGGTGTTTCCACGACGTTTCGCATAGGTGGCACCTTTCCTGGATAAAATCACTGCACTTATGCACGCTTATGACGAGCATGACCAGGCCAGATGGGTGCCGGAACCGCCCGGCAACCCCGAACGAAGCCCGTTCGAACGCGATCGGGCGCGGGTGCTGCACAGCGCGGGGCTGCGCAGGCTCGCCGCCAAGACCCAGGTGGTCGGACCGGCGGAGACGCTCGGCAGCGGGCAGCACATCCCGCGCACCCGGCTGACCCACTCCCTGGAGTGCGCGCAGATCGGCAGGGAGATGGGCCAGGCCCTGCGCAGGGACCCCGACCTGGTCGAGACCGCGTGCCTGGCCCACGACCTGGGGCATCCGCCGTTCGGGCACAACGGGGAGACCGCCCTCAACGAACTGGCCGCCGGGTGCGGCGGGTTCGAGGGGAACGCGCAGAGCCTGCGCCTGCTGACCCGTCTTGAGGCCAAGGTCCTCACCGAGGACGGCCGCAGCGCCGGGCTCAACCTCACCCGGGCCTGCCTGGACGCCGCGACCAAGTATCCCTGGACCAGGGAGCGAAGCCCCAAGTACTGCGCCTACCCCGAAGACATGGCGGTCTTCGAGTGGATCAGGCGGGGCGCCCCCGAGGGCAGCGTCAGCTTCGAGGCCCAGATCATGGACTGGGCCGACGACGTCGCCTACTCGGTGCACGACCTGGAGGACGCCCTGCACTCCGGCGCCGTCATGCCGCAGGTGCTGCGCGACCCGGCGGAGCGCGGGGGCGTCTGCGCGACGACCCGTGCCTGGTACGCTCCCGACGCCGAGCCCGCGGAGCTCGACGACGTCCTCGGCGGGCTGTTCGCCCTGCCGCTGTGGCCCCGGCACTTCGACGGCACACTCGCCGACCTCGTCGCGACCAAGGCGCTCACCAGCTCCCTCATCGGCCACCTGTGCCGCTCCGCGCAGGAGGCGACCCGCGAGGCGTACGGCGAGGCCGCGGGGCGCCACGGCGCCAACCTGGTCGTCCCCCGGCGCACCCGTCTCGAATGCGCCCTGCTGAAGGGGCTGACCGCGCACTACGTGATGACCAGCGACGCGCACAGCGCCAACCAGGCCAGGCAGCGTGAGATCGTCCGTGACCTCGCCCACCTGATCATGCTCGGCGCGCCGCTCACCCTGGAGCCCGCGCTGCGTCCCGCCTTCACCAGGGCGGAGACCGACGCCGGGCGGCTGCGGGTGGTCGTCGACCAGATCGCCTCGCTCACCGACACCTCCGCGCTCACCTGGCACCGGCGCCTGTCCGGCGGCTGAGCCCCGGCCCGTGGTTCAGTGGTGGAACCCCGGCCTGTGCTCCGCCCCGCCGCCCCGGTGGAGCCGGTCCAGGCAGCGCCGGATGTCCTCGGCGAGCAGGGAGGCCTCGTCACGGCCGATGCCGTGCCTGATCAGCACCCGCTGGACGACCGTCTCCTGCCGGTCGGGCGGCAGCGGGTATGAGGGAACCTGCCAGCCCCTGGCGCGCAGCTGTTCTGACAGGTCGTAGAGGGTGAAGCCGGGGTCGGGGCCGGCCAGGGTGTAGGAGACCGCGGGCAGGGCGCCCCGGCCGTCGTAGAGCAGTTCGAACGGCCCCATCTTGGCGATCCGGTCGGCCAGGAACCGCGCGGTGTCCAGGCACGCCTGCTGGACCCTGCGGTATCCCTCCCGGCCCAGCCGCAGCATCGTGTAGTACTGGGCGACGATCTCGCCGCCGGGACGGGAGAAGTTGAGGGCGAACGTCGGCATCTCACCGCCCAGATAGCTGACGTCGAAGATCAGGTCCTTCGGCAGCAGGTCGGCGGAGCGCCACACGATCCATCCGACGCCGAGCGGCGCCAGGCCGTACTTGTGGCCGGAGGCGTTGATGGAGGCGACCCGTTCGAGCCGGAAGTCCCACGGCAGGTCGGGCTGGACGAACGGGGCGACGAACCCGCCGCTGGCGGCGTCCACGTGGATCGGCACGTCCAGGCCCGTCTCGGTGTGGATCGCGTCGAGTTCCCCGGCGATGCCGGCGACCGGTTCGAAGTCGCAGGTGTAGGTGACGCCGAGGATCGCCACGACGCCGATCGTGTTCTCGTCGACGTAGTCGCGTAGCTGGTGCGGGCGCAGACCGGTCGCGTCACGTTCGAGCGGCACCTGCCGCAGCTCGACGTCGAAGTAGCGGGCGAACTTCTCCCAGCAGACCTGCACCGGGCCGCAGACCAGGTTGGGGCGGTCGGCCGGCTTGCCGTCCTCCTGGCGGCGACGGCGCCATCTCCACTTGAGCGCCAGCCCCCCGAGCATCGCCGCCTCACTCGACCCGGTCGTCGAGCAGCCCATCGTGCCCATGCCGTCGGGGGAGTTCCACAGGTCGGCCAGGATGTGCACGCACCGGGACTCGATCTCGGCCGTCTGCGGGTACTCGTCCTTGTCGATCATGTTCTTGCCGAGGCAGAGATCCATCAGACGATGGGTCTCCTCGTCGCTCCAGGTGGTGCAGAACGTCGCCAGGTTCTGCGCGGAGTTCCCGTCGAGCAGGAGTTCCGAGCTGACGAGGTCGTAGACCGCGCGTGGTTCGGCGGGGGAGTCGGGAAGGCGGCGCTTCGGCAGCGGCCGTTCGCTCAGCGGCGAGGTGTACACGTCGTCCCAGGAGGTGACCTTGTGCAGGGGCATGTGGATCTCCTGTTCGCCGGGTCAGGCCCGGTCGGCGGTACGGTGCCGGGGTCCATCGGCTACCTACCCGACCGGCAAACGCCACAAAGTCCGACGAAATTCACGAAAGGTCCAAGAGGGGTTGCGGCGCTCGTTCGCGGCTGGCGTTCCGATATGTCGGGAAACCTGTGGTTTATGGCTGGATCAAGGATTGTCGGGGTTTCCCGGTCATGATTACGTGAACCCATCGGGGACGGGCGCGCGTTCCGGTGACGCGCACGGGACGCGACGCCCTTCAACCAGTGAGGGGAACCCATGCGAGTCTTCAGCGGGCTGCTCGTCGGTGTGCTCGTCGCCACCGCCCTGGCCCTGTTACCCACCTCCGCCGCCCAGGCCCAGGTGTGTCAGCACCGTACGGGCGTCAGCCATGGCGGCGGGATCTTCCCGAACACGTTCACCGAGGACTCCGTCTGCGGCAACCAGACGGGAGCCCCGGTCCACGCCACCCCGGACGGCTCGTCGCCGCAGGTGGGGGTCATGGACACCGCCCAGAGCTGGTTCCTGTGCTGGACGCGCGGCCAGCAGCACGGCGGTGGCAACAACGTGTGGTACTACACCCAGGGCGACCGGGTGGTGAGCAACCCGGAGCGGCACGGCTACGGCTTCGTGCCCGCGCTCTACCTGAACACCTCACTGGACCCGGACGACGCCAGGCTCGCCCAGTGCCCGTCGCTGCCCGCCGATCGCTCGACCGCCTACATGGTCTACGACCGCGTCACCGGCACGTCCGTGCGCAGCGAGGAGCACAAGAGGTTCCGCTCCGCCTCGCTGGTGAAACTGCTCATCGCCCTCGACTACCTCGAAACCCTCGGCCCGGGTACGGCGGTGCCCACCGCCGACGCCCAGCTGCTGCAGAGCATGCTGCGTTCGAGTAAGGACAACGCCGCGAGCGCCCTGTGGGAGCGTGGCGGCTGGGAGACGATCGTGAGCCGGATGGTGACCAAGATCGGCCTGACCGACACGGCGCCACCGGCCGACCGGGGGATGTGGGGCTACACCGAGATCAGCGCCGCCGACGTGGTGAAGATCTACCGCTACATCCTGGAGAGAGCGGACCCGTCCTTCAGGAACCTCATCATGGGACACCTGCGCCAGGCCACCCGGTGCGCGGACGACGGCTGGGACCAGTACTTCGGCATCCCGAGTGCCGTCTCCGCCCCCTGGGCCGTCAAGCAGGGCTGGTCCGCCTTCGACGAGGACCCGCGGTGCCCGGTGGCGGCCGGTACGCGGAGCCCGTCCGCCCGTACGGCGAGCGTCGACCTGGCCAGCCCCGCGATGCACACCTCCGGGACCCTCTGTGCGAACGACCGGAAGATCATGGTGGTGCTGACCCTCAACCCCCTGGGCACCACCTGGGCCGACGCCGCCTCCCGCATCACCACCCAGGCGGGGACCCTCTACGCGGCGGCACCCTGCTGACAGGGCGAACGCGGAAGCCCGGCCTGTAACCCGGCCTGTGGACCGAAACGGACCCACAGGCCGGGAAGGTGCGCGCCCGGATCTCATCCGGATGAGACCGGTGGAGCGGGCCCGGGAGAGGCGCTCGTCAGACCGGGAAGAGAACCCCCCGGAACGTGCTAACCATACTTTGTAAAGGCGGTTTCCGGTGACCGCCGTCGAGGCCCGGAACCTCCCACGCCGTGGCTCCCCGACCGGGACGGCCGGGGGACGAGGACGGCTCCGGGGTCCGTTGATCGCGTGTCTTCGCGCACATGCCGCAGGACACCGCGTTGGCATACGGTGAGGCCCGCGCTTTCGTCCGCCGGGCGGCGGGAGAGGTTCTGGACCCTCGCGCCTGCGCCGTCATCGACGACAGGGTCGGAGCCGTCCGGTGGGTTCGCCAGGAGGATGACTCAGGTTCAGGGCCCGAACCCCCGGACCCCTGACCGGTCACCGGATGACCCGTACCGGGGACGAACGTGCCGACATCATCCGGTGGCTGCGGCGTGAGGTGCCCGCCGAACCGGCCGCGGCCAAGGAGCGGCTGGAGCGAACCGGTGCCTGAACGGCGTTCCTGAGGCCGCCCCGTACGGGTTACCAGCCCACGGGGAAGGCGCGGGTGCCGAAGACCACCCCGTCGTAGTTGAAGGGCAGGTCGTCGTCGTCTCCGATGACGTGGAGAGCGGGCAGGCGGTCGAAGAGGGCGCGGTAGGCGATCTCCAGTTCGGCGCGGGCGAGGTTCTGGCCGAGGCACTGGTGGACGCCGTAGCCGAAGGCCAGGTGGTTGCGGGCGCCCCGGCGGATGTCGAAGTCGTCGGGCCGGTCGAAGACCCGGGGGTCGCGGTTGGCCGATGCGCCGAGCACGAACATGCCCTCCCCGGCCCGTACGGCCTGGCCCCCGATCTCCATGTCCCGGGTGGCGACCCGGTCGAAACCCACCCAGTCGACGATCGAGTGGTAGCGCAGCAACTCCTCGACGGCCAGGGGCCAGCCGGTGGGGTCGGCGCGCAGGGCGGCGAGCTGGTCCGGGTGACGCAGCAGGGTGTGCACGCCCAGCGGGATCATGTTCGCGGTCGTCTCGTGCCCGGCGATGAGCAGCAGGAAGACCATGCCGACCATGGCGTCGTGGGTCAGCTCGCCGGTCTCCCGCCGCGCGGTGACCAGGCGTCCGATGAGGTCGTCGCCCGGCTCGCTCTCCGCCTCGGTGATCAGCTTGTCGAGGTAGTGCCAGACCTCGATGGCGGCGGCGATCCCGTCGGCGGAGGAGCCGACGCCGGTGTCCATCATCTTGCGGGTCCTGGCCCGGAAGAAGTCGCGGTCGGCGTAGGGGACGCCGAGGAGCGCGCAGGTCACCATGGACGGCAGGGCGAAGCCGAAGGCGTCGACGAGGTCAGTCGGGGAGCCCGCCTTCAGCATGTCGTCGATGAGCAGGTCGGTGGCCTCCTGGATGGCCGGGCGCATCTCCTTGACCCGTCGCACGGTGAACTCGGGGATCAGCATTCGCCGGTAGAGACTGTGCTCCGGCGGATCCATGTCGATGAACTGGCCGGCCTGGAACCTCCTGCGGATCTCCAGTTCCTCCTCGGAGGGGTCGTCGGGCCGCATCGCGGGCATCGGATGGCCGGGGGACGCCGGATCGGTGCTGACCGTGGGATCGCTGAGCACCTGCTGCGCCTCGGCGTGCCGGGTCACCAGCCAGACCTCGCCTCTGGCGATCCTGGCTCTGACGAGTGGGGCCTGTTCGCGGAGCCGTTCGTACTCGTCCGGCGGAGAAAAAGGACAAGTGCGAGAAATTGGGAAGTCTGTCGTCATTTGATCTTGCTCCCAAAGGGCCGCCACATTTGTTCTTTTCGGAGAACGTAGCAAAAGTTACCTGTCTGTCAAGGTGTCGCTTTTGGGTGGCCGAAAAGATGATATTTATTTATTAGAGTGATTTTTCGGATTTGGGGATGAGGGTGATGATCAATCGGCTGGTGGTGCGATGAATGAGCCGGTCACGGGGTCATTCCGCTCAATGGAAGGCCGTTCCCGAATGCCGGAAGGCCACGGCGGGTCGCCGTACTCATGGAAACCGTGATATCCCGGCGCGGCTCTTGCGGTCCGCGCCGGCCGTGTGAACGTGAAAGGCGCCGGAAACCCCGTCCCCGGCGGAGAGGATCCGCAGGAACGGGGTCAGTTGCCCAGGGGAATCTTCTCTTCGGGCGTCGGGGACGGCTTCTCCGGCTTGTCCGTCGAACCGGGCTTGGCGGCGCACAGGGTCGAGCACTTGGGGGAGGCGCCGACCCGGTTCATCACGGCCCGCGACTCCTCGGCGGGCGAGAGCGTGCGGTTGCCGTCCAGCCAGGCGTCCAGGTAGTTCCACGGCGGGACCATGCCGCGCCGTACCCACCAGAGGGAGTGGTCGGTCTTCCAGGAGATCGCGAAGTAGAGGTTGCTCGCGGTCGAGCGGGCGTTGCCCGAGTTGCCGACCTGGCCGAGGGTCTGACCCGCGGAGACCCTGACGCCGGGCTTGATCCCCGGGGTGATCCTGTCCAGGTGGCCGCCGAGGTAGCGCACGCCGTCGTCGCCGATGACCGTGACGAAACGGCCCTCCCGGTCGGGGCCCCGGTCGGTCGAGGGCTTCCACCGGTTCTTGGCGTTGACCTCGTCGACCACCCCGTTCACCGGGGAGACGAACGAGCAGCCCTTCCCGGTCCAGATCGTGGTCTTCGGCAGCACGAGAAGCCTGCTCTCGTAGCTCACCCTGCAGTCCTTGACCGGGAAGACGTAGCTGAAGTTCGACAGCTTCGGCGGTGGGACCCGCACCGGGTCGTCACCCGCCGGCCGGGTCACGCTCGCCTGCGCGGCGGGCGTCGGGGACGGGGTGGGAATCGTCGCCGTGACCTTGCCCGGCCCCGTGGCCGCGACCTCCGCCGCGGGGGGAAGGGTGCTGACACCCGCGACCCCTCCCGGGGACGCGCAGGCCCCGGTGGCGAGCAGAACGCCCACCGTCACACTCAGTCGAGCTATGTGCCCCGATCGCATGATCTCCACCAGGCTAACGTTATCGATAACCAGCCTTTACCTTTGTAGCCGACCTTCCGTTTGGTCACGACCTGTTCGGGAAAGTCGGCGTCCCAGCTGAGGCCGCTCCAGGGCGCCCCGGGATGTCGGAGGACCGCACTAGACTCACGGCGTGGCAGGCCGGATCAGTGACGAGGACATCGCGCTCGTGCGGGAGCGCTCGCCGATCGCGGACATCGTGGGTGAGCACATCCAGCTCCGCAACGCGGGCGGCGGCAACATGAAGGGACTGTGTCCCTTCCACGACGAGAAGAGTCCCTCCTTCAACGTCACCCCCGCCCGCGGCTACTGGTACTGCTTCGGCTGCGCCGAGGGCGGCGACGTCATCACCTTCGTCCGCCGTCTTGAGCACCTGTCGTTCGGCGAGGCCGTCGAACGGCTGGCCAACCGGGCCGGCATCCAGCTGCGCTACGAGCAGGGCGGCTACGTCCCCGGGCGCGAGCAGGGGGAGCGCAGCCGCCTCATCGAGGCGCACCGGGCGGCGGCGGAGTTCTACGCCGAGCGGCTCTCCTCCCCGGAGGCCGCGGCCGGGCGCAGGTTCCTGTCCGAGCGCGGGTTCGAGCGGGCCGACGCGGAGCACTTCGGGGTCGGTTACGCGCCCGCCGAGTGGGAGGCCCTCTCCCGGCACCTGATGGCCAGGGGCTTCACCGCCGCGGAGCTGATCAAGGGCGGCCTGGCGAAGGAGGGACGGCGAGGGCCGATGGACCGCTTCCGCGGCAGGCTCGTCTGGCCGATCCGCGACATCACCGGCGACGTCATCGGATTCGGCGCCCGCAAGCTGAACGACGCCGAGGACGGCCCGAAATACCTCAACACCCCCGAGAGCCCGCTCTACAAGAAGAGTGAGGTCCTCTACGGCGTCGACCTGGCCAAACGGGAGATCTCCAAGCGGTCCCAGGCGGTGATCGTCGAGGGATACACCGACGTGATGGCCTGCCACCTGTCGGGGGTGCCGACGGCGGTCGCCACCTGCGGCACCGCCTTCGGCCAGGAGCACATCAAGGTGCTGCGGCGGCTGCTGCTCGACCAGTCGGGCTCGCAGGGCGAGGTGATCTTCACCTTCGACGGCGACGCCGCAGGGCAGAAGGCGGCGCTGCGGGCCTTCGCCGACGAGCAGAAGTTCGTCACGCAGACCTTCGTCGCGGTCCAGGGCGACGGGCTCGACCCGTGCGACCTGCGCGTCACCCGTGGCGAGGCCGCGGTCCGCGACCTGGTCGCCAGCCGGGAGCCGCTGTTCGCCTTCGCCATCCGCAGCGTGATCCTCCGCCACGACGTGAGCACGAACGAGGGCAGGCTGTCCGCGCTGGACGCCGCGGCCCCGATCGTGGCCGGCATCAAGGACAGGGCGCTGCGCCAGCTGTACGCCGTCGACCTCGACCGCTGGCTGGGCTTCAACAACGAGCAGTTCGTCGTGGACCGCATCGCCGAGATCTCCGTCGCCGCCCAGGGTGCGCCGCAGCGCCCGCAGCGGCCCGCCGGGCCGCGCAAGGTCGCCGAGCTGACCGACCCCGCGGTGCGGACCGAGGCCGAGGTGCTGAAGCTGGCCGTGCAGCGGCCCGCGTTGCTGGGGCCCGGTTACGACACGATCGGCGCCGAGGCGTTCACGTTGCCCGAGCACGTCGCCCTGCACAAGCTGATCCTGGAGGCGGGCGGTACGGCCACGGCGGGCCCCGGTGGGCGGGAGTGGGTCGACCGGCTGCTCGGCCTGGCCACCGAGGCGCTGCGCCCGCTGGTCACCCGGCTCGCGGTCGAGGGGCTGCGCGTCGACCTGGACGACGAGGAGAGATACGCCTCGGGGATGCTCACCGCGCTCGAACTGATCTCGGTCGAGCGAGCCGTCGAGCAGCTCAAGTCGCAGATGCAGCGGACCAATCCCGTCGAGGAGCAGGAGGGGTTCAACCGGCTGTTCGCCGAGCTCGTCGCGCTCGAACAGCAGCGCCGGGTGCTGAAGGATCGTGCCTCGGGCAGCTGATCACGTAATGTGCTTTGATTTCCATACGGCGATTCGACCAAACCCCAATAAGGTCTCGGTTCGATAATGATCGCCGCCTTACCTTCGGTGACAAAAATAGGTCTGCCATTTAGGGGACCGAATACAGCAGACTGTCTCCCGTGGGTGCATCGGTGCTGCCAAGTGGGCCGCCATCGGTAGACCAGGTGGCCGACCTCGTCGCGAAGGGAAGAGAGCGCGGAAGCGTCACGGTCGATGACGTAGCCGCCGCCCTCGACAAATCCGAGCTGCCGTCGGACGCGCTTGAACGCGTCGTGCGCATGCTCGCCGAACACGGAGTGGAGGTCCTCGAACCACAGGGCGACGAGGACGCCGTCCGGTCCGATGAGGAGGATGTCGGTAAGAGAGCCCCGACCAGCGATCTGGTCCGCATCTACCTGCGGGAGATCGGCCGGGTGCCCCTGCTCACGGCGGAGGAGGAGGTGGAGCTCGCCAAGTCCATCGAGGCGGGACTGTTCGCCGAGGACAAGCTGACCAATCTCGTCTCAAGAATGTCCTTCCCCGAGTTCAGGGAGCTCGTGTGGGAGGGCACACGGGCCAAGCAACGGTTGATCGAGGCCAATCTGCGGCTCGTCGTCTCGATCGCCAAAAGGTACGTCGGGCGCGGGATGTTGTTCCTGGACCTCATCCAGGAGGGCAACCTCGGGCTCATCAGAGCGGTCGAGAAATTCGACTACACCAAGGGATACAAGTTCTCCACGTACGCCACGTGGTGGATTCGCCAGGCGATCACACGGGCCATCGCCGACCAGGCGCGCACCATTCGCATTCCGGTGCACATGGTCGAGACCATCAACAAACTGGTCCGTGTTCAGCGCCAGCTCCACCAGGACCTCGGCCGGGAGCCCGCGCCCGAGGAGATCGCGCTGGAGATGGACCTGCCGATCGAGCGTGTGATCGAGATCCAGCGCATCGCGCAGGAACCGGTCTCACTGCAGTCGCCCATCGGCGAGGAGGACTCCGACCTCGGCGACTTCATCGAGGACGCCGACGCCGTCGTGCCGATGGAGGCCGCGGCCTTCATCATGCTCCAGGACCAGCTCGACGACATTCTCGCGACGCTGTCCGAACGGGAGCAGCGCATCATCCAGCTGCGCTTCGGCCTGGCGGACGGGCACCCCAGGACGCTGGAGGAGGTCGGCAGGGAGTTCGGCGTGACGCGGGAGCGTATCCGGCAGATCGAGTCGAAGACGCTGGCGAAGCTGCGTCACCCGACCCGCGCCCAGATGTTGCGCGACTACCTGGACTGAACGTCCCGTACGGCGGAGGCCCCCGGGGAACCCGTTCCGGGGGCCTCCGCCGTACCTCGTGAGGCGTTGGTCCTTTGCTGGGAAACGAGCGGGTTCGAGGGGTTCCTCCCTGCCGTTCCTGATGAGGATCGCCGGGTGCTTCGGCACGTCGCCGAGGCTGTGACGTGCGGTTACAGGATTATGGATGCTTCGGGAAAGATCTTCGGGGAGCCGTCCATGTCCGTTGTCCTTCGTCCGGCCGCGGCCTGCGGCCTGCTCGCCCTCGTCCTGACCGCGTGCGGCACGGCCGGCACCGGCACCGGCGGCGCCCCGGTCGTCCCGGCCGTTCCCGCCGCCGCGCCGCCGGGCGAACACGCCGGCCAGGAGGTGCTGGAGGCCGCGCGCGTGGTCGGGGAGTACCGGACCTACGCGGAGAAGCGGATCTACGACGCCATCGCCAAGACCGCCAAGTTCGTCAACGCGGTCAAGAAGGGCGACGTGGAGAAGGCGAAGGCCCTCTACGCGCCGAGCAGGGTCGGCTGGGAGAGCGTCGAGCCGGTCGTGGGGGCCTTCCCCGAGATCGACACCAGGGTGGACTCGCGGGAGGCCGACCTCAGCCAGGGCGAGGAGTGGATGGGCTGGCACCGGCTGGAGAAGGCGCTGTGGCGGGCGCCGCAGACCCTCAGCAGGGAGGCCGCGTACGGCGACACCCTGCTGGCCGATCTCAGCAGGCTCAGGGCCCTGCTGCCGCAGGCGGAGATCACCGTGGCCTCCATGGCGGCGGGGGCGAAGGAACTGCTCGACGAGGTGGCGATCGGCAAGGTGACCGGTGAGGAGGAGACCTTCTCGCACACCGACCTGTGGGACTTCAAGGCCAACGTGGACGGCGCCTTCGAGGTCTACCGGCTGCTGCGGCCGATGGTGTTCCGGCGTGACCCCAAGCTCTCGGCCACCCTGGACACCGAGTTCGCCGACATGCGGGCCCTGCTCGCCAAGCACGCCAAGGGCGACGGGTTCGCCGCCTACAACGACCTGTCGAAGGAGCAGATCAAGGAGCTCTCCGACGGGCTCAACGCGCTGGCCGAGCCGTTGTCCAATCTGGCCGCGGTGATCGCGGGCTGAGCTGGGCCGGTCTCAGCGGCCTTTCGGTGGCCTTTAGGTGGCCTTTCAGGGGCCACCGTCCCCTCCGTCTCCCCCCATCCCGTCCCCGCCGGTTCCCCCCGCGCCGCCCTGGCCTCCAGCGCCCCCTGAGCCCCCTGGGCCCCCTGAGCCGCCGTCAGCGCCCCCACCGTCGCCGCCCCGGCCCTCTCGTCCATCCTGGCCGTCCCGGCCGTTCTGGCCGCTGTGTGGCGCCTCGCCGGGCGGGGTGGTCGCGCGTCCGATGCCGGGCGTCCCCGACATCCCGGGCGTCCCGGGTGCTTCCGGTACCGCCGGTGTCCCTGGTGCCCCCGGTGTCCCCGGTGTTCCGGAAGGGGAGACGTCGGCGAGGGCGGACGACGGCTGGAGGAACGCCGGGGAGAGCACGCTCGCGGCGCCGGTGACCGCCAAAGACAACCTCCCGATCATGATTTTCCGCTTTATATCCATAAATGACCCCTTTTTAGTCTTCTGCCCGATAGATGTGTGTCGTACGCCGAATGGCCGATAGGGCGGGCCGATGGGAAACGGTCCTCGGGGACGCGTGGACGGTCGGGTAGAGACATGCCAGAAGCATGCAGAAGGGGCGAAGGGCTGTTCTCCCGGCGAATACTGGCCCAGACTGGGCGAATGGAGGGGCGGACAGCGGTGGACGATGTCGCACTCGGACGCGAGGCGTGGTCCGTACTCGACGCCAATCGCGCGGGCGCCGTGACCGTGCCCGCGCCCGGCCTCTATCCGCACCAGTGGAACTGGGACTCGACCTTCGTCGCGATCGGCGTCTCCCGCTGCGACACCCGCCGGGCGGGCACGGAACTGCTCAGCCTCCTGGCCGGGCAGTGGCACACCGGGATGGTGCCCCACATCGTCTTCAACCGGGGTCTCGCCGACGCCTACTTCCCCGGCCCCTCCGTCTGGCGGTCCGGGGAGCATCCCGCCGCCCCCAACGGGGTGCCGACCTCCGGGCTGACCCAGCCGCCCCTGCACGCCCTGGCCACCTGGTGGATGTGGCGGCACGCGAGGAACCGCGAGGAGGCGCGCGGCCTGGTCCGCAGGCTGTACCCCATGCTTGTGGCCCAGCACGACTACCTCGCCACGGCCAGGGACCTGGGAGGGGGAGGACTGGCCGCGATCGTCCACCCCTGGGAGTCGGGGATGGACGACAGCCCAGTGTGGGACGCCCCGCTGGACGCCGTGACCCAGGCCTCCGGCGCCCACGGGGAGGAACCGTTCCCCGACCGCTACGTCTGGCTGGCCCAGCGCTACCGCGACTCCGGCTACGACCCGGCCTACCTGCGCGCGGAGCATCCCTTCGCGGTCGAGGACCCGCTGTTCAACGGGATCTGGCTGGCCTCCTGCCAGGCGCTCGCCGAACTGGCCCCGCTGGCCGGGGCCGATCCCGCGCCGCACCGGGAGGCGGCCGAACGGATCCGCGCCGGGCTGCTCGAACGGCTCTGGGGCGGTGAGGCCTTCCACGCCCTCGACCTGCGCTCGGGACGGCTCAGCCCGATGTGCACCGTGGGCGCCTTCGGGCCGATGCTCGACCCCGGCCTGCCCGCCGACCGGGTGGCCAAGCTGGTCGGGGTGCTCGAATCGGCCCGGTTCATGGGGGCCGCCGGATACCCCGTGCCCAGCTGTGAGATCCGCGCCACCCAGTTCGACCGGTCGCGCTACTGGCGAGGGCCGTCCTGGGTGAACACCAACTGGCTGCTGCGGCGGGCGGCGGCCGTGCACGGGCTGGACGGCCTGGCGCGGCTGCTCGGCGTCTGCACCCTGCGCCTGGTACGGCAGGCGGGCTTCAGGGAGTGCTTCGACCCCTTCGACGGCAGCGGCAGGGGCAGCAGGGACTTCTCCTGGTCCGCCGCGCTCACCCTCGATCTGCTCGCCGATAACGTGGAGGGATGAAGCTCTTCAATCGGACGCCCGCGGGGGTCCGCGCGGCCGTGGCGCCGACCGACCGGGTGCTCACCTACGCCGAGGGGCCCGAAGGCTACGTGGTCGCGACCGACAAGGCGCTCTATCTGGGCGAGACCAGGCTGCCGTGGTTCCGGATCGACCGGGGGGTGTGGGACGAGGAGGGGCTGACGGTCGTCACCACGGAGGGGCGGACGCTCCGGGCGCCGCTGCCCGAGCCGGGGCGGGTGCCGGAGGCCGTGCGGGAGCGGGTCATGGCCTCGATCGTGGTCAGTCAGTACGCCCCGCTGGACGTCAGAGGGGGAGTGCGGCTGGTGGCGAGGAGGACCGACGACGACCAGATGATCTGGGAGTTCGTCTTCGACGCCGGGATGGACCCGCAGGACCCCGGTCTGCGCGCTCTCGCCGAGCAGGCCCTGGAGGAGACGCGCCGCAGTTTCGGCGTCTGAGGGCGCCCCACGACCGGCTTTTCTCGGTACGGAACGCGAAAGGAGCCCGCGCGGGTCCGGTGGGCGCCGTGACCCGCGCGGGCGGCGGGATCAGTGGGGGGTGACGGCCTTCTCCTCCCGTGGCCATCCGGTGCCCGTTTCGTCGTGCTCTTCCGGCCCCCTGCCGTCGCGCGGCTGCAGGAACGGCAGTTTGTCCCTGGCCACGTCACTCACCTTCGTCCTGGCCACGTCGGTGGCCCTGGAAACCTGGGCGCCGACCAGCCCCGCGGCCTCCTGGACGGCGGGGTTGTCCGAGACCCGGCGCGCCATCCGCTTGAGCTGCTCATAGCGCTCCCGGCCTGCGCGGCTCCCAAGGATGTAGCCGACCGCGAGGCCTACACCGAACATCAGTCGGTAACGCATCTCCACCTCCACAAGCGTCCTGGGCGGGACCCTACCCGCGGATCGTGAGTTGTCTCGGCCCTACCCCGGAGCATCGATGCGACACACACTCCCGGAGTGCGCTAATCTATTCCTGCGCCGCAAGGAGCGGGGGAAAACCCCAGGTCCGAACAGCGCGAAGCACGATCCCGTGTAGCTCAATCGGCAGAGCAGCCGGCTGTTAACCGGCAGGTTATAGGTTCGAGTCCTATCGCGGGAGCCATCAGGAAGGCCCCGGGAGCACAGCTCCCGGGGCCTTCGCCGTTTCGTGTCCTATTTCGCGGACAAATCCCGGTGAATCACGGAAAATAGGGGGCGCATCGCCTCGTGTCCTTCCGCTCGCACTCGGTGACCGGGCCGTGGGCGCCGTACCGCAGTGGGATCACCGCCGGGCCGGAGACATCACGCGGGACATCACGCCGAGGGAACCGTGCCGCCCGGAACGGCATGCCGTACCCGTTAGACGTATACAGGTGGTTTTTCTGTGCCGACTTGGCCGAAACCCCGGCGCCAGACGCCGGCGAGGGAACAGGGAGCACGCGCGCAGGGCTATGCGGGGGCCCACCGGGACGACGGGAGGGCGCCGTGGCAGCCGCCTTCCCAACCGGTGGCCCCGCCGGTGGACGTGACGGCCGCCGAGGAGTTCCTGACGCTGTTCCACGAGGAGAACCCGGACGCGGGCCCTGTGAAGCCCAGGCTGCGCGAGGTGCGCGCCGAGATCGCCGCGACGGGGACCTACACCCACACGCCGAAGGAACTCGTCTTCGGCGCCCGGGTGGCCTGGCGCAACAGCGACAGGTGTATCGGGCGGTTGTACTGGAAGTCGCTGCGGGTACGCGACCGGCGCCGGGTGAACACGGTCGAGGGGGTCGCCGTCGAGTGCGTCGACCATCTCCGTGAGGCCGTCTCGGACGGCCGGATCCGGCCGATGATCACGATCTTCGCCCAGGACCGGCCGGGGGCGCCGGGGCCGAGGATCTGGAACGAGCAGCTCATCCGTTACGCGGGGTACGCGATGGACGACGGTTCGGTCGTCGGTGATCCGCGCAACGCCGGGTTCACCACGATGGCCCGTAAACTCGGCTGGCCGGGCGGCCGGGGCACGCCCTTCGACGTGCTTCCCCTGGCGGTCTCGATGGGCGACGGGCCGCCTGTGCTGTCCACGATCCCCGGGGACGCGGTGCTAGAGGTGCCGCTGTCCCACCCGGCCTATCCGTGGTTCGAGCGGCTGGGGCTGCGCTGGCACGCCGTACCAGTGATCTCGAACATGTGCCTGGAGATCGGCGGGGTCTGCTACCGGGCCGCGCCGTTCAACGGCTGGTACATGGGGACCGAGATCGGGGCGCGCAATCTCGCGGACCCCGACCGCTACAACCTGGTGCCCCTGGTCGCCGCGCGGCTCGGCCTGGACACCCGTAACGAGCGTTCGCTGTGGCGCGACCACGCGCTGGTCGAACTGAACGTGGCGGTCCTGTACTCCTTCGACAGGGCGGGGGTCACCATGACCGACCACCACGCCGAGTCCAGGCGCTTCCTGACGCACGTGGCGCGGGAGGAGAGCGCGGGCAGGACCTGCCCGGCCGACTGGAGCTGGATCGTCCCGCCCATCTCGGGGGCCGCGACCCCGGTCTTCCACCGGTACTACGACCAGGAGCGGCTCTCGCCGAACTTCGTCACCCACCCCGACTCCAGGGAGCGGTCGGCGGGCCGGTGGAGCCCGGGGCGGTGACGTCCTTCTCAGCGGTTCCCGGAGACCAGGGAGAGCCAGTGCGGAGGTGAGGCGAAGGGGGCCGTCCTGGCGGTGACGGCCTCCATCAGCGCGGCGGCCGAGGCGCGGGCGCCCTCCACGATCTCCCTGGGGTAGGCGTAGCGGACCTGGTGCTCCTCGAACTCGTCCTCGTCGTCCAGGAGCACCCGGCCGTCCTTGCGCATGCGGATCACGTCGAGGTCGAGGTCGACCATGGTCACCTCGTCGCCGTCCCAGCGCGGCACAGTCGAGACGTCACAGTAGATCTCGGCCTTGTACGGCGCCGCGTTGAAGGTGGCCGTCCACCAGGCGTCACGGGGGAAGAGGATCACGAACGGCTCGTCCCAGACGACGGGCGGCTCCTGCCCCCGCCTGCCGCTGCTGCCGGGCGGGCAGCCGACCCACACGCCGTGTTCGTCCTCGCCGAGGAGCAGGGCCGGGTGGTTCCAGTGCAGCGAGCCGTCGTACTTGCGGTAGACCACGCGGACGATCTCATGAGACATCCCCCGACTTTAAGGGTTGACAGAGATCTATGTATTTCCTACCGTCTAACTAGGTTAAGAGTGTCAGTGCAAAGCCCCGGCTCGCTGACCGGCAACCCTCGCACCGCGGCGGGGTGCCCCCGGGGAGGACCGGGTGGCACGGTCGGCGTGCCGCAAGCGCGGACCCGCACGGGTCACCGAGGCATGCCCTGGGAGTGTCACATGTCCGAGATCACACTCAACTACGCCAGCCCAGTGGACCTGGACACCCACGGCCGCTACCGGCCCGGTGGCAGGCCCGGCCCCCGCTACCCCTTCCAGGGACGGATCACCGACGACGGCACCGGGGAGTTCCCCGCCGAGGCCGGGCGCTACCACCTCTACGTCGCGGCGGTCTGCCCCTACGCGCAGCGTACGGCGATCGTGCGTTCCCTCAAAGGGCTGCAGGACGTCGTCTCGCTGTCCTACGTGGACGACGAGCGGGACGGCAGGGGGTGGGCGTTCCGCGAGCGGCGCGGCGCCGACCCGGTCAACGGCTTCGCGACCCTCAGGCAGGCCTACGAGGCGACCGAACCCGGATTCGACGGACACGTCTCCGTGCCGGTGCTGTGGGACCGGCACAGGGGGCGCATCGTCAGCAACAACTTCCCGGACATCACCATCGACCTGGGCACACGCTTCGGCGGCGACCCCGAGGCCGACCTCTACCCCGAGGAATTGCGGACCGAGATCGACGCGCTCAACGCGCGCATCTACGAGTACGCCAACACCGCCGCGGGCCGGGTCTCCGCCGCCACGACCGAACCGGAGTACCACCGGGCGAGGAAGGCCGTGATCGGCTTCCTCGACGAACTCGACGCCAGGCTCGCCGGCCGCAGGTTCCTGTTCGGCTCCGCCGTCACCGAGTCCGACGTACGGCTCTGGCCCACCCTGGTCAGGTTCGACGTGAGCGACAACCCGTCGGCCAGGATCAGCGAGCGCCCGCTGACCGCCTTCCCCAACCTGTGGGACTACGCCAGGGACCTCTACCAGCACCCCGCCTTCCGCGAGAACACCGACCTCACCGTGCTCGCCTCCCCCACGGGGGAGACCGACCCGTGGCGGGTGCCGGTCGAGCCCGCCACCCCCGACTGGGACCTGCCCCATCGAAGAGCAGCGCTGTGACGGACCGTACGAGAGGGGAGTGGTCGGCGTGAGCGCCTCCATCGCGATCGTCGGCGCCGGGCCGACCGGCACCTGCCTGGTCGAGCGGATCTGCGCCAACGCCGCCGAACTGCTCAGCTGGCCGTCGCTCGACGTCCACGTGATCGACCCCTACCCGCCGGGCGGCGGCAGGGTCTGGCGCGAGCGGCAACCCGACCTGCTCTGGATGAACTCCGCCGCCGCCGACGTGACGCTCTTCACCGACGAGTCCGTCCGGTGCGTCGGCCCGATCCGCCCCGGCCCCTCGCTGGCCGAGTGGCTCGGCTGCGACCCCGGACGCTTCGTCCCCCGGCCCGTGCAGAACGCCTACCTCACCCACGCCTTCCGGCGAGCCGTGGACACCGCCCCCCGCGGTGTCCGGGTGCACGTGCACCGGACCCGGGCACTCGACCTGACCGACGTCCCGGGAGGCCAGGCCGTACTGCTTGAGGACGGGACGACCCTTGAGGTGGGCGCCGTGATCCTCGCGCAGGGACACGGCGACGTCACCCCGGCGGCGGAGGAACGCGGGCTGACGGCCCTGGCAAGGGAGAGCGGCCTGCGCTACCTGCCGACCGGCTACACCGCGGACCTCGACCTCGGCCTGGACCGGCTGCCCGCCGGTGAACCGGTGATCGTGCGCGGCCTGGGACTGGCCTTCGTCGACCTGATGGTGCTGCTCACCTCGGGAAGGGGCGGCCGGTTCGTCAGGGAACACGACGGGGAGCTCGTCTACCTGCCCAGCGGGCGGGAACCGCTGCTGCACGTGGGGTCACGGCGCGGTGTGCCGTACCACGCCAAGACCGCCTACCGCTTCCAGGGGCTCCGGCCGCCCGCGCCGCGCTTCCTGACGGCGGGGGCGCTGGGGGAGGGGCCGTGGAACTTCCGGCGGGACGTGTGGCCCCTGGCCGCCAAGGAACTCGCCTTCGCCTACTACCACGAACTCCTCAACAGCCATCCGAAACGGGTCAGGACCGGTTGGCCGGAGTTCGCCGAACGGTTCGCCGCAGAGGAATGGCGCAGCCCCGGGATGCGGCTGCTGATCCGCAAGGCCGTACCCCGGCACGCCGACCGGCTCGACCTGGACCGGCTCGACCGGCCGCTGGAGCGGATCCGCTTCGGCGACCAGGCGGGACTGCGGCGGTGGATGGACGGCTACATGGCCGCCGACCTGCAACGACGCTCCGACTCCGCGTACAGTGCCGACCACGCCCTGATCCTCGGATTACTGTCCGTCAACGGCGTCCTCGCCGAACGGGGAATCTCCGACCGGTGGTTCGAGGGCTTCTTCAGCTACGTCGCCAGCGGCCCGCCCGGCCCCCGGCTTGAGGAGCTCAAGGCCCTGGCCAGGGCGGGCGTGGTCACCTTCCTCGGCGCCGACGTCAGGGTCGAGCACCGCGGCGGGCGATGGGTCGCGCAGAGCCCCACCCTGCCCGGCGCCGTCACCGCCAGGTCCCTCGTCGAGGCCAGGCTGCCCGCACCCAGCGTGAGCCGCTCGACCGACCCGCTGATCTCCGCGCTGCGCGACCGCGGTGAGATCGACGAGTCGTCGGGCCTGCTGAGGGTACGGCCCGCCGACCGCCGCCTGCTCGACCGCCTCGACACCCCGCACCCCCGCAGGTTCGCCTTCGGCCCCTGGGTCGTCGGCGGACGGGTCACCGGCGGCTTCGCCAGACCCGGCCTCGACGCCCCGCTCTTCCGCCACGCCGACGCCCTGGCCCGGATCGTGCTGTCCGAGGCCGTCACCACCGAGATCAGACATGTCGCCTGAGGCGGCGCACGACTCCCCGAGGAGAAGGTAAGTGAAAGCGCAACGGGGCGTCCTGGCTCTGGCCGGGGTGCTGACGCTCGCCGCGTGCGGAACCGAGACCGGGGCCGCGAACCCGGCCTCAGGCGGCGGCACCGAGGGGGACTCGCTGGTGTGGGCGATCGAGACGCAGCCCATCACGTTCAACCCCCAGCAGTGGGGCCAGAACAAGGCCAGGCTGCTGGTGCACAACCAGTTCGACGCGCTCGTCGCCAGGGGCAGGGACGGTGAGTTCCTGCCGTGGCTGGCCACCTCGTGGGAGGTCTCCAAGGACGGCCTCACCTACACCTTCAAGCTCAGAAGGGACGTGACCTTCCACGACGGGGAGAAGTTCGACGCGGCCTCGGTCAAGGCCAACCTCGACCAGCTCGTCGCGCCCGGGTACAACCCCGCCGTCGCCGGCATCCAGCTGCGTGAGTACTCCTCGGCCGAGGTGACGGACCCCTACACGCTGAAGATCACACTCAAGGCGCCCGACGCCCTGTTCCTGGACTTCCTGGCCTCGCCGTACGCCGGACAGGTCTCCCCGAAGTCGCTGAGGAACGCCAAGGACCTCAAGGCGGGCGGTCCCGACCTCGTCGGCACGGGACCGTTCATCCTCGACCGGTTCACCCCCGGCCAGGAGGCCCACTACCGGCGCAACCCCGCCTACAACTGGGCACCGCCCAACGCCGCGCACCAGGGACCCGCCTACCTGGCGGAGATCACCTACCGGTTCCTGCCGGAGGCGGCGGTCCGGGTCGGCGCGCTCACCTCGGGACAGGTCCAGGTGATCGAGGGAGTGCCCGCCACCGAACTCGGCCTGCTCAAGGCCGACCCCGGCGTGAAGGTGGAGACCAGCCTCAACTCGGGCAGCGCGTTCTCCTACTACTTCAACGTCTCGCACCCGCCCTTCGACGACAAACGGGTGCGAGAGGCCTTCAGGGACGCCGTGGACGTGGACACCGTGCTCAACTCGGTCTACCAGGGCACGGCCAGGCGAGCCTGGAGCATCGTCGGCCAGGGCAGCCCGCAGTTCTACGACGCCTCCCTGGAGAACACCTACGGCAACGACACGCGACGGGCCAACGAACTGCTCGACGAGGCGGGCTGGACCGAACGCGACGCCGAGGGCTTCCGGGTCAAGGACGGCAAGCGGCTGACCGTCCGATCCGTCGAGTCGGCCCCCTACGTCAGGGACCGCCGCGACGTCCTCGCGCAGGCCGTACAGGCCGCGGTCAAACAGAGCGCGGGCATCGACTTCCAGCCCAAGGTGGTCGACCAGGGCACCCAGCAGAAGGCCCTGGAGGACGACCAGTACGAACTGTTCCAGAACTCGCGCGGCGACACCGACGCGGGGGCCGCGCTCAACCTGATCCTGCCGAAGGGCGCCGCGATCAACCGCACCCACTTCGAGGACGCGGACCTGGACAAGCTGCTCGCCGAGGCCTCGACCACCTCCGACCAGGCCAGACGCAAGGAGCTCTACGCGAGGGCACAGCGGACCGTCGTCGCGGAGGAGGCGCTGCTGCTGCCGCTCTACGTCCCGGCGGACCAGGTCGCCTACGGCGCCGGGGTCACCGGGATCACCTTCGAGCCGGTCTCCGGCACCCCCAACAGTGCTTACGACGTCCGGACAGGCACGTGAGCACCCTCACACTCACCCGGCGGCGGGGGCTGGCCGCCGCCGGGTGGACCGGCCCGGTGGTCAGGCGGCTCGGAGCAGGACTCGTCGTGCTCTGGGTCGCCGCCACCGCGGCCTACGCCGCGCTGTTGCTCGTCCCCGGCGACACCGTGGACGTCCTCATCGCCGACGGCCTCGACACCCCGCAGCGGCGGGCCGCGATCGTCGCCGAATGGGGGCTCGACCGCCCCGTCCCGCAGCAGTACGCCGACTACCTGCTGCGGCTGCTGCACGGCGACCTCGGCCGCTCCTACGTCCTGCAGCGCGACGTCGCCGAGATCCTGTCCTCGCAGGTCTGGCCGACCGTCAGGCTCGCGCTCACCGCGGCGGCCTTCGGCGTCGCGATCGCCCTGGTACTCGCGCTGACCACCGCGGGGCGCCGCTCCTGGGCCGGCGGGCTCGCCGGACTCTCCGAGCTGACCGCCGCCTCGGTCCCGCCGTTCCTGGCCGGTCTCCTGCTCCTGGCCGTCTTCTCCTTCACCCTCGGCTGGTTCCCCGTCTCCGGCGACCGAGGCTTCGCCTCCCTCGTGCTGCCCGCCCTGGCCCTCGGCCTGCAGATCGCCGGAACACTCGGCCAGGTGCTGCGCGAAGGCCTGGAACGGGCGCTTGAGGAACCGTTCGCGGTGACCGCCCGCTCGCGCGGCATCACCGAGTGGCGACTCGTCGCCAGGCACGCCCTGCGGCACGCGCTGCTGCCCGCCGTGACCCTCACCGGCTGGTTCGTCGGCGTCCTGCTCGGTGGGGCGATCGTCGTCGAGGCCGTCTTCGGCAGGCCCGGCCTGGGCCAGATCACCCTCGTCGCGGTCACCGGCAAGGACATGCCGGTGGTCATGGCGGTCATCATGCTGGCCGCCGCGGTCTACGTGACGGTCAGCACCCTCGTGGACCTCGCCTACCTCGTGATCGACCCCCGGTTGAGGAAGGGCCGATGACCGTCTCCGACAGGGAACAGGCCACGGCGCCGCCGCTGACCGGCGACGGGCCGGTTCCCGCCGTCGTCCCACGCCGGTACGGCGTGCGCCCCGGACAGGCGGTCTCGCTGCTCATCCTCGCCGTCGTCGCGGTCGCCGCCCTGGCCCCGGGCCTGCTGAGCGACGCCGACCCGCTGGTCGCCGACCCACTGCACGCGCTCGCCCCGCCGAGCGCGCCGCACTGGTTCGGCACCGACCACCTCGGCCGCGACGTGTTCTCCCGGGTCGTCCACGGCGCGGGGTACTCGCTCGGCATCGGCGCCGCGGCCATCCTGTTCGCCACCGTCCTGGGCACCGTCCTCGGCGCGCTGGCCGGACTGTCCCCCCGCTACGTCGACGAGCCGCTCAGCCGGCTGTTCGACGTGCTGGCCAGCTTCCCCGAACTGCTGCTCGCCATGCTCGTCATCAGCGTCACCGGCCCCGGCGCGGGCAACGTGATCATCGCGATCGGACTGGTCCAGCTGCCCAACTACGCCCGCGTCATCAGAGGGCAGACCTTCGTCGTGCGCCGCTCCGGCTACGTGGAACAGGCCGTCACCCTCGGACTGCGCCGGCCGGTCCTGGTCGCACGACACGTGCTGCCCAACATCCTGGGGCCGCTGCCGGTACTCGCCACCATCGGCATGGGCACCGCCATCATCGCCACCTCGGGACTCAGCTTCCTCGGCATGGGCCCGCAGCCACCCGACCCCGAATGGGGCTCGATGCTGGCCGAGGCACGCAACTACCTGCGTGTGGCCTGGTGGACCGTGCTCTTCCCCGGCCTGTCCGTCACGCTGACCGTCGTCAGCCTGACCGTGGTCGGACGACGCCTCCAACGCCGTTTCGAGGGGAGACTCCCGTGAACCTCATCGAGATCGAGGACCTGCGTGTGACCTTCCCCAGGGCGGGGGTCGAGGCCGTCAGGGGAGTGAACCTGTCGATCGCCGAAGGCGAGTGCGTGGCGATCGTGGGGGAGTCCGGATCGGGCAAGAGCGTGACCGCCAGGACCCTGGTCGGGCTGACCGGACAGGGCGCGACCGTGACGGCGGGAAGGTTCGACGTCAGGGGAAGGGACGCCCGCCGGTTCGGGCCACGTGACTGGCGCAGGCTGCGCGGGCGCTTCGCCGGGCTCGTACTCCAGGACGCCCTCGTCTCCCTCGACCCGCTGCGCACCGTCGGCGCCGAGATCGCCGAGGTGCTCGCCGCCCACGACGTCGTGCCCCGGGCGGGCCGTAGGGAAAGGGTGCTCGAACTGCTCGACGCGGTCGGCGTCCCGGAACCTGGGCTGCGGGCCGGGCAGTACCCCCACCAGCTGTCCGGCGGGCTGCGCCAGCGAGCGCTGATCGCCTCGGCCATCGCGGCGGGCCCGCCACTGCTCATCGCGGACGAGCCGACCACCGCCCTCGACGTCACCGTACAGGCCCAGATCCTGCGCCTGCTGGCCGCGCGCAGGGCCGAGGGCACCGCGCTGCTGATGATCAGCCACGACCTGGCAGTCGTCTCCTCCATCGCCGACCGGGTGCTCGTCATGAAGGACGGCGTGGTCGTCGAGGAGGGACCGACCGGCCGGGTGCTCTCCGCCCCGGAGCGGGACTACACCAGACTGCTGCTGGCCGCCGTACCGTCCGCCGCCTCAAGGGGAACCCGCCTGTCGGCCATCGCCACCGGCGGCGTCCCGCTGCGCACCCCGCTGCCGGAACGGAAGGTCGACCACGGCTCACCGGTCGTCGAGGTCAGAGGCCTGTCGGCCGAGTACGGCTCCCGCCGGGTGGTCGACGACGTCTCCTTCGAGGTCCACGCGGGAGAGACCGTCGGTGTCGTGGGGGAGTCGGGGTCGGGCAAGACGACCGTCGCCCGGCTCGTGATGGGCCTGATGAGGCCCGTCGCCGGGCGGGTACGGCTGGACGGCTCCCCCTGGTCGGAGCTGTCCGAACGGGAACGCCGCCCCCGCCGCTCCGTCATCCAGGTGATCTCGCAGAACCCGCTGGACTCCTTCGACCCCCGCTACACCGTCGGCCGTCTCGTCGCCGAGCCTCTCGGCGGGCCAGGACGGGAACGCGCCGCCGGGGTCGCCGAACTGCTCGAACGGGTCGGGCTGCCCGCGGACATCGCGGGACGTCACCCTCGGGCGCTGTCCGGCGGCCAGCGGCAGCGGGTCGCCATCGCCAGAGCCCTGGCCCCCCGGCCGCGGGTGCTCGTCTGCGACGAACCGGTCTCCGCGCTGGACGTCTCCGTACAGGCCCAGGTGCTCGACCTGCTCGGCGAGATCCAGGCGGCCGACGGAACCGCCCTGATCTTCATCTCGCACGACCTGGGGGTCGTCCACCACATCAGCGACCGGGTCGTGGTCATGCGCGAGGGACGGGTCGTCGAGGACGGACACGTGGACGAGGTGTTCTTCCTGCCCAGGCACGACTACACGAGGGAACTGCTCGGCGCGGTGCCCAAACTCGCGACCACCTCCTGAGACGTTTCGGCGCTGTCGCGTTCTCGGAGCGCCACGTTGTCCTCCGCCGGTCTTCCGGCTGTCCTTCGTCGGTCTACCGGCGGCCGTCTCGCTTCCTGGTCGCTGTCGTGTTCTCGGGTGCCCACGTCGTTTTCTGACGTTTCTCGGGTGGCCGTCTTGCTTATGTTCTCGGAGGCGGCCGTGTCGTCTTTTGATGTCCGCGGGGTTTTGGGACGCTTCGAGAGCGCCGTTCCGGTTCCCGGACCGGTCGTCCTCAGGCCAGGCGGCGGGCACCCGCCGACGGGACCGCCGGGTGGATCCCGGGGGCGGTCCAGCCGCGCTCGGCGTAGGCGGCGCTCACCGACTCCCGTACGGCCTCCACCCGCTCGTCGGGGACCAGTGCGATGACCGAGCCGCCGAAGCCGCCACCGGTCATCCTGGCACCCCTGGCCCCGCCCCTGACCGACGCCTCGACGGCCACGTCCAGCTCCGGGCACGAGACCTGGAACTGGTCGCGCAACGACAGGTGGGAGGCGTTCAGCAGCGCGCCGATCTCCCGCACCGCCCCGGCCCTCAGCAACCCGATCAGCGCCTCGACCCGGTGGTTCTCCGTCACGACGTGCTGGACCCGCCTGCGTTCGTCGCCGTCGAGCCTGCCGAGCGCGCCCGCCAGATCCGTGACGTCGCGCAGGGAGGCCACCCCGAGGCGCTTGGCGGCGTTCTCACACTCCTGGCGGCGGCGGGCGTACTGGCCGTCGGCCAGCGCGTGACGCACCCCGGTGTTGACGATCAGCAGCCGCAGGCCGTGCCCGGCAGGGTCGAAGGGGACGTTCCTGGTGGCCAGGCTCCGGCAGTCCATGAACAGTGCCCTGCCCTCCTGCGCGAGCGCGGAGGCGGCCTGGTCCATGATCCCGCACGGCATGCCGACGAAGTCGTTCTCCGCCCGCCGCGCGGCCAGCGCCACCCGCATCCCCTCCAGGCCGAGGCCGTACAGGTCGTTGAGAGCCACGCAGACGGCCACCTCCAGCGCCGCGCTCGACGAGAGCCCCGCGCCCTGTGGCACGTCCCCGTCGACGACCAGGTCCGCCCCCCGCACCGGATGCCCGGCCTCGCGCAGCGCCCAGAACACCCCCGCGACGTAACGCGCCCACCCCTCGGCCTCGTCGGGACTCCCGAGGGTCACGACCCCGTCGGCCTGCAGCGAGCGGAGCCTGATGAGGTCGTCCCGTCTGGGGGAGACCGCCGCGGTGACCCCCCACGGGACGGCGAACGGCAGTACGAACCCGTCGTTGTAGTCGGTGTGCTCACCGATGAGGTTCACCCGCCCCGGGGCGTGCCACACCCCCTCGGGCTCCGCCTGGAAGGTCTCACGAAAAGCCTCAACAACGCGCATGATCGAACATCCTCCAACAAGGTCCCCCCGTAGGGTAGCGACTCCACCGAAACCCGGCGTCGCCGTTCAAGGTCACATCTTGGCCCCGTCCCGCTCGGCCGATGTGCGAACGGCGCCGACCTTTGGTTGAATGCGGCAGTACGGCGTGCGCGAGGGGCGGTAGCTCAGCCGGTTAGAGCAGGGGACTCATAATCCCTGGGTCGCGGGTTCGAGTCCCGCCCGCCCTACCTCTTGTGACCATCAGGAAAGCGCCTCTGACCTGGTGTTTCCCGGCCAGGGTTCTCGGTCGTGCGTGGCTGTGCCGAATACGTGCCGGAGTTTCTAGGAGGCCGTCAGTTCACACGGTGGCCCGGTTTATGGCGTGAGGTTCTGCCGGTGCTGCCAGGCGAGGTCCAGTACGGCCGCGCCCGCGGCCTGCATCGGCTCGTGGTGGACGTATCGGCTCACCTGGTCGGCCTGGAACGGGATGCCGGCGACCTCGACGACCCGCCCCTCGTCGTTGTCGTTGACGATGTCCTCGAAGAGCTCGTCGAACACCTCCGCCTCGATCACGGTGACGGCCAGGATGTCCGCCGCGAACGTCAGCGGGTCGATCCCCAGGCCAAGGACGAAGGAGCGGAGGCGGCCGTCGGCCTTCGCCTGCTCCATCCGCCGGTAGAAGGGCCAGGACCCGTAGGAGAAGGCCTCGCCGTACACCTCGGAGCGTCCCAGGAACTCCTCGCTGTACTCCCGCGCCATGCCTTTCCAGAGGTCGAAGTCCTGGCTGGACGACGCGGCGCTGATCGGCTGGAAGACGCCCACCGGCATGACCTGGTAGAGGCCACCCGCGTGCGCGACCTTGGCGGGGTCGCGCCAGTGCAGGACGAATGTCATGTCTCCGGTCCGGTCCTGACGCAAGGTCAGCATTGAGACGGCGGGGAGCACGACACGTCTACTCAGGTCGGTGGGGTCTCCGACGAGGGACCGGAAAGGGAGCCGTTCTTCCTGGAGAAGCCGGGCCGACGCCAGTTCGTGCGCCGCGGTCTCCCCGACGTTGACACCGTCGAAGTAGGAACCGCCGGTGAAGCTCAACGTCGGCCACGACACGTCAAGCAACCGGTAGCACGGCCGGTTCTCGAACAGGGCGGGTCTGTCGTGACGGGCGATGGCCTCGGAGTAGTTCGCGCTGTCCGCAGGAAGGGCCGGACGGGCTTCCGGCTCCTCGCCCGTCACCACCGGGGAAGGAGCCTGGTCGCTCCACTTCAGGGTGACCCGGTCGAGGGGGAGCGGCTCGTTCAGCAGCCAGTCCTCACGGGTCAGCAGGGGCGTCGCCCCCACCCGCCGGTAGCCGTCATGGAATCGGCCGGCGACGCGAGCGAGGTCGTGGCGGTGACCGTTCATGTAGCCACGTACGTCCCGCCAGGCCGGGCGGGAACCGGTCGGCCGCTCATTCACACTCATCGTGCCTCCGGGGCAGAGGTGGCGTCGGCCACCAACTCTAGGCAATGCCTGTAAACGATCGCCTCGGACGCGGCTGGGTGATCGTCCGTGGCACGACGAGTGGGCTGACCGACAGGGCCTGGCAACGGATCGAGCTCCCGCCGGCCGCGAGGGACGCCAGGGGAGACGCCCCCTGGCGTGACCTGCTGTGAGGTCGTCAACGGGATCCTGTGGCCGGAGCCCCTGGTTGAAGGTATCCACGAGCGCTACGGTCCCTGGCAGATCCGTTACGAACGATTCAAGCGCTGGGACGAGGACGGCGCCTGGGTCAGGGGACTGGAAGAACCGCAGGCCAAGGGCGGCATCGGCTCGACCATCGCCTGCCTCACCAGCACGCCGTCGGAGCCAGAGAGGGGGAAGACGCGGAACAATCGCAAAGACGACAGGCCCTCGGACGCTCCCGCAGCGGACTGACCACCAGGCCCCACCTGACCGGCGGCGACATCGCCGGCGGCGCCGTCTTCGACGCGGTCGCGGCCGCCTTCCGGCTGCGCCGCCGCGTCGACCGGCCCCGCACCCGCCCGGATCGTGTGCCGGGCGACAAGGGCCACTCCTCCAGGAAAACCCGGCGGCACGGTATCGAGGCGGTCGTCCTTGAGCGAGGGAAGCAGGTCGCCAACCGCAAACGCAAGGGCAGACGGCATGCCGTGTCACAGGGGCGCGGGTGCCTCATGGTCTCCGGACCGTGGGTTCGAGTCCGCCTCTCCTGCCTCTCACAACCACCGGGAAAGAGCCCCTGGCCTGGTGTTCCACGGCCAGGGGCTTCGCCGACCTTCCGGTT
Source organism: Streptosporangium sp. NPDC020072 (assembly GCF_040631445.1). Taxonomy (NCBI): domain Bacteria; kingdom Bacillati; phylum Actinomycetota; class Actinomycetes; order Streptosporangiales; family Streptosporangiaceae; genus Streptosporangium; species Streptosporangium sp. NPDC020072. The sequence goes on along the minus strand of NZ_JBEYAB010000003.1, from coordinate 325,618 downwards.
GTGCCGGTCCTCCGCAGAGATCTATGCCGCTCGGGGTCGCATCAGTCGTACAGGGTGGTGCTTCGGTACCACACCGTGCCCGGGAAGTTGACCGAGGACACCTCGCCCACCCCCACCCGGGGGCCGGTCATGGCGACCCATCCCACCGCGGGGTTCACGTGCACGCCGCTCACGTAAACCGCTTGTGTGCCTGTGCCGCCCGTGCACTTGCTGTGGACGACGTACCCCTCCTGCCAGGTGGTGCAGCCCGTCAGGGTGGCGTGGGCGGGGGACGCGGTGCCCACCAGCAGCGACGCGGTGAGCAAGGCGGTGGCGGACATGGCCGTAAATCGACTTCTCATGTGTGCTTCCTCCGGTTTCAACGGCAAAGCCACTTCCGGTATGAAATTGTCCTAAATGGACAATACGGACCAGGAGGAGCCAGGCAAGCGCTTTCTGTGCCTTCACCAGGCCGAGAACGCCCTGCGGTGACGCCTTGTCGTTTCTGACAATCCGTTTTGACTTCGCCACTCACGAAATCGTCGGGATGGTCAAGGGTCGGCTCGGATGACCCGGCCTGCTGAACGGTTTTCTCCGCGGGGCCGGACCGGCGATCCCTGACCTGGCCTTCCGGCTCTCTCGTGAGAACGGGAGCGGCGGGGTCCGAGACCGGACGGCCTCGGGCGGTTCGCGTGGATGCCCGTGTCCTCGCCGTGGTTGGGACGGCGATATGTGACGGATCAGGAGGGATGACTATTGGCAGTTGTCTTTGTGAAAATTACCGTCAGTTCATGATGCGACGGATATCTCTTCTGTTGATCTTCGGCCTTCTTCTGTCCACTCCTGGAGTGGCCTTCGCCGAGACGGGCACCCCCATCTACGTCGGCGACTCCTTCGGGACCAACGGCCGCTGCACGGTCGGAGCGGCCGTTCCCGGCGGGTTCGTCACCTCCGGGACCTGCGGCTCTCCGGGCGAGATCGTGCGTGCGGCGAACGGGGCGGTCGTGGGGACCGTCCGTGCCTCGACCCACCCCATCCCCTCCAGCGCCTGGGTCAGCGTGACCTCCGCCTGGGAACCGGTCGGCGTACTCAGAGTCCCCGGCGGTCGTGACCTGCCGGTTCGTGGCAGCACCCCGGTTCCCGTCGGCTCCCAGGTCTGCGGCTTCGGCGGTACGACCGGGTGGCGGTGCGGCACCCTGCTCGGCAGGAACGCCTCGCTGAGCCTGCCCCAGGGAACGGTGACCGGCCTGCTCGTGACCAGCATCTGCTTCGAGCCCGGCACCCCGCCGGGATCTCCCCTCTACGCGAACGGCCAGCTGCAGGGAATCCTGCTCGGCTTCTCCGGCAACTGCAGCGCGGGAGGCCGTTCCTACTACGTGCCCATCAACGAGATCCTGCGGCGGTACGGACTGACCCTGCTCACCTCCCCCTGACCTCCGGACACCGGAGCACGCGTGACCGGCCATGATGAGGGGCCGTCCAACGGGAACCCGGGGGGCGGCCTCTCGTCATTGAGAGCGGGCGAGAACCCGGAGCCCGGGATCGGGTGAAGGAGGGTGACCAGTTCTCACGAACGGAGCCCACGTTTGATCGCCCAAACCGAACCGGACGACGCGGAGGTGATCGCCCGCGCCCGGCGTGATCCCGCAGCGTTCTCCGTGTTGTTCGACAGGCACGCTCCCGCGCTCCATCGATACGTGACCCGCAGGCTGGGCGAGTCGCTGGCCGACGACGTCGTGGCCGACACCTTCCTCGCGGCCTTCCGCAGGCTTGGGCGTTACGACACCGCCCACCGCGACGCCCGCCCGTGGCTGTACGGGATCGCCGCCAACCTCATCGGTAAACACCGCCGCGCCGAGGTCAGGGCGTACCGGGCGCTGGCCAGGACCGGGACGGACACGGTGGCGGAGAGCTACGCGGACCGGGTGGAGGCTCGCGTCTCGGCCTCGGCGGCACACCGGGAGCTGGCCGAGGCGCTCGCGGTGCTCTCACCGCAGGACCGCGAGGTGCTGTTGATGGTGGCCTGGGCCGACTTCAGTTACCAGGAGGTGGCGTTGGCGCTCGGCGTACCCGTCGGCACGGTGCGTTCGCGGCTGCACCGAGCCAGGAGGAAGACCCGTGCGGCGCTGGGTGCCGATCCGTCAGGCGTCGTTGAGGAGGACACCCGTGGATGACCTGAAGTTGCTGAACGGCATGCGAGCGGACGCGCCCGAGCCCGGCGCGGACCGGCTGAACGCCCTGCGCGCCCGCGTGCTGAGGCCTCGCCGCCGGTTCCGGCTCGTACCGTCCCTGCTCGTGACGGTCAGTGCGGCGGCCGGTGCGGTGGCCGTCGCGGTGGTGGTCAACGGCGCCGTCCCGCCGCCTCAGGGAGTACGCCCCTCGGTCGCCGTCGAGACGAGGCCCATGAACGCGGCGGTCGTGCTGGTACGGGCCGCCCAGGTGTCCGAACGGCGCGCGCTCACCCCGGAACCACGCGCCGACCAGTGGCTGTACCGGAAGAACATGGTCAAACAGCCGAACGACGCGGTGCCCGAGACGCAGGAGTCCTGGACCCGTTACGACGGCACGCGGCGGGCCGTACGGTGGGGGCGGGGACCACTGGAGCAGTTCGGTTCCACGCCGGACCCGGACGACGACGACCTGACCCCGCGTGAGTACGCGGCCAGGCTGGCCGGACTGCCCACCGACCCCGACCGGCTGCTGGCACATGTCAGGGGCGACCGGCACTGGGAGACCAAGCCCAGGTGGGACACCGGAGAGCCCCCGGACGCGCGGGCCTTCCGGGTGCTGTCGGTCTACCTCGACCAGGAGGTGCCGGTGCCGCCCAGGCTGCGTGGGGCGATCTTCCGGGCCCTCGCCAGGATCCCGGGTGTGCGGGTGGACTCCGGCGTGCGCGACGCGGCGGGCAGGGCGGGCATCGGGATCGCCTACGAGCGGGGTGCCCCGGGAGTCGGCACCGAGCACGACACGGACGGTCAGGTGATCTCCAGGTCGTACCTCGTCCTTGACGCCACGACGTACGAGTTCCTCGGCACGCGGGTGGACTACGTACGGGACGAACTCATCAACGGTGAGATCGCCTTCCCGGCGGGCAGCTTCTACGCCACCGCCGAACTCGCCAAAGGCATTGTGGGCAAACCAGGCGAACTTCCCGGTTCGTAGGTGTGAACGGACAATCTTGCCCGCCGAGGCCTGCTTGACGTGCTTTCGCGTCGTCTCGGCCATGGCCTCTGGCCGGAAAGCGGATGGCCGTGACATCCGAGCCGCGGGAGCCAGGCTGTGTCCCGGCGGATGGTACGGCGGAGCCGGGTGGTCCACGGGTACGGTGGGACGTCGACCAGATGCGGCGGTTCCATCCGAGCCGGCGAACCGGGAGGGTCGGCTACTCGGGAAAGCACATCGGGCCGACGCCGGGAGAGCCGGCGTTCCGGTATCCCGTGTTCAAGGCCCGAATCGACGACTATCTCGGCGCGATGGTCCCGGAGGCGCTGGGCGTGGACGAACGGCTCGTCGACAAGTACTCGGCCGTGGAACTCCGTACCCGGGACGCGGAGCGGCCGTTCGGGCCGGAGGCCATCTCCGTGGGGACCTGCACGCGGCCGGTGTGCCGGCCGCGTTGTTCCAGGCGGCCGTACTCGACGGGCAGGCGGAACTGGTGGCCGCGAGGAACCGGAGACCGCGCTCCACCCCGCTGCGGCGGGGGCGTTGTTCGACGCGTTGACGGAGGCGAGTGAGTTCGTCCAGGTCGTGATCACCACTCAGAGCGCCGAACTGCTCGACCGGGACGGCATCGATCCGGCCTCCGTCCGGGTCGTGGCGATGGAGAACGGGGCGACCGTGGTCGGCGAGATCGACGGGGTCAGCCGCGCCCTTCTCGAAGAGGGCACGCCACCCTTGGCGAACTGTTGCGCGACGGTCAGCTCCGGCCGGAGACAGGCGCATGAGCGGCCCGGTCACGATCGCCTCCATCGTGGAGGGCGACGGTGAGGTGTCCGCGCTTCCTGTCCTGCTTCGCAGGATCGCCGGGGCGCTTTCGCGCTGGGACGTACGGATCTCTCCGCCCCGCCGTGTCCCCCGCGGCGGACTTGTCGCCCGTGGCGGGGTCGAGAACGCGGTCCTCCAGGCGTCCTACCAGCTCACCGGTGCGGGAGGAATCCTGCTGCTGATCGACTCGGACGACGACTGTCCGGCCGCTCTCGGTCCCAGGCTTCTTGAGACGTCGAACGGCTTCTGCTGGGAAGGCCGTGATCTCCCGGAAGCGTCGAACTCCGTGCCCTGTGCCGGAGTCTTAGTCGGTATGAGGTCCTGGGGTTCTCTTGGGCGGTTGGTCGTGGTGGCGGTGTTGCTCGGATTGCTGGTGGCGGGGGGCGTGTGGTGGGCGCTGACCGCGGTGGGGGAGGCGTTGTGGAGCGACATACCGATATTTCACCCCTTCCCTGATGGCGGCCTCTGACGTTCCCCGGGTGCGGCGCGTCCCAGGGGACGCGCCGCTCGGAGGTCAGGCGACCTTGGGGGAGGGAGCCTTCCAGGTGTTGCAGGCGCCGGGCTTCCCCGATCCGTAGCCGGTCTTGAACCAGGCGAGACGGTTGGCGGGCTTGCCGTACCACTTGGGGATGAACCTGCCGTACTCCTTGGGCGTTCCTGCGGAGAGCAGACGCCCCCAGTCGCGGGCCGTACGGCCGAGGCTCCTGACGGACACTCCGGCCAGGCAGTCGGCCTGCTGGTAGAAGCGGTGGGTCTGCTCGTTCATCTCGGCCTCCTCGCCGTCGTAGCGCAGTGCCCACCAGGCCTCGCTGATGCCCGTCTGCGTCTGGACGAACCCGGCGTAGGCGCGGGCGACCCCGACGAGGACGGGCAGTTCGGACTTGGCCTTGATCCAGTCGGAGCGCAGTTGCACCTCGACGGAGCGGTTGCAGCCGGCGGCGAGGGAGCCGGACACCTTGATGCCGGTGTAGCAGGGGCTGTGCTCGTAGGTGTCCTTGATCGTCACCTCGGCCGGGACGAAGTCCTTCACCCGCTTGCCCCAGGCGGTGTTCAGGCAGCCGACGACCTTCTTGAGGTAGGCCGTCGTTGAGGCTTTGGTGGTGCCCTTGACCGCCTTGCAGGAGATCGAGGGCAGGGCGGGCACCGTGTAGAGCGGGTTCTGGGTCAGCTCGGGCGCGCCGACGACGGGGTACGCGGACGCGGCGACCGGGGTGGAGAACAGCAGAGCCAGGACTCCGGCGGAGACCGTCAAAACACGGCGAGTTGTCATAGATCATGATCGTAGGGAGCGGTGATCCCACACGGACACGTCGTGATCATGTCGTGCTCCAGGGTCTCCGAGGACCCCAGGCACCCCAAGGACTCCAGGGCTCTCAGGGCCCAGGCCTCCAGGCTTCGGGACCCTCGGGGCTCCAAGATCCCAAAGCTCCGAGGACCCCGAGGCTTCAAGACCCCCGGGGTTCCCGCCGGTGGGATGTCACTGCCTGCGGCGGAGGTTGCCGTCGTCGAGGCGGGCGTTGACCAGTTTGCCGATAAGACCGATGAGCTGGTCGCGCTCGGCGCGGGTCAGCGTCTCCGCCCAGTAACGCTCCCTGGCGTTGTACACGGTGAACGCCTCGACGAAGGCGGTCCTGCCCTTCTCCGACAGGGTGACGACGTGGGTCCTGCGGTCGCGTTCCGACAGGCGGCGCTCGATCATCTCCTGGCCGACGATCCTGTCGAGCAGGGCGGAGGCCGCGGCCCTGCTCATCCCGGAGAGCCTGATCAGGTCCCGGGACTCCATCTCCCCGTACATGTAGAGGATCAGCAGCAGTTTGAGCGTGGGGGCGGCGACGGCGTCGGCGCGCCTGAGGGTGGCGGACAGGTCGTAGAACACGAGGCTCGTCGCGCAGTGCAGCGTCATGCACAGCCGCATGGCCTCGTCGTCGACCCCCGGGATCTGCGGGGGGACGGACTCGACCGCCTGGCCGATCAGGGACCACATGGTGGTGTCCTCCACGGCGTCGGGCGCGGTCTCGGCGTTCGGTGCGCGGTCACTGGGCAACGGCACGGCTCCGCTTGTCTGGGTGGTGGGAACGATCAGGACATTCAACCATCATGATGACTGCCAATGTATTGACGGTCAATCTATTGACAAATTTTGCGGCGCTGCCCACGCTGGTCGAACCCAACCGAGAGTACGGAGACACCGCCGCATGATGAGGTATCACTCCCTGGGCGTTAACGGTCCCAAGGTGTCCGCGCTGAGCATCGGCTCCTACCACACCTACGACCGGATGCGTCACGAGGACATCGTCGAGTTCCTGACGACCGCGAGGAACGCGGGAGTCACGTGGTTCGACGTGGGCCACTACACCTCGGCCGCCCGGCCGGACGATCCGGTCTCCGAGACCGACATGCGGTTCGCGGCGGCGCGGGACGCGGCGGGCATCGCCAGGGAGGACTACTTCCACACCGAGAAGCTCTGGTACGGCGGGCCGCGCCCCTCCTTCCGCGACCAGCTCGCGGAGTCCCTGCCCCGGGCCAGGGTGGACGCGGCCGACTGCGTCATCTACAACCCGGACACGGCCTACTACTTCCAGACCGTCGTGGACATGAAGGACATCGTCCGTCAGATGGCCGGGCTGGTGGAGGCCGGGCTGACCAGGTACTGGGGCATCAACCACGCGACCCCCGCCGAGATCGACGAGGCCTGCGCCTACGCGCACCAGGAGGGCATGCCGCTGCCCAGCGTGCTGCAGCTGCCGTACTCGGCCATCGCCAGGAAGATGGGCGAGGACAGTGAGCTGGCCGAGGTCATGGAGCGCTGGGACCTGGTCATCCAGACGACGAACGTGCTGGCCGTCGGTGTGCTGGCCGGGCGGCGCGCCGCCGGCAGCGAGCGCCCGCTCGGCCCCACGGGCATGACCAGGCACGCCGAGAAGGTCCGCGACGCGTTCGCCGCACGGGCGGAGGCGCTGGGCGCGACCGCCGCGCAGCTCGCGATCGCCTTCGCCCTCACCCACCCGCGTACGGCCTCGGTGCTCTTCGGAGCCAGCAGCGTCGGACAGCTCAAGGCCAACCTCGGCGCGCTCGACCTGGTGAACAGGCTGGGCACGGAGGGCGTGCGCGCCGCCGTCGCCGACCTGCCCCAGAACCCGGACGAGCTGCGGGTCGGAGAGATCGACACCGAGCCCGCCGTGGGCTGACCCGCGCGCGAGCGCACCCGTCGGGGGACAAGCTCCAACCATCTGTTTTGAAGAAAGGCCGACCCGTGAGCCCAACCACCACGCGCATCCGACGCCTGATCGCAGTCGCCGGTGCCACCGGTCTCGCGCTGGCGATCACCTCCTGTTCCAGCGAACGCGGCACGCAGAAGACGGCCGCGGGCGGCGACAAGGCGGGGACGTTCGTCTTCGCCGCCGCCTCAGAGCCGGTCGCGCTGGACCCGGCGTTCGTCGCCGACAGCGAGAGCACACGGGTCGCCAACCAGATCTTCGAAGGTCTGGTGTCGATCAGGCCCGGCACGGCCGAGCCCGCGCCGGGCCTGGCGACCTCCTGGTCGCAGACCGACGACGGCCTGAACTACACCTTCCAGCTCCGCAAGGGTGTGAAGTTCTCCGACGGCACACCCTTCGACGCCGAGGCCGTCTGCTTCAACTTCGAGCGCTGGTACAACTGGAACGGTCCTTTGCAGGCCGAGAACATCAGCAACCTGTACCAACTGGTCTTCGCCGGCTTCAAGACCAGCGACAACCCGGCGCTCACCAAGAGCATCTACAAGAGCTGCGCCGCCGAGGGCGACGCGGTCACCATCACGCTGACCCGCCCCTACGGCAGCCTCATCCCCGCGCTGGCCATCTCGTCGTTCGCCATGCAGAGCCCGGCCGCCCTGAAGCAGTACAAGGCCGACGACCCCGGCGCCTCCGGCGACGTCCGGCGCAACGAGTACTCATCCGCCCACCCCACCGGCACGGGACCGTACCTGTTCGAGTCATGGGAGAAGGGACAGCGGCTGACGCTGCGCGCCAACCCCGGCTACTGGGGCGGAAAGCCGAAGATCGACAAGATCGTCGTACGGATCATCCCGGACGGCACCGCCCGGCTGCAGGCGCTGCAGAGCGGTGAGATCGACGGCTACGACCTGGTCGCGCCCGCGGACGTGCAGGGGCTGTCCGGCGCGGGCTTCCAGGTCCTGCCCAGGGAACCGCTCAACATCCTCTACCTCGGCATGAACCAGGCCGACCCGCTGCTGGCCGACATCAGGGTCCGCAAGGCGATCGCCCACGCCCTGGACAAGCAGGCGATCGTCTCCCAGACGCTGCCCGCGGGAACCAAGCCCGCCGAGCAGTTCATCCCGCCGCCGGTCAACGGCTACGCCGACAGCGTCGCCACCTACGACCACGACCCGGCCAAGGCGAAGAAGCTCCTCGAAGAGGCGGGCGCGGTCGGCAAGACGGTCACCTTCAACTACCCGACCGGTACGTCGAGGCCGTACATGCCGAGTCCGGAGGACACCTTCGTGGCGATCCGCACCCAGCTTGAGGCCGTCGGGCTGAAGGTCAACGCCGTACCGGAGAAGTGGAGTCCCGAGTACCTGGAGAGGATCAAGGCCAAGACCGACCACGGCCTGTACCTCCTCGGCGGGACGGGCATCATGAACAGCGCCGACACCTTCCTCGGCATCTTCTTCGGCCGCAAGACCGTCGAGTGGGGCTTCGAGGACAAGAAGCTGTTCGAGTCGGTCGCCGCGGCGCGCAGCGCGCGCAACCTCACCGAGCAGGGCGAGAAGTACGCCACGGTGAGCAAGGAGCTCATGGACCTGCTGCCGGGCATCCCGGTGGCCCACCCGGTCCCCTCGCTCGCGCTCTCGCCAAGGATCTCCGGTTACGTCACCAGCCCGCTCGCGGCCGAGGTGTGGAACAACCTCCAGATCAAGGGCTAGGGAACAGACGACATGATCGCCTTCGTCGCCCGGCGCCTGGCCCTGGTCGTGCCGGTGCTGTTGGGCCTCAGCCTGCTGCTGTTCGTGTGGCTGCGGCTGCTGCCCGGGGACCCGGCGCGGGCACTGCTCGGCGAGCGGGCCACCCAGGAGGGGATCGACCGGGTCAACCACCTGTACGGGTTCGACCGGTCGCTTCCCGAGCAGTTCCTGCTCTTCCTCGGGCGGCTCGCGCGGGGCGACCTCGGTTCCTCCATCAGGACGGGCCAGAGCGTGGTGGACAGCTTCCTTGAGCGTTTCCCGGCGACCGTCGAACTGGCGGTCGCCGGGCTCGGCCTCGCGGTCGTGGCCGGCATCCCGCTCGGCTACCTCGCCGCCCGCCGCAGGGGCGGTCCGCTGGACCACCTGTCCGTCGGGGCGTCCCTGCTGGGGGTCGTGGTCCCGGTGTTCTTCCTGGCCTACCTCCTGAAGTACGTCTTCGCGATCCGGCTCGGCTGGCTGCCGACGGCGGGACGCCAGGACGTCAGGCTCGACGCGACCCACCCGACCGGCCTGTACGTGCTGGACGGGGTGCTGACCGGGGAGTGGGACGCCGCCTGGGACGCCCTGCGCCACCTGATCCTGCCCGCGATGGCCCTCGGGGCGATCCCGCTGGCGATCATCGTGCGGATCACCAGGGCCTCGGTGCTGGAAGTGATGAACGAGGACTTCGTCCGCACCGCGCGCGCCAAGGGCCTGACCCGGGCCGTGATCCGGCGCAGGCACGTCATGCGCAACGCGCTGCTGCCCGTCTCCACCACGATCGGCCTGCAGGCCGGTGCCCTGCTGGCCGGGGCGGTGCTCACCGAGACGGTGTTCGCGCTCAACGGGGTCGGGGAGTTCCTGTTCACCGCCGTCAACCATCTGGACTATCCGGTGCTCCAAGGATTCGTGCTGTTCATCGCAGTCATCTACGCGATCGTCAACCTGCTGGTCGACGTGTCGTACGCGGTCATCGACCCCAGGGCGAGGCAGCGATGAGCGCCCCGACCGCCGCAGCCGTCCCGGCGCGGGCCGGCGGGACGTGGGGGGTCGCGCTGCGCCGCCTGCTCCGACGCAGGTCCGCGGTCGCCGGAGGCGTCATCGTGCTGTTGTTCACGGTGATCGCGCTCGCCGCGCCGCTGCTGACGCCGTACGAGCCGGGCAGCGCCGAGTGGGCGGGGAGGATCACCCCGTCGTCGGTGCCGGGGCCGGGCCCCGGCCACCTGCTCGGCCTCGACAGCTTCGGCTCCGACCTGTTCACCCAGCTCGTGTACGGCGCGCGGCAGTCGCTGGTGATCGGTGTCACCGCGACCGGGCTCGGCCTGCTCGTCGGGGCGCTGGTCGGCCTGCTCGCCGGAGGGCTCGGCGGCTGGGTCGACACGCTGGCGATGCGGGTGACCGACGTGATGCTGTCGATCCCCGCGCTGCTGCTGGCGGTGAGCGTCGCCGCCGTGATGGGCCGCAGTCCGGTCGCCGTGATGATCGCCATCGCGGCGGCGCAGGTGCCGGTCTTCGCCCGCCTGCTCAGAGGGTCGATGCTGGCCCAGCGAGGCCTGGACTACGTGGTCGCGGCCCGCTCGGTGGGCGTGCCGACAAGCCGGATCGTGTTCGGCCAGATGCTGCCCAACTCGGTCGGTCCGGTGATCGTGCAGGCCACCCTCGTCCTGGCGACGGCGACGATCGAGGTGGCCGCGCTGTCGTTCCTCGGCCTCGGGCAGGCCGACCCGACGGTCGCCGAGTGGGGCCGCATGCTGGTCAAGGCACAGGCCAGGCTGGAGAGCGCCCCCCATCTGGCGCTGCTGCCCGGCGCCTGCATCGCCGTCACGGCGCTCGGCTTCACCCTCGTCGGTGAGGCCCTGCGCGAAGTCCTCGACCCGAAGACCACGAGGTGACCATGTCCCTGCTCGACGTACGGAACCTCCGGGTACGGTTCGCCTCCGCCCAGCCCGCGATCGCCGCCGTGGACGGCGTCAGCCTCACCGTCGAGGCCGGGGAGGTCGTGGCGCTGGTCGGCGAGTCCGGCTGCGGCAAGTCCGCGACCGCGCTGGCGCTGCTCGGGCTGCTGCCCGCCTCGGCGCGGGTCGAGGGCGAGATCGTGTTCGACGGCGAGGACCTGACCACGCTGAACGACCGGCAGCTGTCGGCCAGGCGCGGCCGTGACCTGGCGATGGTCTTCCAGGACCCGATGACCTCGCTCAACCCGGTCGTGCCGATCGGCGTGCAGATCACCGAGGTCCTGTTGCGGCACACCGACCTGTCGAAGGCGGCGGCCGGGGCCCGCGCGGAGGAGCTGCTGCGCGAGGTCGGCATCCCCGACCCGCGCCGCAGGATGCGGCAGTACCCGCACCAGCTCTCCGGCGGCATGCGCCAGCGCGTCATGATCGCCACAGCGATCGCGTGCGGCCCCAAGCTGCTCATCGCCGACGAGCCGACCACGGCGCTCGACGTCACGATCCAGGCCCAGGTCCTCGAACTGCTGGCCAGGCTGGCCCGGGACCACGGCGCGGCCCTGCTGATGATCACCCACGACCTGGGCGTCGTCGCGGGCCTGGCCGACCGGGTCAGCGTGATGTACGGCGGGCGGGTCGTCGAGACGGCCTCGGCGGAGGAGCTGTTCCGCAGGCCCATGCACCGCTACACCCGTGGCCTGCTCGCCTCGATCCCGGCCCTCGACTCCCCGCGGGACACGCCGCTCACCCCGATCCCCGGCTCGCCGTTCGACCGGCTGCCCTGGGAGTCGGGGTGCTCGTTCGCGTCCCGGTGCGCGGTGGCCGACGAGGCCTGCATGGTCCCCGGCCTGCCCATGGCCGAAGACTCTCCCGGCCACCGGTTCCGGTGCGTCCACCCGGCGGGCGACGCCCCCGTCCCCGTCTCCGCCGCTGTCACGGCGCGGGAGTCCGCCGCCCCCGCCGAGGGGGAGAGCCCCGAGCCGCTGGTGCGGATCAGCGACCTGCGGGTGCGCTACCCGGCCAGGCGCGCCGCGGTCACCAACCGTCCCGTCGAGTACGTCCGCGCCGTGGACGGGGTCAGCCTGGACCTGCCGAAGGGGCGGACGTACGGGCTGGTCGGGGAGTCGGGCTGCGGCAAGTCAAGCCTCGGCCGCGCGCTGCTGCGCCTCGAACCGGTCGCCTCGGGCAGCGTGCTCTTCGACGGCGTCGACCTGGCCGGGATGCGGGAACGCGCGCTGCGCCCGATGCGCCGCCGGATGCAGATGGTCTTCCAGGATCCGATGGCCAGCCTCAACCCGCGCCAGAGCGTCGGCGACATCCTGGAGCTGTCGCTGCGTGTGCACGGCGTGCCCGGCGGGCGCGGGGAGCGGCGCGCCAAGGTGCTGAACACGCTGGACCAGGTCGGGCTGCCACGCACGGCCGAGCACCGCTACCCGCACGAGTTCTCCGGCGGCCAGCGCCAGCGGGTCGGCATCGCCAGGGCGATCATCCTCGAACCCGACCTGCTGATCGCCGACGAACCGGTCTCCGCGCTTGACGTCTCGGTCCAGGCGCAGATCGTCAACCTGCTCCAGGAGGTCAAGCGGACGCTGTCGCTGACGACGCTGCTGATCGCCCACGACCTGGCCGTGGTGCGGCACATGAGCGACACGGTCGGTGTGATGTACCTCGGCAGGCTGGTCGAGGAGGCGGACTCGGGGGAGCTGTTCGAACGCCCGCTGCACCCCTACACCGTGTCGCTGATGTCGGCGGTTCCGCTGCCCGACCCGGTGGCCGAGGCGCGGCGGGAGCGGATCATCCTCAGCGGGGACCTGCCGAGCCCGGCCGCCCCGCCGAGCGGCTGCCCCTTCCACACCCGCTGTCCCTTCCGCAGGCAGACCCGCTGCGCTGAGGAGGTCCCGCAGGTCAGGGAGGTCGTTCCGGGGCACCGCGTGGCCTGCCACTGGGCGGAGGACATCGCGGGCCTGGCGTGAGGACCGCGCCGTACGGACGGCGTCCCCACCGCCCGACGGGGCTTCGGCCGGTGGGGCGCCGCCCTCTCCCGTCACGGCCTCCGCCGGGCTCCGCGGGCGTAAACCATGTGCGAACTGTCGGTGGGGCAGGCAAGAATGCGGAGCATCATGGTTATCTCCCCAACGCTTCCGTTCACCGCCACGACGTCGCTCAACGGCGACATCGTGGTCTTCTACGTCGGCCCCGAGCCCCGCATGACGGCCGAGCAGGCGCTCGCCTTCGCCGACCTGCTCCGCGACCTGGCGACCGAGCCCGCCTGTCTCAGCTGACCGGGAGGGCGGGGACGGCCGGTCTTCCGGTCGTCCAGCCCGCCTCAAGGACCACCTCGACCTGGTCGTCCCCGTTGCCCGGCTTGCCGGTGACGGTCGAGGACAGCACCTGTGAGGAGACGGGGTCGATGACGAGGGTCCGCCGCACGGCCACCGGGAGCCGTGTGGCGCCTGCGGTCTGCAGGGTGAAGGAGAAGGCCGCCCCGGCTCTGCCCCGTTCGTCCTTCGTCTCACCGAGATAACGCACCTCGGGCAGGTCGGCGAGCGCCCGGTAGGCGGCGGCGCGCACCTTCGGCGGCGACGGCTTGCTCCACAGCAGGCCGCTGAGCGCGTCCGCGACGACGCCGTCGAGAGAGCCGCCCGGCGCGTCCCTGACCAGTTCGGCGACCTGTTCCCGCAGGGCGCCGGGGTCGGTGGGCAGCGCCCTGATCTGTTCGAGGGTCATCGGCTTTCCCGCCATGCTGAACGCCGTCCCGTCGGTCACGGCCCTGAGCCGGCCCCGGTCGGGTGCGGCGGACAACGTCCCGCCGGGCACCGGCCACGTGGCCGGGGAGCCGTCACGACGCCAGGCCTCCTCGTCGGCCTCGCCCGCCGGGCGCGCGCCCAGGGAGCGGGTCCCGACCCAGATCCCGTCGCCGTCCTCGGCGACCCACTGCTCGGTGAGCCGTGACTCGACGACCCGGTAACGGTCGCCGTCGCGGCCGAACGACTCCGGGTAGGTCCGCCGGTTCAGCTTGCTGACGTGCCAGTACGGGCCGTCGGCGGCGACGTCCGCCTCGGCGGTCACCGCGGCGGCCAGCAGGATCGACCGCCCGGAGCCGGTCGCGCTCTCCGTGACGTACGGCGACGCCGCCGAGGAGGGCGCCCGCCCCGGTCCGGCGGTCGTGGCCCCCGTGACCACGACCGCCACCGCCACCGCCGTGGCCACCACCGTGCCCACCGTCGCCGTGGCGGCGAGCGCCCCGGTGATCCCCTTGACGAACCTCAGGCGTGGCCGCCTGGCCTCGGCGTCCAGGGCCTGGCGCACTTTGGCCTTGAGGATCGGGTCGGGCCGTGGCTCGCCGTACAGCTCGCGGAGCGTCTCCAGCTCATCCACGGCGGGTCTCCTCGGGGTCGAGCATCGGATTGGTCTCACCCAGGACGGCGCGCAGCTTTCGCCTGGCCCGGTTCAGGCGTGATCCCACGGTTCCGTAGGGGATGCCCAGGGCCGCCGCGACCTCCTCGTGGCTGAGGTCGGCGAGGGCGACCAGGAGCAGCACGTCGCGGTCACGCTGGTGGAGTTCGGCGACGGCGGCGGCGAGACTCGGCCGCAGGCTCTCCGCGCTGACCCGCGCCGCGACGCGATCCTCGTGCCCGGGGGCGTCGGGGGCGGGGCCGTGCCGGCCGAGCGCGCGCAGCGTGCGCACCTCGACGCGGCGCTGCCTGCCGATGAGGTTGGTCGCGATGCCGTACAGCCAGGCGCGGACCCCGGCGCGGGACGGGTCGTAACGCGACCGTTTGCGGAACGCCGTGAGGAAGGTCTCCGAGACGATGTCCTCCGCGACGTCGTCGCCCAGCCGCTGGGCGGCGTAGCGGTGGATCTCGGCGAAGTGGGCGTCGAAGATCGCGCCGAACCACTCGGCCTCGTCGAGGGAGTGAGGCACGGCCTCGGGGCTCCCCGTACGGACGGCCCATGAGATCGAGGTCACGAAGGTCTCCCGTTTCCAACGCGGTCGGCGGTCACCTCTTCTCACCCGATCCACCGGATCGCTTTCACGGACTCGCCCTCAGCGGGTTCCCGCAAGGACGTCGCGGACGTCCATGAGGGCGAAGCCGAGCAGGTTCAGACCCCGCCAGGTGGCCGGGGAGGCGGCGCGTTCGTCGTCGGCGGTCAGTCCGATGCCCCAGATCGGGTCGACGGGACTGGCCTCGACCAGAACCCGGTCCCGGGTGCCGAGCAGGAAGTCCCCCAGCTCCGGGTGCGCGCCGAACTTGGCGGTGTTGCCGCGCACGACGGTCGCGTACCGGTGCTCCGCCCACACGGCCTCGTCGAAGCCGCGGACCTCGCGGCCGAGTCGTTTGGCCTCGCCGGGGTGTGTGGCCGTGAGGATCGCCGCCGCCGTCTCGTCGTCGCCGAACAGCCACGCCTTGTGCGCCATCATGTGGTGCTCCGCCGAGGGGAAGAGGTGCTCGCCGCCGCCGAAGGCGTTCTCCGCAGGGAAGGGCGCCCGCCACCACTGGCTGAGGCATCCGGCACCGGCGCCGCCCCCGCGCGGCGGCCGGTGGCCCCAGAAGAACAGGTAACGCAGCCGTCCGCCGTCGCGCTCGGCGGCGACGGCCTCGGCGACGGAACGCGGCAGTCCGGTCAGGTCGGGCACCGTCACACCCTGCCACGCAGGGTCGGCACGCGGCCAGCGGTTATCCGCGCGGGGCGACCGGCCGGGTAGGGCGACGGCCTCCGCCCGTGCCGCGCCGTGGCACGGCCGCAGGCCCCGTACGCCGAGGGGCCGGCGCGGTGCCTCAGCGTACGGCGACGGCGTAGGCGAGCAGCCACTCGACGCACTCGGTGACGTGCCTGGCGTGCGTCAGGTCCCGGCCCCAGGCGTACAGGCCGTGCCGGGCCACGATCACCGCCGGGACGGCCGCGTCGTGGGCCTCCTCGAAACGGTCTCCGAGCTCGGCCATGTCCTGGCTGTTGGCGATCACCGGGACGACCACCTCGTCGTCGTGCGCCAGCCGTCCGATGCCCTTGAGCATCTCGATGTCGCGCAGCGGCACGCCTGCGGGCCAGTGGTGCCCGGCGACGACGGCGTTGACGGTGTGGACGTGCACGACCGCGCCCGCGCCGGTCAGCGCCGCGACCCGGGCGTGCAGGCCCGCCTCGGCCGAGGGCCTGCGCGGCTCGACGCCCTCGACCGGCACCGTCTCACCCGAGGGGCCGACGACCGAGACGTCGGCGGCGGTCAGCTCACCCTTGTCCAGGCCGCTGGCGGTGACCGCCAGCCGCAGCGGGTCACGGCTGACGACCTCGGAGAGGTTGCCCGAGGTGCCGCGCATCCAGCCGAGCCCGGCGAAACGCGCCGACTCGGCCGCCAGCCGGGCACCGGCCCCGAGGACCAGCTCCGCCGTACGGAAGTCCCGCCCGGCGCTCATCGCGGCCCCCCGAAGCCCGGCTCCCCGGAACTCAGCTCCCCGAAGGACGCCACGACCGGGTGCGGGCCGAAGTCGGCGTTCTCACTTGGCTCGCCAGGACGGCGCAGGCCCGTGGTCCGCCAGCCCGCGGCGGCGGCCGCGTCCAGTTCGGCGGGCACGTCGGACAGGAAGAGCAGGTCCGTCCCGCCGAGTTCGGCGGCGATGCGCCGGTAGGACGACGCCTCCCGTTTCGGCCCCGCGTTCACCGTGTCGAACCACCCCTCGACGAGGACGGACAGGTCCCCGTCCCCGGTGTGCGCGAACCACGGGCGCTGGGCGGAGACCGAGCCGGAGGAGAAGACCGCCAGACGCCTCCCCTCGGCGTGCCAGGCGCGCAGGGCGGGGGCCACGTCGGGGAAGAAGTGCGCGGTCAGCTCGCCCGCCGCGAACCCCTCCGCCCAGATCCGCCCCTGCAGCGTCTTCAACGGCGTCGCCTTGACGTCGTGGTCCATCCAGTCGTGCAGCACCTTCACGACCTCCTCGGTAGTGGCGCCGCCGATCTCCTCGACGGCGGCACGGACCTCGGGGTCGTCCCGGTTCGCCTCGATCCACGGCCCGAGCCTGGGCCTGGCGAAGGCGTAGAGCCCCACGTGTACGGACTCGGTGGAACTCGTCGTCCCCTCGATGTCGAGCACGGTCCATCCGGTCATCGGGCGAGCACCTCCACGAGGTCGGGGGCGTGCGACGGGGCGTCGGTTTCGATGCCGTGAACCATCAGCTCTCCTCGGTGCGGCCGGAAACGGCGAAGTGGTCGCGGACACGGGACGGCTCGTAGACGCCGTGCTCGGTCACGATTCTGGTCACCAGGCGCGGCGGGGTGGCGTCGAAGGCCGGGTAGTAGCCGACGACCCCCTCCGCCGCGGTGCGCCGCCCCAGCACGTGCAGCACCTCGTCGCCGTCACGCCGTTCGATCACGACGTCGTCGATCGTGCGCGCCTGCGGGTCCGGCGCGTCGATCAGGGCGTGGTACGGCACGCCGAAGGCGTTCGCGGCCAGGGCGACCCCCAGTGTGCCGACCTTGTTGACCACGTGACCGTCGAGCGTGACCCGGTCGGCCGCGGTCAGCGTCACGTCGGCGAGCCCGTCGGCCAGCGCGGCCGCGACCATCCCGTCGGTGATCAGGGTCGGCCGGTAGCCCATCTCGACGAGCGTGGCCGCGGTGAGCCTGGCCCCCTGCAGGTAGGGGCGGGTCTCGGTGCAGACGAACTCCAGGTGCTTGCCCGCGGACCGCGCCGCCCGCACGGTCGCGATGAGGAAGGCGTCGGCCCAGCAGTGGGTGAGCACCCGCGCGCCGTCACCGAGCAGGCTCGCCGCGTGACGGCCCAGGGCGGCGCTGCGCTCCCGGTAGGCGGCGTCGTGCGCGTGGGCGGCCCGGGTGACCGCCTCGACCAGCTCCGTGCCCGAGGCCGCCTCCGGCCCGTCGAGCACCACCCCGAGCACTCCCTGTACGGCGTCGCGGATGTGGTTGTTCGTCGGCCGCGTCGCGATGAGCCTGGCACCCGCCCGGCGCAGGTGGGCGACGGCCTCCTCGGGCGGTTCCCGCCGGGCCTCGCGGGCGGCCAGGACGAGTCCGGCGGTCGCCGCGAACAACGGTCCCGAGCTCTGCGTGACCATCCGTTCGATGGCCGTCGCGACCTCCTCGCTGGTCGTGCAGCGCACCCAGCGCACCTCGAACGGGTAGACGCGCCGGTCGAGGATCTCCACCGCGTCGTCGGTGATCCTGACGGAGTCGGCCAGGACGGGGGTGTCACTCATTGAGGCCTCCATGAGACGTCGCCGTCCACGGGCGGCCGGGTACCGCCCGGCGTCATCACGACGACGGCGACCCGGCCCCTGCCCGCGCTCATGCCCTCACTGAACAACGTCACGCCGCCCGGCGCCAGCCGTGCCCGCCGGGCATCCGTGTGTTCCCGGCCTCCGGAAGGTACGGCCGCACAGCGGTGCCGACGCACGGGTGAGCGTCCCGCGGGACGCGGGGTCAGACCGCCGCGGGCGCCCGCATCAGCTCGGCGCGGTAGCGGGCCAGGGCCGAGGGCAGGCCGATCATGACCACACCGACGAGTCCGCCGCCGTCGTGGTAACCGACCGCGACCTCCCCGCCGAGATCGCCTTCCAGCACCCGGATGTCGTCGCCGCCGAGCCCCGGGGCGCCGAAGGACTGGATGCGCAGGTCGTACTGGTCGCTCCAGAAGGTCGGCAGCGGCGTGAACGGGGCCGGATCGTGCCCGGCCTGCCCGAGGTCGGCCAGCAGGGTCGGCACCGCGCGCTTGGCCGTGTCCGTAGGAACGCTCCAGTGCTCGACCCGCCGGGCGACGTCGTCGTAGCGGGGGTTGGGGAAGCGCGCCACGTCGCCGACCGCGACCACGCCGGGACGGCCCTCGACCCGCAGCGCGTTGTCACAGAGCACACCGTCGGACAGGTCCAGGCCGTTGCCCCCGAGCCACTCGGTGTTGGCCGTGGAGCCGACCGCCTCGACGACCACGTCGGCCTCGGCCACGGTCCCGTCGGACAACTCGGCCCCCGCGGGGGAACCCTCCCCGAGGAAGCGCCTGACCGTACGGCCCAGCAGGAACCGCACCCCCTCCTCCTCGTGACGGCGCCGGAGCGCGGCCCCCAACCCGGCGCCGAGCGGGCGGAGCATCGGCTCGGCCTCGGGGGCGACCACGGTGACCCGGCAGCCGAGCACGCGGGCGGTCGCCGCGACCTCACAGCCGACGAACCCGGCTCCGACGACCAGCACCCTGGTCCCCGGCAGCAGCCGCGCGCGCAGCGCCGCCGCGTCCTCAAGCGTCCGCACCACGTGCCGCCCCTCGGGGCCGGGCACGGGCAGCCGCCTCGGACGCATCCCGGTCGCCACCACCAGCCCGTCGTAGCCGATCTCGGTGCCGTCGGCGAGCCGTACGGCGCGCGCGGCCAGGTCGGCCGAGGCGATCGGGACGCCGAGCCGCCATATCACGTCGGCCACCGCCGGGCGGAGCCTGAAGGCGACCGCCTCGTGCGTGACCTCCGAGGCCAGCGCCTCCTTCGACAGCGGCGGCCGGTTGTACGGCAGGTGCCGCTCGTCGCCGACCGCGACGATCTCCCCGGTGAAACCGCCCGCCCGCAGTCGTTCCGCCGCTCGCAGGCCGCCCATGGAGGCACCCGCGATCACGATCCGGCTCGCTGCCACCGTCACCCCTCGACCGTGATGGCCTGCAGCGGGCACACGTCGGCGGCCTCCTCGACGGCGTCGCGCAGCGCCTCGTCCACGTCGGGCTCGTAGGCCAGCCGACCGTTCTCGTCGAGCCGGAAGACCTCGGGCGCGGAGAAGACGCACTGACCGTGGTCCTTGCAGACGCCCATGTCGACGATGACCTTCATTTCACTACTCCTGGTGATACGGGGAGGGACAGGGGTCGGTGCGGCGCCGGGAAACCGCCCGCACGGCAGGCCCCGGGCTCCGGCGATCCGCCGATCGGCGCCTTGAGACCCCGCACGGAAAGGTGGTCCACCCACACCGTCCCCGCCGTCGGGCGGGCACCGACCCGCTCGCCGCCGATCCGGTGGTCGTTGCGGACGGGGATACCGGCGACAGTGGCCATCCGCTTCTCCTAACCGTTTGACTCCAAACAAACTAGGACCTGCCAATGGTGACGGTCAAGGCCGCCGACAGTTCGTTTGGAGTCAAACGAACTGCTCGAACAATGTCGCGATTTTTCGTGGTATGTCGGTGAACTCGCAGGTCGACGGGAGGGGTGGGGGAGAGTTCCGCCGTTCGCCCTGGTTTCACCGACGACATGCGGGCCGGATTTTCGATCCGTGGGAATGGGCTCTTGCGTCAACTTCATTTGAGCACATACGATCCCGGCCACGTGGTTCGTACGGGTACGAACGAAACATGTCTCCGTGCCGCCCCATGCTTCTGTTCTGTCCCAATGGAGGGTCGCCATGGCCGTCAACGAATCGGCAGCCACCCCGGCCACGCTGTCACGCCGACGGATCGGCGTGCCGGACATCGTGTTCTTCGTGGTCGCCGCGTCCTCCCCGCTGACCGTCGCGGCGGGTGGAACCCCACAGAACTTCGCGACCACCGGTGTGCTCGGCGTGCCGTTGATGTTCCTCATCCTGGCCGCCGTGCTCGCCCTCTTCTCGGCGGGATACGCCGCGATGAGCCGTCACATCTCCAACGCGGGCGCCTTCTACGCCTACATCACCCACGGTCTCGGCCGTGTCCCCGGTGTCGGCGCCGCCTTCGTGGCGCTGGTGGCCTACAACGCCATGCAGGTCGGGCTGTACGGCCTGCTCGGCTTCAGCACCTCGGGATTCCTCTCCGGCACCCTGGGTGTCGAGGTGCCCTGGTGGATCGTCTCGCTCGTCTTCCTGGCGGTCATCGCCCTCCTCGGCTACCGCAGGATCGACCTCAACGCCAGGGTGCTCGCCGTCCTGCTGGTGTGCGAGGGCCTGCTCGTCCTGGTCTTCGACATCTCCCAGATCTCCACCGCCCCGCAGGGGCTGTCGCTGGAGCCGTTCGGCTGGGGCGCGCTGACCACGGGAGCGGTCGGCGCCGCGTTCCTGTGGACGATGGCGGCCTTCATGGGTTTCGAGTCCGGGGCGATCTACAGCGAGGAGTGCCGGGACCCGCGCAGGACCGTCAGCCGGGCCACCTACATCGCCGTCGCCGTGATCGGTGTCTTCTACGCCTTCACCGCCTGGGCGACCGCGATGGGAGCCGGGCCGGGCGACGTCATCGCCGCCTCCCGCGAACACGGCCCCGAACTGGTCTTCGTGCTCGGTGAACGGGCGCTCGGCCCGGCCTTCTCGACCCTCGGCCAGGTCTTCCTGATCACGGCGGTGTTCGCCGCCACGCTCTCCTTCCACAACGCGGTCGCGCGGTACTTCTTCGCGCTCGGCCGTGAGGGCGTGCTGCCGCAGAAGCTGGGACTGTCGCATCCCAGGCACGGTTCGCCGTACATGGGGTCGGTCAGCCAGACCGTCTTCGCGGCGGTCGTCGTGATCGCCTTCGGCCTGTTCGGCGGGGACCCGATGGGCACGCTGTTCAACTGGTTCACCAACCTCGGCGCGCTGGGTGTGATCCTGCTGCTGGTCGCCACCTCGGTCGCGGTCGTCGGCTTCTTCCGCAGGGAACGACGGGGGGAGAGCGCCTGGAACGTGGCGATCGCCCCGGTGCTGGCCGGGCTGGCGCTGTTCGCCGTCCTGTACGTCGCGTTCACCAACTTCTCCGCCCTGCTCGGCACCCCGCCGGACTCGGCGCTCAACTGGGCGCTGCCCGCCGTCGTGGTGCTGGTCGGCGTCGTCGGCCTGGTCTACGGCGCCTACCTGAGGTCCGCCGATCCGCAGGCCTATGCGCGGATCGGGCAGGGGGCGCCCGTGCGGGACTGACGGCCGTGTGCGGCGGCGCCGATCGGGGGATCGGGGCTCCGGCAAGGGTGACCTATACTTGTTCGGACCCGTACGATCCATCCTGAGCTGCGAAAAGTCCGCTCAGAGGTGGTTTTTTCCTGGCCTTTGCGTCCTGTTCGGGACTGACGTCGAACATATGGTTCGAGGCCAAATGAGGCGAGTCGAGGGAGACACCATGAGCATGGATTCCGTGGAAGGCGCCGCCGGCCATCCGGGGGAGCGGGACGCCGCCGTCCTCAACAGCTTCCCGACCGGCGCCGAGCTCGACAGCTATCTGCTCGGCGCGGGTCCCTACTACCTGCTCGAAACCGACCCCGTCCAGGAGTGACGGGACGTCATCCGAACACCATCCGGAGGAGATCCATGCGCCTCGACGAGGTCGACCTGGCGGACAACGACAAGTTCCTGGACGGCGACACCCCCTGGCGCATGTTCGACGTGCTCAGGGCCGAGGCGCCGGTGCACTGGCAGGACGAGGGCGAGTACGGCAGCGGCTTCTGGTCGGTGACCCGGCACGCCGACATCGTGGCCGTCGACCGTGACGCCGAGACCTTCACCTCGACGAAGTTCACCAACCTCGAAGAGGTGGACGAGCGCCAGGCGACCATCCGGCGCTCCCTGCTGGAGACCGACGGCCCCCGGCACGGCGTGCTCCGCCGGATCCTGCAGCGCCAGTTCACGCCCCGCGCGATCGCCGGATACGAGGTGTTCCTGCGCGGCCTGACCGCCAGGACCCTGGACGCCGCCCTGGCCAAGGGCACCTTCGACTTCGTGAAGGAGGTCTCGGCGGACTTCCCGATCAACGTGCTCGCCAAGATGCTCGACGTCCCCGAGGACGACACCCAGCAGCTCATCGACTGGGGCAACCGCATCATCGGCAACACCGATCCCGACTACGCCGACGTGCTGCTGCACAGCCAGGAGAGCGAGAAGTACCGCGACCTGCCCTTCCGCAGCCCCGCCTCCCTTGAGGTCTTCGAGTACGGCCGGGAGCTGGCCCGCAAGCGCCGGGGCGGTGACGGCACCGACCTGGTCAGCAAGCTCGTCAACGAGCCGACCGCGGACGGGGTCCCGCTGTCGGAGGGCGACTTCGACAACTACTTCCTGCTGCTGGTGGTCGCGGGCAACGAGACCACCAGGCACGCGATCACGCACTCCATGCGCGCGCTGATCGACAACCCGGGCGAGGCCGAGCGGCTCCGCCGGGACCCGTCGCTGATGCCGGGCGCCGTCGAGGAGTTCCTGCGCTGGGCATCCCCGGTCTACCACTTCCGCCGTACGGCCACGCGCGAGGTGGAGATGCACGGCAGGCGGATTCGCGAGGGGGACAAGGTCGTCATGTGGTTCGCCTCGGGCAACCGGGACGAGCGGGTCTTCGACGACCCCTACCGGTTCGACGTCACCCGCGCCGACAACGACCACATCACCTTCGGCAAGGGCAGCCCGCACTTCTGCCTGGGCAACGCGCTCGCCAGGCTGGAGATGCGGGTCATGTTCGAGGAACTGCTGCCCCGGATCTCCGACATCAGGCCGGCCGGCGAGTCGCGCCGCGTCCGCTCGAACTTCGTCAACGGCATCAAGACCCTGCCGGTCACGGTCACCCTGGCCTGACGACCACTCCGTGAGGCCCGGATCCACCGGGCCTCACGGAGTGGGTCCCGCAGCGGACCTTCAGCGGACAGGGTCGAAGTCCCGCAGGGCGGCGGGCTGCCTGCCCGTGACGATCTGCTCGGCGAGCAGGCGCCCGGTGACCGGGCCGTGGGTGAGCCCCCACATGCCGTGCCCGCCCGCGACGAACCTGCCGGGCGCGTTCGTCGCCCCGACGAGGGGACGGCCGTCGGGGGTGACGGGACGCGGCCCGACCCACGCGTCGGTGAGCCCGTCCCACGAGACGCCGGCCAGCAGCGGCTTGGCCGAGGCGATGATCGCGTCGATGCGTGCCCGGTCGAGCGGGGCGTCCGCGTCACGGAACTCCATCGTCCCCGCGACCCGCAGCTTGTCCTGGTACGGCGTGCACGCCACCCGGACGGCGGGCAGGTAGACCGGCCCGGGGACGGGCTTGTCGGTGGGGACGGTGAAGGAGTAGCCGCGTCCCGCGCGCACCGGGACCCGGACCCCCCAGGCGGCGCCGAGATCGTTCAGCCAGGCGCCGGTCGCCAGGACAACGGCGTCCGCGACGACCGTCTCCCCGGCCCCCGACCGTACGGCCAGGCCGCCCGCCTCCTCGTGCACCCCGGTC
The DNA here is from genome assembly GCF_040631445.1 of Streptosporangium sp. NPDC020072. Classification (NCBI taxonomy): domain Bacteria; kingdom Bacillati; phylum Actinomycetota; class Actinomycetes; order Streptosporangiales; family Streptosporangiaceae; genus Streptosporangium; species Streptosporangium sp. NPDC020072. The sequence continues at coordinate 301,672 of NZ_JBEYAB010000003.1, read as the reverse complement.
ACCCGGAAGCCGGAGCGGATGACGGCGCCCTTGGCGACGACCGACTCGGCCAGCGAGTGGGTGAACCGTCCCGGGTCGACGTAACGCTGGTCGTCGAGCCGGATGCCCGCCCGCACCTTGGAGGACAGCTGCGGCATCTGCTCGCGCAGGGCGTCGCCGTCGAGCGCGGTGTAGTCGATCTTCAGGCCGGAGCCGTCGATACGCCTGAGCTCGTGCAGCAGGCCGGTGGCCTGCCGTACGTTCTCGAAGGCCGCGGTGATGGGGGCCTTGATGGTCGGGGCCTCGACACCGTTGGAGGTCAGGGTGTCGAACGTCGCGAGGCACTCCTCGTTGAAGGCGAGGTTGGCGCGCACGGCGCGGTTCCACGACCTCCAGGTGCAGTTCGCCGCGAACCGGGTGAGGAAGGTCCACAGCCTGACGTCGGGGGTGGCGGGCACGTGCAGCGGCGCGCCGGGGTCGAGCAGGGAGCGCAGGCCGTACTTCAGGACGCCGGGCTCGTTCAACGGGATCGCCAGACCGGGGGAGAGCCAGCCCGCGTTGCCCCACGAGGCGCCCGCCGCGACGCCGTCGCGGTCGACCACGGTGACCTCGACCCCGTGCTCCCGCAGGAACCACGCGGTGGACAGGCCCACCACACCGGCACCGATCACCACGACCGAGCGCGGCCCACCGTCGACACCCATGACCACTTCTTTCGCTTCTTGAGGGGTTCCTACCATTCGAGCATCGTCGGAACAGAGGGGAAATGAACTGTATGCCGCGGACAAGTGGATCGGGGAGGTTTGACGGACAACGACAAAGACCGAAGATCAGGGACGGCCGACGGCCAGGGCGATGATCATCGCCAGCCGCTTCTCCGGCACGTCGAGCCGCAGATCGGTGATCTCGGCCATCCTCCTGAGCCGGTATCTCACGGTGTTCGGGTGCACGCCGAGACGTTCGGCGGCGGTGGCCAGGTCCCCCTGCGCCTCAAGCCAGGCGCGCAGTGTCGCGATGTGGCGGGTGCCGTGCTCGGCGTCGTGCCTGGTCAGGTCGGCGACGGGGCCCCGGGAGGGGACGCGCCCCGCAGAGGCCGCGGCCCGTAGCCGCTGCAGCAGAATCTCATCCCACGACTCGTCGTAGACGACCGCGACGCCGCCGCCGGGCCGGGCCGCCCGCAGGGCGAGGCTCTCGTCGGCCTCCTGCCTGCAGGAGGGCAGCTGCGCCGGGTCCGCGGCGCCGCCGACGCCCGCGAGCACGGTGACCTGCCGGGGCAGCACCCGCACCATCGCGGCCAGCCAGTCCAGGGCGGGGGTCACGTCGTTGCCGCAGGGCAGCAGCGTGTACAGGGTGTTGCCGAACAGCGTGCTGCGCCCGGGCCGTGACCAGCCGAAACCGGTGGTGGCCCGCTCGAACGCCAGCAGCACCGCGGCGTGCCGCTCCTCGGCGATGTGCGCCTGGAGCGCGATCACCCGGAACCGTCCCCTCGGCAGGCCGAGCCTGGTGATCACCGCGTGGGCGTCGGCCGTACCCTCCAGCAGGCGGATGACCAGGTCGGACTCCACCTGGCGCTCCAGGTCGGCGCTGACCCGGGAGCGCAGCAGGTGCAGCGCCACCGCCCGGGCCCCGTCACCGAGGACCGTCCTGTGCCGTTCCGGCAGGGGCCGTTCGCACTCGACCCAGATCGACCCCAGCAGCTCACGCCCCGCCCGCACGGCGACCACCATGCGGCCCCTGAGGCCGTGCTCGGGGGAGGGGCCGACGAACAGGGGCTCGTCGGAGGTCGCCAGGTGCGCGAAGACCCCCTTGCCCTCGAACAGCCGTCGTACGGCATCCGGCACCCGCCTGCCCAGGATGGTCTCAAGCCGGGCCGGGTCCGCGGTCTGCTGCGAGCCCGAGTAGGCCAGGACGCGGGACATCTGGTCCTCGATCGTCACCGCGGAGCCGACCTCGGAGGCGAGGGTGTCGGCGAAGGCGAACAGGTCGGTTGGTCCCCGCCCGGCGTCGGTCTCGCGCCCTTCGAGCACCAGGCCGTAGACCACCCCGGACAGCTGGCTCCAGGAGACCTCGGGCTCGACCAGCAGCACGGCGATGCCGGCGCCCACGGCCTCGGCGAGCACGGCCTCGTCGAGCGGCGGGCTCACCCGCACCAGCATCGCGACGGCGCGCGCCGCCCGCGCCAGGCGGACCGCCTCGGCCGCCGAGTCCACGCCGACGGCCAGGAACACCTCACCCGTCGCGGGACGGGCGTCGGTCGGGTCGTGCACGACCACACTGCGCAGTTCGACGTCCCGGGAGGCCGGGGCGCAGCACAGCCGGGCGCCGTACCCGCCGAGCACGTTGACCAGCCGGTCCAGCCTCAGCATCCGGTGCGTCCGGGAATGCGGCCTCTGGTGCGTTCCACACCCCGATTCTCCCCCGTCCCCGCCGTTCCCCGGTCGTGTCCGGGGAACGGGTCCGCAGGCCTCCCGAAGGCCTACGGTGAGGACATGCGCCTGACCGCCTTCACCGACATATCACTTCGTATCGTGATGCGGTTGGCCGTGGCACGGGAAGAGGACCTGCTCACCACCCGTACGGTCGCGCTGGGGCTGGCGGTGCCGTACTCGCACGCGGCGAAGGCGGTGGCGCGCCTGGTCGAGCTCGGCCTGGTCGAGACCAGGCGGGGACGCGGAGGCGGGCTCCGGCTCACCGGCGCGGGCCGGGACGCCTCGATCGGCGGCATCGCCCGCGCGCTGGAGAGCGGGGGAGACCTGGCCGGATGCGAGGACGACCCGCCGTGCCCGCTGCGGGCGGCGTGCAGGCTCCGTACGGCGCTGGCCGAGGCCAGGGAGGCGTTCTTCGCCTCGCTCGACCGGATCACCGTCGAGTCCCTGGTGGCCTCCCCGACCGGCCCCGCGCTCGTCCTGCTCGGACGGGGTCCGGGGCAGGAAGGGCGGGAGGGGGACCTTCGTCCCTAGAGGAGATGGCTTTCGGCCCCAGTGGCCGGTGGAGATCACGGGCTTTAATTTGCATGTCAGATGAATATTTAACTTCCTCCCGTTCTCTCCCATCCCCTCCCCTGGAGGCCACGTGCTTTCCCCGGAGTCCGCCGAGACCGTCCGCGCCACGCTTCCCGTCATCGGAGCCTCGCTCGACGCGATCACCACGCGGTTCTACGCCACGATGTTCGCCGACCGTCCCGAGTTGCTCGACGGTCTTTTCAACCGCGGCAACCAGGCCAGCGGTGAGCAGCGAAGGGCACTGGCCGGGTCCATCGCCTCCTTCGCGACCGCGCTGCTCGACCACCCCGACGAGCGCCCCGACCGGCTGCTCGCCAGGATCGCGCACAAGCACGCCGCGGTCGGGGTGACCCAGGACCAGTACGTCATCGTGCACAAATACCTCTTCGGGGCGATCGCCGACGTGCTCGGCGACGCGGTGACCCCCGAGGTCGCGCAGGCGTGGGACGAGGTCTACTGGTTGATGGCGGGCGCGTTGATCGCCATGGAGGCACGCCTGTACGCCGAGGCCGGAGCCGGCGAGGGGGAGAGGACCTGGCGGCGCTGGAGCGTCGTCGAACGCCACGAGGAGACACCCGACGTGGCCTCCTTCCTGCTGAGGCCGCTCGACGGGGAACCGGTGCCGCCCGCGCGGCCGGGACAGTACGTCAGCGTCCGGGTGCTGATGCCGGACGGCGTCCGTCAGCTCCGTCAGTACACCCTGTCCGGTGGGCGGGACGGCCTGCGGCGGATCACGGTCAAGCGGGTGCGCGGTGACGGCTCGCCCGCGGGCGAGGTGTCCGGTCTGCTGCACGAGACGGTGCGAGCCGGTGACGAGCTGACGCTGTCCGCGCCGTTCGGGGAGGTCACGCTTGAGGACGGCGACCGCCCGCTCGTGCTCGCCTCGGCGGGCATCGGGTGCACCCCGATCGCCGCGATGCTGGGGCACCTGGCCGAGACCGGTTCCGAGCGTCAGGTCATGCTGCTGCACGCCGACCGCTCCCCGGCCAACCACGCGCTGCGCGAGGAGACGGCCGAGCACCTCGGGTCGCTGTCCCGCGCCGAGAGCCTCCTGTGGTACGAGGACGGGGCACCGGAGGGGGCCAGGACCGGGCTGATGGACCTGGCCGGAGTCGAGGTGCCCGAGGGCGCGGTCGCCTACCTGTGCGGGCCGCTGCCCTTCATGCGCCGGGCGCGTACCCAGCTCATCCACGCCGGGGTGGCGGCGCGTGACGTCCACTACGAGGTCTTCGGTCCCGACCTCTGGCTGGCGGACGAGGACGCCTAGGACGACAGAACGGCCACCCGGTGGCCGTCCGGCGGGTGCCGGGCGGCCGTGGGTGGCCGTCCCTTTCTCTATGTGGTGTCCCGGCTGGCGGGATCGTGATGGTCCAGGGGGTGCGTCAGCCGTACGGACAGCGGGTCAGCGCTTCTCGGTCCTGAGAGAGACGATGGTCCCCGGCGGGAGGTAGGCCGTCGAGGTGGCGCCCGCGGAGACCCACGGCCCCACGCTGTAGACGTAACCGACGGAGGGGTTGGCGTGCAGGACGGTGACGCCGACCCGGTGCTGACCGGTGCCCGAGGCGCAGTAGCTGGAGGCGTAGGACCCCGAGGTGGAGACGTTGCAGCTCTCGGGGGCCGCGCTGGCGCCGGAGGCTCCGCCGATCAGGAGCGCGCCGGTGAGCAGGGTCGCCGCGGACAGGGACAGTGCCCGGATACGGGGTTTCAAGAGCGTTTCCTCCGAGGGGTGGAGAGGTGGGGGGTGATTCGCGGGTACGGCGGAGCCGCCCGCGCGGCGGCCGGAGCGTGTGCTCCGGTGTCCGCTCTCCTGGGGTGGCACACACCAGGGAACGGAGGCTGGAGGGTCAGCGCGCGGGCGCGCCGACGGAGACGGCCGTGCTGGAGTTCGTGATGGAGGAGATCCGCCCGGCGGGCTTCAGGGGAGCGATCGCCCATGTTCTGGCTTTCACGTCTTCTTCCTCCGCGGGGGGACTTGGAGTGTCGGAAGCGCCGATCGGGCCTTTCCTTTAGGAAAGTTTCCTAAATAGGAAGATACTTGCCTGGGAAGATGAGTCAAGGGCCGACGGCACAGTAGTTTCGGCCGACCGTGAACCCTCTCCCGGAACCGGCTATCGGACGTGTTCCCTCGGCCGCTGCCCGGAGAGCGTGGGAAGCGGTGCGGCGGAGTCCAGCGGGACCTGCTGCCCGCGTACCAGGTCGAGCTGGACCGTCTGGCGCGGCAGCAGCGCGTCCAGCAGCCAGTCGCCCGCGATGCGCGTCCTGCCCCCGGGGATCGCCAGCAGGTGATACCCCCTGGCGACCACCTTTGCGGGCAGCCCGGAAAGGGGCACCCCCAGTGGGTCGGCGGCGGCCTTGACCCCGCCGAGATCGACGACGAACCCGAGGTCGTCGTGCCGGTACGGCTCCCGCTCCGCCCTGCCGTAGGAGGCGGCCAGGTTGAGCGCGGCCCGCGCGCCCTGCCGTACGGCGTGCTGGGCGGTCATCGCGGTGTACTCGCCCGGCCTGGTCAGATCGGGTACGGCCGCCGCGTCCCCGCAGGCGAGGATCTCGGGATGGCCGGGGACGCCGAGATACTCGTCGACCAGCAGCCTGCCCCGCTCCGTCGGCAGCCCGAGCGACTCGACCAGCGGGTCCGGCCGGACGCCGACGCACCAGATCAGCGAGCGGGTCGGCACGAACTCCCCGTCGGAGAGCCTGACCCCGTCCGAGGTCGCCTCGGCCACGCTGGTGCCGGTGCGGATCTCGACGCCGCGTTCGGCCAGGGTGCGGTGGGCGACCCGGGAGAGCCGCTCGTCCAGGTCGGGCAGGATGCGCGGGGCGAGGTCGGCCAGGATCCAGCGGACCGGCTGTTCGCGCAGGCCGGGGCGGCGCCGCCAGGTGTCCAGGGCCAGCAGCTGCCCCTGGGCGGTGACCTCGGTCCCGGTGTATCCGGCGCCGACGACGACGAACGTGCACCGCGCCCGGCGCTCCTCCCGGTCGTCGGAGGCGTCGGCGAGCTCGATCTGCCGGATGAGATGGTCACGCAGGTAGAGGGCCTCGGCGAGGCTGCGGAAACCGTGGGCGTGCTCGGCCACCCCGGGAACGGGCAGCAGCTTGTTGACGCTGCCGACCGAGAGCACCAGGCGGTCGTAGCCGATCTCACGGCTTCGCCCCTCGGGGTCGACGCACCGCACCCGCCTGCCCGCCACGTCGATCGCCTCGACCGAGGCGAGCAGGTGCCGTACCCCGGGGCAGACGCTCGTCAGGGGAATCGCGATCTTGCGTGGGTCGAGGATCCCGGCCGCGACCTCCGGCAGCAGCGGGAGATAGAGGAAGTAGTCGGTCGGGTTGATCAGGACGATCTCGATCGCGCCGCGCGCCATCCGGGAGAGGGTCCGGGCCGCGCTGAAGCCCGCGAAGCCCCCTCCCACCACGACGATCCGTTGCCGCTTGCCCATGTCCGGCCTCCTCCGGTGGTGAATCCCGCCCTATCGGCCCTGCCCGCCACACGCGGCGTCAAGCGTCGGAGGTGCGTAACGCCCGTGTGAAAAACGGTGAACGTCGTCCGGCAAGGCTCACCTCGGATCGGGCTTTACCCGTGAACGACATGCCATCCCTTGTTCATGAAACTTATGCCTGATAGAACGGACGGGCCGTGGCCAGGAAGGCCCGGCGACGGAAAGGACGGCCGATGGGCGACCTCGTCATCGTCAACTGCACCGTGGTCGACAGCAGGGCGGACGGCACGACCGCCGAGGGCGCGCGAGTGCTCACCGACGCGGCCGTGCTGGTCAGGGGAGAGCGCATCGTGCTCACCGGCCCCCGGGAGGAGGTCCTGCCCCACGCCGAGGGGGCGAGGGTGATCGACCTGGACGGCGCCCACCTCACGCCGGGCCTGGTCAACATGCACACCCACTTCTCGCTGTCGCTGCCCGGCGGCGCCGGGGAGGGCGTCAAGAACCTCAACCCCCACGAACTGGCCCTGCACATGGCCGACGGGGCCCGGCGCACCCTGCGCTGCGGCGTCACCACCGTGCGGTGCGTGGCGGAGAAGGACCACGCCGACTTCGCCCTGCGCCGCGCCATCGAGGCGGGCACCGCGACGGGACCGCGCATCTTCACCGCGGGGCAGGCGCTGGTCTGCACCGGCGGACACGGCCACGAGGGCTCGGACACCCTGGAGTGCGACGGCGCCGACGGGTTCAGACGTGGCGTCCGCACGCAGCTCAGGGCGGGCGCCGACCTGATCAAGGTGATGATCTCCGGCGGGATCGCCGGGGAGCACGAGCGCATCGACACCCCGCAGCTGTTCTCCGACGAGATGGCCGCGGTGCTCGCCACCGCCCACGCCTGGGGGCGCAAGGTCACCGCGCACGCCGGCCCCGCCCCGGTGATCGCCGAGGCCGTGGAACTCGGCCTCGACTGCGTCGAACACGGCTACCAGCTCACTCCGGAGGTCGCGGCGGCGATGGCGGCGCGCGGCACCGCCCTGGTGCCGACCCTCATCGTCACCAGGTGCAAGGAGTTCTTCGACGAACTCGGCGTGCCCGAGTGGATGCAGTGCCGCTCCCTGGGGGCCGGCCCGCGCCACCTGGAGAGCTACGCCATGGCCCTGGAGGCGGGCGTCGAGATGCTGCTGGGCAGCGACATGCCGCCCTTCTGGGACTTCGAGGGCACCAACGCGACGGTGCGGGAGCTTGAGCACATGTCGGAGGGCGGCCTCGGCCCGGCCCGCGCGCTGTACGCGGCCACGCTGGGCCCCGCCCGCTGGCTCGGCGCCGCGCAGGACATCGGCACCGTCGAGGAGGGCCGCTACGCCGACCTCGTCGCCATGGACGCCGACCCGCTGGACTCGGCGTCGGCCTTCCGCACGATCCGCTGGGTGATGAAGGGAGGCCGGGTCGTCCGCGACGACCGGGCCGGAGAGGCGAACCATGTCTGAGAGCGTGTCCGGGACCGCGAGCGCCGACGTCGAGGCGATCTCGACGGGCATCGACGACATGTACGAGGCGTTCCTGCGGGGCGACCGGGCGCGCTTCGACGCCTACCTGCACGCCGAGGTCACCGTCTGGGAGACCCATCTGCCGGGGCCGCTGCGCACCCGCGCCGAGCTGGATGCATATCGTGAAGAAAGGGACCAATCGGGCGCCCGGCCCGTCCTCGACGGGCTGCGCGCGCAGGACAGACGGATCGACGTGTGGGGGGACACCGGCGTCGCCCGCTACGTGCTCGTCGCCGAACCGCCGGGCGCCCCCGCCGAGTACAGCAGGGTGACCGACGTGCTGCGCCGTACCGGTGACACGTGGCTCATCGTCCACCACCACGCCGAACTGCTCGGACCCTGAGGCCCTGAAAGGAGACGTCACCGTGGAGAACCCCGTGGAGAACACGGAAGACGGCGACATGGAGCTCTACGACCTGCGGGTCGTGGTCGACCGCATCGAGGGCAGGTCCGTCTGCGGGATGGAGGTCGGCGACTGTTTCACCCTGGAGAACAGCGCGCACCTGCGGCTGCCCGACGGAGGGCACTTCTGCGTGTACGCGCTCGCCTCGGTGCTGCCCTTCCTCGCGGCCAAGCAGCGTGACCTCGCCTCGGGGGACTGGCTGGCCCAGGACTCCCTGTTCGCCTGCCCCGACCCCGAGGAACGGCTGGTGATGCGGGTCGAGCGCACCGGCCGCCGCAGGATGAACTCCGCCGACCTGACCTGAAGGAGCCCCCATGACCGTCGCCGAGATCGGCCTCGGCCTGCAGAGCGACAAGAGGGCGGGCGACTACGCCAGGCTCGCCCGCCGCGCGGAGGAGCACGGCTTCGACGTGCTGAGCGTGTTCGGCGACCTGATGTACCAGCCCCCGATCTTCCCGCTGCTTGAGATGGCCGCCGCCACCCGCCGGGTACGGCTCGGCCCGGCCTGCCTCAACCCCTACTCGGCGGCGCCGTACGAGATCGCGGGGCAGGTGGCGGCGCTCGACCTGGCCTCGCACGGCCGGGCCTACCTGGGACTGGCCAGGGGCACCTGGCTCGGTGCCGTCGGCATCGCCCAGCCCAGACCGCTGACCGCGCTCGACGAGGCGGTGAAGGTGGTCCACCTGCTGCTCGCGGGCGACCGGGAGGGGTTCGAGGGGGAGATGTTCCGCCTGGCCCCGGGCACCGCGCTGCGCTACGCCGTGCACAGGCCGCGCCCGCCCCTGCTGCTGGGCGCGTGGGGGCCGAAGGGGGCCGCCCTGGCCGGGCGGATCGCCGACGAGCTGAAGGTCGGCGGCAGTGCCAACCCGGCGATGGTCCCGGTGATGCGCGAACGGGTCGCGCGCGGCGCGGCGGAGGCGGGGCGCGATCCCGCCGACGTCGGGCTGGTGTTCGGCGCGGTGACCGTCGTCGACCGGGACGGGGCGGCGGCCAGGGCCAGGGCCCGCACCGAGGTCGCCATGTACCTCGCGGTCGTCGCGGACCTCGACCCGACCGCGAACGTCCCCGCCGACCTGCTGGCCCGGGTCAAGGAGCTGGTCGACGCCGGACGGCACGAGGAGGCCGGGCGGCTGATCCCCGGTGACCTGCTCGACCTGTTCGCCTTCTCCGGCGATCCCGAGCACGTCGCCGCGCAGGCGCAGGCGCTCATCGACGCCGGGGTGCGGCGCGTGGAGTTCGGCACCCCGCACGGCCTCACCGACGACGGCGGCGTAGATCTGCTCGGCGGCGCGGTGCTTGCGCTGCTCGACCGTTCCCCGCGTGTCGTGGCCGGTTGAGCACGAGGGGGTCACGTTCCGTCATGTCGAAACCCGATCCGCCGATAACCTTCGGTGCATAAGGCGAAAGGCGCTAATCACCTCACAGTCCTGATTTCAGGAACGTTCAGCAAGCGTGAACATATAGCTGAACGAAGGAGGCCACATGACGACGAGGCGCACCAGAGGCCCGGGGGCAGGCCGGGTCGGGGTGATGGACAAACGCGGGCGCGCCGACCGGGCGGCGGCCAACGCGGGCGCGCCCACACTGGAGTTCACGGCACGGACCCCCTACGACGAGTACGTCGGCACCGAGGTCCTGCACGGCCTGCAGCGGACGGTCACCGACGTGCCCGAGGAACTGGCGTTCCTGGTGACCACCCAGGTCATGGAGCTCTACTTCGGCCTGCTGCGCGCGGAGTGGACCCTGGCCAGGGGGCTGCTCGACGAGGACGACGTGACCGGGGCCACCACGGTGATCGTCAGGAGCGTGCGCCACTTCGAGGCGCTCAACGCGGCCTGGACGGCACTCGGCTGGATGACCCCCGCCCAGTTCAACTCCTTCCGCGACGAGCTCGGCGAGGCCTCGGGATTCCAGTCGGCGATGTACCGGCACCTGGAGTTCCTGCTGGGCAACAAGTCGGAGTCGCTGATCCGCCCGCACCGCCGGGACCCGAAGGTCCACCAGGAGCTGCTCGACGCCCTGCGGGCCCCGAGCCTCTACGACAGCACGCTGGCCCTGCTGGCCAGGAGGGGCTTCGACATCCCCGTGCGGCACGACCTCACCGCGGAGTACGTCCCCAGCCCGCTGGTCGAGGCGGCCTGGGTCAGGGTCTACGCCGAGCGGGGGCCGGGCGATGAGCTGTGGGCCCTGGGCGAGGCGCTCACCGACCTGTCCGAGCGCTTCTCCGACTGGCGTTACCGTCACCTCATGGCGGTGCGCAGGTCCATGGGGGCCAAGCCGGGCTCGGGCGGTTCGAGCGGGCTGAGCTGGCTTGAGCGCAGCCTGCGCCGGGAGGTCTTCCCCGAGCTGTGGTCGGCCAGGACGGCGATGTAGCGGTTCAGAAGAGCCGGGGGGTGACCACCGAGACCACGGTGGTGACCCGGTCGGTGTCGTTGTACATGCTGTGCGGGACCGCGGACCTCAGGTGCACGCTGTCACCCGGGTACAGGCGGTGCTCGACGCCGTCTACCTCGTAGATCAGCTCGCCCTCCAGCACGAAGGCGAACTCCTCACCCGGGTGGCCGTAGGCGTCCTCGCGCCGCCCGCCGGGGGCGATGCGCACCAGCAGCGGTTCGAGGACGAGGTTCCGGCCACGGGCGGAGAGCATGCGGTAGGTCTGCTGTCCCGAGATGTACTCGGTGGCCCCGGCCTGCGCCCGGGTCAGGGTGAAGTGGCCGGGCGGCTGCGGGGCCTGCGGCTCCTCCTGCCGGGGCTCCTCGCCGAAGAAGTCCCCGACGCTGCGGCCGAGCGCCGCCGCGACGCCGTTCAGGGCGGTCAGGCCGATGGCGGAGATGCCCCGTTCGACCTGGGACAGGAACCCGATCGAGAGACCGGAGGCGGCGGCGAGCCCGCGCAGCGTCAGGCCGCGCTCCTTGCGGAAGCGCCGCATCCTGGCGCCGACGTCGCCGTGGACCCCCGCTCTCGCGTCGCCCTGGTGCTCCGGCACGGCCACCGGCTCTCCTCCTCCGCCTTGTTCGCTCCCGCCAAACATAGTTCACGGAGCACGGCGGTACGGCCCGCGGGCTCAGACTCGCAGCATCGCCGCCATCGGCGGTTCCTTGCCGGTGAGGTACCAGTCGCCGATCCAGACCTCCTTGGCGTCGGTCGGGTCGTGGGTGGCGAAGGTGCGGGCGTTACGCCAGAAACGGTCGAAGCGGTACTTGTTGGCCGTGCTGCGCGCGCCCGTGAGATCGAAGATCTCCTGGGTCACGCTCAGCGCCGCCCGGATGCAGGCGACCTTGACGCCGAACGCCTCCACGAACAGCTCCGTCGGATCCTCGTCGAGGTCGCACCGCTCGATCCTGCGGGCGGTGTCCAGGAGGAAGGCACGGGCGGCGCGCAGGTCGACCGCGCAACCGCCGATACGGCGGCGGACGAGGACGTCCTCCGTCGCGCTCTCGAACTCGGGGAAGCTCGGACGGTCCAGCTTGCGCACGTAGTCGAGGGCGGCGTCGAACGCGCCGAGACCGGGCCCGAGCATGATCGCCGCGTGCATCAGGAAGACGTAGGACAGGAAGGACGGGGAGGCGCCGTTGCCGTTGAAGTGGTAGCCGTCGGGGACGAACACCTCGTCGTAGACGATGGTCTGGCTGTGGGTGCCCCGCTGGCCCATGGTGTCCCAGTCGTGCTTCATGGTCACGCCCGGCTGGTCGAGGGGGAGCAGCGCGTTGTAGCGGCCCCTCCTTCCCTCAAGGGTGAGGCCGACGGAGGCCCACCCGCCCCCGCCGCTGTTGGTGTTGAACGCCTTCGTGCCGTTGACGACGAGACCGCCCTCGACGCGCCTGGCCGTCACGGGTCCCGGCGCCCCCGCCTCGGAGTTCGAGGCGCAGAGCCTGACGCCCTCGTCGCGGATCAGGCGGGCCATCTCCACCTTCGTCGACTCGGGCAGCGTGTTGCCCTCCCGGAAGATCTCGAAGGTCACGAGCGCCTGGACCACGAAGTTCATCCCGGCCGAGGAGTCGCCCGCCATGATGTCCAGGGCGATCCTGAAGAAGTCCTCGGTGTACAGCTCGGGCCTGGCGTCGTTGATCCCGCCGAACCTGTGGGGCAGGCAGAAGGCGAACAGGCCCTCCTCCCAGATCCGCCGCATTGCGAACGTGGTGTCGACGTTGGCCGCGTCCACCTCGGCGGCGCTCTCCGGCAGTTCCTTGCGCAGGAGCGCGGCTCTGCGGGTGAGGTCGGTTATCCGTTGTCTGACGGTGTCCTCACCATTCATAGCGGAAGTCGCCCCGTTTTCCTGAAAAGTCATGACCTCTCCCGTCTTGCGGTCGTGTACCCGACGAGCAGCTGGAACCCGGGCCTTCGACCTGCGCGCACCGCCGCGCCGGGACGTCCGTCAACCGGCCGGGCCGCGCCGCCCGGTGGGGTCCGGACCGGACGTCGAGGCGACCGTCCGCCGGACCTGCCGCGCGAGAGCCGTACCCGCGCTTCGAATTAAGTAAAATCCGTATTCGGATTCTAAGTCAAGGCTTGACCGAAGTGCCCGGCTGTCGGTTGCGCGGTATTGACGGAGCGAGGAGAGCGCCGGATACTCGAAAAAGAATACTGATTCGGATTGACCGATGTCGTCGGTCCGGGTCCCCGCCCGCACGACCGGCCGAACCCCCTCCCCACAGAGGAGACAGTGGAATGCAGCCCTTCGTCGTCGGACTCGGGGGCACGACACGCGCCTCCTCAAGCAGCGAGAACGCCCTGCGCCTCGCCCTCGACGCCGCGGCCTCCGCCGGGGCCAGGACCGAGCTGTTCGGCGCCGACTACCTGTCCGGCCTGCCGATGTACGACCCGGCGCGCCCACCGGGAGGCCCGGGGAGGCGCCTGGTCGAGGCGCTGCGCTCGGCGGACGGTGTGATCGTCTGCTCTCCCGGCTACCACGGGTCGGTCTCCGGTCTGGTCAAGAACGCCCTCGACTACGCCGAGGACCTCAGGGACGACGCCCGTCCCTACCTGACGGGCCGCGCGGTCGGCTGCGTCACCACCGCGTACGGCTGGCAGGCGGCCGTCACGACGCTGCAGGCACTGCGCACCATCGTGCACGCGCTGCGGGGCTGGCCCACCCCCCTCGGCGCGGCCCTCAACGTCGCCGAGGGTCGTGACGGGCGCGGCTGGAGGCCCGACGAGCGGGTGCTCACCCAGCTGCGCACCGTGGGACTCGAAGTCTGCGGGCGCGGCGTCGTCCCCCCGCCGCGGGGGGTACGCGGAGCACATCAGAACGGATCTTCGGATACTGCTACGGTGGGAACGCGCTGACAACCGGACCGAGGGGCGACGGCACCGCTGACGGCGACACCGTCGGCAGCACCGACGGCAACACTGTCGGCAGCACCGACGGGGCCCCTCGCGCGTCCACGCTGGGCGGAGGGAATGGCATGTCGGGAGGCCCGGCGACCGCCCCCGGGAAGGGCGGCCCCGAGGACCACGCGGGGGGCAGCTGGCTGCCCGGCCTGCACGAGGGTCTGCTTGAGGAGCCCCAGCAGCGCCGCAGCCGCCGCTCCGCCCTGCAGATCCTCGACGCCGCCAGAACGGTGCTGGCACGCGACGGCGTCGACGGCTTCACGATGGCCGCGGTCTCCGAGGCCTCGGGCATCTCCATCGGCGGGATCTACGGCCGCTTCGACGGCAAGCAGGGCCTGATGCGGGCGGTCGGGGACATGATCCTCACCCGCCTTGAGGACGACCTCACCGAACGGCTGGAGCGGGCCGAGACGACCCTGGCGGACGTGGTGCTCGCGTTCGTCACCTGCCTGTCCGAGGACGTCGCCTCCCAGGCCGTGCACCCCCTCGCCGAGCACTCGACGGACGACGAGCCGCTCAGGGCGCGCAAACTCCGCGCCCGTGAGCGCATGTTCGCCTCCTTCAGGCTGGCGGTGCTGCGCCACGAGGACGAGATCAGGCACGACGACCCGGAGGCGGCCCTGCTGACGGTCTTCCACATGTGCCTGAGCAGCTTCCTGACCGCCTACGACCTCGGCGGCGGGCCGGGGCTGCCGAAGTCGGCGGCGCACCTGCGCGACGAACTGGCCCGAGCCGGTCTCGCCCACCTCACCTCCCCGGCTCCCCGGTCGTAGACCACGTCATCGGGCCCGCGACCGGAGCGCCGGCGAGCCGGGCCGTGTCACCGCCGAGGGCCGGATCGGGGAGCGTCCGGCTGAGGGCGCCGAACCCCACGGGCCCGGCGGCGCGGTCCGGGTCGCGACGGGGTCCCAAGCCCTGGCACGGAACCGGGCACCCGGCCGTGAGCGGCGTGACCACAGGCATCACCACAGGTGCTGACCTGCGGTGATGCCGCCTGTTGCCCCTCGCGCCGGGCGGGGTATCGCTCATGACATGAGCTCATCACCCAAGGATCCCCTGCCGGATCTCGACCCCTTCGACATCTTCGACACCGAGGCGGCCCGCCTCGACCGGTACTTCTCCGGGCTCGACGAGGAGGGCTGGAACCGCCCCTCCCGCGCGGCGGGCTGGTCGGTGCGCGATGTTCTCGGGCACCTGGCGGGGGAGGAGCTGTACAACCACGCCTGCCTCGACGACGACCTCGACGGATTCTCGGCGATGCTCAGGCGCGAGGGGGTCGAGGGCGGGTTCAACGCCTTCAACGACTGGTGCGTGCGCCGCCGCAGGGACCTGCCCGTCGAGGAGGTGCTCCAGGAGTGGCGCGAGGCCAACGGCGAGACCCGCGCGCGCATGCGGGCACTCGGCCGGGAGGCGTCGCTGCCGACCCTGGCCGGGCCGTACCCCGTCGGGCTGCAGACCTTCCACTACGACTCCGAGTACGCCACCCACGCCGACGACGTCGGGGCGCCCGTCTCGGAGGAGGAGGCCGACGACCGGGCCTGGTGGCGGGCCAGGGTCGCGGTCTTCGTGCTCGCCGAGCAGGGCTCGCAGGCCCAGGTCGAGCCGACCGCGGAACGGATCTGGGTGTACGCCTACGACACGGCCACCCAGCTGCCCGTACCGATCTTCGTCGAGGCGACCGTCGGCAGGCTCCCCGACGACTACCCGATCGACCGCAAGGTCAGAGCCGCCCTGCGCTGCCTGGCCTGACCCCGCGACCCCTCGCAGGCCGTACGGCTCGCCCGTCCTCAGGACGCCAGGAGGTGCGCGTTCGGCCTGCGCGCGGCCTCGGCCAGCCCCGGGATCTCCAGCACCGTGACGCCCGCCGCGGTGAGTTCCTCGGCGCCGCGGCAGTCGACGAACAGCAGGGGCTCCCGCCAGGCCAGCACGACCCGCCGCACCCCGCTGCCGATGATCAGCGTGCTGCAGGGCACCGGGCGGGAGTGGCGCACGCTGCACGGCTCCAGGCTGCTGTAGACGGTCGCGCCGGGCAGCCGGGGGTCACCGGGGGAGACCCTGGAGAGCGCGACCTCCTCGGCGTGCAGGTGGGGGCCGGTCTCCCGGGAGTGCCCCCTGGCGATCTCCACGCCGTCCGCGCCGACCACCACGGCGCCGACCGAGAAGGCGGTCGAGGAGGGCGGGCAGAGCCCGGCCAGGTCACACGCGAGCCGCAGCCACTCGTGGTCGTCCAACTCTCCCCCTCCGGTGGAACCCGTCCCCGCAACGCTACCGGCCCTGTCCGTGGTGCTCAGGTTCCCGGGTGGTCCTCCTGGCTCCTGAGGTAGGCCAGCACCGCGAGGACCCTGCGGTTGGTCCCCTCGTCCGGCGGGAGTGAGAGTTTGGCGAGGATGTTGCCGACGTGTTTGCCCACGCCCGTCTCCGAGATGGACATCATCCTGGCGATCGCGGTGTTCGAGTGGCCCTCCGCGACGAGCGCCAGGACCTCGCGCTCACGCTCGGACAGTGCCGAGAGCGGGTCGTGGTGGCGGCGCAACAACCTGCGCACGACGTACGGATCGACCACGGTGCCGCCGTCGGCCACCTGGCGCAGTACGGCGGCGAACTCCTCGACGTCGACGATCCGGTCCTTCAGCAGGTAGCCGATCCCCCTGCCCTCTCCGGAGTCGATGAGCTCGTAGGCGTAGCTCTGCTCGACGTACTGGCTGAGCGCGACCACCGCCAGCCCGGGGCGGGCGCGGCGCAGCTCGACGGCGGCGCGCAGCCCCTCGTCGGTGAAGCCGGGAGGCATCCGGATGTCGGTCACCACCAGGTCGGGGGAGTGCTCGGCGACGGCGGCCACGAGCGCCTCGGCGTCGCCGACCCCGGCGACGACCTCGAAGCCGAACCTGGCGAGCAGCCCGGCGAGCCCCTCCCGCAGGAGCACGGCGTCCTCGGCGACGACTACTCGGACGGGTCGTTCTGACCGCAAGGGATCTCCACACGTAGCAGGGTCGGTCCGCCGGGCGGGCTGGACATCAGCATTCTGCCGCCGGCGACGGAGACCCGGTCCGCCAGGCCGGTCAGACCGGTTCCCTCCTGCGGGTCCGCCCCGCCCCGGCCGTCGTCGGAGATCTCGACCACGAGGAGGCCGCCCGGCGCGCTCGCGGTGAGGGCGGCGCGCGTGGCGCCGCTGTGCCTGGCGATGTTGGTCAGCGCCTCCGCCGCCACGAAGTAGGCCGTCCCCTCGACGTGGGCGGGCAGCCGTTCCGGCAGGTCGGCGCGGACGGTCACCGGCACCGGGCAGCGGTCGGCGAGTTCGTCGAAGGCGGCGGCGAGCCCCTGGTCGGACAGTACCCGGGGGTGGATGCCATGGATGAGCTCCCGCAGCTCGGCCATGAACTGTTTCGCCTGGCCGTGGGCCTGCGCCATGGCCTCGGCGGCGGGGGAGCCGGGCGGGACGTCGAGCCTGGCCATGCCGATCTGCAGGGTGAGGCCGACGAGCCGTTGCTGGGCGCCGTCGTGCAGGTCACGCTCGATGCGCCGCCGTTCGGCCTCGAAGGCGTCGACCAGCCGTGCGCGGGAGCGCGAGACCTGCACCAGCTGGGCGCGCAGCCGTTCGCCGGGGCCGCCCTGGAGCAGCGCCCGCGCGAGCGCCGCCTGCGCGCCCGCGAGCACCGCGATCGGGTAGGGCAGCAGCGGCAGCAGCACCAGGCCGGCCAACGCGTACGGCAGCGCCTCCCCGAGGCCGCCGACCTCGGTGAAGCCCAGGGAGACCGGGTCCATCTCCCCGGCCACCAGGAAGGGGGCGGTCAGGAACGAGACCGTCAGCAGCGCCAGCAGCAGCACGACGGCGTAGACCACGGGCCCGGCCGTGGCGAGCAGGAGGGCGTAACCCAGCTCGCGCCAGGTCGCCGCCTCGGTGTAGCGGGTCCGCAGCCACGGCCACGCCCCCGGCGCGGGCGGCGCGCGGTGCCCGGAGACCAGTGGCGGGGAGCCGACCATGCGTGTGCGCAGCCGTTCGACCCTGGCCAGGGCGGTCGCCACGACCGGCCAGAGGGCCACGAGCCCGGCGCCGAGCAGGATGAGCGCGACGGCGGAGCCGGGGGACAGCGGCCGCCCGCGCGCCTGCCGCAGCAGCACCAGGCCCCACGGCCACGCGAGCGCCCCCAGCGCCAGCACGGCCCCCGCCGTCAGCGGGATCCCGGTCAGCAGGTAGCCCGCGGAGCGCCACGGCCAGCCCGTGGCCAGGAAACGGCGGTCGGTGACCGCCTCAAGCGGGGTTCTCGGTTCTCGGGACGGCACGCGCCCCACGCTAGCCCGCCCGCTCGTCCCGTCCCATCCGTCTGGCGGTAGTTCCCGGGTACGGCCGGCCACCCCCGGATCGGGTGTTCCGGCGTAGTGACCGTGGCTCGGGGCGGGTGATGTGCTGACGCGGCGTCCGGGACGGTCCCGGACGTGAACGGAAACGAGAGAAAGGCGGAACGGCGGTGGCGTGGAAGGACAGGGGCGTGCTCGCCTACCTGCTCATCACCTTCGGGGTCTCCTGGGCGGGGATGTTCGCCGTACGGCTGCTGCTGGGGATGTCCCTGGCAGACCCGCTGGCGCAGTTGTCGATGGCCTTCGTCCCGGCGATCGCGGCGTTCGTCGTACGCCGCTGGGTGACAGGGGAGGGGTTCGGCGACGCGGGCCTGGCGCTCCGGCTGCGAAGCGCCTGGCCCTACTACCTGGCCGCCTGGTTCGGCCCGCCCGCGCTGGTGGTCATGTCCGCCGGGATCGCCGCGGCCACGGGACTGGCCGACCCGAGCCTGGCGTCGTTCGACGACGTGCTTCCCGGCCTGCCGGGGTGGGCCTTCCTGCTGCTGCTGGTCGGCCTGATCCCCCTGCTGTCCCCTCTCTACTGGGGGGAGGAGTTCGGCTGGACCGGCTACCTGCGGCTGCGCCTTTTTCCCGGCCGCCCGGTGCTGGCCTCCGTCGTGACCGGCCTCATCTGGGGCGCCTGGCACTACCCCCTGGCCTTCCTCGGGTACGTCGAGTACGCCGACGTCGTGGCTGGGCTGCTGATCTGGACCGTCTCCTTCCAGTTCCAGGAGATCCTTCTCGGCTGGCTCCGCCAGCGCAGCGGCAGCATCTGGCCGTCGAGCCTGGCGCACGCGGGCAACAACATGGTCCTGTTCCTGCTGGTCGGCATGTTGCTGGGGAAGGAGGGCGCGCGGTTCGGCGGTTCGGCGACCGACCTGATCGTGATGGGCCCGCTCGTCCTGGCCTCGATCCTGGTCGTCGTCGGCGGGCGGGGGAGGCGTTCCCCGAGGAGCGCCGTCACCGGGAACGGCAGGGCCGCAGGAGCCGTCGGGGCCGGCTGACCGGACGGCGGTTCACGGCGGCCCCAGCCGGTGTCTCACGCCCCGGAAGTGTTCTTTGCCATGCGCCCGTTACTGTGGATTGAGAGCTGGTCACAGAGGGATGTCATGACTGGTCACAGGGGGGCGCCATGAAACGCATCATCGCCGTCACGGCTCTTGTCATGGTCACCACGGTCGGGCTCGTCGTCACCGGGACCGGCACCGGGACCGCGGCGCGGGCGCTGCCGAAGGACAACGGCAGGACACCGGTGAGCCGGTCACAGTACGAGACGCT
This sequence comes from Streptosporangium sp. NPDC020072, assembly GCF_040631445.1. Taxonomy (NCBI): domain Bacteria; kingdom Bacillati; phylum Actinomycetota; class Actinomycetes; order Streptosporangiales; family Streptosporangiaceae; genus Streptosporangium; species Streptosporangium sp. NPDC020072. Next base: position 282,363 of record NZ_JBEYAB010000003.1, on the reverse strand, counting down.
CCTCAACCAGTGCTCCTACGCCGCGACGGCGCGGCGCAGGGCCGAGTGCCGGGACACGGTCAGGCAGGACTACCGGGCGGGCGGCGAGGAGAATCCGGACCTGGACTGCCGTGAGTACTCCGGGGTCTCCGTGTGCGGCAGGTTGCGGCTGAGCCCCGCCGAGCGGGCGTGCGTGCGGGACTCGGTCGCCAAGGGGTTGACCTACCGCCGCGCCGAGGTCGAGTGCTACGCGTTCACCTGACGGGCGGCCGGGCCCCGGTCAGGGCTTCCACTCCTCCTTCCAGCCGGGACGCAGGCGGTAGCCGTACGCCGTCTCGGTGAGCGCCTCGGTGAGCACCTCGTCGCGGATGGCGGCGACGGCCAGGGCGTGCGCCTCACCCGCGGTGAGGCTCTCGCCCTCGCGGATGCGGCCTTCGAGCCCGTCGAGGACGGCCCGGTTCCTGGTGAACATCTCGACGATCCTGATCTTCGCCTCGCTGTTCGAGCGGATGTGGTCGATGAACCCTCGGCCGCTTCCCGGGCCGAGGGTCCTCTCCCCGAGGGTGGCGACGAGGTCGGTCTCCGCGGCGAGGGCTTCGGCTCCGGCGACCTCGCGCCTGATGGTGTGGAACAGCCAGCCCGCGATCTCGGCGGTCACGTCATCTCCTTGGACATGCGCTGCCCCGGCGGCAGTCGCGATTATTTACGATCATTAATCGCAATTCCGGTCCTGTCGACAGGGGGCGGGTCGCCCACCGTCACGGCAGGACGGGCCCGGCGGGACGGGCCGATGGCCGGTCTTCGCCACCCGCCCGTCCGGACTCGCTCACGAGGCGGTAGCGTAACGACCAGATGTAGTGATTTTTCGGTGATTCGCCTGATGGTTGGGCATTTTGGGCTCGGGGGGAACTCCTCTGTCGTCCCACGCGTCATTCCGGTGTGAATCCCCCGACACCGAGAGGCATCGCCTGTGCGTAGCTCGTTCTTCGGAAACCTCGACCAGGGGCAGGTTCCCGGTCACTTCGCCCTGCAGAACGCCAAGATGCTGCGGGTGCACCTGAACGGGGAGGTTCTGGCCCGGCAGGGGTCGATGGTCGCCTTCCAGGGGCAGATGGACTTCGACTACGAGGGCGGCGGCGTGGGCCGCCTGCTGAAGAAGATGGTCACCGGGGAGGGCGCGCCCCTGATGCGCGTGCGGGGCCAGGGCCTGCTCTTCCTGGCCGACAACGCCGACGACGTCCACCTGTTCTACCTGGAGAACGAGGCGATCACCGTCAACGGCAGGAACCTGCTGGCCTTCGATCCGCAGCTCACCTGGGACATCCAGCGGGTGCAGGGCGCGGGCATCGCCACCGGCGGTCTGTTCAACACCACCGTACAGGGCACCGGGTGGGTGGCCGTGACCGCGCACGGGGCTCCGGTCCTGCTCGACGCCTCCCGTATGCCCACCTACGCCGACAGCCAGTCCGCGGTGTGCTGGAGCACGGGTCTGCGCGTCGGCGTCAACCGCACCTTCAAGGCCTCGGCGCTCATCGGGCGCGGCAGCGGCGAGGCGGTCCAGCTCGCCTTCCAGGGGCAGGGGTTCGTCCTGGTCCAGGCGAGCGAGGGCCCGATCGTCCCGCAGAACGGCGGCTGACACCCCGGCGGGCGATCCCGGCCGGGGTCACCGGGGCGGCGCGGGACGGGCGGCGCGCCGGAAGAAGGCCGCGATCGCGTAGGGGTCGACCGGGTCGGTGAGCAGGGCGAGCATCTCCTCCCGGCGTGCCGGGTCCACCTTGAAGGGATGGCCGAACACGTGCGGCCCGGTCCCGTCGTCCAGCAGCCTGGTCAGCATCAGGTCGCCCGGACGCGCCTGGGAGGGCAGCAGCTCGTCGGCCAGCGTGACCGGCCGCCCGGCCTCGTCCGCCGCGTCGCGCAGGGTGATCCGGTCGTCGTGGACGCCCAGCACCTCCCACAGGCGCAGCGGCGTCCCGCGCCACGAATCGAGCAGCCGGACCTCGTCCTCGCGCAGCCACTCGCCCCGCGCGTCGAGGAACTCGCCGACGACGTCGTTCTCGAACAGCGCCAGGTCGGCCAGGGCGGGCTCGGCGACCCGGACGCTCAACCCGACCAGGTCGTCGATCAGGCGGCGCCTGGCCGGGCGGTCTCCGTAGGCCAGCAGGCCGCGGAACAGGTGCGCGGCCCGCGCGGGAAGCGGATCGCCCGGGTCGGTACGGCACGCGGCGTACTCGGCCGCGTCCCGCTCGGCGGGAGCCAGCCCCGGCGACAGCGCCAGCACCTCGGCGATGATCCCGGACGCCTCGAACGAGCGGCCCTCACCCTCGGCCGACCTGGCGGCCAGCAGCAGCGCCGCGGGGTCGGTGCGCGGCAGGGCCTCGACGAGCCGCGCCGGCAGCGGCTCCCGTTCGACCTCGTCGGCGATCCTGGTGAGCACCGCCGCCGAGCGGCCCAGGTAGGTCAGCGCCCGCGACAGGTCGGCGCCCTCCCCGTAGGTGCGCAGCGCGCTGCGCACCAGGGCCAGCCTGACGACGTCGAGCGGGGCGAGGTCGGCGACGGAGTCAGGCTCCCACGGCGCGCCCACGATGCCGACCCGGCCGCCCCGGACCTCCAGCGAGGCGCCGTTCAGCAGCGGGGCGAGCGGCGGCAGCGGATCGGCGAACGTCTCGGGGTCCTTGGCCAGCAGACCGAGGACCGCGACGTCGATCGAGACCCCGGGGCTCGGCTCAAGTCCCTCGGCGAAGGCGCGCAGCGCCTCGAAGGCCCGCTGGGCGAACTCCTCGGTGACCCGGACCGCCCGCTCGGCGGAGAACCCGGCCAGCGTCGTGGTGGACAGCTCGAACCCGCCCCCGCGCAGGCGCAGCGCGACCACCTCCTCCGGCCGCACCGCCGAGAGCCAGCCCTCAGGCCCGGTGAGGTACGGCTCGCCGGCCTCGACCACGGTGCGCACCGTGCCGCCCCCCGCGAGCGGCAGCCCGTCGCCGTCGGCGAGACGGGCCCACAGCCGCAGGTCGTCCACGGCCCGCAGCGTGCCGTCCGTCAGCTCGGCCCTGGTGGCCAGGTGCGTCAGCACCGCGCCCTCGCTCAGCGTAAGAAGCTCACTCACCCGTCCATTGTTCTCGACGTTCCCGCTCCGCCGCACCGGGCCCCGGCCGGGGCCGGAACGTCAGGACGCCGCCGTCCCTTCGGAAAGGGGCGGCGGCGTTCGGGGACGGGGGGTCGGGACCCGGCCGTTCTGGCCGGGCGGGTGGTGAACGCGGGGGGTACGGGTTCTCCGCGGGCTCCGCGCCGGATGTCTCATCGTCGCGTCACGGAGAGGTGCCGAAACGCGGGTTGTCGGCGAGCCACGCGGCGTAGCGGACGCTCTGCCGTACCGCGTCGGCGTGGGCCGCCTTGGCGTGCTCGACGATCGAGGCGGCGGCTCGCGCACCCGGGCCTTCCGGATGCCAGCCGAGCAGTTGCCGCCACCGCAGCGGCGCGTCCACGAGCGGTACCAGCGCCACTCCCGGTGTCGGCTGGAAGGTCGCCTGGCACAGCACGACCGCGCGGCCGACCTTGGCCAGGTGCATGCATGTCGCCACGTCCGTCTCGTAGATGGTCTGCGGCGTGAAGCCCGCGCGGGCGCACGCCGTGGCGAAGCAGTCCCCGAAGCAACTGTCACCCGGGGTGACCGCCCAGCTCTCGCCTGCCAGTTCGGCCAGTGTCACCTCCTTCCGATCCACGAGGGGATGGTCCTCGTTGAGCAGGACGAAGACCGGGTCCATGCCCACGGTCAGCCACACCACCGGTCCCTCGACCGGCGGGGCGCTCTCCCCGCAGGCGCCGATGAGCGCGAAGTCGATCCGGCCGAGCATCACCATCGTGGTCAGCTCCCTGGCCGACCACGACGTGTACGTGCTGACCGGTGTCGACGGCCACGCCCTGGCGAGCCGGTCGACCAGCCCGCCGAGAATGGGACCGTTGGTGGCTCCCAGCCGGTAACGGGGGATGTCACCGGTGGCGTTGGCGAAGCGGACCGCCTCCTCCTGGAGTTCCCTGGCGGCTGGCAACAAGACCATCGCCCTGGACAACACCAGTTCCCCGAGAGGTGTGGGCCGCGCACCGTTGTGGTCGCGTTCGAAAAGAGCTCCCCCGAGCACTCGCTCAATCCGTTTGAGCTGCGCGGTCAGCGCGGGCTGTGCCAGCCCGAGATGGCTGGCAGCTTTGGTGACGCTCCCGGCCTCTGCGACCGCGCGCACGATCCTGAGGTGTCGGAGCTCGAGATCCATACCGGGAAGGTAAGGCTAAGACGTTATGGCCGCAATGCAAACCGTGTCACGAAATCTGACTCAATTTCGTGAAAGCGCTCCAATGGGAAGGGAACAAGGAATGCCGAGAGGTGCGGCGCAGGCGGGACGGGGCAGGTGGAGGCCCGTGACAACGGGAGTCGATCCACGCGGTCCCACCGGGGAAGACCTGCTCCGAGGGCCCTGTCATCCGCACGTTACTCGCAATGGGACGTTTATGCACGCATCGGGCGAAGTGTCGATAGATCACACCAGAGAAACACGAACATGAATATCTCCGTCGTCATACGGACCGGGGCGTAGGCCGTACACGACGCCGCGGGTCCCGGCCAGGGCGCCTGGAAGGCCCGCAGGGGGCCCACAGGGGGCCACAGGGGGCCGTGGAAAGGCTTTCGGGGATCACCCGGAGTAACCCGCCCGAAAGGGGTGAGACAAGGTCCTGGGGCCGTAAGCCGATCCGGGAAGGAGAGCGGAGCATGAGCGAGGAACGACAGGCGGACGTCCAGGCGCTGTCCACGACCGACACCCGCGTCTACGAGGCGGTGGCCGTGCTCGCGGTCGACACCAGGACCGCGAGCGTCGAGGAGATCGTCCACGCCACCGGCCTGCCGGAGCAGGCCGTACGGCACAGCGTCGAGACCCTCACCAAGGCGGGCTGGCTGACGGCCGACGGCGGGTCCTACGCCATCGGCCGTCACGACTGGAGCGTCGAGCGCTGACCTCCCCGACGGGTCCGTGCCCGCCGGGCCGTACGGTCAGGACCGCCAGACCTTGGCCACGACCTCGGCGACGTCGGGGGCCTGGGCGAGGCCCGCGGCGAAGGCCGGCCGCCACAGGGTGGGGTTGAGGATGTCGATCCCGAAGACGGAGATCGCCGCCTGGTCGGGCGCCACGTGGGCGACCGCCGCGTCCCCGAGCGTGGTGACCTCCGCCTCGAAGCGCTCCCTGGTCTCCAGATGCGCCAGCGGCTCGACGACGACCACCGCGGAGCTGCCCGCGGCCAGGTCGGCGTTGGTCACCGAGCGGACTCCGCCGTCCATGTAGTGGCGCCCGCCGATCTCCACGGGCGGGAACACGCACGGCACGGCGCAGCTCGACGCGACGGCCGAGGACAGCGGGACACCCGAGTGACGGTCCCAGACCACGAACCCGCCGGTCGCGGTGTCGACCGCGGTGACCAGCAGCCGGCGCTCCGGCCACTCCTGCACGGGCAGCCGCCTGCCGATCTCCTCGGTCCTGGCCCCGGTGTCCCCGGTGCCGAGGGCGAGCGCGCCGACCCGCCGCCTGGCCTCCTCCGGGTCGAGGGAGGAATCGTGGAGCAGGCCGAAGACGGTCATCACCGCCTCGGGGTCGACCTGCGGGGACGCGGCGGGCTCGGCCTCCGCCTGCGCGACGACCGCCTCCTCCAGGTCGACCCCGGTGGTCATGAGGGTCCCCACGACCGACCCGGCGGACGTGCCGATCACGAGATCGGCCTCACCCAGGTCAAGGCCCGCCCGCCGCAGGCCGGTCAGGATGCCCGCCTCCCACGCGATTCCCGCGATTCCTCCGCCGCCAAGCACCAGTGCTCTCGTCATGTCCCCATTGTCGCGGTCGCGGGGAGTGTCCGCCCGAGTCGCGCATCCCCGACCGGTTCGAGCCCCCGGGAGGACGATCCACGCCGGATGGGGAAAGGTCGTGATTCCAGCGCGCAACCTCAATCAAGGTGAAGGTCGCGTTAGAGTGGAATGTGTCCGCGAACATGGAGCTCACCGTCGGCCAGCTCGCCTCGCGCAGCGGGGTCGCCGTCTCCGCCCTTCACTTCTACGAGGCCAGAGGCCTGATCAGCAGCCGCCGTACGGCCGGCAACCAGCGCCGTTTCAGCCGTGACACGCTGCGCAGGATCGCTTTCATCCGGGTCTCGCAGCGGGTCGGCATCCCGCTGAGGACGATCCAGGACGCGTTGTCGGCCCTGCCGGACGAGCGCACCCCGACCCGCGACGACTGGGCCAGGCTCTCGGCGGCCTGGCAGAGCGAGCTGGACGACCGCATCAGGCAGCTGCAGTTGCTCAGGGACGGCCTGACCGACTGCATCGGCTGCGGCTGCCTGTCCCTCGACCGCTGCGCGCTGATCAACCCCGACGACAAGGCGGCGGCCGGCGGCCCCGGCTCACGGCTGATGCTGCGCCCACGGGAGTGCCCGGTGGACTGCGACCCGCCGAAGGCCGGGGCCGCCTGAGGGCCGTCCTCAGAGGCCGTGCGCGCTCAGCCAGAGCCGGTTGGCGCGCTGGTCGGCCATGGCGCGTCCGACGTCCTGGCCGGGGCCGGGCGCGTCCTGCTCGACGACCAGCCAGCCCTCGTAGTCGCGCAGCTCGCGCAGGACACCCGCGAGGTCGACCTCGCCCGCCCCGAGCGGGGGGAAGGCGTCGCCCGCGATGACCGCGGCCAGGTCGCCGCCTGCGGCCCGCGCCCGGTCGCGGGCCCGCCTGCTGGCGTCCTTCAGGTGGACCTGCCTGATCCGGTCGCCCCACAGCCGCAGCGCGGTCACGGGGTCACCTCCGGCGAGCCAGAAGTGGCCGGTGTCCAGGCAGATCGAGACGTCGGTGAGATCGAGCAGCCTCTCGACCTCCTCGGGGGTCTCCACGAGAGTGCCCAGGTGGTGGTGGAAGACGGGTTCGAGACCGCGGTCCCGGCAGCGGTCGGCGGCCTCCTGCACCCGTGAGGCGAAGTCGGCCCACGCCTCGCCGGGCAGGCCGGGGGCGACACCCTGGGCGAACCGCCTGCGGTGCGGCGGACAGGCCAGGGTCAGGCGGGGGGCGAAGCGCGGGTCGGCCACCGGAACGCTCGCGAAGATCGCCAGCGCCGTGTACAGCCCGGCCAGTCCGGCGGCGAAGGCGTCCTCGTCGTCGTAACGCAGGTCCACCTGGCCGCCCGCCAGGCCCATCCCGGTCCTGGCCAGCCGGTCGAGCAGTCCGCCGCCGGTGCCCAGGTAGCCGATCGGCCCCGAGTCGATTCCCTCGTAACCGGCCTCAGCCAGCCCGTCGAGCAGGAGGTCGGGGCTCGGTGTACCGCCCCCTGCCCGGTTGATCCCGAAGTTGACGGGCGCGTTCGCGACCTTGATCGACATGGCCTATGTCGTGCAGGTCAGCCAGCGGAGGGGGTTGTCATGGGTGATCATGCGGATGGCGCCCTCACCGATGCCCGCCTCGCGGAGCCTGGGCAGGAGGGTGCGGAACAGGTGGCTGTAGCCGGCGCCGCCGTACCGCTCGATCTCGGAGACCCTGGACAGGCCGCTGCTGAGCAGCAGCCTGGAGGCGTAGCCGTCCTCGATGAGGTCGAGGGCGTCCCGCAGCCGGTCGCCGCCCATGGAGGTGAGACAGACGTAACCGCCCGACTCGACGACCTTGTGCGCGGTCATGGGGTCGGTGCCCGCGTCGGCGACGCTGATCCGGTGTGCGGGGACCCCCTCGGACAGGAGGATCTCCAGCAGGGGCAGGCCACCGCGTTCGGAGACGGCGAGGGGCAGGCCGGAGACCAGGGAGGCCCTGGCGGCGGCGACCGCGAACCGCTCCTCGGCGGGGGTCGGCTCCTCGTCCCAGGAGCCGATCTCGCCGATCACCCCGGGACGGGAACTGGTCCCGTCGAGGCCGTTGTCGATCTCGTCCATCAGGTGGGCGGTGAGCGTGTCCACGTCGGCGGTCAACGCCCACGGCGGGCTGAACGGCCCGGCGAAGAAGCCGGTTCCGGCGATCACGGACACCCGGCTGCACGCCGAGATCCTGGACAGGGTCGCGGCGTCGCGACCGGTTCCGATGGAACTGAGCTCGACCACCAGGCCGAGCCCGTCGGACCTGCGCAGTTCGCGCAGCTCCACGGAGGCCGCGTCCTCCTCGTCCAGCCAGCGGTGCGGGTCGGACGGGACACCCGCCGCCCAACGCAGGTCGGCACGAAGGCGCTCGCGGGGCAGGACCGAACCGGTGATGGCGGACACGGCGCAGGGGCCGCTCACGGTCCTCACACTGACGGTCTTGACAAGGGGAGCCTCAGACATGGACGGACATTAACCCACTTTTGGGGCTAAAATCACCCAATTCACCAGGGTTTTTACCTTTGACTTGTCGGGGCTGTTTGGAGGTCTCGTCATCCCCAAGGGCGCGTAACGCCCGGTCGCGGCCGGAAAACGTCGGTCACCCCGGCTAGGGTCCCTCCCATGATCGCGACCTCACCGGAAACCCCGCTCTCCGCCGTCGGCCGGATGGTCCTGCCCGTCGGCGACCTCGACGTGGCGCTCTCCTTCTACCGCGACGTCCTCGGCTTCGCCGTGCTCCACGACCGGACCGACGACGGCTACCGCTACCTGCACGTCGGGCTGCCGGGGCAGGAGCCGGTCGGGGTGTGGCTCATGCCCGCCGCCGGCCGGGAGCGGGCACCCGGCGGCAGGCCGTCGCTCGTGCTCTACACCACCGACCTCGGCCGCCTCACCCGGCGCCTGGGTGAGTACGGCGTGCGGGTGTGGAACGAGCGGGAGGACGCCGAGAGTCGTTCGCTGCACCTGGCCGATCCTGACGGCAACACGCTGATCGTCGCCGAGCTCAAGGGCTGAGGATTGACCGCGATCCACTCGAAGGCGCCTATTCTTTGACGAAACCAACGTCCAGGGGATCGAGTGGCCACTTCCAACGGGATGCATGACGAACGTGACGCCTCCGGGCGTCCGTCCGAGACCGGAGACGCCGACGTCCTGAAGGACGAGGCGGCCCGGCGTTCGGGCATTCACGGCTGGCTCGACGGTGTCAGGTCCACCAGAACCGGCCGCCTCACCCTCAAGATCGTCATCGGGGTCATCGGATCGGTGCTGGTCGTCGCCGGCCTCATCATGGTGCCCTTCCCCGGGCCCGGCTGGCTGGTCGTCTTCGCGGGCCTGGCCGTGCTGGCGACGGAGTTCCACTGGGCGCACCGCCTGCTGCAGTTCGGCAGGCGGACGCTGGCCGCCTGGACCGCCTGGCTCGGGCGCCAGGGCTGGACGGTCAAGATCCTGGTGGTCCTGGCCGCCGCCGCGACCGCGACGGTGATCGTCTACTACGGTCTGAGGCTCAGCCTCCACATCGACCTGATCGCCGAGGCGCGCGCCTTCCTGAGCCGCTGACCTCCGGTCGCGCTCGCGGTACACGCCCGGCCGGACGGGGATGGCGACGATCAGCCCCGCCCGGCCCGCGTGTCTCCGATTTCTCCCGTTCCCCATTGGAATCACCCCCAACCATCCCCTTCTCGGTCCTCTTTGGGCGAATCCCAGCAGTCCGTTCCCGAAGGCCGCCCTTGTCAGGGAAACCGATTCGGTATAGATCACAAACTATGAGTAGCTCCCGCCCTAGGCTGCGCCCGTGCCTGTGACTCCTGGAATCAACAAAACGCTCGGTGGCGCTGTCATCGCGGCCTGCCTGACCGTGCTCGCCCCGTCCGCGGCCCACGCCGCCCTGCCGGCGGACGTCACCCTGCCCGACACCGGGGTGACCGTCAGGGAGAGCTCCGCGGACCCGCTAACGGTTTCCTCCTACACCCTCGGCAATCTCGCCTACCTGCGCAGAGGTGAGGCGTTCGCCAAGCAGAAGGGGTACCAGGAGATCACGGTGGCGCCGGGCGGGACCAAGGCGCTCGCGGTGCCCAGCTCCTACAGCTCGGGGCACGACTCGGTGCTGCTGGCCGACCTGGTCTCGGAGAAGGCCGTCAAGATCCAGACGGTGCAGAAGCCGTTCGTCGCCCACTTCGCCCACTGGTCCCGCGACGGCCGCAAGGTGGTCCTGACCGTCCAGCGCAAGGCGGCCGGAGGCTGGACGACGACCGGGTTCGTGATCGTCGACGTGGCCGCGAAGACCGCCCGCACCGTGACCGTCTCCGGGGTCGACCCCGCCGCCACGTTCCGCTGGACCCCGGACAACGCCCAGCTGGTCGCCGCCCACCAGGGTGGCGTCCGCTTCTACGGCCAGGACGGCACGGCCAGGCGCACCCTGGCCAAGACCGGCGCCCCGGGCGGAGGAGAGGACGTCTTCTCCCCCTCAGGCAAGGGGCTGATGACCTGGTGCCCGGCGAGCTACGCCGAGGACGTCTGCGTCTGGGACCGCAGCTCGGGCAAGATCGCGGTCAAGGTGAAGGGCGTCAAGCCGAAGGCCCTGCTCGGCTGGTGGGACGAGCGCAGCTTCGTGGCCGTCCTGCCCGGCTCCGGCGTCTACAAGGTCGTGGTCGTGGACGTCAAGGGCAAGGGCCTGCGGGTCCTGGCCGACGTCTCGGCGCGCGACTGGAACAGGAAGATCTATCTGAGCTACACCCGTAGCTGACCGCTCCGCCGGGCGCCGCCTCGCGGTGCCCGGCCGTACGGGACCGTCCCGGGACGCATGGGCGCCGTCCGGCGAGTCCTGGAGGCGCGGCGCGCCTGATGGCTCAGAGGTACAGGCCGGTGCCGTTGTCGGTCTGCGGAGTGGCGATGGCGTGCAGGTCACGCTCGCGCATGACGAGATAGAGCTGCCCGTGCACCTCGACCTCGTACTGCTCCTCGGGGTTGAACAGGACCTTGTCGCCGACCTTGACGGAACGGGCGTTCGCCCCCGCGCCGCAGACCTCACCCCAGACCAGCCGGTTGGCCATCTTCACCGTCGCGGGAATGACGATGCCCGCGGTGCTGCGGCGCTCCTCTGACTCCTGCTCGATCTTGACCATGACACGGTCGTGGAGCATCTGAATCTCGAATTTCGGGTCACCCACAGTAGAAGCTTATGGGAACGGCGCCCCCGGGCCACCGGTGATCCGGCGGACCCGTCAGGCGCAGGGCCCAGGCGAGCCTTGAAGTTCCCCGAGGGGCCGAAAGTAGGATTTTCCGCTATGACGTCCTCTGAGCTCGTGAACGACTTCGTCGCCTGGCACCTGGAGAGCAACCCCGTCCAGGCCACCCTGCTGGGGGCCGAGGGCTACGACCGGACCCTCGGCGACCTCTCCGAGGCGGGCTTCCTGGCCAGGGAGGGCGAGTCCCGGCGCTGGCTCGAACGCCTCGCCGGCGCCCCCCAGGGGGAGGGGTTCGAGGAGGAGATCGACCGCGAACTCGTCGTCTCGACGCTGCGGGGCGCCCTGGCGTACGAGGACTGGCCGACCTGGCGGCGTGACCCCGCGGTCTACGTGGGCACGGTCTTCGGCTCGATGTTCAGCCCGTTCCTGCAGCGCCTGGCGCCCGAGGCCGAGCTGGTCGAGGCGGCGGTGGCCCGGCTGGCCGAGGTCCCCGGCGTCCTGGCCGCCTGCCGGGCCAACCTCGACCCGGCGCTGGCCTCCGAGCTGCTGGTCAGGCGGGGGCTCGGTCAGGCGCGCACCGCGCGTAACTTCCTCACCGTGACGGTCCCCGGCCTGGTCGTGGACGAACGGCTGCGCGCCCGCCTGGCCGAGGCGGCGGAGCCCGCCGCCGCGGCCTTCGACGACCTGGTCGTCTTCCTTGAGGACTTCCGGGCGGGCGGCACCTGGCGGATGGGGGAGGAGCTGTACTCCAGGCTGCTGCACGAGCGGGAGACACTGGGGTACGGCGCGGCCGAACTGCTCAAGCGCGGCCAGGAGGCCTACGAGGAACTGGACGCGCAGATGCGGGAGGTCGCGCTTCGGCTGCCCGGCGGCACCGAAGACTGGCACGCGGCCGTCACCGCGCTCCAGGACGACCACGCGCCGACCCTTGAGGACATGCGGGCCGAGTACGAGGCCGAGACCGAGCGGGCCAGGCGGTTCGTGCGCGAACGCGGCCTGGTGACGTTCGCGGAGGGGGAGGAGTGCCGCGTCGTGCCCTCTCCGGAGTTCCAGCGGCCCATCCTCGCCGTCGCCTCCTATCTGCAGCCCCCGCCGCTGTCCACCTCCCGGATCGGGCACTTCTTCGTGCCCTTCACCCCCGACTCCTTCACCGGGGAGCAGGTCCGCCAGCGGCTGCGCACGAACGCCAGGGCGCAGATGCCCTCCATCGCCGTCCACGAGGCCTACCCCGGTCACCACTGGCACCTGTCCTGGGTGGCGGGCAGCCCCCGCCGGGTCCGCAAGCTGTTCCGCACGCCGTACTTCGTCGAGGGCTGGGGCCTGTACGTGGAGAAGGTCATGCGGGAGCAGGGCTACTTCACCACGGCGGCCCAGGAGCTCGCCCATCTGGACTTCCGGCTCTTCAGGGCGGCCCGCATCATCGTGGACACCTCGCTGCACTGCGGTGACATGACCGTCGAGGAGGCCGAGGAGTTCATGACGACGAGGTCCACGCTCACCCCGGGGACCGCCAAGGGCGAGGTGGACCGCTACTGCGCCTGGCCCACCCAGGCGCCGTCCTACCTGACGGGCGCCCTGGAGATCGACCGCATCCGGGACGACTACCTGGCCGCGGGACGGGGTGACCTGCGCGCCTTCCACGACAGGCTGGCGGGTTCCGGCGGCCTCCCCCTCGGCCTGGCCCGCAGGGTCGCCCTGGAGGGGTAGGACGTCGGCCGGGTCCTCGGCGAGGCAGGGGATCCGGCCGACGTGGGTGTCAGGCGGGCAGGCCGGACTCGATGGGCAGGCCCGCCTCGGCCCAGTCCTGGATGCCCTCGCGGTACTTGCGGACGTGGGTGTAGCCGAGCGCGGTCAGTCGCCTGGCCACCGCCTCGCTGTTGCCGCAGGAGGGGTTGGAGCAGTAGGTGACGATGGCGGCGTCCTTGTCGGGGAGCAGCCCGGCGGCGCGCTCGGCGACCTCGCTCTCGACCAGGGCGATCGCCCCCGGCAGGTGCTGCTGCGCGTAGTACTCGCCGCCGAGGGTGTCCAGGACGATTACGGAGCCCGCCTCGATCGCGGTCCTCAGCTCGTCGCGGGTGATCAACTGGGTCATGACCGGCCTCCCGAAGGATAAATGGACTATAGTCCGTTTGTGTGAACGGGAGAGAACTTAACGGACCGCAGTCCGCTTCGTCAACCGAGCCGCTGCGCGTGCTGATGGGCGAGCCGCCAAGGGAACGCGCCGACGCCGCGCGCAACCGTACGAAGGTGCTGGCCGCCGCGGCGCGGCTGTTCCGCGAACGAGGTGTGGACGGCGTCTCGATGGACGCGGTCGCGGCCGAGGCGGGCGTGGGCAAGGGGACGCTGTTCCGCAGGTTCGGCGACAGGTCGGGCCTGGCCGTCGCGCTCCTCGACGAACGGGAACGCGAACTGCAGGAGGCGATCCTGGCCGGTCCCGCACCCCTCGGGCCCGGCGCGCAGGCCGCCGAACGGCTGGCCGCGTTCGTCGAGGCCTACCTCGACTATCTGCTGGCCCACCTCGACCTGGTCAGGATGTCGGAGACCGCGAGTCCCGGCGCCCGCTACCGCATCGGCGCCTACCGGTTCTGGCACCGGCACGTGGCGATCCTGCTCGCCGAGGCCCGTCCCGGCTGCGACGCCGACCCCCTGGCCCACGCCCTGCTCGCGCCGCTGGCCGCCGAGCACATGACGGCCCTGGTCGCCGAGTACGGCCCGGCGCGCGCCAGAAAGGCCGTGCGCGCGCTCGTCACGGGGTGAGAATCGTGCAGCCGAACGTGCAGGCGAACGTGCAGATGCCCGATTCGCCCTGGACTGTCAGAGAAGCGGTGTCAGACGTAGGTGCCGCGGACCTCGACGATGTCGGCGAGCGGGAACTCCAGATAGTCGCCGGCCTCCTCGCACCAGGCGTCCAGTGTCCCGCCGCGCAGCTCACCGTGGCTGATGGTCGCGGTCAGTCCGTCGGCCAGCGTGATCGCGGCCCGCACGCCCCGGTCGACCACGAAACCGAGCAGCGACTGCTGGGCGGTGGGCAGGCGGGAGGCCATGCGGCCGATCACCGCCCACGTCCTGCCGTTGCCCCGGGCGCCGTCCCCGGTGGCCAGCAGCCGTCTGGCGTGCTCACCCGGGTCCGGCGGGGTGTCGAGGACCGGGTAGGGCGGTTGCTCGAACTCGGCCACCCGCCCCCCGGGCAGCAGGATCAGCCGCCCACCCTGGGGCTCCTCGATCCGGGCACGGCGGACGGTGATCTCCCCGGTGTCCTCGACCGGGACCGGGGCGTAACCGTTCTCCCGCAGCGCGGCCAGGGTCTTGGCCGCGGGCACGGAGCTGGCGAGCACGGTCGGCGCGAGCAGCCTGAGCCCCAGCCTGCCCAGCCGCCGGTGACCGGCGATCTCGGCCAGCAGCACCGGGTCGGAGGCCTGGACGATGCAGGCGACCGTGGTCACGGTGACCTCGCCGTGCCGCCTGGCGATGTCGCGCACGAGATAGTCGAGCGGCTGCGGCACCGTGCCGACCTCGGCGAGATCGGCCAGCAGGTCGTCGGCGGAACATCCGGCGTCCATCGCCCGCCGTATGCTCGCCGGGCTGAAGCGCCACACGGAGGCGGCGCCCCTGGACTCGCGGTCGGCGGTCCGGTCGAGCAGTTCGGCCAGTTCGGCGGAGGGGGGACCCGTCACCACGGCGGTCAGGTCGGCGCCGAACAGCGCGCTGCGCCGTACGCTGGCCAGGGCCCTGATCGAGCACTCGACCAGGAGCGGGTCGTTCTCGACGAGCGGCACCGAGTCGTCGTTCTCGTCACCGGCCGTCTGCAACGCGGCCAGCGCGCGCCCCAGGTCGGTGATCGTGTCGTAGGCGACCAGGCCGAGCATCCTGGCCTCCTCAAGCGCGGCGGGGGCGCACTCGCCCAGCAGCGGGCGTTCCAGCAGCGGGGCGTGCCAGTGGGCCGCCTCGACGAGCCCGGCCTGGTCGGCGCACGCCGTACTGGCGGGCAGGCGGGCCAGCACGCCCAGCACCGCCCGTCTGGCGCGGGCGACCATGATCCCCGCGGGGTCGTCGCCGAGCACCGTGCCGTATCTGCCGTCGATCCGGCGCAGCGACGAGCGTTCCATGCGCCACCAGGCGGCGAGCAGTACCCGGAGCCTGGCCGCCGCGTCGTCCAGCCGCCAGCGGTCGAACTTCTCAGTCGGCACCAGGCCGCCCGCCGTGTCGTCCCAGGCCAGCAGCCGGGCGACCGCGCAGATCTCCAGCAGCAGCCGGGTCTCGTCCTCGTCGCAGCCGATGTCCTTGGCCAGCCTGCGCACCTCGCGCACGCCGACCCCGCCCGCCTTCAGCAGCGGCAACGGGATCTTCGCGGTGTTCTCCAGCATCGCGGCGCAGCGTTCGACCACGTGGGGCGCCGCCAGGGTCATCAGGTGGTCGACGGCCTCGGGGTCGACGGGGACGGTCGCCAGGTCGGGCGGGACGGGGGTGAACGGGGGGTGGTAGTCGGCCCCGCGCAGCGCGAGCGCCACCTCTCTGGGCATCTCGGCGGTGTTCCAGCTCGGCCGGAAGAGCAGGCCGTGGTCGCCCGCCCACTTCTCCGGGGAGCCGGGGACCACGAACCGGCCGCCGTCGACGCCACGGGACGGGCCGTCCCAGGCGAACTCGTCGAGCAGTCTCCTGGCTCCCTCGGGAGCCCGTTCCAGCAGGGCGGCGAGGCGGCCCGGGTCGGAGAGCACCTCGATGATCTTGATGACCGTCTGGCGCTTCTGGCCGTTGGGCAGGCCGAGGGCCCTGGCCAGCGCGCGCAGGGCGTCGGCGCTGACGGTCCACGAGTTCAGGTAGTGGGCCAGCGATTCGCCGAGGCCGCACGGGGCCGTCCAGCAGCGGGCCAGGCCCCCGGCGAGCCGGATGCGTCCCTCGTCGTCGGGCCAGGCCAGGGCGTGGTCGGACAGCAGGTCGATCCAGGGGGCGGTCTCGGCCTCCGAGACGCCCATGAACCCGGCCAGTGTCTCAAGGTCGACGCGGTCGCCCAGGGCCAGGGCCGCCTGCGCGACCTCGAAGGAGGGCAGTGGAAGAGCGCGCATGACCGCGGAGATCGCGGATCCGTTGCCCAGCCGCTGCGCCAGGGTGTCAAGGCGCCGCGGCCACGGTGCGGCGATGGCGTCCGGCCGGTTGGCCAGGATTCGGGTGAGCCGTTCTTCGTCGAGGGTCTTCAACCAGCCGAGCAGGTGATCGTCCATCTCGCAGCTCTCTGCAGGAATCTCACACGGGGACTCTCCGTGAGCCATGAACATCCACGGTAATGCAGAGGGCGTCGCCAGGGGACGCACCGCGCAGAATGCGACAGGTTCACAGGATGTTCACCGTGTCACCGCCAGGTCAGCACATGGTCACCGCCAGGTCACCGTCGGGCCGGCGGTGGATCGGCGGTGGATCGGCGACGGGCGGGAGGCCGGGATCGGCACGGGTTTGGCCGGTCCCGGGGCCGCTCGCGGGGGTGCGTCACGGGCCCGGGACCGGCCGGCGCCAATGAGGGAAGAGGCGGCGCCGTCCGGGATGGTCTTGGCGGGGGTACGACGGGGGCGTCAGCCGAGGACGGCCCAGACGATCTTGCCGTAGGGGGCCAGGGGAGCCCAGCCCCAGCGCACGCTCAGCGACTCGACGATGTGCAGTCCGAGCCCGCCGATGTCCAGGGGTGACGGATCGCGCAGCGCGGGAAAACCCGATCCCGGGTCGTTGAGCGCGCAGGTGACCAGACCTCCCCGGCGTAGCAACGAGAGCCTGATGGGTTCCTTGGCGCGTGACTCGGCCAGGCGCAGGCCGTGTCTGAAGGCGTTGGTGGCCAGCTCGGAGACGATGAGCTCCATGTTCTCGACCAGGTCGGTGAGCTTCCAGCCGGTGAGTGTCCCCGTGGCGAAGCTGCGGGCGGAGTGCACCGACTCCGCCTGCGGGGGAAGCACGAAGGTGGCGCTCGCCATGGCCGCTGATCCGGAGAGGAGATCGCGTGCCGTATCGGGCCACCAGCCGACGGGGGGCCACCAGTCGAGCGCCGTCCAGGAGGTCCGGGAGAGCGCGGTGTGGGCGGACTGCACAGCGATCATCATGGTGCAAACTCCCGTGCAGGTGCAAGAGCGAATGCACGTGCATAAGGTGCGTGCAACCGCTACGGTTACCCATGAAATCGGCAATCGGACAGAAAGGGGATCTTGTCCGCGGCTGGGAAATCTTGGGCCGCGAAGTGACAGACTGTCGATCAGGAAAGCGAGCGAGGAGCAACCACGTGTCCATGGACCCGCCCGGTACCGGTTCCACCGTTCGGCGCATCATGCTCGGCGCAAGCCTGCGTCGCCTGCGTGAGGAGAAGGGGCTTCCCCGTGAGGTGGCCGGATTCCACATCCGGGCCTCGGAGTCCAAGATCAGCCGGATGGAACTGGGTCGCGTCGGTTTCAAGACACGAGACGTGGAAGACCTGCTCACCCTGTACGGCGTGCTCGACGACGCAGAACGGCGCGGCCTGCTGGAGATGGTCCGCGAGGCGAACACCCCCGGCTGGTGGCACAAGTACGGCGATCTCCTGCCGAACTGGTTCACCACCTACGTGGGGCTGGAGGAGGCGGCGAACGTGATCCGCACCTACGAGGTGCAGTTCGTTCCCGGCCTGCTGCAGACGGCGGCCTACGCGCGCACCGTGATCCGGTTGGGCTACCCGGACGTGCCGGAGGCGGAGATCGAGCGTCGTGTGCATATGCGCATGCAGCGTCAGGAGCGCCTGACGAAGAAGGACGGCCCCCGCCTGTGGGCCGTCATCGACGAGGCGGCCCTGAAGCGCCCTATCGGAGGACGGGAGATCATGCGCGAACAGCTCCAGCACCTGCTGGAGGTGGCCGCGCTGACCAACATCACCATCCAGGTGATGCCCTTCCGCTTCGGCATGCACGCGGCCGAGGGTGGTGCGTTCAGCATCTTGCGGTTTCCCGAGTCCGACCTGTCGGACGTCGTTTATGTCGAGCAGCTCTGGGGTGCCCTCTACCTGGACAAACGTGAGGACATTGATCCATACCTCACGGCCATGGAGCAGCTGTGCGTGGAAAGCACCACGCCTGGGGGCACCGCCGAGATCCTCGGCGACCTTCTCAGAGAGATCTAAATGAACCACACCTACAACGGCATGCCCGCCACGGACCTGGCCGGGGCGAGTTGGCGTAAGAGTCGTCACAGCAACTCGACGGGCAACTGCGTCGAGCTGGCGGAACTGCCCGACGGCAGTATCGCGGTCCGGAACTCCCGCTTTCCCGGGGGTCCGGCACTGATTTACACCCGCGACGAGATCCGTGCGCTGGTGCTCGGGGTGAAAGACGGGGAGTTCGACAGCCTTACGGTGTAACGCCGTTTTCACATCGGGGCGAGTGGTTAACCTCGCCGTGTCGATGACGTAACCCGGGGAGCGGGTCGGCGGGGAAGAGTGTGAGCCAACAGCGAATGGGGGCTCAAGCCATGCTCGACCGGATGACCCTGTATCCCGTGGCCGACGACGTGCTGTTCGCACCAGGCGGTCGCGTCGTGATCCGCACATATGGTGTCGCCTCGCAGGCCACAGGCGACGGTGCGACCACTCCGGTGTCCTACCGCACATGGGTCACCGGAGTACGCGACCAGCCCTGCCACTGGAGATGGAGGCACTGCGAGGAGGCCCGCGCGGGCCACCAGGAAGTGCTGATGTGGTTGACGGGCCGCGGACCGCGGCCCGGCTCTCAGACGGGGGCGTTCCAGGTGAGCGCCACCGGTTCGCCGTGTTCGAAGCCCAGCCGGGAGTAGGTCCCGGTGTCCAGGCGGAACAGGCGGCCGTCCCGCGCGGGAAGTCCCAGCCAGCGGGCGCACAGCACCCGCAGCAGGTGACCGTGCGCCACCACGGCGACCGTGCCGTCCGCGGCGCGGGCCCGGGAGATCACCCGGTCGGCGCGCTCCGCGACCTCCTGTGCGCTCTCACCGGGATGCTCGGCGTCCCCGGGGACGACCCCGTCGCGCCACAGGTACCAGCCGGGGCGCGTGCGCCGGATGTCCACGGTCGTGATGCCCTCGTAGCCGCCGTAGTCCCACTCCCACAGGTCCGGGTCGACCTCGTAATCCGTCAGTCCGGCCAGCTCCGCCGTACGGCGGGCCCGCGACGCGGGGCTGACCAGGGTCAGCCCGAAGGACCCGCCCCCGACCAGCGGCGCGAGCGCCCGCGCCTGCTCCTCACCTCTGGGGGTCAGCGGCAGGTCGGTACGTCCCGTGTGACGCCCGTCCCTGCTCCACTCGGTCTCACCGTGCCGCAGCAGAATCATCTCGTCCATATGTGATCCATCATGCCGGTACGGCCTCCTGGTTCTGGTGGGGTGGGTCCCTGATGAGCGCGCGACCGGCGGAAGGGGTCGTGAGAAGCTGGGGCCGTGACGATATCTGTGGGTTTGGTGGGCGCGGGGCCGTGGGCGGAGATGGTGCACGCACCGGTTCTCGCGGCCGGACCGGACACGCGCCTGGTCGGTGTGTGGGCGCGGCGCCCCGAGGCCGCGGCCCGGTTCGGGGTCCCGGTCTACGAGCGGATCGAGGAACTGTTCGACAACTGCGAGGCGGTCGCCTTCTCCGTGCCGCCCGCCGTACAGGCCGAGCTGGGGGTGCTCGCCGCGCGGGCGGGCAAGGCGCTGCTGCTGGAGAAGCCACTCGCCGCCGACCTCGACGGGGCCAGACGGCTCGCCGAGGCGGTCGCCGAGGCAGGCGTGCCCTCCCAGATGGTCCTGACCTGGCGTTACTCCGCGGCGACCAGGGCCTTCCTGGCCAGGGTCTCGGCCATCGAGCCCTTCGGCGGCAACGCGGTCAGTGTCTCCGGCTCCATGCTGGGCGGCGACTTCGCCACCCCCTGGCGACTCGAACGAGGCGCGATCCTCGACATCGGCCCGCACATGATCGACATGTTGGACGCCGCGCTCGGCCGGATCACCGGCGTGCGCGCCCACGGCAACCCGCGCGGCTGGGTCGGCCTGCTGCTCGAACACGAGACGGGCGCGGTCAGCGAGGCGTCGCTGTGCATGAGCGTCCCCGGCGAGACGCCGCCCTCCAGGGTCGACGTGTACGGCAGGCTCGGCAGCGAGCACCTCGACGGGAACCGCCTCGGCTCCGACTCGTTCGCCGTCATGCTCTCCGAGTTCGCCGAGACCGTCGCCCGCGGCGGCGGCCATCCCCTTGACGCGGCACACGGCCTACGCCTCCAGGAGGTGATCGCCGAGGCCGAACGGGAGCTGGAGGACCAGGCTTGACTGTGTCTCTTTGCTCCGCCTGGCGGCGTCGCGGGCTTGGGCGCTTCGGGTCGGTGTCTTCCCTCGTCACTGCGTCGCTTCGCTCCTGCGTTCCTCAGTCCAGACACCGACGCGCCCAAGCCGGCACTCCTCACACACGGCACCGGGTTCGCGGAAGTTGGGAGGGCGGGCTTGACGGAGGAGAGGATCGGGGGGATTGATAGCGTTGGTTTGTTGCACAGCGTGTAGCGAAGTCCGGTGTGAGCCCGGCGCTGTCCCGCAACTGTCATGGTCAGGGGAGCGTTCTCCCTGATCGAGCCAGGTCGCCTTCCGCTGTGCCGACGCTGTCTGCCCTCGTGGAAAGGGTGACCCCGTCCCTTCACGGGTCTCTCCTGTTCCGATGACCGAAAGGATCCCCCCGAGTGAGGCCCGTACGTATCGCCCTCGTCGGCGCGCTGTCCGGTGTGCTTGCCCTGTCCGGATGCGCCGGGAACACCGAAGGCGCCGGAAACACCGGGAGCACGGCCGACCCGTCCGCGACGACGGCGCAGTCCCCGCAGGGGGCGGCCTTCCCCGTCACCGTCCAGGCGGGCAACGGCCCGGTCGTCGTCCAGAAGCGTCCGGAGCGCATCGTCTCGCTGTCGCCGACCGCGACCGAGAACCTCTTCGCCGTCGGCGCCGGCCCCCAGGTCGTCGCGGTGGACGACCAGTCGAACCACCCCGCGCAGGCGCCGAAGACCACCCTGTCCGGGTTCAAGCCGAACGTCGAGGCGATCGTCGCCAAGAAGCCCGACCTGGTCGTGCTCGCCAACGACATCGACGGCGTCGTCGGCAAGCTGGGCGCGCTCGGCGTCCCCGTGCTGGTCGAGCCCGCGGCGGCCAAACTCGACGACGCCTACGACCAGATCACCGACCTGGGCCTGGCCACCGGCAACGTGGACCGGGCCGAGGAGGTCGCCGACGGCATGAGGAAGCAGATCGAGGCCCTCGCCGCCGAAGCTCCCAAGGACAAGAAACTGACCTACTACCACGAACTGGACAGCACGCCGTACTCGGCGACCTCGACCACCTTCATCGGCCAGATCTACGGGCTGTTCGGGCTGACCAACATCGCGGACAAGGCCCCCGACGCGGCGGGCGGCTACCCCAAGCTCTCCGCCGAGTTCGTCGTCAAGGCCGACCCGGACATCGTCTTCCTCGCCGACACCAAGTGCTGTGGCCAGTCGCGGGAGACCCTCGCCAAGCGTCCCGGCTGGTCCGGGCTCTCGGCGATCAAGAAGGACCGGGTCGTCGCCCTCGACGACGACCTCGCCTCCCGCTGGGGTCCCCGCGTCGTCGACCTCGTCAAGCAGGTCGGCGAGGCCGTCCGGAAGACCGCGACCAGTTAGGTGACCGATCTCTCCCGTCCCTCAACGGGCTCGTCCTCGCCCGAGGTGGCCCCCGGCCTTCTCCGGACGGCGGGCAGGCGGCTTCCCCGCCGGACCGCGGGACCGCGCCCGTTCGTCACACTGGCGGCCTGCCTGCTGCTGCTGGCGAGCATGCTCGCCGCCCTGCTGGTCGGCGCGGCGGACATCGCGCCGCGCGGCGCCGCGCTGCAGTTGCTCGACTGGCTGCCGTTCGTCTCCGCCGACTCCGGGCTCGCGCCGGTCGAGCGGGCGTTGCTGCTGGAACTCAGGCTGCCCAGGGTCCTGCTCGCCGCGATCGTCGGCGGACTGCTGGCCTGTGCGGGCGCCGGGTACCAGGGCGTGTTCCGCAATCCGCTGGCCGACCCCTACCTGCTGGGGGCCGCCGCCGGGGCGGGCCTGACGACGACGGCGGTGATCGTGTTCACGACCGGCGAGGGGGACACGCTCCTGGTGCCCGGCGCGGCGTTCGCCGGGGCGATCGGCGGTGTCCTGCTCGCCTACGCGCTGGGCAACGTCGCGGGGAGGGGCGGCGGCACCGCGACGCTGGTCCTGGCCGGGGTCGCCGTGACCTCCTTCCTCACCGCGGTCCAGACGTTCCTCCAGCAGCTCGACGTGGAGGAGCTCCAGCGCGTCTACGGCTGGATCCTCGGCAACGTCGGCGGCGGCTGGGAGCAGGTCAGGCTGATCCTGCCGTACGCGGCGGTCTCCGTCGTGGTCATGCTGCTGTACGGCAGGCTGCTCGACGTACTGTCGGTCGGCGACGACGAGGCGGCCAGCCTCGGCGTGAACGTCGCCAGGGTCAGGCTCGTGGTGCTGCTGGCCGCCTCGCTGGCCACCGCCTCCGCCGTGGCGGTCAGCGGGCTCATCGGCTTCGTCGGCATCGTCGTCCCACATGTGGTCCGTCGCCTGGCCGGGGGGTCCTACCGGGTGGTGCTGCCGTTGTCCCTGGTCGGCGGGGCCGTCTTCCTGGTCCTGGCCGACCTGGCCGCCAGGACCGTGATCGCCCCGGCCGAGCTGCCCATCGGGGTGGTCACCGCCTTCGCGGGGGCGCCGTTCTTCGTGGCCGTGCTCCGCCTCACCCGGCGGGTGGAGACATGAGCCGCGTCGAGGCCAGGGGGCTCGGCGTCGTCCTCGGCGGGCGGGCCGTGCTGTCCGGTGTGGACCTGCGGGCGGGCGCGGGGGAGTGGCTCGCCGTCATCGGGGCCAACGGCGCGGGCAAGTCCACCCTGCTCAGGGCGTTGGCCGGGCTGCTTCCCCACTCGGGTGAGGTGCTCGTGGACGGCGCGCCGGTGCGCGGGCTCAAGCCGAGGGAACGGGCGCGACTGCTGGCCTACGCCCCGCAGACCCCGGCGCTCCCCGGGGACATGACGGTCTTCGACTACGCGATGCTCGGCCGCACGCCGTACATCCCGCACCTGGGCAGGGAGAGCCGGGAGGACCGGGAGGTGACCGCCTCGGTGCTCGACCGGCTCGACCTGTCCCCGCTGGCCGCCCGCGCGCTCGGCCACCTGTCGGGCGGGGAGCGCCAGCGGGTCGTGCTCGCCAGGGCGCTGACCCAGCGGGCGTCGGTGCTGCTGCTCGACGAGCCGACCACGGCCCTGGACCTGGGACACCAGCAGCAGGTCCTCGAACTCCTCGACCGGCTCAGGCTGGCCGACGGCCTGACCGTGGTCACGACGCTGCACGACCTGAGCGTCGCCGGGCAGTACGCCGACACGATGACGCTGGTCGCCGGCGGTGGGGCCGCAGCGGCGGGCACTCCCGCGCACGTCCTCACCGAGGAGCTGATCGGTGAGCACTTCGACGCCCGGGTCCGTGTGGTGGCCGACGCGGGCGGCAGACCACAGGTCCACCTGGAGCGCCCGTGAGACTCGGACTGAGCCGTCGTGAGGAGGACGGGGCCAGGCTGGCCTCGCTGCTGTGGGAGTGCGGCCCCGGCTGGCGGGCGATCTCCTCGGCGATGCTGGGCGGCGGCATCGGGCCGGTCGGGTGGGTGCTCAACGCCCAGGTGGCCGGGGGCTACTCGCGGATGGACCCGGTGGCGCACCTGCTGGAGATGGCCCCGCCGGGGCCCGGGGTCGGCATGCTGACCGCGGCGGCCGTGGACCGGTTCACCACGGCCGCAGACGGGGGAGTCGAGGTCGCGGCGACCGTCGGCCTGCGCGTGCCGACCTGGGCGGCGGCCCCCGAGGGAACCCCCGACCCCGAGCTGGCGCCGATGTACCTGCCGGGGACGATCAACATCGTCGTCGCCGTCCCGGTGGCGATGACCGACGCCGCCCTGGTCAACACCGTCATGACGGTCACCGAGGCCAAGTCCCAGGCGCTGGCCGAGGAGGGCTTCCCGGGTACGGGCACCGCCTCGGACGCGGTCTGCGTCGCCGTACGGGAAGAGGGGCGGGCCGAGCTGTTCGGCGGCCCGCGCTCGACCTGGGGCGCCCGCGTCGCCCGCGCGGTGCACGCCGCCGTACGGCAGGGCGCCCGTGACTGGATGGGCAGGAACGGCCAGGCGGCTCGGGAACCATCTTCAGGACTGTCCGAAATGTAGGGATTGGTAGTTGATCTAGGCGTTGTTTTCGGGGGTCTGGCGGGATGTGTCCTGGTCGAACGGTGATTGTTTGTCTACTGAATACTTATCCGGGTGATGTTCTATTGACTTCTGCACTACGGTTGCCACGCTTGTCCTAATCCCCCCTATGGAGTGGCTATGCGGCGATTCGTCTTGGCTCTCGCGCTCCTCGGCGTCGTCGTCCCCGTGGCCGCCGCGACGGTCCCCGCGTTCGCGCACGAACATCCGAGTGGCATCACCGACCTGGTGACCCCGGCGGTCGTCAGGGTCGAGGCCAAGGCGCGTGTCGACATCACCCTGCTCGACCACATCGGCGAACTGGTCCACGTCGAACGCTCCTACGACGTGCCGATCGGTGAGGGCACCGGCACCGTGGTCAACCCCGAGGGCGCCGTCGTCACCCTCACCAGGGTGGTCAGGACGGACAAGGACGTGGCGGTCCACGCCGCCAACAAGATCTTCGCCGAGCACCACAAGGTCAAGATCCCTGACGACTTCAAGCGGCACACCCTGAAGGACAAACTGCTCAACCACCACCTGCAGGAGTGCTACCCGCCGAAGCTGCCGACGGCCACCTGCATCGTCGACGTCACCACCGAGATCCGTGTCTTCCCCAACATCTCCCGGCCGGACGACGAGGGCTTCAAGGCCGAGATCACCCGTGTGGGGGACAAGCCGGACAGTCCCGCCGTGCTCGTGCCGGTCGGACGCGCGGACGCCAGCGCGGGCCTGCCGACGGCGCCGTTGGCGGCCCAGGTGCCGGACAAGGACTCCTGGCCGGTCGCGGTCGCCGGATTCACCGGACGGCCCGCGGCGGGCCTGCCGGAGACCGTGGACATCGCCCACCTGAGCGCCGGAGGCGCGGGCGAGGGCGGCAGAGGGTTCCGGGACCCGGAGAACAAGGTGGACGAGCCACGCAAACTGGGGGCGCTCGTCGACCGGGGCCTGCGCGGCGGCCCGGTGATCGAGGACAAGAAGGGGGAGGTCGTCGGCCTGCTCGTCGGAGGAGGCGAGGACGGCCGCATGATCGGGGTCCGGGAGGTCACCAAGGCCCTGGCCGAGGCCAGGGTCATTCCCAGGAGAGGGCCGATCGACGCGGCCTTCGAGCAGGCGCTGACCCGCTTCCACACCCACTACTACGGTGACGCGGTCCCCGCCTTCCAGCGTGTCCTCGACCTCTACCCGGGGCACGTCCTGGCGGCGGCGCACCTGAAGACGTCCCAGCAGAAACGCGGGACCGCCGAGGACGAGGGGGCCAGACGGGCCGCGGCCGCCGCCGGTGACAGCGCCGCCGGACCTCCCCTGTGGCCCTTCCTCGTCGCGGGAGGCGTGCTGGTGCTGGCCGTGCTGGCCGGGGCCTTCCTGCTGTGGCGCCGGAGGGGGAACGAAGAGGAGGAGGCCGAGGAGGACCCGGTACGGAACACGCCACCGTCTCCCGGACCTCGGCCGGTACCCCGCCCTGAGCCTCGCCCCGGGGCACAGGCGGACAGGCGCGGGGCGCCGGACGAGACGGCCGACGCCACCGTCGTGGTCGGCCGTTCCTTCCCCGCGCTGCCCAGGACGACCACCGCGCCGGGCACTCCCGTGCTGGTCGCGCGGGACCCGGGCGGCGGGCCCGGCACCAGGGAGACCGAGACCAGGCCGGACGCCGTCACCGTCAAACAGAAGTACTGCACCGCCTGCGGGATGCGGCTGGGGCCCGCGCACCGCTTCTGTGGCTACTGCGGCCACCCCACGGAGGCGTGATGGCCCAGAACGACAGAGCCCTGATCGGCCAGGAGGTGGCCGGATACCGTGTCGAGGACCTGATCGGCAAGGGCGGCATGGCGGTGGTCTACCTCGCCATCGACTCCCGGCTGAACCGCAAGGTGGCGCTGAAGGTCCTCAACCCGCTGCTGGGCGAGGACGAGCGCTTCCGCCAGCGCTTCGTGCTGGAGTCGCGGACGGTCGCGAGCATCGACCACCCCAACATCATCCCGGTCTACGAGGCCGACGCGGCCGAGGACGGCACGCTCTACATCGCGATGCGCTACGTGGACGGCCCCGACCTGCGGCGCCTGTTCTACGACCGGGGGCTGATGCCGGTCGGCCAGGCCAACAGGATCTTCGCCCAGGTGGCGGCGGCGCTGGACACCGCGCACGCGCACGACCTCATCCACCGCGACGTCAAACCGGCCAACATCCTGATCGCGGGCCACACCGAGGGCGACCACGCCTACCTCACCGACTTCGGCATCACCAAGCACCTCACCTCGCTCTCCGGGCTGACCCAGACCGACCAGTTCATCGGCACGCCCCGCTACATGTCCCCCGAGCAGATCAACAAGGAGCGCGTCGACGGACGCTGCGACCAGTACGGCCTGGCGTGCGTGGTCTACGAGGCGCTGGCCGGGCGGCTGCCGTTCCGGCGGGACAACGAGATCGCGCTGCTGTGGGCGCACCTGGCCGAGACGCCGACCCCGCTCAGCTCGCTGCGGCCCGAGCTGCCGATGGAGGTGGACGGCGTCATGGCGCGGGCGCTGGCCAAGTCACCCGAGCAGCGCTACGACACCTGCACGCAGTTCGTCACCGAGCTGCGGGACGCGATCAGCGGCCAGTCCTACCGGCTCGCGGAGGCGGCCCCCCAGGACCTTCAGGCCTCCCGGACCTCCCAGGCCGAGCCGGAGGCACCCACGAGGAGGCCCGCGCCGGAAGCCTCGCGGAAGGCCTCCCCGCGCAAACGCGGGAAGGGGCGGGGGATCGTCGTCGGCGCGGGCGTCGCCGTGGCGGCCGTCGTCGCGCTGGTCGCGGTGCTCGCCACGGTCCTGAGGGGCGGTGGCGAGTGGACGCCGTACGCGGGATCGTCCGCGGTGCCGGTCGCCTTCGAGCATCCGCCGAGCTGGTCCCCCCGCGAGCACGCCGACGTGTTCGTGGTCGCCTCCCCGAAGGCCGGGGAGTTCGACGCGCTGTTCGGCACGCCGGTCACCGCCGACTGGGCGGCGGTCAACGAGATCATCAAGGCCTCCCCGGCGGAGGCGACCGGGATCTACGCGCAGACCCTCGACACCCTCGACCCGCGGAGCAGGGCCCAGCAGCTCCAGGAGACCCTGCAGTCCTCGCTGCCGGGCACGGTCAACGTCTCCTCCGAGGTCGTCCAGGTGCTGGTGGGCGGCAAGCCGGCCGTACGGCTCGAAGGCTCGATCACCGACCCGCAGCGCGGTGGCAGACTGGACTTCACCGGATGGGCCGTGGAACGACCGGGCAAACCCGCCCTCATGATTTACTTCTGCGCGCCGGGCACCTGTGACAGCTCGCTGGCCAATCGGTTCGTGCGGAGCGTGTCCTTCGGGACCTCCTGACTTGTGGCCCACTTGTAAGCCACTTGCCTGGGCGTTTTGTCCTGTATGCACGGAGGGCGGAAGGGATTAGTCTCCCCGCATGGCGGTTCCCTCTCCCCTCCTGCGACGCTCCGGCGCCGCTTTCCTCGCCCGGCACCTCCGCACGGTGCCCAGGGCTGATCTGCTGATCGGCCTGGCCGTCATCGCACTCGGCACGCTGGAGGCCTTCACCGTCGCCGCCGACCACGGCGCGGCGGAGACCCCCGAACTGTGGTGGATCGGTCAGGCGCTCGTCACCGGGGTACTGGTGTGGTTCCGGCGCAAGGCGCCGGTCGCGGTCTTCATCCTGATGATCCTCGCCCAGTACGCCTGGCACCGGCAGGGCTACGAAGGCTGCCAGACCTGGCAGCTGGCCTCCCTGCTGATCGTCTTCCACACGGTCGCCGCCGAGCTGCCCGTCAAGCCGGGCCTGGCCTGGGCCGTGACCGGCATCCTGGTCTTCGACTCCGGTGCCGTCGACCACCGCCTGCTGCCCTTCGACGAGGTCATCTTCCTCACCGTCATCTTCGGCGCCGCCTACCTCACCGGCCTGGCCGTGCGCGCCTACGCCACCAGGGCGCACCGCCTGGCCGCCCACGCCGTACAACTGGAACGTGACAGGGAACGCCAGGCCGCCGAGGCCGTCGCCCAGGAACGCACCCGCATCGCCCGCGAGCTGCACGACGTGGTCGCCCACAGCGTCAGCATGATGGTCATGCAGGCCGGGGTGATGCGCCGGATGGGAAGCCCGCACGAGGACATGCTGCTCGGTATCGAGCGGATGGGCCGGGAGGCGGTGGACGAACTGCGCGTCATGCTCGGCGCGCTGCGCATGCCGCTCGACGAGGCCATCCCGCAGCCGGGACTCGACCTGCTGGCCGGCACGGTCACCTCGCTGGCCTCCTCCGGGCTGCGGATCAGCCTCGACGTGGTCGGCGATCCGGTACGGCTGCCCCCCGGCCTCGACCTGTCGGCCTACCGCATCGCGCAGGAGGCCCTGACCAACGCGGTCAAGCACGGCGGCGAGTCCGAGATCACGATCACCATCACCTACCACGGTGACCACATCGAACTTGAGGTCCTGGACGGCGGCGGCGGAGCCCCGTCCGAGCTGTCGACGGGCAACGGCCTCGTCGGCATGCGCGAGCGCGCCGCGCTCTTCGGCGGCCGCTTCGAAGCGGGCCCCCGCCCGGAGGGCGGTTTCCGTGTCCACGCATCCCTGCCTATCTCCCACCAGGAGGTGTTCGCCGATGAACGGATCAACTGAGACGAGCATTCGTGTCGTGATCGCCGACGACCAGGCCATGGTCCGCGCCGGGCTGAAGCTCGTCGTGGAGAGCGAGGCGGGCATGGAGGTCGTCGGGGAGGCGGCGGACGGGCTCGAAGCCGTCTCCGTCGCCCGCCGTACCCGGCCTGACATCGTGCTGATGGACATCTCCATGCCGCGCATGGACGGCCTCACCGCGGCCAGGCAGCTCCTCGGCCAGCCCGCCCCGCCGAAGGTGGTGATGCTGACCACCTTCGACACCGACGAGAACCTCTACGCCGCGCTGCGCGCCGGGACCAGCGGGTTCCTGCTGAAGGTCTCGCCCCCCGAGCAGCTCGTCGAGGCCATCCGGGTCGTCGTCGGCGGTGACGCGCTGCTCGATCCGGCGGTCACCACCCGGGTCATCGCCTCCTTCGCGGGCCGCCACGACCCGGCGCCCCCGCCGCAGCTGGCCGAGCTGACCCCGCGCGAACTTGAGGTGCTGCGCTTCCTGGCCAGAGGCATGACCAACGCCGAGATCGCCGGGGAGCTCTTCGTCGGTGAGGCCACGGTCAAGACGCACGTCGCGCGGGTGCTCATGAAGCTTCATCTGCGGGATCGGGCTCAGGCCGTGGTGTTCGCGTACGAGTCGGGCGTGGTACGGCCGGGCGCGTCCGTGGGGTAGTGGGAGACCCACTCCGTGCGGCTCATCCTGAGCATCTTGACGCCGAGCGAGCCGATCGCGACCGCGCTGGCGCCCCACAGCGCGACCGAGGCGGGGCCGTACGGAACGACCAGGGAGGTGCCGTAACCGATCGCGACGACGAGCGGCACCCACCAGTGTGCGAACCCGGCCCGCCACACGCCGGCGAGCAGGACCGGCATGCCGAAGATGGCGAAGAAGAGCCAGGGCATCTGGAAGCCGAAGACGACGCCGGGCAGGTTCAGCATCTCGTCGAGGATCTTGGCGGCCTGCTCGGGGGTGTTGCGCTGCCCCAGCCACCACTCCACCGGATCGATCATGAGCATGCCCGACAGGTTGATGTAGCCGAGCGCGGTGAGTGGGCCCACGATGTGGCCGAAGACCACGGCCCTGCGGCGCATCACATGCAGCAGGGCGATGGCGGCCAGGGCCATGAGCAGGTAGGACCAGTGGTACAGAGCCGACTGGGCCTGGGCCAGGGCCGGG
Organism: Streptosporangium sp. NPDC020072; assembly: GCF_040631445.1. NCBI lineage: Bacteria > Bacillati > Actinomycetota > Actinomycetes > Streptosporangiales > Streptosporangiaceae > Streptosporangium > Streptosporangium sp. NPDC020072. The sequence continues at coordinate 252,331 of NZ_JBEYAB010000003.1, read as the reverse complement.
TTGTCGCCGTAGCTGACGGCCTCCCGGTCGTCGCCCCAGGTGCCGGGGTCGATGATGACGGCGATCGTCTGCAGGAGGGGTGCGACGATCAGCAGTGTGCCGGACGCGATACGCCTGAAGTCGGCTGAGTCCTTGAACATCGGGAATTCCTTGCTGTGCCTTGCTGTGCGGAACCAATGCAAGGAAGGTAGGCCCGTCCCCGGCGCCGGGTCGTCCGCCGGGGGAGGGACCCACTCTCCACCCGGCGGCGTATCATCCCGCGACGCCGTTCCTCAGAAACAGGTCGGAGCGCTGCCCGGCAGACAGGGGCCCTGGTCCCGCCTCCGTCGCTCACCTGTCCGGAACGTGCCCGGATGACATATCCCGCGTTGCCCGAGCCGGTGTTGCCGGCCGGAGGGAGCGGAGGAAGGGCCGGGGCGCCGCTCCTGGCCTCGTTCACGACGTGCATGCCACCCCGGAGGGGGCGAGGCCGTTCATCAGGGTGGCTATCAGGGCGTCGGCCGTGGCGGGGGGAACGTCGGCGGGGACGGGGGCACCGCGCAGGAGGCGGGGAAGGACCAGTTCGTGGCAGACGCCGACGAGTAGCGTGGCGGCGGCCTCGGGGTCGGCCGAGGGGGTCAGGCGGCCGAGGTCGCGTTCCGCGCGCAGATAGCCGGCGAGCATCGCCTGCAGCCCCCTGCCCTCGCCGAGGGGGTTGGGCAGCGCGTCGAAGCGGGCGAGCACCTCGGGCTGGGGGAGCAGGCCCGCGAAGGCGGGCAGGAAGGCCCTGTGCAGGGCGAGACCGTAGGTGAGGCAGGCGCGCAGGTTGCCGGCGACGGTGCCCTCACCCGGCCTGGCGGGCAGCGGGCCGAGGTCGCGCTCGACCGAGCGGACGTGGGCGTGCAGCGCCAGCGCCAGCAACTCCTCCTTGCCCTCGAAGTGGTTGTAGAGCACGCCGTCCGCGACCCGTGCCGCACGGGCGATGTCGCGGACGGTGAGTCCGGTGGTGCCGCGTTCGGCGATGAGCCGTCCAGCGGTGGCGACGAGGTGTTCGCGCAGGCTCAGGCCGTCGGTGCCGTCACGCAGGGCGGCCGCTTTTCTTGGTGACATCACCCCGCATCCTAGTGAGCCGGGTGGGTCACGGCCGGGTGGCGGTGATCAGCCAGGCGGCGCCGCGCAGTCGTACGGCACCGGCCCGTTCGAAGGGGCGCATCGCCTCGGTGAGGGCGTCGAGGGCGTGGGAGGCCGACTCCTGATCGACCTGGCCGAGCATGAAACGGACGGGACCCCAGGCTCCCAGGAAGGTCGCCGCGTCCTCGGTGTCCGCCCCCCATGTCTGGGGAGCGTCCACGGGGGTCGCGGCCACGTTCTCGAAGCCCGCGGCGGTGAGCACCTCGTGGACGCGGACGGGGTCGGCCAGTGACTCGGGGCCGGGCCCGCCGGGTTCTGTCGTGGCGGGGCGACGCGGCAGGTGCGGGGTCATCGCGGCGAGGACGCGGCCCAGGTCCTGGTCGTCCAGGTTCCGCAGCGACAGCATGGCCAGGCGCCCGCCGGGGCGCAGCGCGCGGCCGATGTTGGCGAACGCGGCGACAGGGTCGGCGAAGAACATGATCCCGAACCGGCTCGTCGCCACGTCGAACCGGCCGGAGGGCAGCGGGTGGACCTGGGCGTCGCCCCGCTCGAAGGTCACGTTGGCGACGCCCTCGGCGTCCGCGCTCGCGCGGGCTCGCGCGAGCATGGGGGCCGACAGGTCGAGGCCGGTCGCGTGGCCGTGCCGGGCCAGCCGGGCGGCCAGCCTGGTCACCCGCCCGTTGCCGCAGCCGACGTCCAGCACCGTGTCCCGCTCCCCGACGGCCGCCGCCGCGAGCAGAGGTTCGTTGAAGGCGTCGTTCACGGCGTCGTAGCGGTCCTGGTGGTCGGCCCAGTGGTTGCCCTCGTAGCCGTTCCAGGCCTCGGACTGGCGGACGTTGACGACGGAGCCCATGCTTCCTCCCGAACTGATATGAACGAATGTTCATGAACGTGTGTTCATGATGGGGCGCGGAGCGGGAGGGTGTCAACCGCACGTGCCCCGGGCTCTTCGCCGATTAGGTCTTACTGGAAAGCTTCTTTGCTTTTACTCTCGATGCGTGGATCTCCAGGTTCGTCATCTGAGGGTGCTGTGTGCGATCGCGGACAGCGGGAGCATCTCCAGGGCGGCCGTGACCCTGAAGATGTCCCAGCCCGCGCTCACCGCTCAGCTGCGCCGTATCGAGCAGATGTTCGGCGACCCCCTGTTCGACAGGGGCCCCGAGGGCGCCCGCCCGACCATGCTCGGCGAGTGGCTGCTCGTCCGCTCCCGCTCCCTGGTCTCGGCCGTCGACGAGTTGGAGCGGACGGCCAGGCGTTACGCGCCCCCGCAGGTGGAGACGGCGCCGATCCGGGTCGGCTGCGCCCCGACCCGGCTGCGGATCTACCTGGCCAAGACCCTCCGCAGGCTGCTGCCCGGCGCGGAGATCAGGCTGCTCACCGAGCAGACGATCGACACGTTGCCCGGCCTGCTCGAATCGGAGCGGATCGAGCTGGCGACCCTCGACGACTATCCGGACCACCGGCTCTGCGCGCCGCCCGGCGCGGTGTACACCGCCATCGCGGTGGAGCCGCTCTTCGTCGGCCTGCCCGCGGGCCACCCGCTGGCCGGGCACGAGGAGGTCGAGCTGCGCGACCTCGCCGAGGAGGACTGGGCGCTGCCGACCCCGCTTGAGTCGGGGCCCAGGGAGTACTTCTGGAACACCTGCGCCGCGCACGGCTTCGCCCCGCGCGTGGCCTACGGCGTCAACCTGGAGGTCGGGGTCGACCTGGTCGCGGAGGGGCGCTGCGTCAGCCTGTTCCAGGCGACCGTCCCGGCCAGGGAGGGCATCGCGATCCGCCCGCTGGCCGGCTCGCCCCTGCGCTTCCGGCACCTCATCGGATGGACCGCTCCCGGGCCGATCACCGCGCACGCCGACGCTCTGGTGCGGGCGCTGACCACCACCTACTGGACGGAGTCGCAACGGGCTCCCGCCTACCGGAACTGGCTGGAAAGGCACGGGCCGCTGAAGCGGTTGTGAGCCGTAATCTCGCGGCGTGATGACCAGGAACTCGCACTGCTCCTTCTGCGGCAGTGCATACGCCCTCGACCAGGCGTGGCCGCGCACCTGCTCCTTCTGCGGCAACACCGCCTACCTCAACCCGCTGCCGGTCGCCGTGATGCTGCTGCCCGTCGACGACGGTGTGCTGGTGATCCGCCGCGGCGTCGAACCGCACCGGGGCGGCCTCGCCCTGCCGGGCGGCTTCGTCGACGTGGGGGAGTCCTGGCAGCAGGCGGCGGTCAGGGAGCTCCGCGAGGAGACGGGGGTCGTCGTCGGCGCGGACGACGTCCGGCTCCTCGACGTGCTCAGCGCCCCCGACGGCACCGTGCTGATCTTCGCCATGGGGCCGGAGACCTCCTCCGCCGCGCTCCCGCCGGTCGTGCCGACCGATGAGACGACGGAGTGGCTGACGATCGACGGGCCACGCGAGCTGGCCTTCCCGCTGCACACCAGAGTCGTGGCGGACTACTTCGCCGTTAGGTGACCTCCCGGGGCGGGCCCGCCCCGGCGGGCCCGCCCCCCATCCCGTACGGCCACGCGTATTGGTCCGTCCGAAACCTCCTCCCCGGGGGTCTCGCCGTGCCCTTGCCCGGGTGATCCACACCGCTCCTGCCGTAAGAGGTGTGTCAATATTCGGGCATCTTGTGTATATTTTCCGTCGTTGGCTCACATCTGAGGGAGGATTTATCGTGCGAGCGTTCCCACGGGTGCTCTTCGACGAGGCACACAACGAGTCATGGACCATCCGCAGGGACGTGGCCGAAACGATGAATCCGGGGCATCCCGACGACAACAGCTACGCCCGCGCCGCCGAGACGCTGCGCCGCCTCGGGCACACCGTGGCCGCGCACACCGGCGGACCGATCACCCCGGCCCTCCTCGCCGGGCAGGACGTCCTCGTGATCGCCCACCCCTCCGCCGACCGCTGGGAGCGCACCACGGGCCTGGGCAGCCCCGTCCTGCCGGTCGAGGAACTCGACGCGATCGAGGACCACGTCACGGCCGGAGGCGGCCTGGTCGTGCTCGCCGAGTGCGAGCAGGAGAAGTACGGCAGCAACCTCGCCGAACTGCTCGGCCGCTTCGGCGTCACCGTCGAGCACACCACCGTCCAGGACCCCGGGAACTCCCACAACGGCGTGGCCTCCTGGGTCCTCGGTGTCCCCGGCGACCCCTCGCAGCGGGAGGACCCGCTGGCCGGGGCGCGCAGGGCGTGCTTCTACCGGGCGGGTGTCCTGACCGGCCCCGAGCACGCGAACGTGCTGTTCCGGACCTCGCGGACCGCCGACCCCGCCGACGCGCCCCTGGCGCTGGCCGTACGGCACGGCGAGGGCAGGGTCGTGGTCGTCGCCGACTCCGACCTGTTCGGTGACGACTCGATCGGCGACTACGACCACGCCGTGCTCTGGGGCAACCTCGTCACCTGGGCCGCCCGGGTGCCCGTCCCCGCCGGGCGCCGGGAGATCCAGGAGGTCCAGGAAGTCTCCGTGGTCCGCGAGTCCTTCCAGGGACTCAAGGCGGCCGTCGAGGCGCTCCAGCCGCTGCAGGCCAAGGACGGCTCCGTCGAGGGCGACCGGGACAGGGCGGTCGAGCTGATCGCCGAGATCGTCGAACACGTCGCACGGCTCGCCCCGTGCTTCCCCCACGACGAGGCCTACCTCACCGCGGTGGTCGCCGACCTGCGCAAGTGGGTCGAGCAGGGCCTGGGCGTCCCCGACTTCCTGGACTCCCTCGACGCCTTCCACCCCGACACCCAGCGGATCGACGGCCTCGAACACCTGGTCGTCTTCCCGATGTACACCCAGAACGGAAGCGTCCGCCGCCACCTGGAGGCCGTGCTGATCCGCACGGTCTGGCCCGAGTGGCTGGCGAACCTGGAGAACGAGCGCTACGACAACCCGCTCTTCGTGCCGATCGCCTTCGAGGACTTCACCTCCGGCTACGACACCAACTCCGCCGTCCTGTTCCCCGAGACCGTCGCGGTGCGCCAGACCCCGGCCCGTTTCACCTGGGGCGGCATCTTCTGCGACCGGGAGGCCGCCCGCTTCCGCGCGGTCAGCGGGGCCGCCGCCGAGACGCTCAAACTCGCGCTGCCGCCGGACGCGGCGCGGCTGGTCGCCTCGCAGGAACTGGCCCAGGACACCTTCGTGCTCTGGGACCTGATCCACGACCGCACGCACAGCCACGGCGACCTGCCGTTCGACCCGTTCATGATCAAGCAGCGCATGCCGTACTGGCTCTACTCCCTTGAGGAGCTGCGCTGCGACCTGACCGCGTTCGGCGAGGCCGTGAAGCTGGAGCGGGAGGGCGTCCCGCACGCCCGCTACGTCCAGATCGCCATCCTGTTCGACCGGCTGTTCCGCTTCCCGATCACCGGTGACCGGGTCCGCAACTACGACGGTCTCGGCGGGCAGCTGCTCTTCGCCTACCTGCACCGCAACGACATCGTCAGGTGGACGGACAACCGGCTCAGCGTCGCCTGGGACCGGGTCGCCGACGGCGTCGCCGACCTGCGGGGCGAGGTGGAGAAGCTCTACCGGGACGGAATCGACCGTTCCAAGCTCGCCCACTGGCTGGCCGCCCACCAGCTCGTCGCCGCCTACGTGGAGCCGCACCCGGCCTCCGTCTGGCACCGGGGGGTGGACGCGCTGCCGGTCGAGGGCTTCCCCAAGGCCGTGGTGGACGCGGTGCTGCCCGACGAGTTCCCCCTGAGCATGTTCTACGAGGCCCTGCGCCGTAAGCTCGGCGATGTCGTCGAGTCCACGAGGGGAATCCGGGCATGATCATTCTGGTGACGGGCGCGGCCGGGCCCGCGGGCAGGGCGGTCGTACGCCGCTTCACGGACAAGGGACACACCGTCATCGGTGTCGACAGGTCAGGCGCGGAGGGCACCCTCCCGGTCGACCTGCTCGACGCCGAGGCGGTCAGGCGGCTGGCCGCCGACGTCCAGGCCGAGCACGGCCGGCTGGACGGCGTCGTGCACCTGGTCGGCGGCTGGCGCGGCTCGAAGACCTTCGCCGAGACCAGGCTTGAGGACTGGGACCTGCTGCACGACCTGCTGGTCCGCACCCTGCAGCACGTCACCCTCGCCTTCGAGCCGCTGCTGAGGGCGAGCGGACGGGGCAGGTTCGCCATCGTCTCCGCGCTGGCCGCCGAACGGCCGACCCAGGGCAACGCCGCCTACGGCGCCGCCAAGGCCGCGGCCGAGGCCTGGACCCTGGCCTTCGCCGACGCCCTTGAGGGCTCGGGCTCGACGGCGAACGTCCTGGTCGTCAAGGCCCTGGTGAATCAGGCCATGCGGGAGGCCGCCCCCGAGCGGACCTTCCCCGGGTTCACCGACGTCGACGACCTCGCCGAGGCGATCGACGGCCTGTGGGACACCGACAGGAACGGCGAAAGGATCGTCCTGGCCCCGTGAGGCGGGACGGCGAGAACGACGCGGGCGGCCGGACACCGAAAGGCGGCCGCCCGACCAAGGGGAAGAAGTGACAGACGCCATCCGCAGACACGACCCGCTGGTCAAGGGATTCGCCAGCGACAACTACGCCGGAGTGCACCCGGAGATCCTCCAGGCCCTCGCCCTGGCCAATGAGGGGCACCAGATCTCCTACGGCGAGGACGTCTACACCGAGGCCCTCCAGGAGGTCTTCCGCGGCCACTTCGGCCCCCTGGCGCAGGCGTGGCCGGTCTTCAACGGCACCGGGGCCAACGTGGTCGCGCTGCGCGCGATGACCGCCCCCTGGGAGGCGGTCGTCTGCGCGGAGTCCGCGCACATCCACACCGACGAGGGCGGCGCCCCGGAACGGTCGGCCGGCCTCAAGCTGCTCACCGTCGCCACCCCGGACGGCAAGCTCACCCCCGAGCTGGTCGACACCCAGGCCTGGGGTTTCGGCGACGAGCACCGCGCCCAGCCCAGGGTCGTCTCGATCACCCAGGCGACGGAGCTGGGCACCCTCTACACCCCCGACGAGGTCAGGGCGATCTGCGAGCACGCCCACCAGCTCGGCATGCTCGTCCACCTCGACGGCGCCCGCGCGGCCAACGCGGCCGCCGCGCTCGGGGTGCCGCTGCGCGCCTTCACCACGGACGCCGGGGTGGACGTGCTGTCCTTCGGCGGCACCAAGGCCGGACTGATGTTCGGCGAGGCGATCGTGGTCCTCAACCCCGACGCCGTCAGGGGGCTGCGCTACCTGCGCAAGAGCGCGATGCAGCTCGCCTCCAAGATGAGATTCGTCTCGGTGCAGTTCGAGGCGCTGCTCGCCGGTGACCTGTGGCTGCGCAACGCGCGCAACGCCAACGCCATGGCCCGCAGACTGGCCGACGCCGTACGGGAGATCCCCGGGGTCGAGGTGCCCAGGCCCGTGCAGGCCAACGCCGTCTTCGCGGTCCTGCCCGCTGAGGTGACGCAGCGGCTGCAGAAGCGCTTCCGCTTCTACACCTGGAACGAGGCCGCCGGGGAGGTCCGCTGGATGACCGCCTTCGACACCACGGAGGCGGATGTGGACGCCTTCGCCGCCGCCGTGGCCGAGGAGATGCGCGCGCAGGTGTGAGGACACGCGGCCCGGTCCCGTACGGCTGACGCCGGGGGGAGAGCCGCGCGGGGACGGGTCAGGACTTCCTGCCCGTCTCCTTCTCGTATGCGGTCAGCTGCTGTTCCAGAGCCTTCATGAGTTCGAACACCTGGCTCGGGGGGATGCGGATCCGGCTGACGATCCTGGTCGGCACACTGACGAAGTGCTGGCCCGACGAGGGGTCGTTGGCGAGCTGGGGCGGCCTGGTGATCACCGCGAAGTCCAGGACGAAGCCATCCTCGGTGTGCCACACCGATGCGAAGTTGGCGTACTGCCCGGCCTCGACCTCGGCGGAGATGCTCACCTCCAGGCGGTTCTCCGGTTCGTCGTTCACCATTTCTGTTCTATCTCCTCCGGCCAGGTTGCTCAATGCTGCCCTGGCCGGGGGAACGGGCGGCGCAGGGGCGCGCCGACCTCGTCGAGGCGGACGCCGTACAGGGGGTGGGCCCGGGAACGACCGGGGAGAGCTAGAGGATCGAGGGCAGTGGCCTGGCCCCGCGCTGGGCCAGCATGTCGGTCATCAGCTTGATCTCTCCCGTCTGGCCCGCGACGATGTGCCGCGCCAGGGTGGCCACCTCGTCGCGGTCCGACAGTTTCAGCAGCCCCTCGCTCATCTGCACGCCGCCCTCGTGGTGGCGGATCATGAGCTGAAGGAAGAGGATCTCCTGCTCCTTGCCCGTGGCCTCGCGGAGCCTCTTGAGCTCCTCCTGGCTGGCCATACCGGGCATCGCACCCGGGGCCGCCGCCGTTACGCCGTGGCCGTGACCGGACATCCAGGCCATCGGCGGGCGCTCGGTCGACTGGTTGAGCCCCCACTGCTGGAGCCAGCCGCCGAACATCCCGCGCTGGGCGGTCTGCGTGACGATGATGTCGTAGGTGAGCACCCGCAGGGGATCGTTCGTCGTGTCGTCCCGCATGATGAAGGCCATCTCGACGGCCTGCGAGTGGTGCGTGGCCATGTCACGGGCATAGCCGGCTTCGGCAGAGGAGTCGGTGGGGGACTGCCTACCCCCCAGGAACAGCACGGAGCCGACGAGCGCGAAAACGATGACTATCGCAAGGATCGTCCACGGTCGACGTGATCTGGGGCGTTCTACGGGGGTCTCCATCGCCTAGTCAGCCTACCGGTTACCAGCTGTGGGGAGGGAGTGCGGTACTTATTCCCGCTATACGTAGGTAGCGCATAAGGTGACTCGGACATGGTTTGCCCCCTGGAGGATTGATGATCAAGGAAGAGGCACGGTCGAGACGTGAGCGTCTCAACCAGATGCGTGAACAGCAGAAGCGCCGTGAGCGCCGTGCCGGGATCATCATGTGGGGGGCCGGAGGCCTGGTCGTCCTGCTGCTCGTCGGAGTGGTCGGCTTCTACCTCGTCAACGAGCGGGCGCAGACCTCACTGGATTCGGTGACAAGCGCCAAATACGCGGGCGGATCGCACAAGGAAACCAAGATCAAATATGCGGAGAACCCCCCGATGGGCGGGGAGCACAACTCCGTATGGCAGCGCTGTGGCATCTACGACGAGCCCGTGAACAACGAGAACGCCGTGCACTCCCTGGAGCACGGCGCCGTGTGGATCACCTATCGGCCCGACCTTCCCAAGGACCAGGTCGAGACGTTGAAGAAGGCCGCATCGAGCGACTACATGCTTCTCAGCCCCTACCCGGGTCTCCCCAAGCCCGTCGTGCTGAGCTCCTGGAACAAGCAGCTGCAGCTCGACAGCGCGGACGATCCGCGACTGGCCAAGTTCGTCGCGAAGTACAAGAACAGTCCTGAGACCCCCGAGCTCGGCGCCTCCTGCGAGGGTCCGAACAGCGTCGACAAGCCCGCGTCGCAGAACCCCATTCCCGACGCCACGCCCGCTCCCTCCTCAAGCGCCTCCTGACGACAGGGAGGGCGGCGACCTCGCCGCCCTCCCGCCACGCGGGCGCCGGGGGTCACGAGCGGTCTCTCAGGGGGCGCAGGACCACTCCCACCACGGCGTCGGCGGGTACGTAACCGTACTGTCGCGAGTCTCCGCTGCCGTCGGGATTGTCTCCCAGGAGCACCAGACTGGCCGGGGGGACCACCGCCCCGGCCCCTTCGAAGGGAAAGGGCACCGGATCTCCGGGGATCGCCGCGACCCGTTTGATGACCCGCCGGGCGCGCAGTGCCTCCCGGGGACCCAGCTCTCCGGGAACGGGCCGTATCCACTCAGGCAGGTCGACGACGGCCACCTCACCCGCCCGGATCCGGCCTCCCCGGCGGCGCCGTACCAGTAGCCGGTCGCCGTGACGGTAGGTGGGCGTCATGCTGGGGCCCCGCACCGTGACCACCAGGTATCCCCGGCGCAGCCGGTTCAGCCAGCCCGCGAGGCAGGCCAGCGCGACAAGGGCCAGCGCGGTCTGGATCATGTGAGCGTCGTCTCGTAGCCGCGGGCCTGCAGGGAGAAGAGCCGGGAGTAGACGCCGCCCTCGGCGACGAGCCGGGCGTGGTCGCCGCACTCGATGATCTCCCCGTCGGAGAGGACCGCGATCTGGTCCGCGTCGCGGACCGTGTTGAGGCGATGGGAGATCAGCAGGCTGGTACGGCCGCCGCGGTGCTCGCGGAGCCGGGCGTGAACCTCGGCCTCGGCCTCCGCGTCGAGACCGGAGCTGGGCTCGTCGAGGACGAGCATGTCCCGGTCGTCCCGAAGCAGCGCCCTCGCCAGCGCCAGCCGCTGCCCCTGCCCGCCGGACAGCAGCATGCCCATCTCGGGGTGCTCCTCGTCGATCCCTGCCAGGAACATCCGGGTCAGCATGGTGTCGTAGCCGTTCGGCAGCGCGGCCAGCACCTCGTGCACCCCGGCGCGCCGCGCGGCGGCCTCGATCCGATCTCGGTCCTCCAGCCGGGCGAGGTCACCGAGGCCGATGTTCTCCGCCGCGGAGAGCTCGTACTCCACGTAGTCCTGGAACACCGTGCCGATCCGTTCCCGCAGCTGGGCGGGGTCGGTGTCCCGCAGGTCGACTCCGTCCCAGCGGACCTGGCCGCGGGTGGGGTCGTAGAGCCTGCAGAGCAGCTTCACCAGTGTGCTCTTGCCCGCGCCGTTCAGCCCGACCAGCGCGGTGGCCCGGCCCGCGGGAATGGTGAGGTTCACACCACGCAGCACCCACGGCTGGTCGGGACCGTAGCGGAACCAGACGTCCCGGAACTCGACCCCTCCCGTCAGCGCCGGTACCGGGCGGGGAGAGGCCGGGACCGGCAGGTCGGGTTCGACCGTGGTCGCCACGTGGTAGTGGTCCAGCATGAGCAGCGCCTGGTAGGAGGCTCCCAGCTGACTGATGATCGCGGACAGGGAGCTCTGGACCCCGGCGACCGCGGCCACGAGCACCGTCACGTCACCCACGGTGAGTCGTCCGGCCCGGGAGGCCAGGACGGCCCAGATCAGCCCGCCGCCCGCGACTCCGGCCCCCAGGAGGGCCAGGAGGATCTGCACTCCCAGCTCGCGCCGGTCCAGGGCGCGGTTGACGGCGTTGGTCGAGCGCAGCTCGGAGAGCATCCGGTTCCTGAAGAAGTCCCCCAGCCCGAAGAGACGGACCTCCTTGGCCTCCCGCGGGGAGCTGAGCAGGTTCGCGTAGAAGTACTGCCGCCGCTCGGCGTAGCCGGTCCGCCACATCGCCCCCACCCGGCGCCGGCCCAGCAGGACCTCCGCCCGCGTGGTGGGGATCGCGGTGACCGAGACGGCCAGCACCAGCCAGGGGTTGATCAACAGCAGGGTGACCAGGAAACCGGTCAGGGTCAGCAGACTCCTTCCGATGCCGGTGGCGCTGTTCAGCAGGTGCACGGGGCCGGTGCTGCCCGCCTGCTGCGCCAGGCTGATCCGATTGTGGAAGTCCGGGTTCTCCAGGGTCGCCAGCCCCCGCAACCGGTCGTTCATCGCGGTGTAGAGCCGGTCGACCGCGACCGTCCGCACCCGCCTCCCCACCTCGGCCTCGGTGTACTGGGACAGCCGTGGCACGACCACGGCGCAGACCCCCGCGAGAGCGAGCGCCACGGAGGCCCAGACCAGGGCCGTTCCGGAGACGCCGCCGACCAGGCCGTCCAACGTCAGCCGGGTGAGCCAGGCGACCACCACCGGCGCGAGCCCCGCGGCGGCCGAGAGCAGCACCAGCACGCCCAGCACCCCCGGAGCGGCCGCCAGCGTCAGCCGCGCCGCCATGAGGGTGTGGCCGAACGCCGCTCTGGGGGTGAGCCCGGCCGTCGCTCCGGCCTGCCTCACATCTCCGCCGGTACGGCCACGGCACCTCGCCCGGTGTGGGTCACCGCGCCGTCCGCGCCGAGACGGCACATGGCGGGGTAGGCGGAGGTCTTGAAGGCGGCGGCCAGCGGCCCGCGATCCCGTTCGATGACGACCATGACGTTCTCCCGGAGCTGCGACACCATGTCGGCGGCGACCTCGTCCGTCGGCGTCACGATCACGGCCAGCGCCTGCCGACGGCCCTCGGGCAGCGCCCGCGCCGCCGCGGCGAACCTGGGAAGCCACTCGTGGCACGCGTCGCAGGTCGGGGAGAAGAACCCCACCAGCCCACCGGCCAGCTGTGCCCCGGTGACCGCCTCGGCGTCCACGGTGCGGGCGGTGAAGGGACCGGGGCGGGTCCCGGGACCGGTGATCGGCTCGATCATGGACTTCGGGTGGGTCAGGCCGTCGAGACGTTCTGTGTGGTCCCGTAGCCGGCGGATCACGCCCAGCGTGAGGACCAGATTCAAGACGGTGACGACGACACAGAGAATCACGGCTGCGGCAACAAACATGTCCACTGCTTTCTTCACTTCGATTTGTTCGGGTGGTACGGAGACGGGGCGAACAGGGCGACCAGATCGTCCAGGCGGATCACCAGGGACGCGACGGTGAGGGCGGCGATCACCGTGACCACGGCGAGGGCCGGCTCCGTCGGCCCGGCGGGGGAGAGCAGGGCCGTCAGCAGGCCGGCCACCGCCACCACGATCAGGACGAGGTTGCGCGCCAGGTGCACCGGTCCCAGCGGTGTGCCTCCGGCCCCGAAACAGCGGCACGGGGCGCGTTCACCCCGGCGCAGTGCCGCGGCGATCGCGATCGTGAACCCGGTGGTCGTCACGGTGGCGAGGGCGAATCCCGCCGCGGCGGTTGCGGGAAGGAGGGTCAGGACGACGACGGCCAGTTCGGCGGCGAACACTCCGAGGGCGACCGGCCGCCGCCACCTGCCCACGCGGGGAGGCAACAGCAGGCCGGTCGATCTCGTGAATTCGGCAAACGCCTTACCGGGCCGTTTGCTGATCGCCGCTACGGCGAAAGTGCTCGCCACGAGCACCTGGCAGCCCAGGGTGACGAGTGCCATTGGTCGTTTAGGCGGGGACTAGGAGCAGACGCTGCACGTGATACGGCGGGCGCTGTCCTCGCAGAGGCACAGCTTGGTCAGGCCACCTCCGCAGGGAATCTCGTAGAGACACGGCCCCGTGTAGGGGTAGGAACCACAGGGGCAGCTCGCGGCCGCGCTCGACGCGGGCACGAACCGGCTCAGCAGCCGGTCCCCCAGAATTCCCAATTTGTTAAGCATGTCGCAGACCCTTCCTCCGGCCGCCGGTTCCGCGCGTGAGAGATTAATATGCGGCCGGAGTGGTCTCCGGGGCGGCACGTTGTTCACGCTAACCGCCGCTTATCGGCAAAACAATAGATTCTTGCCGAAGAATGGCAATTGCAATTCCGGGAGGCCGGTTATTCATTGATTTGGAAGGATTTGGTTTCGAATTCCCGACTCTCGTGTCGGGTAACCTGGGCGGACGTGAGCCCCGGGGCCGCCGGGGGCCCGCAGGAGGCCTTCGTCCGGCCTGGCGGGGGGTCGTGAGCTGCGAACATTCGCTCGCCTCCCGGGGTGTCCCGCGTGGCGACCGTGGCCTTTCCGTGGCCTTTCCGTGTCATGACGGGCTCCCGCCCTCCCCGGGGTGCGACCCGCCCGTCCGAACCGGTCGCGTTTTTCCAGCTTTTCGGCCCGCCGGTTCGGGCTGTTCCGCCCTTTTGGGGCATCACTTCATGCTGTTTTCTCTGCCCGTTTGACGGATGGGCGGAGTGTCACCGGCCGTGCCATTTCTGTGACGTTTCTGTGAATAGCTTGGAAAGCATTTCCGTATGGAAATCATTACTTTATGTGAGCGCATTGTCCGATGAATGGGCGGGTCGGTCAAGCATTTGTGCAATGTGAAATGGTTCACAGATTGACCGCTTTGGGAGGGGGTAACGCGGTGCCGGTTTCCGGGACGGCGGGGCTGACAGGGCGCCGAACAGCCCCGCACGGCGTGCCGGGGGTGGTCCTGAACCGCCGGACTATCGGAGTACCCGCTCCAGCGGAACCGCCTCCAGGCCGTGGGCCTCGGCCACCGGCTGGTTGGTCAGGTGCCCCTCGTGTGTGTTGAGGCCGGGAGCCAGCACGGGGTCCTCGCGCAGCGCCTGGCGCCAGCCGAGGTCGGCGATGGCCAGGACGTAGGGCAGGGTCACGTTGGTCAGCGCGTAGGTCGAGGTGTGCGGGACGGCGCCCGGCATGTTGGCCACGCAGTAGAAGATCGAGTCGTGCACCCGGTAGGTCGGGTCGGCGTGGGTCGTCGGCCGGGAGTCCTCGAAGCAGCCGCCCTGGTCGATGGCGATGTCCACCAGGACCGAGCCCGGCCTCATCCGTGAGACCAGTTCGTTGCTGACCAGTTTCGGGGCCTTGGCGCCCGGCACCAGCACCGCGCCGATGACCAGGTCGGCGTTGAGGACCGCGCGCTCGACCTCGAAGCTGTTGGAGGCGACCGTCTGGCAGTGGCCCTGGTAGATGACGTCGGCCTGGCGGAGCCTGTCGATGTTCTTGTCCAGCAGGACCACCTCGGCCTGCATGCCGAGCGCGATCACCGCGGCGTTCATGCCGGAGACCCCGGCACCGATCACGACCACGCTCGCGGCGTGCACACCGGAGACGCCGCCCATCAGCACCCCGCGGCCGCCCTCGGGCCGCATCAGGTGGTAGGCCCCGACCTGGGGGGCGAGGCGCCCGGCGACCTCGGACATCGGGGCGAGCAGCGGCAGGGAGCCGTTGGCGTTCTGCACGGTCTCGTAGGCGATGCCGGTGACCCCGGACTCCAGCATGGCCCGGGTGCAGGCCTCGGAGGCGGCCAGGTGCAGGTAGGTGAAGAGCACCTGCCCCTTGCTCATCCGGTGGTACTCCTCGGCGACGGGCTCCTTGACCTTCAGGACGAGGTCCCCCTCGGCCCACACGTCGTCGGCCGAGTCGATGATGACGGCGCCGACGCTCTGGAAGTCGGAGTCGGGAATCGACGACCCCGCTCCGGCGTCCTTCTCGATGAACACCTGATGACCATGCCGGACCAGCTCCTGGGCGCCGGCTGGGGTCAGGGCCACACGGTACTCGTGGTTCTTGACCTCGCGGGGAACAGCGATCTTCACGGCTCCTCCAGATTCGTGCACCTATGTCACCTTCACTCTGCGTTCCCGAGAAAGAGGGCACTACGCGCAAGGTGCAATGAATCGCTCATCGTTGATAACACGCTGTCAAACTGCGGAAGTCGTCATCTTTCTGGATGCCCGATTGACCGTCCGATTACCGGGGATTTTGAGTGATCGGTAGGCTCGTTCGCGAGGGACGCGACGATACGGGGACGAAGACGATGGAGATGCGCACCGGTCCTGGCGGCACGGACGACCCGCCGGTGCCGCAGGGGCCTCCACCCGCCCGTCACGGCCATCATCAGGGCCGTCACCAGGGCGTCCGGCCTGACCCGACGGGACCGGGGCGCGGGAGCGGGGACAGGTCCGGCCCGCCGGGCGGCCGAGGCCGTCCCACGCCCCCCGGAGGGCCCCGCGACCCACGGGACCCCCGCGACCCCCGAGCGGCCGGATACGCCCCGCAGCCGCCCCGCGCCACCAGGATCACCACGATCGCCCTGGTCGTCGCCCTGGTCATCGTCGTGCTGACCGCGGGCGTGCTCGGTACCCTCGCGGTGCTGATGACCCGCAACCCCGACCTGCCGCTGGGCGCGACGCCGCCCCGGCGGCTGGCCGTACCCATCCACTTCGCGCCGGTGACGGGCGCCCAGCAGGGGCCGTGCACCGACCCCGACGCCAGGCCCGACGACCTCGGGCAGGTCTGCTACACACTGGCCGCCGGGGTCAGCGTGGACGCGGTGCGCAGGATCGAGGCGGTCCAGGACCGGGGCGGCTCCTACTCGGTGAAGATCGTGTTCGCGCCCACCTTCCGCGACCAGATCAACGACCTGACCCAGGAGACGGTCACGCAGCAGATGGCGATCGTCGTCGGGGAACGGGTGGTCGCGGCCCCCAGGGTCGCCCAGGTGATCACCGAGGACAGTCTGAGCATCGCGGGCTCCTTCACCAAGGAGCAGGCCGACGCCATGGTCGCCCGGCTGCTCGGTGCCGCGAACGCGCAGCCCTCGGCGTCCCCGGGAACCACGACGCCTCCCACGACGGCGCCCATCACCCCACCGGCCACGAACGCGCCCACCGGTCAGGCACCACAGACCCCGGCCGCCACCACGGGAACCACCACCGGGCCCACCACGGGAACCACCACCGGGCCCACCACGGGAACCACCACCGGGCCCACGACGGGAGCCGCCGCGCCCGCCGCCGGGGCGCGGGGGACCGATCCTCGCTATCCGGACTGCGCGAGCGTGGCCAGGGCGGGACGCGGCCCCTACTTCAAGGAGACCCACAAGGAGTACCACTGGTACCCCGACAAGGACGGCGACGGCGTGGCCTGTGAGGAGGGATACCTCCAGGCCCGCTAGAGCAATCCCTGGACGGCCTCTATCGCGAAGTAGAGGGCGAAGACCAGGGTGACCGCCCACAGCAGCCACGGAATCCGCCCGGCCCGCCCGACGGCCGCCTGGACGACCGTGTAGGAGATCACCCCGGCGCCCACGCCGTTGGTGATGCTGTAGGTGAAGGGCATCAGCGCGATCGTCAGGAACGCCGGTACGGCCAGCGTCAGGTCCTCCCAGGGGATGTTCCTGGCCTGGGTCATCATCAGCGCGCCGACGAGCACCAGCGCCGGGGCCGCCGCCGCGGCGGGCACGACGGAGGCGATCGGGGTGAAGAACAGGCTCAGCGTGAACAGGGCGCCGGTCACCAGCGCCGCCAGGCCGGTCTTCGCGCCCTCGCCGACCCCGGCCGCCGACTCGACGAACACCGTGTTGGCCGAGGCGCTGGACAGGCCGCCGACGGCCCCGGCCACGCCGTCCACGGTCAGGATCGCGCCGAGGCGGGGCACCCGGCCCTGCTCGTCGACCAGTCCCGCCTCGTCGCTCACCCCGATGATCGTGCCCATCGCGTCGAAGAACCCGGACAGGACCAGCGTGAACAGCACGACCGTCGCGGTCACCGGCCCCGCCTGGGAGAAGCCACCGAAGAGGTCGAACTGCCCGACCAGTCCGAAGTCCGGCGCCGCGACCACGCCCTCGGGCACCCGGGGCACCACGACGCCCCAGCTCGCCGGGTCGATCCTGGCGACGGAGTTGACGACGATCGCCAGCACGGCGGTGATCGCGATGCCGATCAGGATGGCGCCCCTGGTCCTGCGCACGTAGAGCACGATCATCAGCAGCAGGCCGAAGCAGAAGACCGTGACCGGCCAGCCCGTCAGGTGTCCCGTCCTGCCCAGCTGCACCGGCGTTCCCGTGCCGCGTGCCACGAACCCGGCGTCGACCAGCCCGATCAGCGCGATGAACATTCCGATGCCCACGCTGATCGCGTGCTTCAGGGCCAGCGGGATGGAGTTCATGATGAGCCTGCGCAACCCGGAGACCGCGAGGAGCACGATGACCAGGCCCTCCAGCACGACCAGACCCATCGCCTGGGCCCAGGTCATGTGCGGGGCGGCCTGGTAGGCGACGACGGCGTTCAGCCCGAGCCCGGCCGCCAGGCCGAAGGGGGCGTTGCCGACCACTCCCATCAGCAGCGTGCTCACCGCCGCCGCGAGGACCGTCGAGGTGGTCAGCTGCGTGATCGTCAGCTTCGCGCCGGTGACGTCCGTCGCCCCGCCCAGGATGATCGGGTTGAGCAGGATGATGTAGGCCATGGCCATGAAGGTGGTGATCCCACCCCTGACCTCGCGGCCGACCGTCGAACCACGCGCCGACAGTTCGAAGAACCGGTCCATGAGCCTCCCATCGCCCTGAAGGACGATCGGGTTCCTACCCCCGTGGTTCCGGCGCGATGTCAGGGGCCACGGCCTGGACCGTTCCATTCCATCGCGGAGCGGTACGGTCCGGGCGGGAAGCGGGGATGGACGGAAGGTGACGTGCGGAGATGATTCGCCCTGTGCAGGGGGGTTCGGGTGGGTTAGGATCGGCGCACCGATTCCAGGCGCTGGAGCGTTCCTTCGCCGTGCGACATCCGACGGGGCCTCGGCCGGGCGTTCCTCTTCCGGGAACCGGAACGGCCCGCCGCCGTATCCGCCGGATCGCGATGCTCACCGGTCGGGATCTCTCCACGGTGACGGGCCGTGCCGGTCTGGTACCGGCTTTACAGGCGGGCTGACCCGCTGCTAGTCGGGATAGCTCCAGCTCGTCTTGTTCTCCTGGTTGAGCTGCAAAGAATACTGACTGGTGCTCTGCGAGGGGGAAGACGAATCAGCACTTGCAGTCGTAGCATTGCTCATGGCTGCAAATGTGGCCGTAAATAGGACGGCGAGGGCAGACAAAGCGAGGCGTCGGCGCACGGGGGAGGCTCCTGTCGTGGGTTCTGCTGCTCGAACGATATCTTTCAAGGGGTAACGTGGCTGGTCAAGACTTGGTGGGGCAACGCATCAAGACCGTCCGACGTCAACGTGGTCTTTCCCAGGCGCAACTCGCCCATCCGGAACTATCCGACAGTTATGTGTCGCTGATCGAGAGCGGCAAGCGTACGCCCACTCCGGCGGTCCTTGAGCTGCTGGCCGAGAAGCTCGACTGCTCCCTCACCTACCTGATCAACGGCGTGACCGCCGAGCAGATGCAGGAGATCGAGCTGGGACTCGGCTACGCCCGGCTGGCCATGGAGAACGGCGAGGTCGGCGAGGCGCGCACGCGTTACGCCGAGCTCCTCGCCGACAGCGGCCTGGCGGGCCTGCCCCAGCACAGACAGGACGCCGAGTACGGCCTGGCCCTGGCCACGGAGGCCTGCGGCGACCTCGACGGCGCGATCGCCCTGCTCAACGGCCTGCGCGAGAACGACCCCGCCACGATGAGCCCCGAACGCCACATCGCCGTGGCCGTCGCCCTGTCGCGCTGCTACCGCGAGCAGGGAGACCTGGCCCAGGCGGTGAACGTCGTCGAGGAGATCCTCGGCGGCGCGGTCAGGCCCGCCTGGACCGACGGCCTGATGAGACTGGGCGGCCAGCTGCTGGCCGCCTACGTCGAGCGGGGCGACCTGCTGCGGGCCAGGCAGTTCTCCGCCGAGGTGCTCGCCGCGGCCGAGGTCCTCGGCACCCCGCAGGCGCTCACCCTGGCGCACTGGGGCGCGGCCATCGTCGCGGTCGAGAGCGGGCGCGGCGACGAGGCCGTCACCCACGTCGAGCGCGCCCTGGCCATCCAGTCCGAGTACGGCGACCCCCGCAGACTGGCCCGTCTCCGCAACGACTACGCCCAGGTCATGCTGACCGTACGGCCCATGCAGGCGGGCGCCTGGCGTGAGCTGCTGGCCAAGGTCGAGAAGGAGCTCTCGGAGAGCTCGGCCAACCCCATGGACAAGATGCGCTGCGCGATGAACCTCGCCCGCGCCGAGCTGCTGCTCGCCAACCCCCAGCGGGCCGGAGAGCACATCAAGGCCGTCTGCGACATGCTCGACGGGATGCCCAGGCCGCTGCAGATGGAGGCACGCCTGCTGCACGGCCAGACCTCCGCCGAGCTGGACGGTCAGCAGCGGGCCCTGCACGAGCTGCAGGCCGCGGCCGAGGCGCTCGACAAGCTGCCCGCGACCCGCTACACCGCCCACGCCTGGCTGACGGCGGCGCGGGTCCTGGAGCGCATCGACGAGCCCGTCCGCAGCGTGGACGCCTACAAGAGGGCGCTGGCCTGCGTGGGGCTGTAGGAACCGCTCCGTTCCGCCGGGCTCACGGGTTCGGCGGAGCGGAATGGAAAAGGTGACATCCGAAAGGCCATGCCCGGGGATTGCCGGGCATGGCCTCGGACGTTTTACGGACGGCCGCAGAGGCGGGTCGCCGGCGCGTGCAGACACGGAGGTAGGGACCGCATGAGGGCGTCGGTAGCCTTGGGGGTGCCATGAAGACTTCCCCTGCCGCGGCAGCCCTCACGCTCCTGGCCGCTCTCCTCCTCGGTACGGCTCTCGCCTCACCCGCCCTGGCGCACGACTCGCTGAAGAGCAGCGACCCCGCCAAGGGCGCCACGGTGGACGGCCTGGACCGGGTGGAGCTGACCTTCACCTCCAAGGTCAACTTCCCGATCGTCGTGGTGCACGCCAAGGAAGGCGCCGCCTACCAGGAGGGCAAGCCCGTCATCGACGGGCCGGTCGTCACCCAGCGGCTCAAGCCGGGCCTGCCGCCCGGGGAGTACGTCATCGCCTACCAGGTGGTCTCCTCGGACGGGCACCCGATCGACGGGGAGATCCCCTTCACGCTGAGCGGCTCCGGTGATCCGTCGCCCTCGCGGAGCGCCCCGGCCGCCGACCCCGGCACCGAGCCGAGTGCCGCGCCGGCCGCCGAGGCCGCTCCTTCGTCACAGGAGGCCGCCCCCGTCGCCCAGGCGGCGCAGGAGCCTTCGAGGGGCATCCCCGGCTGGGTGTGGATCGTCGTCGGCGGTCTCGTCGGAATCGGCATCGGGCTGATGTTCAGCCTGCGCGGGAAGAGGCGGTCATGAGCAGGCGGGAGCGGGCCGTGCCCGCCGTGGAGGAGACGGCGGACAACGGGAAGGTCGTCAGGATCGCCCTCGCGAGCGCGGCTGTCGCCGTCGTCGCACTGGTGATCGCCATGATCGCCGGAGGCGCCGCGACCCCGCGCGTCATCCCCGGTCTGCCGGACGAGGGCGCGTTCACCCGCTGGGGCCTGCCGCTGTCGAAGATGCTGATGGACGTGTCGGGGGTGCTCACCGTCGGCGTGCTGCTGGCCGCGACGGTCTTCCTGCCCAGCGACAAGGGACTGCTCGGCAAGCCGGCCCTCGCCTACGTCAAGGGCGCCTCGTGGCTCGCGCTCGCCTGGGCGGCCTCGGCCGCCGCGACGATGATCTTCAGCCTGTCCGAGGCGCTCAGGGTCCCCGTCGCCGACGTGCTCGGCGGCGACGAGCTGACCAGCTACGCCAGCCAGATCTCCCAGGGCATCGCGCTCACCCTCGTGGTGCTGTTCTCGATAGCGATCGCGTTGTTCGCCCGGGGGACGATCACCGTGGGGGCCTGCGGAGGGCTGCTGGTGCTGGCCATGGCCACGCTGCTGCCCCCGGCGCTGACCGGGCACTCCTCCTCGGCCCCCAACCACGACCTCGCGACCACCGGGGTGGCCGCGCACCTGCTCGCCCTGGCCCTGTGGGTCGGCGGCCTGGCGGTGCTGTGCTTGCACGCGCTGCGGCGGCAGCCGCTCCTGGAGACCGCGGCCACGCGCTTCTCCACGCTGGCACTGTGGTGCTTCGTCGCCGTCGGCCTGTCCGGCCTGTTCAGCACAGTGGCCAGGCTCACCTCGGTCGAGGAGCTGTTCACCTCCGCCTACGGCCTGATGCTGCTGGCCAAGACCGCGGCGTTCGCGGTGCTCGGCGTGTTCGGCTGGTGGCACAGGAAGCACACGCTGCCGCAGCTCTCCGCGGGGACGCCCAGGGTGTTCGCCCGGTTCGCCTCCGTCGAACTGCTCATCATGTTCGCGACCGTCGGCGTGGCCGTCGTGCTCGCCCGCACCGCCCCGCCCGAGGAGGTCCTGCGGACCGACCCGGTCGTCGACCTGCTCGGCTACCCCCTGCCGCCGGAGATCTCGGTGGCGAACCTGGCGTCGCTGTGGTGGTTCGACCTGTTCACCGGCACCATGATCGCCCTGCTCGGCGGCTTCTACCTGGCCGGGGTCGTACGGCTGTCCAGGCGCGGCGACCACTGGCCCGCGGGCCGTACGGCCGCCTGGTTCGTCGGCCTGCTGATCCTGGTCCTGGCCACCCAGACCGGGGTCGCCCGCTACGCCAAGGTGCTGTTCAGCGCGCACATGGCCGAGCACATGACGCTGGCCATGCTGGTGCCGATCTTCCTCGTCCTCGGGGCTCCCGTCACGCTGGCGCTGCGTGCCCTCAAGCCCGCCGCCCGCAGGGGCGACCGGGGTCCCCGCGAGTGGCTGACCACGATCCTGCACAGTAGGTTCGTCCGGTTCGTCACCCATCCGGCGATCGCCACCGCGATCTTCGTGGTCTCGACCTACGCGCTGTACTTCACCCCGCTGTTCACCGCCGCGATGGAGGAGCACCTCGGCCACATGGCCATGACGGCGCACTTCCTGCTGAGCGGCTGCCTGTTCTTCTGGGTGATCATCGGGGTCGATCCCTCACCCCACACGCTGCCCCACGTGGCCCGGCTGATCGTCCTGTTCGTCACGATGCCGTTCCACGCGTTCTTCGGTATCGCGCTGATGAGCATGGGGACGGTCATCGCCGCCGAGTGGTACGACCAGCTCGGCCGTACGTGGGGCGCCTCCTCGGTGGCCGACCAGCAGACCGGCGGCGCCATCGCCTGGGGCTTCGGGGAGATCCCGACGCTGATCGTGCTGATCGCGCTGGCCTTCCAGTGGTGGCGCGACGACGACCGCAAGGCCCGCAGAGCCGACCGCAGGGCCGACGCGGCCGCGGCCCGCACCGGGGGCACCGGCGACGCGCAGCTCGACGCCTACAACGACTATCTGGCCAAGCTCAACCAGCGCGACAGCTCCCAGTGAACCGCGGCCGTCTCCACGGCCCGCTCCGCGATATGCCTCACGGCGGCCGAGTCCGGTCGCCCGGACGTCAGGTGATCCTGTCCACCAAGGCCATTGGCGGCTCCGGCAAGTAACCTGGAGAAAACGGGGATCAGCACCACCGCGACGGCACACCGATCGCCACGCGCCGTACCCGGACACATACGGGGGTCCACGTGTCCGACAGGGAGGCCGGTGACCGCCGTACGCGGCGGAAGGGGTGAGCAGTGGCCAAGGAACTGAGCATGCACGCGGACCGAACCCTTGCCCGGGCCCTTGAGGAACACCTGACCGGGTGGGCGCGCGACAACGACGTCACCGTCGAGATCTGGGCGCTGCCCGCCCGCGACGTGCCGGCCGAGGTCACCGGCGCCCTCCTGGCCACCCTTGAGGAGGCGTTGTCCAACGTCCTGCGGCACAGCGGGGCCGATGTCGTCTCCGTCGCGGTGACCCTGGGACAGTCGGGCCTGCGCATGACGGTCAGCGACAACGGGGCCGGAGTGTACGGCTCCGCCGTCGGCAGGGGGGTCGCCGCCATGCGCGGGCACTTCGCCGGCGTCGGCGGGACGCTCAGCGTCAAGGGCGTCCCGGGCGGGGGAACCACCGTCACCGGGACCGTTCCCATCGGACGCCTGGGACGCTGAGCGGGCCGCCCGGGAGACGCCGGGCGCGGCCGTCAGGGAAGCGTGAGGATCTCGTGGCCGCTCTCGGTGACCAGGATGGTGTGCTCGAACTGGGCGGTCCGCTTACGGTCCCGGGTCACCGCGGTCCACCCGTCGGGCCAGATCTCGTAGTCGATCGTGCCGAGCGTCAGCATGGGCTCGATGGTGAACGTCATGCCGGGTTCGAGGGTGACCGCCAGCGACGGGTCGTCGTAGTGCGGGACGATCAGCCCGGAGTGGAAGGTCGTGCCGATGCCGTGCCCGGTGAAGTCGCGCACCACGCCGTAGCCGAACCGCTTGGCGTAGGCCTCGATCACACGGCCCGCCACGTTGAGCTGGCGTCCGGGGGCGACGGCCTTGATGGCCCGGTTGGTCGCCTCGCGGGTGCGCTCGACCAGCAGCCGGGACTCCTCGTCGACCTCGCCGACCAGGAAGGTCGCGTCGGTGTCGCCGTGCACGCCGCCGATGAACGCGGTGATGTCGACGTTGACGATGTCGCCGTCGCGCAGCACGGTGTCGTCGGGGATGCCGTGGCAGATCACCTCGTTGATCGAGGTGCACAGCGACTTGGGGTAGCCGCGGTAGCCGAGAGTGCTGGGGTAGGCGCCGTGGTCGCAGAGGAACTCGTGGCCGATCCGGTCGAGCTCGTCGGTCGTGACGCCGGGCGCCACATGCCTGCCGACCTCTTCGAGCGCCTGGGCGGCCAGCTTGCCCGCGACCCGCATCCGCTCGATGATCTCGGGGGTCTTGACGTCGGGCTCCCCGGTCTTGGGGGATTTCTTCCCTACGTACTCCGGCCGTTCGATGTGGGCGGGAACCTTTCGGGTGGGCGAGATCCGCCCGGGCTGGAGCAGTGTCGTCATGGTCCCCCAGTCTAGTTGCGGTTCTCACTGGGCAGGATTGATCGTATGAGCGATCGATGGTGGTTCTGTCTCACGCACATGGCGGTCGAGCCCGACGAGGGTTGCCCGAACAAGGACCGCATGGGTCCCTACGAGACCCGGGAGGCCGCGGCCAACGCCCTGAAGACCGCGGCCGAGCGCAACGAGTCCTGGCGCGCGCAGGACAAGGCCTGGGACGACGACTGAGCGGACGCTACCGCTCCTCGACGACGGCGTAGGCGCGGACCGGGAAGGTGCCCAGGCCCACGACCATCGGGGGAGCGGCGTGGAGGCGGAACCCGGTGTCGGGAAGCGCGGACAGGCCGGTCATGTGCTCGACGATCGGGATGCCCGCGCCGAGCAGAAGCGTGTGAGCCGGGCGCTCGCCCCTCGGCGGGGTGTCGTCGATGTTCAGCGAGTCGATCCCGACGAGGGCCGCCCCCTGCTCCTGCAGCCACCGCG
Source organism: Streptosporangium sp. NPDC020072 (assembly GCF_040631445.1). Lineage (NCBI taxonomy): Bacteria > Bacillati > Actinomycetota > Actinomycetes > Streptosporangiales > Streptosporangiaceae > Streptosporangium > Streptosporangium sp. NPDC020072. The sequence goes on along the minus strand of NZ_JBEYAB010000003.1, from coordinate 227,757 downwards.
CCGCCTCCGGTTCGAGGTAGGGGTGGCCGTGGAAGTAGGCCTCGGTGCCGAAGTGCCGGTCCCAGCCGGTGTGGACGAGCACGGCCCTGCCGCGCACCTCAAGACCGGTGAACCGGTCGGCTCCGACGGACCGTTCCCCCTCGGCCCTGACGACCAGTCCGGGAAGGTCGGCGACCGCCTCCAGCGGCACCCCCGACAGGTCGGGGCCGTCCGGGTAACGGTGGTGGGGGGTGTCGAGGTAGGTGCCGGTGTTGGCGGCCAGCTCGACGGTGCCGATGTGGAACTCGGTGCCCGGGGCGTAGACCTCGCGTGAGGCCTCCCTGCTCAGGTGCACACCGAGCCGGGGTCCGGGGACGCCCGGGTAGGTGAGCATGCCGTCGGTGATGCGGTGGCTCAGCTCGATCAGCCGTGTCATGGGAGACCCATCGTCTTTCTGTCGTTCCGGGCGTTTCTGAGCACGGCGGTCAGCCCGATCGCGGCCCAGACGACGTTGAGGATCGCCGAGGGCCACGCGGAGTGCCAGGCCGCGTTGACCATCAGGGCGGCCGATCCGGCGAGGTTGATCACCTGGTACGGCAGGCCGTCCCCGGCCATCCGGGACGAGGACACCATGGCGTAGCCGTACAGCATGACGGCGGCGCCGGACCAGCCGAGGACGTCGACGAGGAGGGGCACCGGATCACGCCCCGGTGGGGAGGGTGCTCATGCCTCCATGGTCCCGGCCTCCCTTGTTGAAGCGCAAATAAAGTCTTCTAAACAGGAGCGTAAGCTGAGCTGCATGGAAATCGATCCGCGGCGGCTGCTGGTGCTCCACGAGGTGGCGGTCCGCGGCGGCGTCATGCGGGCGGCCGAGGCACTGCACCTGACCGCCTCCGCGGTCTCCCAGCAACTCGCCCAGCTCGAACGGGAGGTCGGTCTCGCGCTCATCGACCGTTCGCAGCGCCGGGTCGCCCTCACCCCGGCGGGCCGGGTGCTGGCCGGATACGCCGGGCGGATCGAGGAGGAGCTCAGCGAGGCCAGGCGGGAGCTGACCCGCTTCACCGAACTGCTGGCCGGTCCCGTCTCGATCGCCGCCTTCCCCACGGTCATCCGGCACCTGGTGCTGCCCGCCCTGGTCACCCTCGCCGAGCGCCACCCCCAGGTCGCCCCCCGCGTCCACGAGCTGTACGGCGCGCCCGCCCTGCGGGAGCTCAGGCTCGGCGGGATCGACCTGGCCATCACCGAGCAGGACGCCGACGAGCCCGTCCCCACGCACTCCGCGCTCGTCTCGCACCCGCTCTACGTGGACGAGTACCGCATCGTGGCGCCTCCCGGCTGGGCGGAGATCCCCCGTGCCGTCACGGACCTGGGCGGGATGCCGTGGATCGCCGGACCGGCCGACCAGGCCTGCGGGCAGGCGCTCGAACGGCTGGCGGCCCTGCACGGGTTCACCCCGCGCAGGGCACACGTCATCGAGGAGTTCCCGCCCACCCTCTCCATGGTCGCGGCGGGGCACGGGGTGGCGATCGTCCCCTCGCTGGCCCTGCTGGAGGTCCCCGCGGGGGAGGTCGTGGTGACCGGCATCTCCAACGTGGGAGCCCGCAGTCTCAGCGTCGTGACCCGGATCAGCCGCGCCCGCTCGGGAGAGCCGGGACCGGTGCAGGCGGTGGTCATCGCCGCGCTCAGGGAGGCGGCGCAGGCTCTCGGCGCCCGGGTCGGCAAGCGCTACGGGACGCCGCGACGACGGCGCTTCACCTGGGGCACGGACGGTGGACAGGCAGAGGCGGTCAGTAGGAGGGGACCCGGGGGCCGCTGACCCGTTCGAGCAACCTGGCCAGCCTGTCGCGCAGGCCGGGCCGTCTCCCGGTCTCACCCGCGGCGAGGCTGATGAGGTGCTGGGCGCCGTCGAAGGAGAGCGGTGCCCGCTCGGTGACGGCCAGCGCGTCGTGGGCGAGGCCCTCAAGCTCGGGGTCGCCGCCGTCGAGCGCCAGGACGGTCGCCCCGACACGCCGGGCGTCGCTGACCCGTTCGAGCAGGGGCACCGGGGCCCGCTCCTCGGCCACGACGAACAGCGTCTCGCCCCGCCTCGCCCGCTCGATCCGGTCGAGCCCCACACGCAGGTGCTCGGGGGCGTCGGGGGCGGGGGCCCAGCGCACCAGGGTCGGAGCGAGCTGGGGAAGCCCGGCGAGCCTGGCCTCGTCACCCAGGTGCGCGGCCAGGTGCCAGGGCTCCTCGCCGGGCGTGCCGACGACCAGCAGTCCGCCGGGTGAGCGCGTCGCGCGCAGCGTGAGACCGAACTCGCGGGTGCGCTCGACCCAGCCGGAGGAGGAAAGGATCTCACGTAGGATTTCCGCTGACCGAGAGTCCATCCCTCCATGGTGCCCCCCGTCGCCCCGGTACGGCCCGAGGAACACGACCCTGGCATGATCTGGACAGACAACGCCGGGCAGGGCTGCCGTGAGGGCAGACAGTGAGCGGGGAGCGACCAGTGAGCACCGATCTTCCAGACGTGAGCGGCATCTCCATCGGAATCCTTGGCGGCACCGGTGACCAGGGCAAGGGACTGGCCAGGCGGTTCGCCCTGGCGGGCAATCCGGTGCTGATCGGCTCGCGCAGCGCCGACCGCGCCCAGGAGGCCGCGGCGGGTCTCGGCGGCCAGGTGAGCGGCGCGGACAACGCGACCGTGGCGGCCCAGGCCGACGTGGTGATCGTGGCCATCCCCTGGGACGGCCACCGTTCCACCCTTGAGTCCCTGCGCGCCGAGCTGGCGGGGAAGATCGTCGTCGACTGCGTCAACCCGCTCGGCTTCGACAAGCAGGGGGCCTACGCGCTGCCCGTGGAGGAGGGCAGCGCCGCCCAGCAGGCCGCCGCCGTGCTCCCCGACAGCCGGGTCGTCGCCGCCTTCCACCACGTCTCCGCCGTCCTGCTGCTCGACCCGGAGGTCGAGGAGATCGACCTGGACGTGCTCGTCCTGGGTGACGACCGCGAGGCGACCGACACCGTGCAGGCGTTGGCCTCCCGGATCAACGGTGTGCGCGGCGTGTACGGCGGCCGCCTGCGCAACGCGCACCAGATCGAGGCGCTGACCGCCAACCTCATCTCGATCAACCGCCGCTACAAGGCCCACGCCGGGTTGCGCGTCACCGACGTCTGAGTCTCGTCACCGGCCGGGTCCTGTCGCGCGGGGCGCCCCCGGGCGACCGCGGAGATCCACACGAACAGGCTTCAGATCCAGCCGACGTCCTGGGCGATCCTGATGGCCTCGACCTTGTTCCTGGCGCCGGTCTTGGCGATCGCCCCGGTCAGATAGTTGCGGACCGTCCCCGCCGACAGGTGCAGCCTCGCGGCGATCTCCTCGGCGGGGGCGCCGAGCGCGGCCTCCCTCAGCACGGTCGTCTCCCGCGGGGTCAGCGGGCTGGCGCCGTAGGCGAGGGCGGTGGCGACCAGTTCGGGGTCGAGTACCCGCAGGCCCTGGGCGGTCCGGCGGATCGCGTCCGCCAGCCGGTCGCCGGGGGCGTCCTTGACCAGGAACGCCTCGATGCCCTCGGCCAGCGCCCTGCGCACCTGCCCCGGCTGACCCATCGCGGTGAGCACGAGCACCCGGCAGCCGGGCAGCCGTTCCCGCAACTCGACGGAGGCGGTGATGCCGTCGACGACGGGAAGCTCGATGTCCAGCACCGCGACGTCAGGACGGGTCCGCAGCGCGGCGGGCATGATCTCGTCGCCCCCGGTGACCTCGGCGACCACCTCGATGTCCGGTTCGAGCCGCAGCAGCGCGACCAGCGCCGCCCTGATCATGTGCATGTCCTCGGCCAGCAGCACCCTGATCACGCGGGCACCTCCATCGCGAGCCGGAACCCGCCGCCCTCGGTCCGGCCTGCGCTGACCGAGCCGCCGAGTCCCTCCGCCCGCTCCCGCAGGCCGGTCAGCCCGTTGCCGCGCCCGGCCCCTCTGCGGGCGCGGTCGTTGACCAGTTCAAGGCGCACCGCGCCCTCGTCCGCCGAGGTGCTGATCGAGCAGGTCGTGGCCTGGCTGTGCCGTACGACGTTGGTGACCCCCTCGCGCACGGCCCAGGCGAGGGCCTCGTCCACCGGGCGGGGGACCGCCAGTTCGGCCAGGTCGGTCCGGCAGCTCACGCCGGAGGCCTCAAGCAGCGCGACCGCCCGGTGGACCTCCTGCGCCAGTGACATCTCCCGGTATCCCCTGGCCACCTGCCGCACCTCCTGCGCGGCGTCCCTGGCCACGGCCGCCAGCTCGGCCAGCTCCGTCTTGGCCGCCCCGGGGTCGGCGTCCACGAGCCGGTGGGCGAGGTCGCCCTTGAGGGCGATGGCGGTCAGGCTGCTGCCCAGGCCGTCGTGCAGGTCACGGGAGATCCGCAGCCGTTCCCGCAGCACCGCGGCCTCGGCCAGCTCCGTCCTGGCCTTGGCGAGCTGCTCGCTGACGACGGCCAGCCGCACCGCCCCGTAGGTCACCCCGCTCGTCACGACGACGGTGACCAGGTTGTACAGGGCGAGCGGCACGCTGCCGCCGGAGACGACGAACCCCATCCCCAGGTCGATCACCCCGATCACGGCCATCACGGGGATCGCCGCTCCGAGCCGCAGTCTGAGGAGCACCGCGGAGGCCAGGATCGTCTGCATGCTCGACGCCCAGTTGTAGCCGAGGAAGGGCGAGAGCGAGAACAGCACCGGGATCGTCCCGTAGGTGACGGCGATCTCGACGATCAGGGCGACCGGCACGCCGCGCGGCTCCCGCCCCCGCAGTGCCCGCCGTACCACCAGGTGATGCGGAACCAGGAAGGCGAGGGCGGCCACCGTCAGGATCACGGCCTCCAGGGGGGTCGTGACCAGAGAGAAGATGACCAGGGTGAAGCCGACGGCGATGACGTAGACGGTGCCCACGGCCACGTGCTGAGGGGTGATCCGCATGTCAGGAACCTACCAACCTACGATTTCCTGCTCTCCCAGCGGAACCTGCGGACGATGACGAGCGCCCCGATCGCCGCCCAGACCGCCAGCTTCAGCGTCGGTACGGCGGCCGCCCGCAGGTCGCCGCCCAGGCTGCCGTGCGCCGCGTAGGCGGTGCGGGCCATGTCCACGATGGCGTCGGTCGGCAACAGGCCGAGGACCGTGCCCACCCAGCCGGGCAGCACCTGCATGATGGGGCCGAAGCCGCCCGCGCCGAGTCCCGCCAGCAGGAAGAACGGCATCGCCATCGGGGCGGCCAGCTCGCTGCGCGGCACGGCCACGGTGAAGGCCGCGCCCAGCAGGCACAGCACGAGGGCGCCCGCGACCACGGCGAACAGGTACAGCAGCGGATCACGCGGCACCGGCAGGCTCGTCAGCCCGTACAGCGCGACCGAGACCAGCACGGTCAGCGCCGTGCTCTGCAGGACGAGGTTGGCGATCTCCCCGCCGAGGATGTCCCGGTCGCTGAGGCCGGTGGCCCGCAGGCGCTTGAGCAGGAGCTGGTCGCGCCGGACGCACAGGGTGACCGTGGTCTGCTGGAACGTCGAGATGACGAGGACCGTGGTCAGCATCCCCAGGTGCATGTTGACCAGGAGCTCCTGGCTGCCGGCCCCCAGCCGGTCCATCAGCAGCGGCATCCCGGTGCCGAGCAGGAGGAACAACGCCACGGACGTGCTCAGCGCCGTACGGTCCCGCCAGAACAGGCGGCCGTTGAAGCGGGTGACGACCGCCAGGTCGCGTGCGGACACGGTCACACCACCTCCTTCTTCTTCGTCTCGTCGGTCTTCTCGCCGGTCGCGAGGTCGAGGAACAGGTCTTCGAGCGTCGCCGTACGGACCTCAAAGCCGCGCAGGCGCAGGCCGTGACCGGCCGCCCAGTTCAGCAGGGTGTGGGCGGTGAGGTCGGGGTCGGGGACGCGGTAGACGGCGAGGTCGCCCTCCGCCGTCGCGCCGGGGACGGGCAGGTCCTCCAGGCGGGTCGAGGGGGGCAGCTCGAAGGCGACCCGGCCCGTCTGGGCGGCCAGGGTCTCGGCCATCCCGCCGCCCGCGACGACCGTCCCACGGTCCATGATCACCATGCTGGAGGCCAGGCGCTGCGCCTCCTCCAGGTAGTGCGTGGTGAGCAGGATGGTCGTGCCCTGCCCGGCCAGCTCCAGGATGATCTCCCAGGTGTCGCGGCGGGCCCTCGGGTCCATCCCGGTGGTCGGCTCGTCGAGGAAGAGCACGTCCGGCCTGCTCAGAATGGCCAGAGCGAGGTCGAGACGGCGCTTCTCCCCGCCGGAGAGCTGGCGCACCCTGGTGCCCGCCTTCGCGTCGAGCCCCGCCAGCCCGAGCGCCTCGTCCCTGGGCCTCGGGGCGGCCACGAAGTCCCGCCAGGCGTCCACCGTCTGCGCCACGGTCAGGTCGGGGAAGAACCCCGCCTCCTGGAGCATGATGCCGCTGCTGCGGCGCATCTTGACCCGGTCCTTGACCGGGTCGAGGCCGAGCACCCGGACCGTGCCCTCGTCGGCCTCCTGGAACCCGGCCAGCACCTCGACCGTGGTGGTCTTCCCGGCGCCGTTGCGCCCGAGCAGGGCGAAGATCTCTCCCTGCGCCACCTCGAACGAGACGTCCCTGACGGCCGTGAAGTCCCCGTAGCTCTTCCTGAGCCCGTCCACCTGAATCGCTGTCACAGCTCAAAGCATGCGGTTCCGGCTGCCGCCGCGGCAGTGAGGAATTCACATGTCTGGCGCATCAGGGCAAAGTCCTCGGACCCTCCTCGACTAGGTCCACGGCGTGGTGGACATCCTTGACACATGACTGAACTTCGCCCGGAGACGCGCACCGTCCACCTGCCCAGGCCGTCGCTGAACGGCAGCCGCCCCATCGCCGTGCCGATCTACCAGACCTCGGGCTTCTCCTTCGAGGACCCGGCCGTGTTCTCCGACGGGATGAACCGTCCCGACGGGGCCTTCGTGTACGGCAGGCTGTCCAACCCGACCGTCCGCTCCCTTGAGGAGGCCGTCGCCGGGCTGGAAGGCGGCGTCGGGGCGGTCGCGACCGCCTCGGGCATGGGGGCGATCAACTCGGTGCTGCTCGGGCTGCTCAAGCCCGGCGACCACCTGATCGCGCAGAAGCCCCTGTACGGCGGCACCGCGGCGATGCTCAACGACCTGGCCTCGCGCTTCGGCATCGAGGTCTCCTACGTCTCGGAGGACGACCCACAGGCGTTGCGCGCCGCCGTACGGCCGGAGAGCAGGCTGGTCTATCTGGAGACCATCGCCAACCCGGTGACCCAGGTGGCCGACCTGCCGGGGATGTGCGCCGCCGCCCGTGAGGCGGGGCTGGTCTCCGTGGTGGACAACACCTTCGCCTCACCGGTGCTGTGCCGTCCGATCGAGCACGGGGCCGACATCGTGGTCCACTCGACGACCAAGTACCTGAGCGGGCACACCGACGTGCTCGGCGGCGTCGCGGTCTTCGCCTCGGAGGAGCTGTACCGCAGGGTGTGGCACTTCGCGGTCGAACTGGGCGCAACCGCCGACCCGTTCGCCGCCTGGCTCACCCTGCGCGGCATGCAGACGCTGCCGCTGCGCATGGAACGCCACTGCGCCAACACCCGGGAGCTGGCCCTGCGCCTGGACAACCACCCCGCGGTCGTCGCGGTGCACTGGCCCGGCCTGCCCTCCCACCCCTCGCACGCCCTGGCCAGGAAGCTGCTGCCCGACTTCGGCGGGGTCTTCTCCTTCGACCTCGTCGGCGGGCGGGCGGCGGGTGAGAAGTTCATGAGCTCGGTACGGCTGGCGCTGCTGGCCCCGTCACTCGGCGGCGTCGAGACTCTCGTCCTGCACCCGGCGACCACCTCGCACCGGTCGCTGACGCCGGAGGAACTGGCCCGGCACGGGATCGGCGAGGGCACGGTCCGGGTCGCGGTCGGCATCGAGCACATCGAAGACCTGTGGGACGACTTCTCCCAGGCGCTCTCATGACAATCCGCTGAGGGGTGTACGGCCCGGCGAACACCGGGCCGTACACAGTGGTTCAGCGGTGGGTCAGCGGTAGCTGTGCTCGACGGTGGGGAAGGCGCCGCCGGTCACCTCGTCGGCGAAGGCGCGTACCGCCCGGTCCATCTCGCCCGCGAGGTCGGCGTACCGCTTGACGAACTTCGGCGGGTTGGGGGTCAGCCCCATCAGGTCCTGCCAGACGAGGACCTGGGCGTCGGTCGCGGGACCGGCGCCGATGCCGACCGTCGGGATCGACAGGGAGGCGGTGACCCGCTCGGCGAGGTCGCCGGGGACGCACTCCAGGACCACGGCGAAGGCCCCGGCGTACTCCAGGTCCTTGGCGTCGGCCATCAGCTCGTCACCCGACTGGCCGCGCCCCTGCACCCGGTAGCCGCCGAAGGCGTTGACCGACTGCGGGGTCAGGCCCAGGTGGGCCATCACCGGGATGCCCGCCGAGACCAGGGTCTCGACCTGGGGGAGGACCCGGCGCCCGCCTTCGAGCTTGATCGCGTGGGCGCCGGCCTCCTTCATGAAGCGGGCGGCCGTCTCCAGCGCCTGCTGGGGAGAGGCCTGGTAGGAGCCGAACGGCAGGTCGGCGACCACCATCGCGCGGGAGGAGCCGCGCACCACGGCCGAGGTGAGCGGGAGGAGCTCGTCGACCGAGACCGGCAACGTGGAGTCGTGGCCGTAGACGACCATGGCGGCCGAGTCGCCGACGAGCAGCACCGGGATGCCTGCCTCGTCGAAGACCCTCGCCGTCATGGCGTCGTAGGCGGTGACCATCGGCCACCTCTCGCCCCGTTCCTTGGCCGCGGCGATGTCGCGGACGGTGACCCTTCGCCCGGCCTTGCCGCCGTAGAGGGCGGTCGGCTGGCCGGCCGTGGAGGGCGCGGAGGAGGGCATGGACGAAGACACAGAAGAGGGCATGGAAAGCCTCCAGTGAAGTCTCGAGGCGTCCCTGTGACGTCCCCGGACTGCTTCCGATGATTGCACGCGGACGTCTTGATAAACACCCCCGGCCCCGACCGTAATCCGGTGCGGAGCGTGTCAGTGCCATACGACACAATACGTGGGGAGGTAAGCAATCAAATGGCATTGGAGCCTTACCGTCGTCTGCTGTCCGTTCCCGGTGTGCGGTCGTTGTTGCTGGTGGGGATGGTCGCCCGGATTCCGGCGACCGCGACCGGGATCACCCTGACCCTGCACGTGCTCAACGAACTCGGCCTCGATTTCATCCAGGCGGGGCTGACCGCGACGGCGAGTGCGATCGGCACGGCCGTCGGCTCGCCGCTCGCGGGGCGGTTCGTCGACCGCAGGGGGCTGCGGCCCGTGGTCCTGGTGACCTCGCTGGCGCAGCTGGCGTTCTGGGCGACGGCCTGGGCGCTGCCGTTCCCCGCGCTGCTGGCCGCGACGGCGCTGGCCGGGCTGCTCAGCCTGCCGCTGTTCAGCGTGATCAGGCAGTGCATCGCGGCGATGGTCCCGCTTGAGCAGCGCAGGCTCGGCTTCTCCCTCGACTCGATGATCATCGAGGTTTCCTACATGACGGGCCCCGCGCTCGGCGTCCTCGGCGTCACTCTGGTCGGCGGCACGTGGACGATGTGCGTGGTCGGGGTCGGCCTTGTCGGGGCAGGCGCGACGCTGTTCGTGCTGAACCCGCCCGTCCGCTCGGCGGAGGAGGCGCGGGAGATCGCGAAGACCGGGGAGCGGGTGTCCAAGCGCGTCTGGCTGACCCCGGCCTTCATGGGCCTGCTCGGCACCGTGTGCGCCGCGACCTTCGTGCTCACCACGACCGAGCTCTCGCTGGTCGCGGTCATGGAACGGTCGGGCGACATCGCCTGGGCGGGCCTGGCGATCGGTGTCTGGTGCGCTTACTCGTTGCTCGGTGGCTTCGTGTACGGTGGCCTGCCGCGGGGTTTCTCCCCGCTGCTGCTGATCGGCGCCATGGGCGCGCTCACCATCCCCGTCGGGCTGGTCGGCGACGACTGGCGCTGGCTGATGGTGGCGCTCGTCCCGGCCGGGGTGCTGTGCGCGCCGGGATTGTCGGCCACGGTCGATACCTTGAGCCGCTGGGTTCCCGCGGGGGCGCGCGGTGAGGCGATGGGCCTGCACGGTACGGCACTGCTGATCGGCGGCGCCGTGTCGGCGCCGATGGGCGGGGCGCTCATCGACTCCTGGGGGCCGGGCTGGGCCTTCGCCGTGGCAGGCCTCGTGGGGGTGGCGATGGTGCTGCTCGCCCTGCCGTTCTGGCGACGAACCGGTGTCCAGGTTGAGGAATCTGTGCCGGTTTCCGCGTGAATCTGCCGGAAATATCCGGCAAATACGAAACGCAACGGTTGCGTATCGTATGATCTACCGATACGGTACTGTTTCGAAACTTTTGTGTATCGAAACGGGGCATCCATGGAACACCAAACCGGCCACCCGAGACGGTGGCAGATCCTGGGGGTGCTGGTCTTCAGCCTCCTGGCGGTCGTGCTGGACAACACGATCCTCAACGTCGCGCTGAAGACGATCGCCGACCCTCAGGAGGGTCTGGGGGCCACGCAGAGCCAGCTTGAGTGGGCGATCAACTCCTACACGCTCGTCTTCGCCGGTCTGCTGTTCACCTTCGGTGTGATCGGCGACCGTACCGGCCGTAAGCGCATGCTGTTCATCGGCATGGTGCTCTTCGGCCTGGCGTCGCTGGCCAGCGCCTACGCCCAGGACCCGACCCAGCTGATCGTCGCGCGCGCCTTCATGGGCGTCGGGGGCGCCGCGATCATGCCGGCCACTCTCGCGATCATCTCCAACGTCTTCCCCCCGCAGGAACGCGGCAAGGCGATCGGCGTCTGGGCGGGAGGCGTCGGCATCGCCGTGGCGATCGGCCCGATCACCGGCGGTCTGCTCATCGAGCACTTCTGGTGGGGTTCGGTCTTCCTGGTCAACCTGCCGATCGTGCTGGTCAGCATGGTGCTCATCGCCCTCGTCGTGCCCGAGTCGCGTGACCCCAAGCCCTCCAGGCTCGACCCGGTCGGCGTGCTGCTGTCCATCATCGGCCTCGTGGCGATCACCTACGGCATCATCAGGGGTGGTGAGCTGGCCACGGTCGCCAGCGCCGAGGTGCTGGTCCCGACGATCCTCGGTGTGGCCGTGCTCGCGGCCTTCGTCTGGTACGAGCGCCGCATCGACCACCCGGCCTTCGACGTCCGCTATTTCTCCAACGTCCGTTTCTCCACCGCGGTCGGCATGATCGGCATCGTGTTCTTCGCGATGATGGGCGCGATGTTCTTCCTGATCTTCTACCTGCAGATCGTCCTCGGCTTCACCCCGATGGAGTCGGGCGCGCTGATGATCCCGTTCGCCGCGGCGCAGATCATCTTCGCCCCGCTCAGCCAGCAGATGGTCAGGCGCTTCGGCAGCAAGGTGAGCGCGACCGTGAGCATGGTCGTGGTGGCCGCGGCCCTCGGTTCGTACGCGCTGATGGACCAGAACACCCCCGTCCTGCTGATCGAGATCGTCTTCTTCGTCCAGGGCGCGGCGATGGCCAACATCATGCCGCCCGCGACCACCACGATCATGGAGGCGCTGCCCAGGGAGAAGGCGGGCGTCGGCTCGGCCATGAGCAACACCATCCGCCAGGTCGCGGGCGCGCTCGGCGTCGCCCTGCTCGGCTCGCTGCTCTCGGCGACCTACCGCGACGAGATCGCCCCCAGCCTGACCGGTCTGCCCGCCGAGCTCCAGCACGTGGCGGGTGAGTCCCTGACGGCCACGATCGGCGCGGCCAAGGCCCTCGGTGAGCGCGGTGCCGCGCTGATAGAGCCCGCCAAGCACGCCTTCCTCGACGGCATGCACGTCACCTCGCTGGTCTCCGCCGCCATCGCGCTCCTCGGCGCTCTGGTGGTGCTCAGGTGGCTGCCGGGAAAGAACGCCCCGGTGACGGTCGCGGAACAGCACGATCTCGATAAGGAACCGGCCGGCGTGTAGGTAATGTGGACATACGATGACCACGACGGATGAGACTCAGGCGGCCCGTCCCGCGGGCCGCCCCCGCAGCGCCAGGGCAGAGAAGGCGATCATTGAGGCGACCCTCGATCTGATCAGCGAGAGCAGCGGCCTCGGTGAGCTGTCGATCGAGGCGATCGCCGCCCGCGCGGGCGTCGGCAAGACGACGATCTACCGCCGATGGTCCAACAAGGAAGATCTGCTCGTCGACGCCCTCGCCGCCCTCAAGGCGCCACTGCCCGCGCTGGCGGGCAGGTCGCTGCGCGAGGACCTGGTCGCCTGCGCCGAGGTCTTCCTGCAGGAGGCGCGCAACGCGCGGTCGCGGTGCGTGATGAACATCGCGATGAACGAGACCGAACGGCATCCCCGCCTCGTGCAGCGCATCCACCAGGCGACCATCGCGCCGCGCAGGGCCGTGCTGACCGCGCTGCTGCAGCGTGGCATCGCGACCGGCGAGCTGAGGGCCGACCTCGACGTGCCGGTCTCCATCGCCTCGCTGATCGGGACCGTGGTCTGGTACGTCAGGGGCTTCGGCCCCGATCAGGAGGATCTTCCCGAGGGGACCGCCGAGCGGGTCATCGACCATCTGCTCGTCGGCATGTCCCCTCGCTGATCCCCGCCTCACCCCCAGGCCTCACCCGGCGGGCAGGGCGCCGATCCGTGCCCGCAGCCACGGGCGCACCAGGGGCAGGACCGTGGAAGGCTGCATGGCCCCCATGTGGTCGAGCCCGTCCAGGACCGTCACATCCCAGCCGAGGGCCTCGATCTCGGCCCGCCGCCCGGCGACCGCGCTCGCGATGCCCACACGCACCCCGCCCCAGCGCTCGCCGTACTCGATGTCGTCGGCCGATCCGACGAAACAGAGCCTGGGGCAGGTGATCCGGGGCTGGGCGGCCAGGTCGTCGAACCCCCGCAGTTCCTCGTACAGCGTGACGAACTGCCTGGTCTGGTCCGGCGACAACGTCACCTCGACCGACGACCAGTCGTCCTTCTCCGGCGGCCCGGAGGGCTTCTCGGCGGCCTCTCCGGTGGCTTTTTCCACGGCTTTTTTCGAGGCTCCGGCGAGCGCCATCTCGTGGGTCGCCGTGGTCACCCGCAGCATCTCCGCGTACGGCCCGCCGAGTGGCGGGAAACCACCCATGACCAGGGCGGACAGCCGGTCGGTCCTGAGCGCGAGCTGGAGTCCGCTCAACGCGAGCCAGGAGTAGCCGTAGTAGGCGAAGCGGTCGGCCCCCGCGGCGTCGGCGACGGCGAGCAGGTCGCGGGCGATGTTGGCGGGGGTCAGGGTGCCGGGCTTGGGGTTGGCCAGGACATGGTTCTCGTAGTCGAAGGCGACCACCGTGAAGGCGTCGCGCAGGCCCTCGATGAGGGAGCGGCCGAGTGCGGGGTCCGTGCCCCAGGCGCGCATCGCCTCGGCCTGGGGCCCCTCGGCGGGGAGGGGGTTGACGGGCAGCAGCAGGACGGGTCCCTCGCCGTGGACCTCCACCTCGATGGGACTCGCGTCGTGCAGGGTCACCGTGGGCATGGGCGTCTCTCCGGTTCTTGCAGCGGCGGCGGGAATTCCGTACGCCGTAAGGAGTTGATGGGCGCAAGAATAGCTTATGCCGTAAAGAGTTGCTGCCCGGGATGCGGAAACGAGTTCGCCGCCGCCCCGGGCCGGGACGACGGCGAACGACCCGCCTCACGTCACGAGGTGGTCAGCGGGGTCTCCTTCCGGTCCTCGGAGACCACGTGGGCGTCCGGGCCGGGGAACACCATGGTCTCGTGCTCGTCGTGCTCCCAGTGCACCATGTAGGGCGGGGAGCCGTCCTCGTGGACAAGCCCCACGACCACACCGATCCGCCGGGTCTCCCCGTGCCGGGTGCCCTCGACGACGAGCCTGTCACCTACCTTTGCCTTCATCTGATCTCCCCCTGTCTCCTGGATTCCGGCGGGCCGCCGAGCGCGGGCGGACGGGTGGAGGGGAGTCGACGGCGCCCGCTCGCCGCCCGCCGGACCACCGCGGCCGATCTCAGCCCCCTCCCCGGCCGCCGGTGACCCTCCCTGCGGTGATACCCACCCCGCAAAGCTCATGCACGGCCCACCGGAGTCGTTCAGGCAGGTCAGAGGGGAGTCTCGCGCCAGCGGTTGGTGATCGGCAGACGACGGTCGCGGCCGAAGTTCTTGGCCGTGATCTTGGGGCCCGGGGGATACTGGCGGCGCTTGTACTCGGCCAGGTCGACCAGGCGGATGATCCTGGCGACCAGAGCGGGGTCGTGACCGGCGGCGACCAGCTCGGCCGATCCCATGTCCTCCTCGACGTAGTCGTGCAGGAGGGGGTCGAGCACGTCGTACTCGGGCAGGGAGTCGGTGTCACGCTGGCCGGGGCGCAGCTCCGCGCTCGGCTCCTTCTCGATGGAGTTCTCCGGGATGGGCGGGCGCGCGAAGCCGTACAGGAACTCGCCCGACCTGCCCGCCTGGGCGTTCCGCCAGCGCGACAGCTCCCAGACCAGGGTCTTGAGCACGTCCTTGATGGGCGCGAAGCCACCGGCGGAGTCGCCGTAGAGGGTGGAGTATCCGACCGCGAGCTCGCTCTTGTTGCCGGTCGTCAGCACCAGGTGACCGTGCTGGTTGGACAGGCCCATCAGGATCATGCCGCGCACCCTGGCCTGGAGGTTTTCCGCGGCCAGCCCGGACAGCTCGATCTCCTTCTCGAAGGCGTCGACCACACCGGAGATCGGGACGACCCTGGAGTTGATGCCCTGCCGTTCGACCAGCTCCCTGGCGTCGCTCAGGGAGTGGTCCGAGGAGTAGCGGGAGGGCATCAGCACCGCGTGCACCCGCTCGGGGCCGATCGCGTCCGAGGCGATCGTCGCGGTCAGCGCCGAGTCGATCCCCCCGGACAGGCCGAGGATGACCGACTGGAAGCCGTTCTTGCGCACGTAGTCGCGCACCGCGAGAACCAGTGCCGAGTAGACCTCCGCGGTGTCCTCCATGGGCTCGGCGACCGAGGGCGCCAGCGGCTCGTACGGTTCGAGCGAGCGGGCGGACAGCTCGATCCGCTCGACCGTGATGACCGTCCCGTCGCCCGCCTCGGTCTCGAAGGTCCCCAGGCCGCCGAACCGCGCCTCGGGCAGGTCGAGATCGACGACCAGCAGCTCCTCGGCGAACTTCGCGCCCCGCGCGACCAGCTCACCCGAGGCCGAGACGACCAGCGAGTCACCGTCGAAGACCAGCTCGTCCTGGCCGCCGACCTGGTTGACGTAGAGGAGGGCGCAGCCCGCCTCCCTGGCCCGCCGCGCGACGAGCTCAAGCCGCACGTCGTCCTTCTCCCGCTCGTACGGCGAGGCGTTCGGCGTGATCAGCAGCCCGGCGCCCGCCTCGGCGACCACGGCGACCGGCCCGCCCTCCTGCCACAGGTCCTCACAGACGGCGATGGCCACGTCCACCCCGTGCAGCCGGAAGATCGGCAGCCGGTCACCGCGCACGAAGTAGCGGTACTCGTCGAAGACCCCGTAGTTGGGCAGGTGGTGCTTGGCGGTCCTGACCACGACCCGGCCCCGGTGGATGAGGGCCGCGGCGTCCAGCGGGGCCCCCTTCGGCAGGCCGAGCCTCGGGGAGAGGTTCGCCCGGTCCACGTAGCCGACCACGACCGGCATCTCGCCGAGCCCCTCCTCGGCCAGCCGCGTCGCGAGGGCCTCGACGGCGGCGAGCGAGGCGTCGACGAAGGACGCCCGCAGCACCAGGTCCTCGACCGGGTATCCGACCAGGGACATCTCGGTGAAGACCGTCAGATGCGCGCCACGCTCGGTGGCGCGCCTGGTCCACTCGACGATCCTGTCGGCGTTGGCCGCCAGGTCGCCGACCTCGGGGTTGGTCTGGGCAAGGGCGATGCGCAGTTGAGCCACGTGTCCCACCCTATTGGGGCCCCGCCCTCCGGCGCGGCGGGGGCCGTACGGGTGGGTCAGCCGATGACGCTGAGCAGGCCGAGGTTCTTGGCCTGCGGGATCTCTCCCACGCGCTGGCTCACCTTGTAGGTGTCGGGGTCGAGCACGACCCAGGTGTTGGCGCCCTTGCCCTTGACCCGGACCACGAGGGTGCCGTCGGTCAGGAACCTGGCGCCGATCAGCGTGCCCCGCACCGGGATGGGGATCTTCCTGCCGGTCCTGGTGTCGTAGAGCGACGGGGTGTAGGACAGCGGCCAGGAGCCGTCCCCGCCGGGGGCGTTCTTGCCGATCGTGTTCACCACGACCCGGTCGCCGTTGGGGGACAGACCGTCGACGTGGTTGGCGAGCCGGATCCCGGGGACCCTGGTCGAGACGTGCGAGACGGTGTTCAGCAGGTAGACGCCGTCGGTGTTCCCGGCGTATCCGGCGAGCGTCCTGCCGTCGGCCGACCAGGCCAGGTGGCACACGCCCGCGGTCTTGCCCGCGATCACCGGCCTGCCGCCGCCGGCGCCGACCAGCGCGACGGTCGCCTTGTCCGAACCGCCCTTGGTCACGTAGGCGATCCGCTTGCCGTCCGCGCTCCAGGCGGGGGTCAGGCACGGCCCCACGTAGGCGGCGTTCGTGGCGACCACCTTGTCGCCGGCCGCGCTCTTGACGTGCAGGCGCCCCTTGCCGTCGATCCAGGCGACCTTCCCGCCGCCGGGCGCCGCGGCGAACTGCCCGGCGAAGGAGGAGCCGCCGACGGCCAGCTTGCTCAGGCCCCCCTGCTGGGTGACCACCTCGACCCCCGCGCCCTTGTAGCCGAAGAAGACGGCCCCCGGAGTGGTGGCGGCCCGGGCGGGGGCGGGGACGGCGGCGACGGACACGACGGTGGACGCGGCGAGTACGGCGCCGACGGCCAGGGCCAGGTGCTTCACGCGAAACTCCTCGGATAATTTCAGCAACGCCATGTCAGACACGCGGGAGCACCGGAAAGTTCACACTCAGGCGGCGGAGATCGGCAGCACGGCCTCGACGACCGTACCGCCTCCCGGCGCGGCGCCGATCACGCACGTCCCGCCCAGCTCCGCGGCGCGCTCACGCATCGACAGCAGGCCGACGCCCGCACGGCGCCCCTCGGGCAGCCCGCCTCCGTCGTCCTGGACGCGGACGACCAGCGACTCGCCCCGGCGCAGCGAGACCACGGCGGAGCTGGCGCCCGCGTGCTTGCGGACGTTGGTGAGCCCCTCCTGCGCGATCCGGTAGGCGGCGACCTCGGTGGCCGCGGGCAGGTCGGACAGGTCGCCCTCGGTCTCCACGGCCACCTCGGGCCCGCCGTCGGCGGCCAGCGCCCGTACGGCCCCGGCCAGGCCGAGCTCGTCGAGGGTCGGCGGGCGCAGGCCGTAGACCAGCTCCCTGATCTCCTGACCGACCGTGTCCATGCCCTCGCGCAACTCGGCCAGGAGCCGGTCGGCCGAGGCCGGGGCGGAGCGCAGGCTGATCCTGGCCATGTTGATCGACATCGCCATGTCGGTCAGCGCGTGGCCGAGCCCGTCGTGCAGGTCCCGCCGCAGGCGCCTGCGCTCCTCCTCACGGGCGGTGAGGATGCGCTCGCGGGAGCGCCGCAGGTCGGCGGTCATCGTCACGGCGTGCACCACGTCCGCCACGTACGGCGTGACCACGGCGATCAGCCGGTCGTTGTGGGCCGCGGCGAACCTGCGGGGGCCGGGCGCGCCCAGCAGCAGCCGTCCGACGGGCTCGCCGTGCCAGACCAGCGGTACCACGCGGGGGGCGGGTCCCAGCAGGCCGATCTCGACCCTCCTGCTTCCCGGGGCCCGCGCCTCGACCGCCACACCGGTGACGCTCAGGCCGTCCTTGACGGCCGCGGCCACGGCGGCCAGCGCGTTGGCGGGCTCGGCCTGGCCGACCTCCCTGGTCAGCCGGGCGGCCAGGGCCGCCGGATCTCCGTGCGTGCCGTACATGAGACGGTCGGCCCAGCGCCTGAGCATCCCGCGCAGCGGGTGGAAGAACACCCCGGCGAGCAGGGCGGCGGCCAGGCCGCCGATCCGGTCGTAGCCGGACAGGGCGAACCCGGCGATGGCCCCGGCCCCGAAGTAGACCACGCTGACCGCGGCGATCAGCCCGGCGGCCACGAAGGCACGGCTGATCACGGTGTCGATGCCGTACAGGCGGTGGCGCAGCACGGAGAAGGTGATGGCGATCGGGATCAGCCCGGTCCACACGGTGGCCGTCAGGACCCAGTCCTTCCCGGCGAGCATGCAGACGATGTAGACGGCGAACGCGCCCAGCGGCCAGGCGATCTGGCGGCGCATCACCGGGTCGGCCCGGCGCAGGCGCAGCACCAGGGAGAGCATCGCCAGCACCGCCATGCCCATGATCATCCCCAGCATGACGTTCTGCAGCGCCGCGTTGTACGGCCTCAGCGCCTCGATCGCCAGCGGGTTGGGCAGCCGGGCGGGCAGCGGGTAGCCGTCCAGGGGCGGTGTGGGCCGTACGACCAGGCGGAACGCCTCGACGGCCATCACCACGCCCGTCAGGACCACGACAGGACGCCAGCGCCGGGAGGGCAGCCTGCCGTCGGGGGAGTAGAGCGGCAGCAGGACCGCCAGCGTCAGCCCGCCGACGGCCCAGCCGATCCCGGCGGCGTAGCGGTATGTCCCGGCCGCCATCAGGTCGCCCTGGGCCCCCGAGCGCAGCATCAGGGCGGTGCCCAGGACGTTGACGGCGCAGGCGATCCCGCCTACGCACATCAGCCACGCCGCGGGCGGGCGGGACCGGTGGGCCAGCAGGAAGGCGCCGACCAGCGGGAAGGTCAGGGCACACGACAGGTCGGGGGAGACGAGCAGCCCGACGCCCCACTCGGACGGCAGGTCCCAGGTGACCACCAGCGCGGCCACCGTCAGTGCGGACGCGGCGGCCGAGAGCGCGATGACCACCAGGCGCGGCCGGGAGATCGCCCGCCGCCCCCGCGCCGCCCGTCCGGGCACGTCCACGGCGGGGGCCGCTCCTGGGACGTCGGGGGGGCGGCCGGGAGGTGTCTCGACCGGCATCGTCACCTGCCCACGTCACCCGGGTTGACCAGGCCCGACTCGTATGCGGCGACGACGAGCTGGGCGCGGTCGAACAGTCCCAGGTGGTCGAGGAGCCTGGCCACCGACTGGGCGACCGACCGTTCCTGGACGGCCAGGGTCGCCGCGATCTGCCGGTTGGTGAGCCCCCTGGCGATCAGTTTCATCAGGTCGAGGTCGGCGTCACCGAGACCGGCGAGGCCGGGGGGAGCCGAGGGGTTGGCCCGCCCGGCGAAGCCCGCGATCAGGCGGGTCGTGACGGCGGGGTCGATCAGCGCGTCACCGGCCTGCGCGGCACGCATCGCGCTGATGAGCTGCTCCGGCGCGGAGGTCTTGAGCACGAACCCGCTCACCCCGGCCCGTAGCGCCGCGTAGAGGTTGTCGTCCGTGCCGAACGTGGTCATCATGATCACCTTCGGCGGGGCCTCGTCGGACAGGATGCGCCGCGCGGCGGTCAGGCCGTCGAGACGGGGCATCTGGATGTCCATCAGCACCAGGTCCGGGTGGGTCTCACGGACGACCGTGATGGCCTGTTCGCCGTTCTCCGCCTCACCGACGAGGTGGAAACCGGGCTCGCTGTCGAGCACGACGCGCAGACCCGTGCGGACCAGGGCCTGGTCGTCGGCCACGACCACGCGCAGCGTGGGGGCGGCGGGAAGGACGGGGGCGGCGGGCCGTACGGTGACGGTCTCCCTGACGGACGGCGCGTCCCCGTGCGGATCCAGGTGGGCGGCCTGCGAGAGCATGTCCGATTCGAGCCGTTGCAGGGTCGCGCCGAGATCGAGGCCGAGCTCCTCGCGGAGCGTCGTCCTGGCGCGCCGGAGCGCTCCCAGGGCGTCGCCCTGCCTGCCGCCCCGGTAGAGCGCGAGCGCCAGCAGCCGCCAGGCCTCCTCCCGCAGCGGGTGCGCCGAGACGTGCGCCTCCAGGTCGGCGACCAGCGCGCCGGAGCGGCCGAGCGCCAGCCCCGCGTCCGCGCGGCGTTCGAACGCGATCAGCCGCAGTTCCTCAAGGCGGCCCGCCTCGGTCATCGCCCAGGGCAGGTCGGAGAACTCGGCCAGCGCCGGTCCCCGCCACAGCGACAGGGCCTCTCCCAGCCGTTTCCACACCGTCGCGGGGTCGCCCTCGGTCTTGACGGCGTCCTCGAACATCCAGGCGTCCACCTGCTGGGCGTCGGCGCGCAGCGCGTACCCCGGCGGCGCCGAGACCAGCACCTCCGCCTCCTCCCTGGGGGCGCGGCCCGGTTCGAGGGCGCGCCGCAGCCGCGAGACGTATCCCTGTACGGTTGACAGGGCCTGAGTGGGGGGTTCGCCCGGCCAGAGCTCGTCGATGAGCATGCTTACGGGCACGGCGCGACCGCCCGCGACGAGGAGGCGGGCCAGTACGGCCATCTGGCGTTGGCCGCCTAGATCGATCACCGTGTCGCCGTGGCGAGCCTGGAACGGTCCGAGAGCACGAAATATCAGCATCGCAGGGTAAGCGTAGGGCTAGCAGGGCTAACGTCATACGGTAATACCCACCATCGTTCACATCCTGTGAGAAATCACCAAAGATCAGGTCTCCGCGTTCGCGTTCAACGGGAGCACCGCCTCGACCACCGTCCCGCCCTCCGGCGGTGAGGTGATCACGCAGGTGCCGCCGAGTTCGGCGGCCCTCTCCCGCATCGACGAGAGCCCGACCCCGGAGCGCCTGCTCGCGGGCAGGCCGATGCCGTCGTCGCTCACCCTGACGTTCAGGTGCTCTTGCCCGTCCCGGTCCGGTGCGACCCGTTCGAGGACGACCCGCACCACCTGGGCCCCGGCGTGCCTGGTGACGTTGGTGAGCGCCTCCTGGACGATCCGGTAGGCGGCGACCTCGACCGCGGCGGGCAGCCCGGCCGGTTCCCCGCTCACCTCGACCCCGGGGCCCGCCATCTGCCTGACGGCCCCGGCGAGCCCGAGGTCGTCCAGGGCGGGCGGGCGCAGGCCGTAGACCAGGTGCCTGATGTCGCTGGTCACCGCGTCCATGCCGGAGCGAAGGTCGCTGAGCACGCGTTCGGCGGCCTCGGGGGAGGTGCGCAGCGAATGCCTGGCCATGGTGATGGACATGGCCATCCCGCTGAGCGACTGGCCGAGCCCGTCGTGCAGGTCCCGCCGCAGGCGGCGGCGCTCCTCCTCCCGGGTGGCGACGATCCGCTCGCGGGAGCGCCGCAGCGCGCCGACCAGCCTGACCGCGTGGGCGGCGTCGGCCACGTACGGCGTGAGCGCGGCGATCACCCGTCCGTTGTGCGCGGCGGGCAGCCGCCTGGCCCCGGGCGGTCCGATCAGCAGGTCGCCGACGTGCCCGCCGTGCCAGACCAGCTCGACGTCGCGCACCACCTCCCGCAGCTCGCCGACCGTCACCTCCGCGGGCCCGCCGCCCGGGAAGCGCACCGCGACCCCGGTCACCGCCAGGCCCTCCCGGAGCACCTCCAGCGCGGCGACCAGCCCGCCGGCGGGATCGACACGCTGCAGGCGCCGCCGTAGCCCCTCGGCCAGCGCCACCGGGTCGCCCCTGCTGCCGTAGAGCAGGTTGTCCGCGCCGCGTTGCAGCAGACGGCGCAGCGGATGGAAGAACGCCCCGGCGCAGAGCGCGGCGAGCAGCCCGCCGACCGGGTAGACGTCTGACAGGAACAGGCTGGAGGCCGCGCCCGCCGCCATGTAGACGCCGCCGATCACACCGACCAGCCCCGCGCCGACCAGCGTCCGGGTGACCAGTGTGTCGATGCCGTAGAGCCGGTGGCGCAGCACGGAGAAGGTGATCGCGGCGGGGATGAGCAGGACCGTGAACGAGGTCAGCCACCACAGGGGGTTGCCGACCACCCAGGGGATGATCACGGTGGCCATCGCCAGCAGCGGCCACAGGATCTGCCTGCGCTCCTCCAGCCCCGCCCGCCGGAACCGTACGGCCAGCGAGACGAAGGCCAGGACCATCGCCACGTTGCCGAGGTACTCCATCAGCAGATGGGCCTGCCAGGGGAAGGTGGAACGGTCCCGTGTCTGAGGGATCAGGAACTCGGCGCGCAGCGTGTCGACGGTCAGCACGACGACGGTGAACCAGATCAGCGGCCGCCAGCGGCGGGAGGGCAGACGCCCGTCCGGGTACAGCAGCGGCAGCAGCACGCCCAGCTGCAGGATCGTGAGCTTCCCGCTCACACCGGCGACCGTCCAGATCTGCTCGGGAAGGCCGAGGTGCCCGACCGCGTTCAGCAGCGCGAGGTTCGTCGTCAGGCTGTTCAGCGCCGAGCACAGCCCGCCCAGGCACAGCAGCCAGCCGATCATCAGCCGGGGCCGCTGGAACACCAGCAGCGCCCCGAAGATCGGGAAGGCACTGCCCGTGACGTCCTCGGGCGCGAACGGCAGTGGCGTGTAGGAGGGCTGCGGCAGTTGCGCCGTCACCCAGATGTTGCCCCATTCCATGGCCACGGAGACGGCGGCGATCAGTACCGCCGAGATCCGCGCCCTGACGGGCGTCACCGTCGGGAAAACCCGGCTCAGCCCACGCATCGCCTCGGCCCTTCCATGTCGTGCTCAAAAGGACCTTAACCGGCACGAACCACAAAAGAATCAACCAATGATCAACGTGAGAACCTCCCCTTCACGCCCCGGCGCGCCGGGTGAGGGGAAGGCCGCCTTTCGCCACGCGGGTGCGGACGCGGGCGAGGGCGGCGCGAACCTCACGCCGTGACGTCGTATCTCTCTGACTCAAGGAGCCATTCGAGCTGGGCCCTGGGCGCGGTGAGGAAGGCGCAGGCGACCTTGCTGGCGTTCCTCGCCTCGACGGGTGTGAGCCCGAACTCGTCGAACAGTCCGGGCAGCCGGCGCGCGGCGGCCCGCAGGTCCTCGGAGCGCTCGGCGATCCGGTCGTTCACCCAGGCCACGGCCTCGGCGTCGGACAGGCCGAAGGCGTGCGCGGCGACCATCACGTAGTTGTGCACGTCACCGTTGGCCCGCTCCTTGTGGTGCGAGGCGACGTCGTTGCACCAGGCGGTGACGTCGTTGCAGGCGTCGACCAGCGTCCGCCAGGTCCGGCACTCCCGCAGCTCGGCCGGGACCTCGACCCCCAGGCACGGTTCGACCAGGTCGAACAGGTAGGGGCCGACCGTTCCCCTGCGCAGCACGGGGTACTCCGTGATCGAGGGCACCCGCCCCGCGCACCGGTTCTCCGCCTCGGTACGGCACGCCACTCCCTGGGCCGCCAGCCCGTGGGCGAAACGTTCCCGCCAGCGGCGGCTCATCCTGGGGGCGGTCGCCCCCCACAGGTCGCGGAAGGCCGCCTCGACCGGGGAGACCCCCTCGGGCCTCGGCGTCCTGACCGGGAGCGGGGACGGGATCCGCGTCATGACCGGTGCCGAAGGCCTCGGCCGTGCGGCGGTGAGCGACGCCGTCATGGCCGTTCTGGCCGCCTGCGTCTCACCGTGAACGGCCTCCGCGGTGTGGCGGACCAGACGGGAGAAGGTGGCCTCCACGATCCCAGCCGCCCGCCCGGCGGGTTTCTCGTCCCACTCGTCGTCGAAGTGGAACAGCCAGGTCAGCCATTTGGCGAACAGGAGTGTCGACTCGGTGCCGAACCCGGCGAAGGCGCGGCCCGCCATCCGGTCGAAGCGCGCGAGCACGGGAGTCTCAAGCCCGATCTCGCGGGTCCAGTCCGCCAGTGAGGCCGTGATCCGGTCGATCGAGGCGTGCATGCGGCACGGGGCGGCCATGACCGGAACCCGGTCGACGAGGGGCAGCAGCAGAGCCGCGGCGACCGAGGAGGCCCGTCCACCGGTCCTGGTCGCCGTGTCGATGACGGACACTACAGCGAACCGCCGGGCCGGGAGGGGAGCGTGTAGTAGGCCCTGGTCGCCTCGACCAGCTCGCCGACCGAGACCCCGCGCTCGTGCTCCAGCCGCTCGAAGGCGGTTTCCGCCTCACCGCACGGGGCGCCGAACGCGCTCAGCAGAAGCCGGAGCTCGGCTGCCTCGACGACACCGTCGCCGTCGGTGTCGCACATCTCCGCGACCGCCTCCGCGGCGGGGCGGAGCACCGCGTCGAATCGCGCGTCCTCGGAGAGGACCGAGGACATGCCGGTTCTGAACTCCTCCGGGGAGATGGCGCCGTCGCCGACCTCACCGGAGAGGGCTCGCCAGACCGACTCGAACCCGTCGACCAGTTTGCTGCCCGCGGCCGAGGTCGGCGACTCGCCGAAACCGACCAGGATCAGGGCACCCAGGCCGAGTAGGTCGTCACGCTCGACCCGCCCGTTGCCATCGGCGTCCAGTTGCCCGAAGGCATGATCCAACCTGCTCTTGAGAAGCTCTGTGCTCATCCTACACCTCCACGTTACTTGTGGGACACAGGCGGTTACTCTAGGTGACGATAGCGACGGGATTCCAGAAGTCCCTCCAGGTAAGCCCTTGGAATCGTCAAGAAGGCACAGGCCACCTGGATCACCTCACGGGAGGCGTCCAGGCCGAGGCCGTGGCGTCCGACGAGCGGGGGCAGGACGCGGGCGGCGGCCCACAACTCCTCCATGCGCTCGACCACGCGGTCGACCGCCCGGGCCTGGGCG
Organism: Streptosporangium sp. NPDC020072; assembly: GCF_040631445.1. NCBI lineage: Bacteria > Bacillati > Actinomycetota > Actinomycetes > Streptosporangiales > Streptosporangiaceae > Streptosporangium > Streptosporangium sp. NPDC020072. The sequence goes on along the minus strand of NZ_JBEYAB010000003.1, from coordinate 203,285 downwards.
CCCTGCGGGAAGGCCTCCGCCCGCGCGGCGGGAACCGGAGGAACGGGCGGGCAGGACGGGGCGGCCACGACCGGCAGGCGACCAGTCAGCAGGGCGTCACACCAGGTCACCACGTCACCGCCCGCCTCGGTCGCCGCGCGCCATCGGCGGCTCTCCTGGAGCGTGGCGGGCACCTCGACCCCGAGACACGGTTCGGCCAGGTCCAGCAGCTGCCGCCCGAACCCCGCCCCGGCCGGTACGGCGAGCCCCGAGACGAACCGCTCGCGCCACCTCCGGCTCATCCCGGGAGCGCAGGACCCCCACAGGTCGGCGAAGGCCCGTTCGACCGGAGCGTGCCCCGGCTCGCCGCCCCCGGCGACCGCGAGCACCCCGGGAAGAGCCGCGGGTTGGCGGCGCAGCCGGGTCAGCAGGGTCAGCCAGCGGGCGAACAGCGTGGCCGTGCCGGTGTCGTGCCGGGCGAACGCCCGCCCGGCCAGCCGGTGGACCTCCTCCGCGGGGTCGGCGTCCAGGCCGGTCCTGCGCGCCCAGTCGATGACCGCCGCCTCGATCCGGTGCGCGGACGGGTGCATGGGGCAGGGCGCGGACAGCGCCGCCAGCCGTTCTCTGAGCGGGACTCCGGGCGGGACCGCCCCCCGTGGCGCGTTGAGCCGGGTACGCATCGTTCTCCCCCAGAAGGACGTCGGCGGGACGTGGTGTGCGAGGGCAGGGCCGCCGGAGGGCGGAGCCGGGAGCCCGTCACGGCCCGGGGTGTCCCACCTCGCCGTGGCGCGGCCGCCGCGGGCCATCGGGACGACCGTTCGGATGATCGGCCGTACGGTGTCCCCGATCCCGGCCCGCCGGTGCGCGCGGGCCGGTGGCCCGCATTGTTTCGCCTGGTCACCACAGGTTCCAGCACCTCTCGCGCCGGGCGTGTCCCGCTCTCGCGGCGACCTTTCGCCGCCTCTGCGGGGCCGTACGGCGGGGGCGGGGACACGAAGGGACACAACGGGTGACACAGGAAGGGCGGGAAAGGGGCGAAACGGCGTCTCGCCGCCTTCTCCGTAACGTGTCCGAAACACTGAGCGGGCAGACTGGTAGAAGGCCAGGCGTGTGCCCGCAGACGTGCACCGTGTCGGCCTCGGCAGTGGAGGAGAGAGGCTTTGGACCGCCAGCAGGAGTTCGTTCTCCGTACCCTTGAGGAGCGCGACATCCGGTTCATCCGGTTGTGGTTCACCGACGTGCTCGGGTTCCTGAAGTCGGTCGCCATCGCCCCCGCCGAGCTTGAGGGGGCCTTCGCGGAGGGCATCGGCTTCGACGGCTCGGCGATCGAGGGCTTCGCCCGCGTCTACGAGTCGGACATGCTCGCCAAGCCCGACCCCTCGACCTTCCAGATCCTGCCCTGGCGCAGCGAGACACCCGGTGTGGCCAGGATGTTCTGCGACATCCTCATGCCGGACGGCTCACCGTCGCACGCCGACCCGCGCTGGGTGCTCAAGCGGACCCTGGCCAAGGCCTCCGACATGGGCTTCAGCTTCTACACCCACCCCGAGGTCGAGTTCTTCCTGCTGAAGGACAGGCCGGAGGCGGGCAGGCGGCCCGAGCCGATCGACGACGGCGGCTACTTCGACCACACCCCGCACAGCTCGGGACACGACTTCCGGCGCAGCGCGATCATGATGCTGGAGTCGATGGGCATCTCGGTCGAGTACAGCCACCACGAGGGCGCCCCCGGTCAGCAGGAGATCGACCTGCGCTACGCCGACGCGCTCACCACGGCCGACAACATCATGACCTTCCGGCTGGTCATGAAGGAGGTCGCGCTGGAGCAGGGCATCTGGGCGAGCTTCATGCCCAAGCCGTTCACCGAGCACCCCGGCTCCGGCATGCACACCCACATGTCGCTGTTCGAGGGAGACCGCAACGCCTTCTACGAGCCGGGGGCCGACTACCAGCTCTCCAAGGTCGGCCGGTCCTTCATCGGCGGGCTGCTCGCGCACGCCGCCGAGATCACCGCCGTCTGCAACCAGTGGGTCAACTCCTACAAGCGGCTGTGGGGCGGCGCCGAGGCCATCGCCGGGGCGGGCGGCGAGGCGCCGAGCTACATCTCCTGGGGGCACAACAACCGCTCCGCCCTGGTCAGGGTGCCGATGTACAAGCCCCACAAGAGCGGCTCGACCCGCATCGAGTTCCGCTCGCTCGACTCGGCCTGCAACCCCTACCTCGCCTTCGCGGTGATCCTCGCGGCGGGCCTGAAGGGCATCGAGCAGGGATACGAGATGCCTCCCGGCGCCGAGGACGACGTCTGGGCGCTGACCTCGGCCGAGCGCCGGGCGCTGGGCATCCAGCCGCTGCCGCAGTCGCTCGACGAGGCCATCGCCGTGATGGAGCGCAGCGAACTGGTCGCCGAGACCCTGGGCGAGCACGTCTTCGACTACTTCCTGCGCAACAAGCGCGCCGAGTGGAGCGAGTACCGCCGCCAGGTCACCGAGTTCGAACTCGGCCGCTACCTTCCGGTGCTGTGACGGTCTCCGGGGTGCGGCAGGGGGCCGTACCCCACCTGCCTCACGCGGGGGCGTCCCGAGCGCGGTAGGGTTCAAGCGCGCGGGCGGTTCCGGCGCCCGTACCCTGTGACCCCCGATCATGCGGGCTGCTTCGGCGTGCCCGCGACCGGCCGGTCCGCGGGGCGCGGGCCGGGCGAGGTTTCGCGGCGACGACCGGCGGGCCGTCCCCGGAAGACTCGTCGGCAAGGACGCGCCCCCCGCGGTTCCCCTCAGGACGGCGGGTGGCAAGGCGCCGTTGATCCGCTCGTCACCGTCACCTGGTTCGCCGGTCCCGTGGCGGCTCCGGTAAAATCAGTCGGTCCATTTATAGGGATTTTTCGAGGACAAATCGCCGTAAAGGGCGATTAGGAGGTGCCGTATGACAACGGCTGCCGAGCTGCAGACCGTGGTGACCGTCCCGGCGCGTTTCCGTGGGCCCGAGGGCTCAGCGAACGGCGGATGGATCGCGGGTACGGTCTCCCAGGCGTCGCACGGCGCCCGGCATGACTCGGCCGTCGAGGTCACACTGCATGCCCCCACACCGCTGGAGACCGAGCTCTCCCTGCGGCACCTGGCCAACAGCGCGACCCTCACCGACGGGGAGACCCTGCTCGTCGAGGCCATCCCGGTCGCCGAGCGGCTCAACGCCCCCGACTTCGTGCCCTTCAACGAGGCCGCCCGCGCTGAGAGCGGTTTCGCCGGGATCACCGGCCACCCCTTCCCCGGCTGCTTCGTCTGCGGCCTGCGCGACCCGGGGGACGGCCTGCGGATCTTCCCCGGCGCCGTGTCCGGCGGCGAGCTGGTCGCCGCGGGCTGGCGGGTGCCGATGACCGTCACCGACGAGGACGGCGTCGTCCCCGACGCGCTCGTCTGGGCCGCCCTCGACTGCGCTACCGGCTGGGCCCACTTCGGACCCGGTGAGTCGGCCCTGCTCGGCAGGCTGACCGCCAAGGTCGAGCGGCGCGTCTACCCCGGCGGCACCTACTCCGTCGTCGCCCGCGCCACGGGCCGCGAAGGCCGCAAGCTCTTCGGCGAGAGCGCCGTCTACGAGGTCGACGGCACCCTGGTCGCCGCCGCCAAGGCCGTCTGGATCACCTCCGCCTGAGGTCGTACGGGACCGGGGGCCGCACCCCCCGTATCCCATTGAAGACCGATATGGGGTCTGGTACGGCTTTCGCCGATAATTGCGGCATGAGAATCACCGTCGTCGAGAACGAAGCCGGAGCGGGCCTGGGCGCCTTCGCCGGATGGCTGGCCGACAGCGGCGCCGAGTGCGAGGTCGTCCGCCCCCACCTTGGAGAGCCGATCCCGCGGCGGGCGCGGGACGGCCTGATCGTGCTCGGCGGGACGGCGGCGGCCTGGGAGGACGAGCGCTTCCCCTGGCTGCCCGAGACCCGCGCCCTGATCAGGTCCTCCGTCGAGAACGGCGTGCCGACCCTGGGAGTCTGCCTGGGCGCCCAGCTGATGGCGCTCGCCTGCGGCGGCTCCGTCGAACGCGGTGAGCACGGCCTTGAGGTTGGCGTCACCGAGGTCGTCCCTCTCCCCGCCGCCGCCGACGATCCCCTGTTCACCGGGTTCGGCCCGGTGCCCGCCGTGCAGTACCACGGTGACGCGGTGACCCGGCTGCCCGAGGGAGCCGTGCCGCTCGCCGTCGGCGACCCCTACCCCAACCAGGCCTACCGCCTGGGCGAGAGGGCCTGGGGGGTGCAGTTCCACCCGGAGGCGGACGTCGAGGTCTTCACCGACTGGACCGGCCACTCCGCCGACCACCTGACCGGGCTCGGCCACTCGGTCGAGGAGCTCAACGCGGGGGTCAAGGCGGCCGAGGAGGACCTGACCCGGACCTGGCGGACCTTCGCCCGGCGTTTCGCGGCCGTCGTGGAGTCCGCCGGGGAAGGCACGGACGCCGCCGGCTGATCGGCGCGGCCGTACCGGGCGGGGATGACGGGGCGGTGATCGGGGAAGGCCACACCCGTGCCCGGTGACCGTGGACGAGGGAGGGTGAGCGCCGTGCCCCGGATGGAGACGACCGCGGGACGGATGGCCAGGCTCGGTTTCGCCGACGCGGCCAGGGCGGACCGGCTGTTCGGCGAACTGGGCACGCGGGCGGCGCGCGAGGCGGGCCTGCTCGACCCGCTGCTCGACTCCCTCGTGGCGACCGCCGACCCCGACCTGGCGCTGACCTCGCTCAACCGGCTGGCCGAACGGGACGAGGAGGCCGTCGAGGCGCTCACCGCCGATCCCGTCCTGCGGGCGCGCCTGCTGGGCGTCTTCGGGGTCAGCGCCGCGCTCGGCGACCACGTGGTCAGGCACCCGGAACACCGGCACCTGCTGGACGGCGCGCGGGACCTGAGGCGTCCCGCCGCCTCCGAACTCCGCGCCGGCCTGCTGCGGGCGGTCGGCGCCGACCCGGCGGACCCCGAACCCAGGGCGGCGGTCACCGGCACCGAGACCCTGGTCGCGCTGCGGGTCGCCTACCGGGCCCGCCTGCTGTGCCTGGCCGCCCGTGACGTCCTGGGCCAGGCCTCGCTCGCGGAGGTCGCCGCCGAGCTGTCCGACCTCGCGGGAGCCGCGCTTGAGGCGGCGCTGGCCGTGGCCCGGGCCGAACACGCCGACCCGGGAACCGTACGGCTCGCCGTCATCGGCATGGGCAAGTGCGGGGCGCGGGAGCTCAACTACATCAGCGACGTGGACGTCGTCTTCGTGGCCGAACCCCGCCAGGGCGCGGAGGAGACCGAGGCCATCCGGCTGGCCACCCGCCTGGCCCAGGGCATGATGCACGTCTGCTCGGCGGGCACCCCCGAGGGGGCGCTGTGGGAGGTGGACGCCGCGCTGCGTCCGGAGGGCAGGTCCGGGCCGCTGGTGCGCACCCTCGCCAGCCACCGCGCCTACTACCGCCGTTGGGCCAAGACGTGGGAGTTCCAGGCGCTGCTGAAGGCCCGCCCCGTCGCGGGAGACCTCGAACTGGGCGAGCAGTACGTCTCGATGACGAACGAGATGGTCTGGCAGGCGGCCACCAGGGACCGGTTCGTCGAGGACGTGCAGGCGATGCGCCGCAGGGTCGAGGCCCACGTGCGCGGTGACGAGGCGGATCGTCAGATCAAGCTCGGGCCCGGCGGGCTGCGCGACATCGAGTTCGCGGTGCAGCTGCTGCAGCTCGTCCACGGCCGCCTCGACCCGCTGCTGCGCCGCCGCGCCACGCTCCCCGCGCTGGCCGCGCTGTCCAGGGGAGGCTACGTCGGCAGGGACGACGCCAGGGCGCTGGCCGAGGCCTACACCTTCCTGCGCCGGGTCGAGCACCTGATCCAGCTCTACCGGCTGCGCCGTACCCACGTGGTGCCGGAGGGGGAGGGCGACCTGCGGCGGCTCGGGCGCGGGCTGGGCATGACCGTCGATCCGGTCGGGGAGTTCACCGTCCGGTGGCGGCGGCACGCGATGGAGGTCAGGCGCCTGCACGAGAAGCTGTTCTACCGGCCGTTGCTGCAGGCCGTGGCCCGGCTGCCAGAGTCGGAGGACCGGCTCTCGACCTCCGCGGCGCAGGCCCGTCTTGAGGCGCTCGGCTACGCGGACCCGGCCGGGGCGCTGCGCCACATCAGCGCGCTGACCAGCGGGGTCTCCCGGCGGGCCGCGATCCAGCGGACCCTGCTGCCGGTCATGCTCGGCTGGTTCGCCGACGCCCCCGACCCGGACGCGGGCCTGCTCGGCTTCCGCCAGGTCTCCGACAGGCTCGGCGCGACCCCGTGGTACCTGCGGCTGCTGCGCGACGAGACCGCCGTCGCCTCACGCCTGGCCAGGCTGCTGGGCACCAGCCGCTACGTGACGGGCCTGCTGTTGCACGCCCCGGAGGCGGTCGCGATGTTCGGCTCGGACGCCGACCTGGCCCCCCGGCCCCCGGAGGCGCTGCTGGCCGAGGCGCGGGCCACCGTCGGGCGCTACCCGGGTGAGGCGGAGAGCGCGGTCGCCGCCGCCCGCGGGCTGCGGCGCAGGGAACTCGTCCGTACGGCCGCCGCCGACCTGTCGGGGCTCCTCGACGTGGAGCGGGTGGGGCAGGCGTTGTCGGCGCTGAACGACGTGACCGTCCAGGCCGCGCTCGACGCCGCGATCGGCAAGGTCGAGATGGAGCGGCGAACCCCGCTCCCCACCAGGTTCGCGGTGATCGCGATGGGCCGTCTCGGCGGCCTCGAATGTTCCTACGGCAGCGACGCCGACGTGATGTTCGTGCACTCGCCCCTGGAGGGGGCGGCGGAGCGGGAGGCGACGGAGGCGGCCTTCGCGGTCGCCAACGAGCTGCGCCGCCTGTTGGCGCTGCCCGCCCCCGACCCGCCGCTGCTCATCGACCCCGACCTGCGTCCCGAGGGCCGTCAGGGGCCGCTGGTGCGCACACTGGCCTCCTACGCCGCCTACTACGGGCGCTGGTCGTCCCCCTGGGAGTCCCAGGCGCTGCTGCGCGCCCGCCTCTCCGCCGGGGACGCCGCGCTCGGCGCGGAGTTCCTCGCCCTGGCCGACCCGGTGCGCTATCCGGCCGGGGGCATCCCCGACGCGGCGGTGCTGCAGATCCGCAAACTGAAGGCCAGGATGGAGGCGGAACGGCTGCCCCGGGGAGCCGATCCCGCCCTGCACACCAAACTGGGCAGGGGAGGCCTGTCGGACGTCGAGTGGGTCGCGCAGCTGCTGCAGCTGCGCCACGCGGGGCCGCTGCCGTCGCTGCGGACCACCCGGACCCTGGAGACGCTGCGCGCCGCGCTCGCCGAAGGGCTGCTCTCCGAGGCGGACGAGGCCGCGCTCGCCGGGGCCTGGCGGCTCGCCTCCCGCGTCCGGGACGCGATCATGCTGGTCAGGGGCAGGGCCGCGGACTCCATCCCGGTCGACGTCCGTGAACGCGCCCTCATCTCCCGCACCCTCGGCTATCCGCCCGACGACAGCGGGGACCTCGTCGAGGACTACCGCCGGGTCACCCGCCGCGCCCGTCTGGTCATGGAACGCGTGTTCTACGGCGAGTGAGCGTTTTACCGGTTTCCGGTGATGTTGTTGCGCCTCCAGGGACGGACGTGTATCAACGGTGCGGGTGATCTACTGTGATATCGGTATACGTTGACCTGGCCATCGGCCTGGTGCTGGCCTTCCTGCTGCTGTCGCTCCTGGTGAGCGGTGTCAACGAGGCCATCGTGAGACTGCTCGGCATCCGCAGCAAGTTCCTGTGGGCCTATCTTCGTGACACGCTCGACGGCGGGCGGGGCAAGGGCGTCTCGTGGATTCCGTCGAAGGTCCTCGACGTCTTCGCGCGGCTCCCCTTCTCCAGGCACGATCCGAGGCCCGTGCACGATCCCGAGCCCGCGCCGCCGGTGGTGGAGCCCGTGCCGGTCGATCCCGAGGTGGTGCTCGCCACGGAGGCGCCCGCGCCCGCGGTCGACATGACCAAGCGGCTCTACGAACGCCTGCAGGAGATCGACCGTCCCGAGGGCGCCAGGACCAGCATCGCCGACATCCCGCCAGAGCGGTTCGCCTGGGCGCTGCTCGAACTGGTCGCCGCGGAGAAGGAGGGCGTCGAGGGGCTGATCGCCAAGCTGGAGGCCGTACGCAGCCCGCTCGCCGGACACCTGAGGGGTGTCTGGGAGGGTGCCCAGCGCGACATGGGCAGGTTCCGCAAGGGCGTGGAGGACTGGTTCGACGGGGAGATGCAGCGGCTGTCGCGGCTCTACCGTCGTTACGTCAAGTGGGTGGTCTTCACCCTGGCCGTGGCGCTGACCCTGCTGTTCAGCATGGACTCGCTGGAGTACGGCAAGACCCTGCTGCGGGACAACGCCTACCGGGCCGCGGTCGCGGCCATCGCGGGCGGCGGGGAGAGCACGGCCGAGCTGAAGGACTCCCTGAGGGACAGGTGCGCCGTCGCGGGGTCCGTCGAGCCGTACTCCTGTGTGACCGAGGTCTTCAGCTCTCCGGCGCTGGTCAAGATCTTCGACCACGCGGTGATGAGCGTGACGATCCCCGCGGGCGACTCCGGTCCCTCCTTCACCTTCGACGCCGGCGCCTGGTGGAGCCGTCTGACCACGATCGGCCACTGGCCCGGTTATCTGATCACGGTGTTCGCCCTGCTGTTCGGAGCCTCCTTCTGGTGGGACATCCTGCGCAGGCTCACCGGCATCCGCGGCAGCCGTTCGAGTTGATAAATGGAGGATGCCTCCGTATGGTTGGGTGAACCGGAGAGTGCCTCCGGTAAAAATCCTCCGGGGGAGCGCGACCCATGAGTGTGGATCTCGGGCGTATCGGCGTGTGGACCTTCGCCTTCGACGGCAGGCCCGCGACCGAGGTGCGGGAGGCCGCGGCCGAGCTGGACGAGCTGGGCTACGGCACGATCTGGTTCGGTGAGGCCTTCGGCAGGGAGGCGCTCACCCAGGCGGCGCTGCTGCTCGGGGCGACCGGGCGGCTGGCCGTCGCCACCGGCATCGCCAACGTCTTCCTCCGGGACCCGATCGCCATGGCCGCGGCGGAGCGCACCCTCGCCGAGGCCTTCCCGGGCCGCTTCCTGCTGGGCCTCGGCGGGCACCGCACCGTTGACCAGCCCGCCGGTCTCCTGCCGCACCACGGCCGTCCCGTGCCCACCATGCGGGCCTACCTGGACGCGATGGACCAGGTGCCCCTGCAGAGCCCGGCGCCGGCCGAGCCCTCGCCCCGCGCCCTGGCCGCCCTCGGCCCCGGGATGCTCAAACTCGCCGCCGAACGCACCCGAGGTGCCCACACCTACTTCGTGCCGGTCGAGCACACCGCCAGAGCCAGGCAGGTCATGGGGCCGGGAGCGCTGCTCGCGGTCGAGCAGACGGTCGTCCTCGACCGGCCCGAGCGCGCCCGCGAGATCGCCCGCGGCTTCGTCGCCGGGTACGGCCAGGCGCGCCACCAGGTCGAGAACCTCGAACGGCTCGGCTTCGGGGAGGACGACCTGGCCGGGGGCGGCAGTGACCGGCTGGTCGAGGCCCTGGTGGCGTGGGGGGACGCCGGGGACATCGCCGGACGGGTGCGTGAGCATCTCGACGCGGGCGCGGACCACGTCTGCGTCCAGGTCCTGTCGGCGGGGGAGGGCCTGCCCGTCCGGCAGTGGCGCGAGCTGGCCCCGGCCCTGCTGGAGCTTTGAGCTTGAGCGAGCATTTCTACATATAGCGGAAATATCCGGCGAAATCCTTGACGGTGGTGATCGGGTCGATCCTGATCCTCGTCCCGGTTCGCAGCGCGTTGATCATCTTGCCGTCGCCGACGTAGACGCCCACGTGGTGGGTCTTCACCCGGTCACCGAGCCTGCCGTAGAACACCAGGTCGCCGGGGCGCGCCGCGGAAGCGGGAATCCTGCTCAGCCGCCGGATGTGGTCGTCGGTGTTGCCGGGCCCGAGCACGTCCCCGCCGTAGGCGAGCGAGTAGACCCACCTGACGAGTCCCGAGCAGTCGAGCCCCCGCGTGGTCGTCGCCGGGCACGGCCTGATCGATCCCCGGTAGCCCGTACAGGTGCCGAAGGAGGGCCCGGGAACCTCGTCGTGACCGCCGCCCCAGGAGTACGGGATCCGCCCACCCCGCCAGCCGGGCTGTTCCTGCCCGGCCTTGATCGCGTAGGCGATGGTGGTCACCCGCTTCAACAGGGCGGGCAGAACCGGCACCGACCCCCCGCAGACCAGCAGGGTCCCCACGAGCACGATCGCGAGCATCGGCCATCGTGGAGAGGCCCTCCGGCGTTCCCGCCCATCGCGGTCGTCAGGCTGCTTCCGGGGCATTCCGTTACGGTACCGCCACTTCTGTCCGAGTGATCCACCCGTTGAAGCCGTTGGCGCGACGCGTATGTCGGGCCGCGCTCCTTTGGCAGTCGCACGAACCTGTCAGAAGGCGAGCTGGAGCACCGCGGAGCCGACCGTCGCCCCGACGGAGGCCAGCAGCAGCCAGAAGCCCCAGCGGATGAGCAGATACTTTCTCAGGACGATCACGCTGACCGCCCTGATCTGCTCGGCCAGTTCGATCAGGTCGCCGTCGGTACGGTCGCGCAACGCCTTGGCGATCTCCTCGGCGGAACGGTAGCGCCGGACGTCCCCGAAGTAGGTGATGCCGAGGGGTCGTCTGGTGATGCGCGGGTACACCGCTTTCGCCAGGCAGAACAGGGCGGCCAACGCGCACCCTGCCCCCGCCCACCACAGCCACTGCAGGGCCGTGTGCAGCCTCAGCGGTGACCAGTTCCCCGCGAGCAGGCCACCGGCGACCGCGCCGATGCCCACCCCCGCGACACCCAGCAGCACCTGTGCCTTGGCGTCGGCCCGGTTGAGCTCCTCACGGGCCTCGGCGAGCATCCGGCTGCCGTGCGCGCGCGCACGGGTCTCGGGATCGGACGGCACCGGCGTGGCCGTCCTGGTCATCCACCGGAACACCGTGTCCCCCTGATTGAGCGAACCCCGGCAACCGCCGCGAATACGGCGAAGCGCGCACGACAAGATCGCACTCTACGCGACACCCGGTGGCATGTGGCAGCGGAATCCGCGAGGCGTCGCGGGAACAGACGAACCGGGCGAGGCGGATGCCCTGGCCGGTGGAGAGCCGTGCGCATCAGGCTCGGACGGTCAGGCCGCCGCCCGGCAAGGGATCGGTTTCTCTCGACGCGACGACCTTCGGGAGCGGCGAAACGCCTCGGGCGAGCGGTTCGGTTCCGCCTGGATCCGACGGACTTTCACCTCGGGCGGACGTCGGTGAGAGTCGGTACCGCCCCAAGGTCGCGTCAAGCCCCAGGATGTCGAGCCATGGACCTGGTTCTCGGCATCGACGCGGGCGGCACGTCGTCCCGCTGTGCGGTTCGCACCCTCCATGGAGACCCCGTCGGCTACGGCCGCTCCGGGGGCGGCAACCCCACCGCGCACGGAGCGGCCGTAGCCCGCTCGAACCTCGCCTCGGCGGTGCGTCAGGCGCTGGGCGCCCATGATCCGGCGTCGGTGCGCGCGGCGGTCGCCGGTGTGGCCGGATCCTCCGCCTCTCCCGATGACCTGACCGAACTCTGGGCCGCGCTGGGACTCGGTGTCTCACCCCGCGTGGTGGGAGACGTCGAGATCGCCTTCAGCGCCGGAACCGCGGCCCCCTCGGGAACGGTGCTGATCTCAGGGACGGGGGCGATCGCCGCGCACCTCGCGGACCGGTCGGTCACGGCCGTCTCCGACGGCTACGGCTGGCTGCTCGGCGACACCGGCTCCGGGTTCTGGCTCGGCCGGCAGGCGGTCGGCAGCGTGCTCGACACCCTGCGCCACGGCGCGCCCCCGTACGGAACACTGGCGGAGGCCGTGGTCGAACGGCTGCTGGGAGCCGTGGGGACACCACCCGGCCCCGATCGGGTGAACGAGGTGATACGGGCGGTCCATGCCCGCGCGCCCCTGGCACTCGCCGAGCTGGCGCCACTCGTCACCGCCGCGGCCGAAGCCGGGGACACCACCGCCACGAACCTGATCACGCGGGCGGCCGTCCACCTGGTCGACACCGTCGCCAAGGTACGCGCGCCGGGGGACACCGGCCCGATCGTCCTGGCGGGCAGCGTGCTGACCGGAAACGGTCCGCTCGGCCACGCCGTACGGGACCGGCTGACCCGGCGCTGGAACGCCCCGGTGACGACGGCGGGCGACGCGGCGTGCGCCGCCGCGTGGCTGGCCGCCCGCGACCTGGTGCCCGACCCCGACGCCCTGCACGCCCGGATCATGCGGGCATGACACGTTCCTCCCCGCCGTGCGGGGAGGAACACCTGTGAAAGGCCGCCCGGCGACCTTAAACAGCAGCGTTTTCGCAGGTCATGGCCCTTATCTACACATCGTAGTAAAGCTCGAACTCGTGGGGGTGGGGACGCAGGCGGATGGGGTCGATCTCGTTCTCACGCTTGTAGGAGATCCAGGTCTCGATCAGGTCCGGGGTGAACACACCGCCTTCGAGAAGGTAGTCGTGGTCGGCCTCCAGCGCGTCGAGCACCTCACTGAGCGAACCGGGGACCTGCGGAATGCTGCGGGCCTCCTCCGGAGGAAGCTCGTAGAGGTCCTTGTCCACCGGCTCCACCGGCTCGATCTTGTTGCGGATGCCGTCGATCCCGGCCATGAGCTGCGCGGCGAAGGCGAAGTACGGGTTGCAGGACGGGTCGGGCACCCGGAACTCGATGCGCTTGGCCTTCGGGTTGGACCCCGTGATCGGGATGCGGATGCACGCCGAGCGGTTGCGCTGGGAGTAGACCAGGTTGACCGGAGCCTCGTAGCCGGGGACCAGACGGTGGTAGGAGTTCACCGTCGGGTTGGTGAAGGCCAGCAGCGACGGGGCGTGCCTGAGCAGGCCGCCGATGTAGTAACGGGCGGTGTCCGACAGGCCCGCGTAGCCGACCTCGTCGTAGAACAGCGGCGCGCCGTCCTTCCAGAGCGACTGGTGGCAGTGCATGCCGGAACCGTTGTCGCCGAAGATCGGCTTGGGCATGAAGGTGACGGTGTGGCCGTACTCGATGGCCGTGCTCTTGACGATGTACTTGTAGAGCATCATCGTGTCGGCGGCCTTGAGCAGCGTGTTGAACCGGAAGTCGATCTCGGCCTGCCCGGCGGTGCCGACCTCGTGGTGCTGCATCTCCACCGGGATGCCCGCCTCGATGAGGCGGCGCACCATCTCCGAACGCAGGTCGGTGAAGTGGTCCATCGGCGGGACCGGGAAGTAGCCGCCCTTGTAACGCGGCTTGTAGCCGAGGTTGCCGCCCTCCTGGGCCTTGCCGGTGTTCCAGGCGCCCTCGATGGAGTCGATGTGGTAGTAGCTGGCGTGCGCGCTGGTCTCGAAGCGGACGTCGTCGAAGATGTAGAACTCGGCCTCCGGGCCGAAGAAGACCGTGTCGGCGATGCCGGTCCCCTTGAGATACTCCTCCGCCTTGCGGGCGACGTTGCGCGGGTCGCGACTGTAGGCCTCACCCGTCAGCGGGTCGTGCACGAAGAAGTTGATGTTGAGCGTCTTGTGCCGGCGGAAGGGGTCGAGCACGGCCGTCGAGGGGTCGGGCAGCAACAGCATGTCCGACTCGTGGATGGCCTGGAAGCCGCGGATCGAGGAGCCGTCGAACATGAGGCCGTCGGTGAAGACGTTCGCCCCGAAGTTCTCCGTGGGGAATGTGAAGTGGTGAGTCGTCCCGGGCAGGTCCGTGAACCTGACATCGACGAACTGCACCCCCTCGTCCTTGATGAACTTGAGGACGTCGTCGGCGGAGTTGAACACGCGAACCTCCCAAGGGGGACGAGCTTTCAGCTCGAAAGTAGGCTTGAGCCGTTACCGCCCCGTGTCTCATTTGTTTCACCCGTGTTAAGGAGAATCGCCCCACGTTAGTCCTGGAATGCGGCCGTACCGGGCGGATGAACGCTTCCTTTGCCGGACTTTTCACGTGCGGGAGGCGAGCGTGCACTCCTCCTCGCGCGGTTCCCGGTCGAGCTCGTAGGGGTCGACCGGGGCGCCGGTGGCCTTGGAGAGCTCCTTGTCGGGGACGGAGTCCTCGTAGTACGGGTGGACGAAGCCGTCGTCGACGTCGCAGCGGGCACCAGTGACGGCCCCGTCGTTCCACTTGACGGGCCACACCACCAGCCGGCCGTTCTCCCGGTAGGCGATCACCTCGCCGACGCTGTGCACGATGATCCGCTCACCCTGCCCGGTCTCCCCCGGCCGTCGTACGGCGTAGACGAACAGGTAGTTCACGGTGATCTTCGCCCCGGTGCGGCCATCCTCATGGAACGAGGCGTACTTCGTCCGCCCGTTGACCTTGATCACGTCGGTGGCCAGTTCGGCGGCCTTGGGAGCCAGGCTGGTGACCCAGTATCTGGTGTTGAAGTGGCCCTTCTTCGGCTTCCTGTTGTCCAGGTCCTTCAGGAACCACTCGCGCTGCTCCGCAGGGAGGAGCCTCGCCAGCGCCGTCGGCCTGCCACCCGCGAGAGTCTTACGGTCGAGATGGGTCGCCGCGAGCATGTCCCGGGTGCTCTTCAAGGCGGTGGCGACGTCCTTGCGGCTCAGGCCGCCCGTCGCCCGGGCCTTCGGCGACGTCAGTCCCTTGACACCCTCGGCGTAGTCCTTGGCGGGAGACCCCTCGAACGGGGAGACCGGCTCGGGGGTGACGGGGACGGGCTCGGTCTCCTCGGGAACCGGGCCACCGTGGTTCTCCCGCGCCTGAAGGAAACGGGCGGAGAGGGCCTCGCCCACCGGGGCGACCCACCCGGGCCGGTAGACGGTGACCAGCCCGGCGGCCACGACGAGGACGAACGCCGCGAGTAAGGTGATCCGCCATCTGCGGCGACGCCTGTAACGCGGCAGGTGAGACCACGCCTTCTCCATCCTCCGCCGCTCCTTGCGCTCGATCTGCGAGGTCAAAGCCTCGAAGCGCCGGTTGATGTCGTCGTTGTCAGTCATTGGGGGTGCTCCGGGAGGGGAGGGCGAAAAAGATCATGACCATGATGTACCGATCGCATGGCCGATGCGGTCGTTTGGGGGAGTTCGAGGGCGACCACGGGGGCGGATACCGTTGAACCATGAACAGCAGGCAGCAGCCCCGTTGGACCCAGACCTGGCTCGGCGGCGTCAGATCCGCCGGAGTCGACCTGGGCTACCCGGGGGAAAGGCTCGGACTGCCCCAGGAGGGCAGCGGATCGGTCGCCGGATTCGGGCGCAGGATCGGCGCCCTGGTGATCGACTGGCTGATCTGCACCTGGGCCATCACCCAGGGACTCCTGCGGATCGACCCGACCCACCAGAGCTGGGTTCCGGTCGCGGTGCTCGCCGCCGAATACCTCCTGCTCGCGGGCACCATGGGCATGACCTTCGGCATGCGCCTGACCGGCATCAGGATCGCCGCGCTCAACGGCGGGCGCGCCCCGTTCCCCTCGATCCTCGTGCGAACCGTGCTGCTGTGCCTGGCCGTACCCGCCCTGATCTGGGACCGCGACCAGCGGGGCCTGCACGACCGCGCCGCCGCGACCGTGGTCGTCCGTATGTGAGTTACGGCCGCACGCAGGTGAAGATGGCCGTCCCCGGCAGCAGACGGCCACGCAGCGGGCTCCAGCCTCCCCACTCACGCTCGTGACCGACCGGCCACTCCGGCTCGGTCAGCCCGCGCAGCACCAGGCCGGAGGCGACGATGTGCCCCACCCAGTCGGCCATCGTACGGTGATGCTCGACGTAGGAGGCCTTCCCGTCCGCACCGACCTCCACGTACGGCGAGCGGTCGAAGTAGGACCGGTCGGAGGTCAGTCCGGCGGGGCCCGGATCGTCGGGGAAGGCCCAGCGGATCGGATGACTCACCGAGAAGACCAGGAGGCCCCCCGGACGCAGCACCCGGCGGACCTCGGACAGGACGGCACCGGGATCGGCCACGAACGGCAGGGCGCCGAAGGCCGAACAGGCGAGGTCGAACGACTCACCGGCGAACGGCAGCGCCTCGGCGTCGGCCTGGACGACCGGCAGCCCGGAACCACTGTCCAGATCGATCCGGTGAGAGTGCTGAAGCTGCCGGAACGACAGGTCGAAGGCGACGACCCGCGCCCCCTGCCCGGTCAGCCACCGCCCGCACTGGCCCGCGCCACAGCCGATCTCCAGCACGTCCCTGCCCGCGACGTCGCCCAGCAGCCGGGCGTCGGCCTCGTCCAGACCCTCCGGGCACCAGACGAACCCGCAGTCACGCAGGAAACCGCCGTGCTCGGCCTGGTACTCGTCCGCGGCGCCGTCCCACCAGCCGCGGTTGGCCCGCGAGGTTTCCTCGGCGCCCACCCGGCGCCGGTCGATCCCCGCCACGTCCATCAGCGCATCTTGGGGCGGGGCATCTTCGCACCGCGCGGCAGCGGGCCCTTGGGCATCGGCAGCGTCTGCGGCAGCGCCTTGAGCCTGTTGTTGACCTCGTAGACCGCGGGCTTCTTGAGGTTCCTCGGCAGCTTCATCAGGTGCCGCTGCAGCTTGGCGATGGGCACCTGACCCTCGCCGTCACCGGACTGGATGTCGTAGACGGGGACGTCCAGGGCGACACGCTGGACACGCTTCTTCTCCGCGACCAGCATCTTCTGCACCCGGGAACCCGGCCCCTCGGAGACGAGGATCACACCGGGAAAACCGACCACGCGGTGCACGATGTCCTGATCACGGTTGACCGCGACGGCGGGAGCGACCTCCCACGTGCCACGCATGCCCTGCAGGATCGCGGCGGCCGCGCCGGGCTGGCCGTGCAGCATGGAGTACTGCGCGCGCTGGGCGAGCTGGCCGAAGACCACCAGGCCGACGGTCAGCGACAGCATCAATCCGATGAAGATCAGATACCAGATCGAGCCCGTGACCAGGCCGATCACGACGCACAGCGCGAACGTGCCGAGCGCTGACGCGTAGACGATCGGCATACCCTTCGGGTTCGCCTGCTTGATGATCCCCGCGATCATACGGAGCTGCTTGATGCGCCCCGGGCGCTCTTGGTCTTCGGGCTTCTTCGCCATGACTTGAGGATACAAATTCCGGGGTCAAGAAATGAAAACGTGACCTGCCGTCCCACGGGAGTCCCGATGACCGGGAAGGATCACCGGCCCCCGCGGACGACGACGGTCAGGCGTACCTGCGGGCCTCGATGGCCTGCTGGTACAGACGGCCCGCCCGGTAGGAGGAGCGGACCAGCGGACCCGACATGACCCCGGCGAAGCCGATCTCCTCGGCCTCCTTCTGGAGCTCGACGAACTCCTGGGGCTTGACCCAGCGGTCCACCGGGTGGTGGCGGGGGGTCGGGCGGAGATACTGGGTGATGGTCAGCAGGTCACAACCGGCCTCGTGCAGGTCACGCATGGCCTGCACGACCTCCTCCCGCTCCTCGCCCATGCCGAGGATCAGGTTGGACTTGGTCACCAGACCGGCCTCACGACCCCTGGTGATCACTTCGAGGGAACGCTCGTAACGGAACGCGGGACGGATCCGCTTGAAGATCCGCGGCACGGTCTCGATGTTGTGCGCGAAGACCTCGGGCTTGGCGGAGAAGACCTCCTCAAGCTGCCCCCGGTCGCCGTTGAAGTCCGGCACCAGCAGCTCGACACCGCACCCCGGCAGCAGCGCGTGGATCTGCCGTGCGGTCTCGGCGTACAGCCAGGCACCGCCGTCCGGCAGGTCGTCACGGGCCACCCCGGTCACCGTGGCGTACCGCAGGCCCATCTGCTGAACCGACTCGGCCACCCTGCGAGGCTCGTCGGTGTCGTACTCGGCGGGTTTGCCGGTGTCGATCTGGCAGAAGTCACAGCGCCGGGTGCACTGGTCGCCACCGATCAGGAAGGTGGCCTCCCGGTCCTCCCAGCACTCGTAGATGTTGGGACAGCCTGCCTCCTCGCAAACCGTGTGCAGCCCCTCGCGTTTCACCAGTGACTTGAGCTCGGTGTATTCCGGCCCGGTCTTCAGCCGGGTCTTGATCCACGGGGGCTTACGCTCGATGGGGGTCTGGCTGTTGCGCACCTCCAGGCGGAGGAGCTTTCGGCCTTCAGGAGCAACGGTCACATCGTTCAGCTTATGTCCAGCGGGAAGGGAGCCGCGCGCGGGGTTGGGTCCCTGTCCCTTTGCTCCGCCTGGCGGCGTCGCGGGCTTGGGCGCCTTTGAGTCGGTGCTTTCCCTCGTCACTGCGTCGCTGCGCTCCTGCGTTCCTCGGTCCAAGCACCGACGCGCCCAAGCTGTGTCTTTTTGCGACGCCTGGCGGCGTCGCGGGCTTGGGCGCTTCGGGTCGGTGCTTTCCCTCGTCTCTTCGTCGCTGCGCTCCTGCGTTCCTCGGTCCAAGCACCGACGCGCCCAAGCCGGGCACTCTTCGCGCACGGCACCGGTAAGGCACAAGCCGATGCTTCTCGTGGAAAGCGGGAGGAGACGGTTCTCGTGCTTGGTGGGGAAGGCTCGGGCGAACCCCTGGGTGGGGCGTCGAGGGCTCCAGGGGATCAGCGGCGGAAGAGGTCTTCCTCCGGGAGGTCGAAGGCTTGGGCGTCCAGGGCTTCCACCAGGCGTTTCTCGGCGTACGGCGTGACCTCGTCGACCACGATCCTGCGGCCCGTCTCCGCTGACAGCGAGGAGACCCCGGCGTCGCTGATGCCGCACGGGACGATGCGGTTGTACCAGCTCGGGTCGTTGGAGCAGTTGAGCGCGAAGCCGTGCATCGTCACCCCCCGGGTGACGCGGATGCCGATCGCGCCGAGCTGGCGGTCGGGGAGGCCGTGGGAGGGGTCTCCGGCGACCCAGACGCCGCTGCGCCCCCCGACCCGCCCCGCCTGCACGCCGAAGTCGGCGCAGACCCGGATGAGGGTCTCCTCCAGCAGTCCCATGTATGCGGTGACGTCCAGCCGGTCACCGAGCTTGATGATCGGATAGCCGACGAGCTGGCCTGGACCGTGCCAGGTGATGCGGCCTCCCCGGTCGACGTCGATGACCGGGGTGCCGTCCGTCGGCCGCTCGTGCGCGGCGGTGCGCTTGCCGGCCGTGTAGACCGGAGCGTGTTCGAGGAGAAGACAGGTGTCGGGAATCTCGTCGGCCACGCGCCGGGCGTGAATGCGCCGCTGAAGATCCCAAGCCTGCTCATAGGGGAAGTCAACGCCAAGACGAACGATCGCCAGCTCAGTCACGCTTAAAGAGTAGTTGACCCGCTCATGCTCAAGTCGTGAGAAGCCGAGGCTCGATGCGGAACTCCTTGACCCCGCCCTGCCCGTCGTGCTCGATCCGGTAGGCGTAACCCTTCGGGTCGACGCTCACGGCCTGGATGAACTCGGTGCCGACGTAGTGCAGCGCCACCCCCTCGTCGGCGGCGTAACCACCGGGCAGCTCACCGGAGGCGACCGACTCGTGCAGCAGCGCACGACGCTGCGGCTCGGAGTTGTAGTGCACGCCGCACGAGTACGGCAGCAGCCCGAGGCCGTCGGCCCACACCCGCAGCTCGGGCCCGAAGGAGTCGGTGTTGCCGCCCACGTGCCAGCACAGCGCCCCCGCGCTCTGCCCGGCCAGCACCACACCCGCCCGCCACGCCTCCTCGAAGGCCTCGTCGAGGCCGTGCAGCCGCCACAGCGCCGCGAGGTTGGCAACGCTGCCGCCGCTGACGTAGATGACGTCCTGGCTCAGCATCCACTCGCGCGGATCGTCGACGTTGGGCATCGGGAAGACGGTCAGGTGGCTGATCTCGACGTCCCAGGCCCGGAACGCGCCGTACATGCTCAGCAACCACTGGGAGTCGTCACCCGTCGCGGTGGCGAGCAGACCGAGTCTTGGCCGGTCCTGGCCGGTCAGGTCGAGGGCGTACCGCAGCAGGGCGCTCGCCTCAATGACCCCTTGCCGTCGTGAGGCGCGGAAGGAACCGCCCCCGATGGCGAGGATGTGAGACTGCCCGGACCTGCCCATAGGTGATCTCCCAGCTGATGTGGTGGAAACAGGGACCCTAGAGTACGGCGGACAGTGCGTCGCCGAGACGGATATGCCGGAACGTGTGCCCCACCTCGGTCAGGCGCCGGGGGATCACCCGCTGCCCGGTGAGCACCCCCTCCTCGGCGAACCCGCCGACGACGGCACGCAGCGCGAACCCCGGTACGGCCAGCGGCATGGCGGGCCGCCGTACGGCCTGGGCGAGTGTCTTGGTGAACTCCGCGTTGGTGACCGGGTGCGGCGCGGTCAGGTTCACCGGCCCGGAGAGGCCGGGGTCGCGCATGACGCGCAGCACGGCCCCGACCCAGTCGTCGGCCGTGATCCACGACCAGTACTGGCGGCCGGACCCGAGGGGCGCGCCCAGCCCCATCTTGAAGATCGGCAGGATCCTGGGCAGCATGCCGCCCTCGCGGCTCAGCACCAGGCCGGTGCGCAGCAGCGCGACCCGGATACCCGCCTGCCGCGCGGGTTCGGTCTCCGCCTCCCAGGGCACGACCACCTCCCGGGCCAGGAACCCCTCACCGGGCGGGGAGGTCTCGTCGACCTCCCTGTCGCCGGTGTCGCCGTAGAAACCGATCGCGGAACCGGAGAGCAGCGCCTCGGGCCTGGCGTCCGCCCTGGTCAGCGCGTTGACCAGGGTTCTGGTGCCCTCGATGCGGCTGCGGGCGATCTCACGCTTGACGTCGGCGTTCCACCGCCGGTCGCCGATGCCCGCCCCGGCCAGGTGCACCACGGCCCGCGCCCCGTCGACGGCCGCCGGGTCCAGGATCCCCTCCGCCGGGTTCCAGAACGCCTCATCAGGCCCGTGAGGCTCACGCCGTACCAGTCGGACCACCCGCGCGCCCTCGGCCCGCAGGGCCTCGGTCAGGGCCGAGCCGAGCAGGCCGGAGGAGCCGGTCACGATGATCGTCATGTCGTTCAATCTAAACAACCTCCCCCGGGGTTTTCGGGAACCGGGCGGTCCGCGGACGCAGATGTCTCTCCGGGGGAGGAAAAAGGCCGGGCCGGCCCGCGAGAACGCGGACCGGCCCGGAAACGCGAGGTGGAGGCTAGACGTTGAGGCCCAGCTGGTTCTCGAAGCGGCCCTCCTCAAGACGACGCTTGATCGTCGTCAGGAAGCGGGCGGCGTCGGCGCCGTCGACCAGGCGGTGGTCGTAGCTGAGCGCGAGGTACACCATCGAGCGGACGGCGATGACCTCGCCCTCGGGGGTGTCCAGGACGACGGGCCGCTTGACGACCGCGCCGGTGCCCAGCATGCCGACCTGCGGCTGGTTGAGGATCGGCGTGTCGAACAGCGCGCCACGGCTGCCGGTGTTGGTCAGCGTGAACGTGCCGCCGCCGAGCTCGTCGGGGCTCACCTTGTTGGTGCGGGTGCGCTCGGCCAGGTCGGCGATCTTACGGGCGAGGCCGGCGATGTTGAGGTCGCCCGCGTCCTTGATCACCGGGACGATCAGGCCGCGCTCGGTGTCCGTCGCGAAGGCCAGGTGCTCGGCGTCGAAGTAGGTGACCTCGTTGGTCTCGCTGTTGATCGTGGCGTTGAGCTTGGGGTGCTGCTTGAGCGCCTCGATCGTGGCCAGCGCGAAGAACGGCATGAACGAGAGCTTGACGCCCTCGCGCCGCTGGAACTCCGCCTTCGCGCGGTCGCGCAGCTGGGCGACCTTGGTGACGTCGACCTCGACCACGGTGGTGAGCTGGGCCGAGACCTGCAGCGACTCGACCATGCGCTTGGCGATGGTCTGCCGCAGCCGCGACATCTTCTCGGTACGGCCACGCAGCGTGGTGTCCACCGCGACCGGCTCGGGGGCCGGGGCGGCGGCGGGCGCCTGAGCGGGGGCGGCGGCCTGCGGGGCGGGGGCGGGGGCCTGCGGGGCCGGAGCGGCCTGGGCCTGGGCCGCGGCGGCGCGCTCACGCTGGCTGCGGGCCGCCTCAAGCACGTCCTGCTTGCGGATGCGACCGCCGACACCGGTGCCGGTCAGCGTCTCCAGGTCGACGTTGTGCTCGCCGGCGAGCTTGCGGACCAGCGGGGTGACGTACGGGCTCTCACCGGAGACCGGCTCGGCGGCCGGGGCGGGAGCCTGCGGAGCCGGAGCGGCCTGCGGAGCAGGGGCAGGCGCGGGAGCCGGGGCCGGGGCGGGAGCCGGGGCCGCGACGGGCGCGGGCTGCGGGATCGAGGAGATCGGCTGAGCCGGGGCGGGCGCCGGAGCGGGCTCGGGGGCCGGGGCGGGCGCCTCGGTCTGCACGGCGCCCTCGGTGGCGTTCTCGTCGATGATCGCCAGCTCGGCGCCGACCTCGACGGTCTCGTCCTCGCCGACAACGATCTTGGTGAGGATGCCCGCGGCCGGGGAGGGGATCTCGGTGTCGACCTTGTCGGTCGAGACCTCCAGGAGCGGCTCGTCGGCCTCGACGCGCTCGCCCTCCTTCTTCAGCCAGCGGGTGACGGTGCCCTCGGTTACGCTCTCGCCGAGCTGGGGCATCTGTACGGACTTCGGCATGATGACTTCTCTCGTGTTCCGAGTGAGGGCTTCGAACTAGCTGTGAACGTGCAGAGGCTTGCCGGCCAGGGCCAGCATCGCCTCACCGACGGCTTCGGACTGGGTCGGATGCGCGTGGATGAGCTGCGCGACCTCGGCGGGCAGCGCCTCCCAGTTGTAGATCAGCTGACCCTCGGTCACGAGCTCGCCTATACGGCGGCCGACCATGTGCACGCCGAGAACGGGCCCGTCCTTCTCCGAGATGATCTTGACAGCGCCCTGCGTCTGCAGGATCTGGCTCTTGGGGTTGCCCGCGAGGTCGTAGGTGAACTCGACGATCTCGTGACCCCGCTCCCTGGCCTGGGCGGAGGTGATGCCGACCGAGGCGACCTCGGGGTCGGAGTAGGTGATCCTGGGGACACCGGCGTAGTCGATCGGCACCGGGTTGAGCCCGGCGATGTGCTCGGCGACCAGGATGCCCTCGGCGAAGCCCGCGTGGGCCAGCTGCAGGGTGGGGATCAGGTCTCCGACGGCGTAGACGCCGGGGACACTGGTCTGGCAGTACTCGTTCACCACGACGGTGCCCCGCTCGACGGCGACGCCCGCCTCCTCGAAGCCCATGCCCGTCACGACGGCGCCACGGCCGACGGCGACGAGCAGGAGCTCGGCCTCAAGGGTCTTGCCGTTGGCGAGGGTGACGACGACACCGGTGTCGGTGGTCTTGACACCTTCGAAGAAGACGCCGAGCTCCTGCTTGATGCCCCTGCGGCGGAAGGCGCGCTCCAGCAGCTTGGAGCTGGACTCCTCCTCAAGGGGAAGCAGGTGCGGCAGGCCCTCGACGATCGTCACCTCGGCGCCGAAGGAACGCCAGACGCTGGCGAACTCGACGCCGATGACGCCACCGCCAAGGACGATCACCGAGGCGGGCACCCGGTCGAGCTTGAGCGCGTGCTCGCTGGTGATGATCCGCTCACCGTCGATCTCAAGGCCGGGCAGCGACCTGGGCGCGGAGCCCGTCGCCAGCACGACGTTGCGGCCCTCGTAGACGTCGGAGCCGACGGCGATCCGGTTCGGGCCGACCAGGCGGCCCTCACCCTCGACGATCGTGATGCCCTTGCTCTTCAGCAGGCCCTGCACGCCCTTCCAGGCACGCGTGACGATCTTGTCCTTGAAGGCGTGGACCGCGGGCACGTCGATGCCCTCGAAGCGGGCCTTGACGCCGTAGGTCTCGCTCTCCCGCGTCTCGTCGGCCACCTCCGCCGAGTGCAGGAGGGCCTTGGTGGGGATGCAACCCCGGTGCAGGCACGTGCCGCCGATCTTGTCCTTCTCGATGAGGACGACCGTCTTGCCAAGCTCGGCCGCCCGCAGAGCGCAGGCGTACCCACCGCTACCGCCCCCCAGGACGACGATGTCGTACGGGCCGCTGCCATCAGCCACAGGAAAGCTCCTTGTCGGATCGAAATACCTTCTCGCGGTCGCGCCCGCTCCGTGTCCCGGGGGCCGCGGACACCCGTCGGTGTCCGCGGCCGTGTCCCGGGGCGCTCGGTTCGCCGCCGTGCCGCTGCCCGCCCCTGGCTCTGCCGCCCGTGGCCTGACCTCGGCAACCGCATCTTTTCATCTGTCTGTGCCGCTCGTGACCCGCACGGGTCAGCCCGCGTAACGCTCCGCGAGGCCGACGAGGGTGCGGGTGATCGCACCGGTGCCGCCCTTGGGGGTGTAGCCGTGCGCCTCGCCCTTGTTGAAGGCGGGGCCCGCCATGTCGATGTGGGCCCAGCGGACGCCGTCGGGCACGAACTCCCGCAGGAAGATCGCCGCGGTCAGCATGCCGCCCCAGCGCTCGGGGTGCAGGTTGGCGATGTCGGCCACGGGGGAGTCGAGACCCTTGCGGAGTTCCTCGGGCAGGGGCATGCCCCAGGCGCCCTCGCCCTGCTCGCCCGCGACCTCGACGACCTCCTCGCGCAGCGCGTCGTCGTTGGACATGACCCCGGAGGTGCGCCAGCCGAGCGCGACGAGCTGCGCGCCGGTGAGGGTGGCGACGTCCACGATCACGTCGGGGGAGTCCTGCGCGGCCCTGGCGATGCCGTCGATCAGCACCAGGCGGCCCTCGGCGTCGGTGTCGAGCACCTCGACGGTCTTGCCCGCGAAGCTGGTGAACACGTCGGAGGGGCGCTGGGCGGTGCCGCTGGGCATGTTCTCCGCCAGGCAGAGGTAGCCGACGGCGTTGACCTTGAGGCCCAGCTTGGCGATGGCGACGAGCGCGCCGAAGACCGCGCCCGCGCCGCCCATGTCTGACTTCATCCAGTCCATCGAGGCCGACGGCTTGAGCGACAGGCCGCCGGAGTCGAAGGTGATGCCCTTGCCGACGAACGCGACCGTCTTGGCGGCCTCGGGGTGGCTGTAGGCGAGGCGGACCAGGCGGGGCGGGTTGGCCGAGCCCTGGCCGACGGCCACGATGCCGCCGTAGCCGCCCTCCTTGAGGGCCTTCTCGTCCAGCACCTCGACCGAGAGGCCTGCCGCGGAGCCGGTCTGCTCGGCGATCTCGGCGAAGCGGGCGGGCCACAGGTCGGAGGGCGGGGTGTTGACCAGGTCGCGCACGAGAGAGACCGACTCCGAGACGGTGACGGCCCGCTCGACCGCCGCCTGGGCGTCCTCGGCGCCGCTCAGCACGGTCAGCTCCCCGACCGGGGCGGGCTGCTCGCCGTTGGTGCGGTACTTGGTGAAGGAGTAGGCGCCGAGCAGGCCGCCCAGCGCGAGAGCTCCGACCTGCCGGGCGTCCGCCGCGGGCAGGGCGAGCGCGACGCGGGCCGTGCCCGCCAGGGCGCGTACGGCCACGCCGGCCGTACGGCGCAGCGCCTCGGCGTCGTAGCCCGCACCGTCGGCGGGGGCGTCGCCGAGGCCGACGACCACCAGGAGCGGGGCGGCCAGCGCGCCGAAGGTCGGAACCTTGGCGACCTCGCCGGATCTGCCCTTGACGCCTATGGCGTCGAGTGTCGCGGCCAGCTTGCCGTTCAGCGCATCGTCCAGTCCCTCGGCGCCGGGGGCGAGACGGGGACCGTCCTCACCGGAGTGGACGCCGACGACCAGCGCATCGGTTTCGAACGAGACGACGTTGTCAGTTGAATTCACCCGCACAGTGGTCACGCGCCCGATGCTAGCCGTGCTTGCGCCGTACGCATAAACGAGGGTTCGTCCTATGAATTGACTGGACGGCGATGAAGCTACTCGAATTAGCACCATTCGGGCGATGGTGCTAGTGTCGCTATCACTATGTTGCTCTCTTTGGACCTCAACGATCCGCGGCCGCTGCACGACCAGGTCGCGGGGGCGGTCCGCCGCGCCATCGCGGATGGCTCCTACCGGCCGGGCGACCGGCTGCCGCCCGCCCGGGATCTGGCGGACGCGCTGGGCATCAACGCCAACACCGTGCTGCGCGCGCTGCGCGACCTGCGGGACGAGGGGCTGCTGGAGTTCCGCAGGGGCCGGGGGGTCAGCGTGCTCAGCAGGCCGGACGCCAGGGCCGTGCTGGCGGAGGCGGCGCGTGAACTGCTCGCCGAGGCCGACCGGTACGGCTACGGCCCCGAGGAAGTGATCCACATCATCAGGGAGCTGACATGACCCCTCGCGCCACGGCTCCCGACCCGCTCGTCTCTACGGAAGGAGGCGCGATGACCTCCAAGGGCCGCGCCGCCCTCGCCCTCGGCTGGGGCACCCTCGTCACCGCCGCCGTCGCCGGCGTCCCGCTCGCCCTGCGGGACCGTCTGCCCGACCCGCTCGCCACCCACTGGAGCGGCGCGGGCACCCCGGACGGGCACCTCTCCTTCACCGCCTCCCTGTGGGCGGGCCTGGCCCTGTGGGGGGTCGCCTGGGTCGTCCTGACCGCCCTCGCCCTGTGGGGGCCGGCGCTCGACACCCGCCTCGGGCGTGCGAGCTGGTCGGGCTTCCTGTTCGGCTGGGCCGTGCTGGCCATCGGCGTGCAGGTCTCGACCGTCGCCGCCAACCTCGACGTCGCCGACTGGCGCCAGGCCGGGTTGCCCCCCTGGCAGGTGGCCGTGGTCGTCTTCGCCGCGCTCGCGGCCGGCGTGCTGGCGGGGGCGCTGGGCAGGGGCGGTCCCGACCCGCGCCGTGACCCGGACGCCCTGCCGGCCGTGCGACTGCGTCCTGGGCGGCGCTCGGTCTGGGTGAGCCGCGCGAGCAACGGCTGGCTGGTCGGGCTTTCCCTGGTGGCCCTGGCCGGAGCCCTGGTCTGCGCGGGGCTCGCCGTGATCGGGCTGCTGTCCGGGCCCGGCCTGGTCGCCCTGGCCGGGCTGTCCCTGGCGGCGCTGCTCGGGCTGGCCACCTGCTCGACCCGTGTCCGGGTCGACGAGAACGGCCTGCGCGTCGGCCTCGGCCCGTTCGGCGGCCTCGCGCGCCGTACGCCCATCGACAGGATCGAGTCCGCCTGGGTCGAGACGCGCAGCCCGGCCGAGGTCGGCGGCTGGGGGATACGGGGCCTGCCCGGCACGGGCCGGGTCACGTTCATGCTGCGCGGCGGCGAGTGCCTGGTCATCCGGCGCGTCACCGGGGGCGAGTTCGCGGTCTCCGTCGACGACGCGAGCCACGGCGCCGCCCTGCTGAACGCCTACGTCGCCGAAGCCGCCCACTGACTCGCGGGACACGTCCGCGAACCCTCCAAGGAAGTGGTGTCATGCCCCGTCGTTCCACGGATCTGTGGTTGTTCCTGATCGTCACGTTCGGCCTGTCCTGGCTTTTCGCCCTGCCGGTCTGGCTGACCGGTTCCCCGCTCGGCTCCCCGTCGCTGGTGGCGACGGCCGCCGTGATGATGTTCACCCCCACGCTCGGCGTCCTGGCCGTCCGGATGTACGGCAGGCGCCGGGGCGAGCCGGGCACCACCTGGCGTGAGTGGGCCGGGCGCACCGGCCTGACGCTGGGGGAGCGGCGGGGTCGTACGGTGGCTCTCTTCGCGCTGGCCTGGTTCGGCGTGCCGCTGCTCGTGGTCGTGGCGATCGCGCTCAGCGCCGCCCTGGGGCTGTTCGGACTCGATCTCGACGGGTTCAGCCTGTTCAGGCAGGGCCTGGAGCAGGCTGCCCCGGGACGGCCCCTGCCGTCGTCGCCGGAGGCGCTGGTCGCCGTCCAGATCGCGCTCGCGGTCTTTCTCGCGCCGCTGGTCAACGTCATTCCGGCCTTCGGCGAGGAGTGGGGCTGGCGGGGGTGGCTGCTGCCGAGGCTGATGCCGCTGGGCACCTGGCGGGCGATCCTGGTCTCCGGGGTGATCTGGGGGGCCTGGCACGCCCCGCTCACCCTGCGCGGCTACAACTACCCGGAACTCGGCGCCTGGGCGGCCCCCTTCTTCGTGGTGTTCTGCGTCGCCTTCGGCGCCCTGCTCGGCTGGCTGCGCCTTCGCTCGGGCAGCGTCTGGCCCGCCGCCGTCGGCCACGGCGCCCTGAACGCCTCCGGAACCCTGATCCTGCTGGTCGCCGACGCGGCGCACCCGCCGAACCTGGTCGTCGCCGGGATCACCGGCCTGGTGGGTTCGGCGCTGGTGGCCGTGCTCTCGCTCCTGCTGTTCACCCGCGCCCCGGTGCGGCCCGCCGTACCGGCGCCGAACTGAGTCAGCCGCCCGTCGCGCACACCACGAGCGCCGCGGCGGTCGCGGTCTCGACGAGCGCGCCGAGCACGTCCCCGGTGACGCCGCCGAGCCGTCGTACGGCCCGCCGCCGCAGGGCCCAGGCCGCCAGCAGGCCCACCAGGACGGCGAGGACGGCCCGCGGACCGGCCAGGGCGGCTCCCAGGAGCGTCAGCGCCGTCACCGCGAGCGCGGGGCCGGGCCGTACGGTGCCGGCCACCAGGCTGCCGAGTCCGCCGGGGCGGGCGGCGGGCACCCCGGAACGGCAGGCCCAGGTGAGGGCGAGTCTGCCCGTGGCGCACGCGGTCACCAGCGCGGCGGGGCCCGTTCCCGAGGCCGTCACCTGCGCCAGGGCCGTCACCTGGATCAGCAGGGTGAGGACCAGCGTCACCACACCGAACGGCCCGATGTCGGATTTTTTCATGATGTCGAGCGCCTGTTCGGCGGGTTTGGCGCTGCCCAGCCCGTCGGCCAGGTCGGCCAGCCCGTCCAGGTGCAGGCCCCGGGTGAGCAGCGCCAGGGCCGCGACGGCCAGCGCCGAGGCGAGCGGGGGAGCCAGGCCGAGCCACACCGCCACGGCGAGCACGGCCGCGCAGGCACCGCCGAGCAGCGCCCCGGCGAAGGGGGCGACCGTCATCGCGACGCCCCCGGCCCGGCGGTCGACGACCCCGATCCCGGCGGGCAGGACGCTCAGCGTCCCGGCCGCCAGGCGCAGGCCGTCGGCGAACGTCGAGGGCCGCCCCTCCGGCGGCGGGTCACCGGGCACGGTCGTCGGTCCTCATCAGGCGGTCCTCATCAGACGGGCAGGGGCATCGGGCGGCCCGCGACGACCAGGGCGACGTCCTCGGACTCGGCGGCCAGCCGCCGGTTCAGCGCGCCGAGGGCGTCGCGGAACATCCGGCCGCTCGCCGTCGCGGGCACCACGCCGAGCCCGACCTCGTCGGAGACCGCGACCACCCGGCGGCGGACCCGCCGCCAGGCCTCGACCAGCTCGTCGAAGCGGGCCTCGACCGCGGGAAGGCCGTGATCACCGGACCAGGCCCCGCACTCGTCGAAGACCGCGGCGACCCAGGTCCCGAGCCCGTCGACGAGCAGCGGAACCGGTGAGTCACGCAGCAGCCCGGCCAGGTCGGTGCTCTCGACCGTCTCCCAGCGGGCGGGCCTGCGTTCCCGGTGCGCCCTGACCCGGCGGGCCCACTCGTCGTCCCCGTCGCCGCTCGGGCCGGTCGCCACGTAGCGGACCTCGGGTTCGGCCGCCAGCCTCAGCTCCGCCTCGGCCGACTTGCCCGAGCGGGACCCGCCGAGCAGCAGCGTCCGCCGGGGAGGCGCGCAGGGGGCGGGCGCGGGCTCGTCCAGGTCGAGGACCGTCCCGTCGGGTACGGTCCGCACGCCCCACAGCGCGGTCCGCCTGGCCAGCTCCGCCTCGGAGGGCACCCGGTGGTCCAGGTGCGCGGCGACCACGTGGGTCGCGCCGGTGACCAGGCCCCGGCGGCGCAGACCGCCGAGCAACTCGGGCCGGTCGAGCACGTCGACCAGCACCAGGTCGCACGCCCGCCCGGCGGGACCGTCCAAGGACCGGACGTGGGGCGGGACGGCGTACAGGACGCGGTGGCCGCCGGGGCAGGTGAGCAGCAGGCCGCCCGGGTCGGCGAAGACCCGGTGCCCCGCCGGGAGGGGGCCGCCGGACAGATCGTGCGGGAGCCGTACCGCTCCGTCGAGGAGGATCTCGGCGGGGCGCCGGTCGCCGGGGGAGAGGCGGGAGCACGAGGCGCATCCGCATCCGGGAACCGGCCATCCCTCGGCGCCCGCCGTACCGGAGAACAGGACCTTCACGGGCCCAGCGTACGGCCAACCCCCGGGGCGGCCTCGGGCGATGTAGGGTTCGCTGAGCCGCCGGAAAGACGTCGGGAAGACACCGGAAGGCACAGCCGGACCTCTGAGAAGGAGCGCGTGGCATGACGTGGCACTGGCGTTACGAAGACGCGAACGGCGGCGAGGTGACCGAGGGGGTCACGCCGTCCGACGCGTTCCCCAGCCAGGCGGACGCGGAGTCGTGGCTCGGCGAGAGCTGGCGTGAGCTGCTCGACGCGGGTGTCGAGAGCGTCACGCTCCTTGAGGACGGCCGGGTCGAGTACGCGAACATGTCGCTGCGCCCCGAGTGAGCCGTGCTCTCCCGTGGCTCCTGCCGGGGCCACGGGAGAGGGGTGAGCTAGGGGCGCTTCTGCGGGCTCACGGTCTTGGCCGGGTCGCGTTCGGCCACGGCGCCGATGATCTCGTCGATCCTGGCGAGCACGTCCTCACCCAGCTTGACCCCGGAGGCCCCGACGTTGTCGCGGACCTGCTCGGGCCTGGTCGCGCCGACGATCGCCGAGGACACGTTCGGGTTCTGCAGCACCCACGCGACCGCGAGCTGCGCCATGGTCAGGCCGAGGTCGGAGGCGATCGGCTTGAGCTGCTGGACCCGGGTGAGCAGGTCGTCGTCCATCATCCGGGAGATGAAGCCGCCTCCGGTGGGGTCGGTGGCCCTGGATCCGGCGGGCGGGGGCTGACCCGGGAGATACTTGCCGGTGAGCACGCCCTGGGCGATCGGGGACCAGACGACCTGGCCGAGGCCCTCCTTCTCGCACAGCGGCACGACCTCGGCCTCGATGACCCGCCACAACATCGAGTACTGCGGCTGGTTGGAGACCAGGCGGTCGAAGCCCATGTCGCCGGCGATCCGCAGCGCCGCGGCGATCTGGTCCGCGGTCCACTCGCTGACGCCGACGTAGAGGACCTTGCCCTGCCGTACGAGGTCGTCGAAGGTCTTGAGGGTCTCTTCGAGCGGAGTCTCGTAGTCGAACCGGTGGGCCTGGTAGAGGTCCACGTAGTCGGTCTGCAGGCGGCGCAGCGAGCCGTGGATCGACTCGGTGATGTGCTTGCGCGACAGGCCGCGGTCGTTGGGGCCGCTTCCGGTCGGCCAGTAGACCTTGGTGAAGATCTCCAGGGACTCGCGGCGCACACCCTTCAGCGCCCGGCCGAGCACCTCCTCTGCCTTGGTGCCCGCGTAGACGTCCGCGGTGTCGAAGGTGGTGATCCCCTCGTCGAGGGCCGCCCGCACGCACTCCTTGGCGGCGTCCTCCTCGACCTGGGAGCCATGGGTGATCCAGTTGCCGTAGCTGATCTCACTGACCTTGAGGCCGCTACGGCCGAGGTGACGGAATTCCATGCCCTGACCCTAGTAGGCGTCATAGAACAGAGGGATTCGGGATACTCTGCCCGGCGTGTCGCGGTTGATCACTTCTAGATGGGTACGGCTCGCACTGGTGGCCGCCGTGGTGACGGCGGTCGTCGTGGCGGTCCTGCGCCTGCGCCGTCCTCCGGCGGTCCGGCGTCAGGAGGGCCTTCCCGAACCGTCCCGCGCCGAGACCGCCGCGGCCCCCGGCGTGTGGGCGGCCCCACCGAGGGCGTGGCCTCCCGCCCCGATCCTCGGCACGCCGAACGCCGAGATCCTCAAGGGGTACGCGACCGTCACCAGGCCTCCCGCCTTCCTCACCCGGCAGGCCGTACCGCGCACGCCGCTCGACGGGGCCGCCAGGCGCATGCTGACCCGCTGGGCCGCGGCCGCGTGCGCGCTGGGCCTGCTGGCCGTGGGCGCCCAGGTCCTGGACGACGCGGTCTTCTCCGGCAGGAGGCACGCGGGGGAGCCGTGCGCGGGGGAGACGGTCTGCCAGAGGGCCGCGGCGCCGGTGACGGAGATCCTGGAGACGCCCGCGCCGGCCGTCCCGGACGCCGACTGCGACCCGGCGGCGCGTACCCCGCACCGCAGGCCGGTCAGCCCCAGGGTGACCAGGGCGGTCGACCGGCAGTGGAACAGGATAGAGAGGTGGCTGAGGGCCAACACCCCGCGGACCTACCGCGCGCTCAGCGCCCCCGCCAGGTCCGGGACCATCGCCGTCGCCGAGGCTCAGATGGGCCTGCGCCTGCCCGACGACCTGCGCGCCTCCCTGCTGCGGCACAACGGCGGGGCGCCTCTCCTGATGGGGGAGAGCCCGCTGGACGTCAGAGGGATCCGCGACACCTGGCGGACGCTGTGCGAGGTCGACGGCGTCGACGGATACACAGGTGAGGAGATCGGCGAGAGGTCGGAGTGGTGGGACGGGCGGATGATCCCGTTCACCGCGGACGGCACCGGTTGCCATCTGCTCATCGACTCGGTCGCGCGCGATGTGGGAGGAAAGTGCGAGGACGAGCCGATCGGCTTCACGCCGGGCGGGGTTCGCCTGAGGTCCTACTACGCGCTGCTGAAGGCGACCGCCGACGCGCTGGAGACCGGCGGGAGGATCGGTTACTGGAGGCCGAGGGCGGCCGGTGGCGCGCTGGACTGGGAGATCATCGACGCCGGAGCCGAGGCCGAGTACGCCGATCCGTGACATGCCGTGACATGCCACGGGCCCCGGTCCGTGTGGACGGGGCCCGTTCCGCGTTCTACTTCTTGGGCGGGACCGGCTTGCCGCCGGGCAGGAGGGTCGGCGGCGGGAAGCGCAGCTTGCGGATCTGCAGCGCGCGCATCGCGGCGTAGAAGCCGATGCCCTTGAGGTTGTCCGAGGGGAACTTCTCCTCGGCCAGCCGCTTGATCTTCCAGCCCACCCAGATCGAGGTCATCAGCACGCCGATCATCATGAGCGGCCAGCCGATCGTGATGACGGCGACGTAGATCTGGCCGCGGATCTGCTCGGGGAAGGGAACCCAGGTCACCAGCAGGATGAACAGGGAGAAGGGCAGGAAGTACTGACTGGGCAGGCGCCGGGAGTCGACCCAGTCCCGGGCGAACTTGCGGGCCGGGCCCCGGTCACGCGCGGGGAAGTATCGCTCGTCGCCACGCAGCATGCCCTCGCGGGCCTTGACGCGCTCGGTGGCCTGGCGCTCACGGAGCTGCCGGTAGGCCTCCTTGCGGTTCTGGGGGGCGTTCACCGGCTGACGGCGGCGCCCCTCGGCGTCGCGGCGCTTGGGTGTGGGACGCCCCTTGCCCGCAGGCTTAGGATCGTTGACGGAGACGGGGGAGTCGTCCGCGGTGGTCTGGGTACGTCGGAACACATCGTCAGCCTACCGGGAGTGCAACTTAGTGACGCCCTCGTGCGTTATGCGTAGGGTGAACCTAGGTGGCTCCGGTGCTTAGCTTGGGGGGCTGGAATCACTGGGGTGACCCGAAGCGCATTTGAAGAAGGGGACGGCCGACGCGCATGAGCGTGATGAAGAGACTTTCAATGATCTTCAAGTCCAAGGCGAACAACGCCTTGGACAAGATGGAGGATCCGCGCGAGACCCTCGACTACTCCTACCAGCGTCAGTTGGAGTTGTTGCAGAAGGTGCGCCGTGGTGTGGCCGATGTCGCCACCTCGCGCAAGCGGGTGGAACTGCAGATCAACCAGATCGAGGCTCAGGCGCGCAAGCTTGAGGAGCAGGGCCGTAAGGCGCTGGGGGTCGGCCGTGAGGACCTGGCCCGTGAGGCGCTGACCCGCCGGTCGAGCCTGCAGACCCAGATCGCCGAGCTCCGGGTGCAGCACGACAACCTCCAGGGTGAGGAGGAGAAGCTCACCACCGCCTCGCACCGCCTGCAGGCCAAGGTCGACTCCTTCCGTACGCGCAAGGAGACGATCAAGGCGACCTACACCGCCGCCGAGGCGCAGACCCGCATCAACGAGGCCTTCTCCGGCATCTCCGAGGAGATGGGCGACGTCGGCCTGGCGATCCAGCGGGCCGAGGACAAGACCGCCTCGATGCAGGCCCGCGCGGGCGCCATCGACGAGCTGCTCGCCAGCGGCGCGCTCGACGACTTCAGCGGCCAGCGCGGCGACGACATCCAGGCCGAGCTCGACCGCATGGGCGGCGGGCACGACGTGGAGCTGGAGATCGCCCGGATGAAGGCCGAGCTCGGCCAGGGCCCCGCGCCGAAGAGCGCGATCGAGCAGGGCCCGTCCCAGCAGGGCTACCAGCAGCAGCCTCACCAGCAGCCGCAGCAGCAGCCCCAGGGCACCCAGCAGTTCCGCCAGCCGGGGGAGGGGCTGTGATCGTACGAATCATGGGCGAGGGGCAGATCGCCATCGACGAGGCCGACCTCGACGTTCTCAACACCCTCGACGGCGAGCTTGAGGCCGCCATCGCCGCCGAGGACGAGGCCGCCTTCCGGAGCAGGCTGCACGACCTGCTCGACAAGGTGCGCCATGTCGGCAAGGCGCTTCCCGACGACAGTCTGGAGCCGTCCGAGCTGATTTTGCCTCCGGCAGACGCTTCCATGGACGAAGTGCGGGAGATGCTCGGTGATGAGGGCCTGATTCCCGGATAGTTTGGGCATATGGCACATACCCGGTTCGCCCCGGACCGGGGCCTGACCAACCGCATGGTCCTGACCATGTTCCTGCTGGGCCTGCTCTACGTCGTGTTCGTCGGCGTACTGGTGGCGCTGGGCGTCCAAGCCGTCGTGGTGCTGCTCATCGCGGGTGCCATGCTCCTGGTGCAGTACTTCATGTCCGACCGCATCGCGTTGTTCGCGATGCACGGGCGTGTCGTCGGCCCCCAGGAGGCGCCGGAGCTGCACGGCGTGATCGACCGGCTCTGCGCCATGGCCGACATGCCCAAGCCGCGGGTGGCGATCGCCGACTCGGACGTCCCGAACGCGTTCGCCACCGGCCGCAACCAGAAGAACGCCGTGGTCTGCGCGACCACGGGCCTGCTGCGGCGCCTGGACCGCGCCGAGCTCGAAGGCGTGCTCGCCCACGAGATGTCCCACGTGGCCCACCGTGACGTCGCGGTGATGACGATCGCCTCGTTCCTGGGCATCGTCGCCGGGCTGATGACCAGGGTCGCGCTCTACAGCGGCCTCGGTGGGCGCAGGGACAACCAGAACGGGCCGCCGATCGGCCTGATCGTGATGCTGGTCTCCGTCCTGGTCTACGCGGTCAGCTTCCTGCTCACCCGTGCCCTGTCGCGCTACCGCGAGCTGGCCGCCGACCGCGCGGGGGCGCTGCTGACCCAGCGGCCGTCGGCCCTGGCCAGCGCGCTGGTCAAGGTCTCCGGTGACATGGCCCGTATCCCGACCAGGGATCTGCGCGAGGCGGAGCCGTTCAACGCGTTCTTCTTCGTCCCCGCGCTCGCGGGTCGCGCGGGAGCCTCCCTGGCCTCGCTGCTGGCCACCCACCCCCCGCTCGACCGGCGTCTTGAGCAGCTGCGGAGGATCTCCGGCCAGCTCGGCCAGGGGGTGTGAGCCGGTGGCCAGATGGTGGGACGCGCTGCTTGGCCGTACCGACCCCGTCAAGCCCGACCTGGACGCGCTGTTCGCGCTGCCCTCGGCCGCGGTGACCCTGCAGGCCGCGACCGGCCTTGAGCCGAACGGGGTGGGGTCCGTCTGCTTCCGCCCCGCGGAGGGCGGGGCGTTCAGCGCCCTGGAACACGACGTCGTGGAACTGCTCGCCACAGGCGAGGGACCGCCGGTCGAGGAGGTCAGGGACTCCTACGGCTACACCTGGCTGGTGGTGCGCCGCGACCCCGGCGCGCTCGGCGGCCTGGTCACCGACCTGCACGCGGTCAACTCCTCCCTGGAGGTGGCGGGCTTCGGCCCGTCCCTGCTCTGCTCGCTGGTCACCTTCACCGGCTCGGCCTCCCCGGGAGGGGGGATCGCGTTGGTCTACCTCTACAAACGGGGCACCTTCTACCCGTTCGCGCCGATGCCCGGCCAGCGCAGGGACAACCCGCTGGAGCTTCAGGTGCGCGGCGCGCTCGCCGGGGAGCTGAAGATCGAGCCCGACCTCGGCCGCTGGTTCCCCCTCTGGGGCGCCCCCGGGCTGTGACCGGTGCGCTCCAGGCGAGGTGTGACGAAGGCCGCCGCCCTGGCGTTCCTCCTGGCGGGCCTGTGTTACACGGCCTGGGCGCCGCTGCAGTTCCTCAACCCGCAGGTGGACCGTTCCCTCTCCTATCTCAGCGAACTGGCCGCCGTGGACCAGCCGTGGTCGTGGCTGGTGCGCTGCGCCGACGTGCTGGCCGGGGCCGCCTGTCTGGCGGGGGTCGCCCTGGCGCCCGACGAGCGTCCCGGTGGGGCGGGCGCGGCCGGCTGGCTCGGCCTGGCGCTGTTCGGGACGATGACGGTGCTGGACGCGGGTGTCTTCCCGCTGGACTGCGCGGTGCTGAGCGACCCCTCGTGCGCCGCGGCGGAGGCGGCGGGCCGTCTGTCCGTCTCCCACACCGTCCACGCGGCGGTCAGCTCCCTGGCCCTCGCGGGGGCCGGGCTCAGCCTCGTCGCGCTGCCGGTGAGCGCGCTGCGGCGCCGCCGCCTGCTCCCGCTGGGGTACGGCGGTGCCGTACTGGCCGTTCTGATGGCCGCCGCGACGGCGTGGACACTCACCCTGGTCGCCGAGGCGGAGGAAGGCGTGCCCGGTGTCCCCGTCGGTCTCGCCCAGCGTCTGCAGGTCGGGGTCGTGACGCTCTGGCTGCTGCTGGCCGGGGCCGCGCTGTGGCGCGACAGGACACGCGTGGTCCCGCAGAGGTCGCACGTCCTGCTCCAGGGGACGGGAACGCCGCCGGTGGTGATCTGCGCGGGAATGGCCGGGGCGTGGTTCCACTGGGACCGGGTCGCCGAGGACCTTCGCTCCGACCACCTGGTGATCCGTTTCGACCGTCCCGGCCTCGGGCTCAGCTCGGGCCACCCGGGGCCGCCGTCCCTGGCCGAGGAGGCGGGACGGATCGCCGCGCTGGCGCGCAGGCCGATCGTGGTCGGTCACTCCGTCGCGGCCTTCCACGCCGAGGCCTTCGCCAGACTCAACCCCGGCGGGGTCGCGGGCCTGGTCCTGGTCGATCCGAGCTGCGAACGGCCGGCCGGGCGCGGGGACGGGACGCGGGCCGCACAGGGGGCCGCACAGGGGGCCGCACAGGGGGCCGCACGGGGGGCCGTGCGCGGTGCCGTGCAGAGGGCACTGCCCGCGCTGGGCGGGACGTTCGGCGCGACCGCGCTCGCCCGTCTGGTCCTGCCTCCGGCGCACCGCCTCCTCATGGGGCCGCACGAGGAGGCCGGGCTCGTGTACGGCAGGGGCCGGGTGCTGGCCGCGGCACTGGCCGAGTGGCTCGCCTACCCGGAGATGGCCGCGGAACTCGACGAACTACGCCGCGCCCGCCCCCTGCCCCCGGTCCCGGTCGTCGTGCTCAGCGCGGGATCCGGCGACGCCTGCCACCGCGACCTGGCCCGGCTGCTCGGCGCCCGGCTGGTCCCGCTGGCGGACAGCGGGCACGAGGTACAGCTCGACCGGCCGGAGGCGGTCGCCGAGGCGGTCAGGACACTCGACATCCCGCGCGACACACCTCCCGTGGCCGGGCACTGATGCACTGACCGTGACTATTTGCCGTCACAATGGAGCCTAAAAGGCCCCTAAAGGGAGGGTAGGTATGCCGGACCTTGCGTCCTTGCGGTCTGGAGATCCCGAGCAGGTCCGGGAGTACCGGCTCACCGCGCGGCTCGGCGAGGGCGGGCAGGGAACGGTCTACCTCGGCGTCTCCCCGACGGGTGCCCAGGTCGCGGTCAAACTGCTGCGGGCCGATCTGGCACAGGACGTCGAGGCGATGGAGCGCTTCGTCCGCGAGGTCAGCACGGCCAGACGGGTCGCGCCGTTCTGCACCGCCGCGGTCATCGACACCGGGATGGACCATAACCGCCCCTACATCGTCAGCGAGTACATCGACGGCCCGACGCTGGCGGAGGTCGTGGCCGCCGAGGGGCCGCGTGAGGGCTCGGCGCTGCACCGCCTGGCGATCGGCACGGTGACCGCGCTCGTCGCGATCCACCAGGCGGGGATCGTGCACCGGGACTTCAAGCCGTCCAACGTGCTGCTGGCCCCCGACGGGCCCCGGGTGATCGACTTCGGCATCGCCAAGGCGCTGGACCGGACCTCGACGCTGACCGCCACGGCGATCGGCACCCCCTCCTACATGACGCCCGAGCAACTCGCCGGGGAGACGGCGGGGTCGCCCGCGGACATGTTCGCCTGGGGCTGCACGATGGTCTTCGCGGCCACCGGCAGTCCTCCGTTCGGCACGGACAGCCTGCCCGCGATCTTCAACCGCATCATGAACCTTGAGCCCGACCTGCGGGCCATCGCCGACCCGGCGCTGCGCGAACTGGTCGGCCAGTGCCTGGCCAAGGACCCCGCCGTACGGCCGAGCGCGGGGGACGCCCTGCTGCGGCTGCTCGGTCACGCGGGCACCGTACCGGGCGGCATGCCGGGCACCGCGGCGGGAACCGTCCCAGGCACCGCGGCACCGGCGGCGCCCGGGGGCATCCTCGCCGAGGGGTCGGCCGCCGCCGCCCAGCGGACGGGCCCCGGCGGGTACGGCCAGGCGCCCCCTCAGCAGCCCCAGTTCCCTCAGCAGCACCACCAGCAGCCCGGACCGCCCGTCCAGGAGGCCTACCCGCAGGCTCCGTTCTACGGCCGTCCCGACCAGACGGGGCCCGGCGCGCTGGGAACGGTCCCTGCGGGACGGCCGTCCTACCCGGTTCCCGGGCCCGGTTACCCGCAGTCGCCCGCGCCGGGCTACCCGCCCCACGGGGCGGCGCCGTACGGGAACAAGGGGCGGCGGGGGGTCTGGATCGCGCTCGCGGCGGGCCTCGTCGTCCTGCTGGCCGGGGGCGGCCTCGCGCTGACGCTGGTGAACGGGGAGCCGGAGACGGGCAGCGAGACGGGCGTGATCGACGTCGCGGAGACCGGTGACCCGGTGAAGCCGGACCGGAGCGACGCGCCGCCGACGCAGGACCCCACGGTCGCCGACCCGCCGCAGCAGACGAACAAGATCAAGCTGCCGGGCAGTTCGATCACGCTCCACGAGAACCCGGACGACCCGATCAAGCTCACCGCCTACAGCCTCGACTGGGACAAGACCCTCTACACGCGTTCCCGGGCCGGCGCCTTCAGCAAGAACGACAAGTACTTCCAGTACGTGGTCAACACCGAGGGCACCAAGGCACTGGGGGTCGACAGGCAGTACGACTCGGGCAACTACGCCGTCGTCTCCCTCGTCGACCGGAGCGACAACTCCGTGACGCCGCTCAGGATCGCCAAGACGCCGGTCTACGCGACCGTCCCCCAGTGGTCCCCGGACGGCACCCGTGGCCTGGTGACGCTGTACGAGTCGGCGGGCAAGACCAGCAAGGAGTACGGCTACGCGATCATCGACATAGCCAAGAAGAAGGTCAGGACCGTCCGGGTCAAGGAGAAGGACGCCGGGAAGTGGAGCTACTTCTGGCGGGGGGACGGCAAGGCGGTCGGCACCTGGGCGCTCACCGGCAAGACCAAGCGCATCCGCTTCTACGACCTGCAGGGCACGGTCCTACAGACCCTGCTCGACGTGGGCACCCCGCTCACCGTCGAGGGCGACGACGTCTCCCCCTCGGGCACGTTGATCATGACCTACTGCAAGCAGGACGACAAGAAGGTCTGCGTCTGGTCCACCGTCGCCGACGCGGACGCCCAGCACCGGGTCCCGTTCGAGACCGACCGGCTCATCGGCTGGTACGACGACACGCACATCGCGGGCTGGCGGCGCAAGGGGAGCGGCTACGAGGCCGTGGTGATCGACTTCGAGGGACGCGTCAAGCGGGTCCTGGCCACCACGACCAACGCCGAGGAGTACAAGAAGCAGTACATGCGCTTCACCCGCGCCGACTGACGGTCCGATCCCCAAGTCTCCGCAAGACACGGCGGACGGCGCCGGGCTTCTCCCCGGCGCCACCGCTCCGCCGTGGTGCCATGAGCCTATGATCAAGTTGTCTCACATCACGGCCGCGGGGGCCGCCGTGGCCGCCGCGGTGTTCGTCACCGCGGGGCCGCTCGGCGGGGCCGCGTCCGCAGACACCGCTTTCGGCACCGCTTTCGACACCGGGAGGACGGTCATGGAGGAGAACCGAGACCAGGTGACGGTCGTGGGGGAGGGCAGCGTCTCCTCGGCTCCCGACGTCATGCGCCTGAACACCGGTGTCGAGGTGCGCCACGCGAGCGCGAGCCAGGCCTTCGCCGAGGCCAGGGCCGCCGCGGCCAGGCTGACCACGGCGCTGAGGGGGGTGGGCGTCGCCGCCGAGGACCTGCGCACGAACGAGTTGTCCCTGGGGCCCGAGTACGAGACCTACCCCAAGGTCTCCGCCTACCGGGCGGCCCAGGGTGTCGAGGCCGTGGTGCGTGACCTGGAGAGCGCCGACAGGGTCATCGAGGCCGCGGTGGCCGTGGGTGAGGAGGTGCGCCTGAACGGCCTGTCCTTCGAGGTCTCCGACAGCCGTGGCGCGCTCGGGGCGGCCCGCGACCTGGCCTTCGCCGACGCCAGGGCCCGCGCCGAGCAGTACGCGAGGCTGGCGGGCCGCCGGCTGGGCCGGGTCGTGGCGATCGCCGAGGAGAACGTCACCCCGCCCAGGCCGGTGTCCTACGGGGCGGGGTTCGCCGCGGAGAAGGCCTCCGTCAGCCCCGGCCAGCAGACCGTCTCCGTCAGCGTCAGGGTGGTCTACGGGCTCGACTGAGCCCCGCTGAGCCCCGTCCGGGGCCCCACAGCGGGGGCCCCGGCGAAAGAGGGTCAGGGCAGGGCGAGCATGCGGTCCAGGGCGACCTTGGCCCAGCGGGTGGTCTCCGGGTCCACGGTGATCTGGTTGACCGTCTGGCCCGCCGCCAGCGACTCCAGCGCCCACACCAGGTGCGGCAGGTCGATCCGGTTCATCGTCGAGCAGTAGCAGACGGTCTTGTCGAGGAACGTCACGTTCTTGTCGGGGAACATCTGCCCCAGCCGCTTGACCAGGTTCAGCTCGGTGCCGACCGCCCAGGACGACCCGGCGGGGGCCTCCTTCAGCCTGTTGATGATGTACTCGGTCGATCCGACGTAGTCGGCCTTGGTGACGACCTCGTGCCTGCACTCGGGGTGGACCAGCACGTTGACGCCGGGGATGCGCTCACGCACCTCGTCGACGCACTCGGCGGTGAAACGGCCGTGGACCGAGCAGTGCCCCTTCCACAGGATCATCTTGGCGTTCTGGAGCTGCTCGGCGGTCAGGCCGCCGTTGGGCCGGTGCGGGTTGTAGACGACGCAGTCGTCGAGGGACAGGCCCATCTCCAGCACCGCGGTGTTGCGCCCCAGGTGCTGGTCGGGCAGGAACAGCACCTTCTCTCCATGGGAGAAGGCCCATTCGAGGGCGCGCCTGGCGTTGGAGGAGGTGCACACGGCGCCGCCGTTGCGCCCGCAGAAGGCCTTGATGTCGGCGCTTGAGTTCATGTAGGTGACCGGGACGGTCGTCTCGGCGATCCCGGCGTCCTGCAACGCCTCCCAGCACTCCTCGACCTGGTCGAAGGTGGCCATGTCCGCCATCGAGCACCCGGCGGCCATGTCGGGCAGCACGACCTTCTGGTCGTCGTTGGTGAGGATGTCGGCGGACTCGGCCATGAAGTGCACGCCGCAGAAGACGATGTACTCGGCCTGCGGCCTGGCCGCGGCGTCGCGGGCCAGTTTGAAGGAGTCGCCGGTCACGTCGGCGAACTGGATGACCTCGTCACGCTGGTAGTGGTGGCCGAGGACGAAGACCCGCTCCCCGAGCGCCGCCTTGGCCCGCCTGGCACGCTCGACGAGCGCCGGGTCCGAGGCGGTCGGCAGCTCCCCGGGACAGTCGACACCGCGCTCGCTGTGCGGGTCTGTCCCCCTGCCGAGGACGAAAAGCGGAAGGCCGGTCTCGGTGGTCGTCACGACCACACCCCCTTATCGTCGAACTGACGACTAATGATGACACACACCTCCGGGGGTTTTATTCCGGGGTGGGGAAGGGCCGAAGCCCCAGGAATGTGTAGCGGTCTGCACGTGTTGGTAGCGTCTAAGAAGGACGTCACACACAGACAGCCGACCCGTCCGGGCGGCTGACGCAGACGCGGGAGTCACCACATGTCGGTTGAGAGCAGCGAGACCAAGACGCAGGGCCTGGTCCTCAGTGACGCGGCCGCGGCCAAGGTCAAGAGCCTGCTGGAGCAGCAGGGCGAGGAAGGCCTCAAGCTGCGCGTGGCCGTGCAGCCCGGTGGCTGCTCGGGCCTGCGCTACCAGCTCTTCTTCGACGACCGTTCGATGGACGGCGACGTCGTCTCGGACTTCGACGGTGTCAGCGTTGTCACCGATCGGATGAGCGCGCCGTACCTCGGTGGCGCGACCATCGACTTCGTCGACACGATCGAGAAGCAGGGCTTCACGATCGACAACCCGAACGCCACCGGTTCCTGTGCCTGCGGCGACTCGTTCAACTAACGGACGCACGCGGACAGTCCGCGGCAAGTGACATACGGCGGCCCCGCGGGGTGAGATCTCTCACCTCGCGGGGCCGCCGTGCGTCCATGTGGTCACGTATTCTTGCGGGGCTCCAAACCCCGTCCATCCAGAAGATGCTGACAACGAGGAGAATGACCCCGTGCGCATCGCCGTCACCGGCTCCATCGCGACCGACCACCTGATGACCTTCCCGGGGCGCTTCGGCGACCAGCTCATCGCCGACCAGCTCGACCGGGTCTCCCTGTCGTTCCTCGTGGACGACCTGCAGGTCCGCCGCGGAGGCTGCGCGGCCAACATCGCCTTCGGCATGGGCAGCCTGGGGCTGCGGCCCGTCCTGGTCGGCGCGGTCGGCACGGACTTCGCCGACTACCGCTCCTGGCTCGAACGGCACGGTGTCGACTGCGACTCCGTGCACACCTCCGAGGTCCACCACACGGCCCGGTTCCTGTGCACGACCGATGACGACCACAACCAGATCGCCTCGTTCTACACCGGCGCGATGGCCGAGGCCAGGCTCATCGAGCTGGGCCCCATCGCCGAACGGCTCGGCGGCCTCGATCTCGTCCTGATCAGCCCCAACGACCCCGAGGCGATGCTCAGGCACACCGACGAGGCCCGGGATCGGGGCATCCCGTTCGCCGCCGACCCCTCCCAGCAGCTCGCGCGCATGCCCGGTGAGGACATCAGGAGGCTCGTGGACGGCGCCGCCTACCTGTTCGGCAACGACTACGAGCGCGGCCTGATCGAGCAGAAGACCGGCTGGTCGGACGAGGAGATCCTGGAGCGGGTCGGCGTCCGCGTCACCACGCTCGGCCCCAAGGGCGTGGTGATCGACCGCAAGGGCGAGCCGTCCCTGCACGTCTCGCCCGCCCCGGAGAACGGCAAGGCAGACCCGACCGGCGTCGGTGACGCCTTCCGGGCCGGATTCCTGTCGGCCCTGGCCTGGGGCCTGTCGCTGGAGCGCTGCGGCCAGCTCGGCAACCTCACCGCGACCCACGTCCTTGAGCGTGTCGGCGGCCAGGAGTACGAACTCGGCCAGGAGGAGTTCCTCAAGCGCCTCGCCGCCGCCTACGGCGCCGAGGCCGCCGAGGAGGCGGGCAGTTTCGTACGGTGCCACCACGCCTGAGGTCGCGCACCGCCCCTCCCGCGCGCCGGGAGGGGCCGGTCAGTAGTTGCGCCGCACGTGGATGGCCCAGCCTCCGTCGGGAAGCTCGTAGCTCGCCACGTGGTGGTGCGACTTCAGCCTGCACCAGGCCGGGATGTCGGTGAAGGCGGCGGGATCGTCGGCCAGGACCGAGACGATCGCGTTGCGCGGCACGTAGTTGATCTGCTCGGCGAGCATGATGATGGGAATCGGGCATTTCTTGCCCAGCGCGTCGATGGTCAGCGCGGGAGGCTGGCCCGCCTCCGCCTCAGCCGCCTGGATGGACGTCATGGAGCGCTCACTCCCCACATCTTGGTCACGACTTGACTCCCGCGTCCTCACGAATCCTCCTCACCGCGTCCGGCAGGACGGTGAGGAAACGGTCGACATCCGTCGCGGACGCGCCCTGGGGCAGCGATACCCGTACGTTCCCGTGCGTAAGCACGCCCATGGCCTCCAAAACATGCGACGGACGAAGCGTACTGGCCGTGCAGGAGCTGCCAGATGATACGGCGAACCCTGCCTTGTCCAATTCTGTCAGTAACGCTTCACCTTCGACGTAAAGACAGGAAAAGGTGATGATATGCGGTGCCCGGGAGACCGGGTCGCCGATCACCTCGACGTCCGGGACGAGCCGGGGGACCTCGGCCCTGATCCGGTCGACCAGCGCGGACAGGCGCGCCGACTCCCTGGCGGATTCGGCGGCCACGGCGCGCAGCGCGGCGGCGGCGGCCACGATCGCGGGCACGTTCTCGAACCCGGGGACCCTGCGCCGCTCACGCTCGTCCTCGGGCAGTGGGCTGCGCCAGCGGGTGCCCTTGCGGACCGCAAGCACACCGACCCCCGCGGGGCCGCCCCACTTGTGCGCGCTGGCCGTCAGCACCGACCAGCCGCCGGGCGGCGGCATCCGGCCCGCGGTCTGCGCGGCGTCGACCAGCAGCGGCACGCCCGCCTCCGCGCACGCCGCCGCCGCCTCGGCGACCGGCTGGAGCGTCCCGACCTCGTGATTGGCGCTCTGCAGGCAGGCCAGCGCCGTGCCCGGCGCCAGTACGGCCTCGCGGAAGGCGGCCGGGTCGACCGCGCCGGTGAGGCCGACGCCGACCGTCTCGACGCTGCCCCCGTCGCGTTCGTGGACCTCGGCGGCGTGCAGCACACTGGAGTGCTCGACGGCGGAGGTCACCAGGCGGCGCCCGGTCCTGCGCCGCCCGTGCAGGGCGCCCAGCACGCCGAGGTGCACGGCCTGGGTCCCGGAGGAGGTGAAGGAGATCTCGTCGGGGCGGGTTCCCAGGGCCTCGGCGACCTCTGTACGCGCCTGTTCCAGTAACATCCTTG
This sequence comes from Streptosporangium sp. NPDC020072, assembly GCF_040631445.1. Lineage (NCBI taxonomy): Bacteria > Bacillati > Actinomycetota > Actinomycetes > Streptosporangiales > Streptosporangiaceae > Streptosporangium > Streptosporangium sp. NPDC020072. The sequence goes on along the minus strand of NZ_JBEYAB010000003.1, from coordinate 158,504 downwards.
CCCGGCGGGCGGGGCCGTACAGCCTCGCCGGGTCGGCCCAGCCGGCGTCGAGCGCCGCGATGAGAGCCTCGCGTGCCTGAGGGTGCAGCGGCTCTGTCGAGGCCGCGTCGAAGTACGCCACGTCCCAATCGTCGCATCACACGCGGCGCAATCGGGGGCTGCGCGGGGGGGCGAGGGTGGTCCGCGCTAATGTGTCCCCCAGCGTAAAGCTGTGAACTACAAGTTGTGAACATGAACAAACGACCGCCCAGGAGCGATTTCTGGGCTTCATCTGTGGGGTAGGCGATCCGTGAGTCCGACCCGCCGTTCCGCACGGCGTCCGTTGGCCCGCCGCCGGGTGCCACGCGCTGCCGCTCTGGCGCTGCTGCTGGTTTCCGTGTCGGCGTGCAGTGCTGAGAACATCGCCGGGGAGTGGTCTCGTGGCGGTATGACCGAGGGCATCACCAAGCAGGCCGATACCGTCCAGAGCCTGTGGAACGGCTCCTGGATCGCGGCACTCGCCACCGGTTTGGTCGTGTGGGGCCTGATCCTGTGGTCCGTGGCCTTCCACCGTAAGAGGAAGAACTCCAAGGAGAGCCTGCCTCCGCAGGTGCGCTACAACCTCCCGATCGAGATCCTCTACACGGTTGTGCCGATCATCATGGTCGGCGTCTTCTTCTACTTCACCGCGCGGGACCAGAACTACATCAACGCCGTCTCCGGCAAGGCCGACGTCAAGGTCAAGGTCGAGGGCTTCCAGTGGAGCTGGCGCTTCACCACCGACTACAACGGCAAGAAGGCCGAAGTGGTCGGCATGCCCGTCAGCGACTACCGCCAGGGCCCGCGGCTGGTGCTTCCCGCGGGCAAGAAGGTGGAGTTCGACCTCGTCTCGCCCGACGTCATCCACTCCTTCTGGGTTCCCGCCTTCCACTTCAAGCGGGACGTCATCCCCGGAGTGGAGAACAAGTTCGAGGTCGAGACCCTGAACAAGTCCGGTGTGTTCGCGGGCCGCTGCGCCGAGCTGTGCGGTACCGACCACAGCCGGATGCTCTTCTACGTGGAGCTCGTCAGCCCAGCCGAGTTCGACAAGTACATCGCTAGTCAGGCGGGTGCCCAGTGACCGCACTTCAAGAGCCCATCGCTCTGACCCCGGTGACGACCCGCAAGGGCTCGGTCGTCGCGAAGTGGATGTCGTCCACCGATCACAAGATCATCGGACACCTCTACCTCATCACCTCGTTCGTGTTCTTCCTGATCGGCGGCGTGATGGCGCTGATCATGCGGGCCGAGCTGGCGCAGCCGGGGCTGCAGCTCACCAGCAACGAGCAGTTCAACCAGCTGTTCACCATGCACGGCACGGTCATGCTGCTGATGTTCGCGACGCCGCTGTTCGCGGGCTTCGCCAACGAGCTGATGCCGCTGCAGATCGGCGCCCCGGACGTGGCCTTCCCGCGTCTGAACATGGTCAGCTACTGGCTGTTCCTGTTCGGCAGCACCATCGCCCTGTCGGGCTTCCTCACCCCGGGCGGCGCGGCCAGCTTCGGCTGGTTCGCCTACGCCCCGCTGTCGGACGCGATCCACTCGCCCGGTATCGGTGGCGACCTGTGGATCGTCGGTCTGACCATCAGCGGTCTGGGCACGATCCTCGGCTCGGTGAACTTCATCACCACGATCGTGTGCATGCGCGCTCCGGGCATGACGATGTTCCGCATGCCGATGTTCACCTGGAACATCCTGCTCACCTCGATCCTGGTGCTGATGGCCTTCCCGGTGCTGGCCGCCGCGCTGCTGGCGCTTGAGGCCGACCGCAAGCTCGGCACGCACATCTTCGACTCGGCGACCGGTGGTGCCATGCTCTGGCAGCACCTGTTCTGGTTCTTCGGTCATCCCGAGGTGTACATCATCGCGCTGCCGTTCTTCGGCATCGTGACGGAGATCCTGCCGGTCTTCAGCCGCAAGCCGCTGTTCGGCTACATCGGCCTGGTCGGCGCGACCATCGCCATCGCCGGTCTGTCGATCACCGTGTGGGCGCACCACATGTTCCCGACCGGCCAGGTGCTGCTGCCGTTCTTCTCCTTCATGACGTTCCTCATCGCGGTCCCGACCGGGGTGAAGTTCTTCAACTGGATCGGCACGATGTGGCGGGGACACCTGTCGTTCGAGTCACCCATGCTGTTCTCGATCGGCTTCCTGGTGACCTTCCTCTTCGGTGGTCTGACCGGCGTCATCCTGGCCTCGCCGCCGCTGGACTTCCAGGTGTCGGACTCCTACTTCGTGGTGGCCCACTTCCACTACGTCGTCTTCGGCACCGTGGTCTTCGCGATGTTCGCGGGCTTCTACTTCTGGTGGCCCAAGTTCACCGGCAAGCTGCTCAACGACACGCTGGGCAAGGTCCACTTCTGGACGCTGTTCATCGGCTTCCACACCACGTTCCTGGTGCAGCACTGGCTCGGCGCGGCCGGCTTCCCGCGCCGCTACGCCGACTACAGCCCGGCCGACGGCTTCACCAACCTGAACATGGTCTCCTCGGTCGGCGCGTTCCTGCTGGGCGCATCGACGCTGCCGTTCCTGTACAACGTGTGGCGGACCCACAAGTCCGCCCCCAAGGTCACGGTGGACGACCCGTGGGGCTACGGCAACTCGCTGGAGTGGGCGACCTCCTGCCCGCCGCCGCGGCACAACTTCACCTCGCTGCCGCGCATCAGGTCCGAGCGCCCCGCGTTCGACCTCAAGTACCCGCACATCACCTCGGCCTCGCGTGAGCTGGAGGACAACCGATGAAGGTCCAGGGCTGGCTGTTCATCCTCTGCGGCATCTTCTTCGCCGCGGTGGACGTCGTCTACTGGTTCTGGTCAAGGGAACCGGTCGGCACGACGGCGATGGCGATCTCGGTCGGCTTCGCCTTCATGATCGGCTACTACCTCATGTACACCGCCCGCCGCATCGGCGAGCAGCCTGAGGACGACAAGCAGGGCGAGATCAGCGACGGCGCGGGGGAGCTCGGCTTCTTCAGCCCGCACAGCTGGTGGCCGCTGTTCGTCTGCCTGGCCGTCTCGCTCACCGCGGTCGGCCTGGTCATCGGCTGGTGGCTGTTCCTGATCGGTGTGTTCGCGGTCATCATGAGCATGATCGGGTTCGTCTTCGAGTACTACCGGGGTCACTTCTCGCACTGAGCGCGTCGCCACCCCAGGCTTCCGGAAACGGGCCACGGAGATTCCGTGGCCCGTTTTTTGGTGTTTATTGGGGACCCACACCCATCGCCATATGTGGCGCTCCGCTTACTACGGGTAATAACAGGATCACCGGACCGGTCCTGAACAGGGGAGCACACGTGGGGCACGTGGGACAGACGATGCGTGGTTCGATTCCGGGGGCCGGGCTACTGGCCCTGCTACTGGTGGCCTCATGCTCGGACGGTTCCACCACCGCCGCGCGCGGGCCGGCGGGACCCGTGTCGCACGCGGACGCGGCGGTCAGTGTGGTCCCCCTCGACAGGGCGGGCAACGTGCCCACCCACGCGACCGTCCTGGTGGCGGCCAGCGGGGGGACACTCAGGAACGTCACCGTGAAGGGCCCCAGGAACTCCCTGACGGGTGTGCTGAGCGCCGACGGGACCCAGTGGCACAGTCAGGACACCGCGCTGCCGGGGACGACCTACGAGGTCACCGCGGTCGCGGTGAACCCGGGAGGAAAGGTCAGCGAGACCCACACCTCCTTCTCCACGGTCAAGGCGGAGAAGACCTTCGAGATCAAGGAGTTCCTCCCCGACAAGGAGCTGACGGGCCTGACGGTCGGGGTCGGCATGCCGGTCATGATCACCTTCGACCAGCCCATCACCGACCGCGTCGAGGTCGAGCGCAACCTGGCGATCCGCTCCTCGAAGCCGGTCCTCGGGGCCTGGCACTGGTTCGACGACAAGACCGTGCACTTCCGTCCCAAGACGTTCTGGCCCGCCAACACCACCGTCCGCGTCGACGCCAACCTTGAGGGCGTCAGGGGCGGCAGGGGCGTGTACGGCAAGCAGAACCAGAGCATCCGCTTCAGGGTCGGCCGCTCCCAGATCACCCGGGGCAGCACCCAGACCCACCACCTGACCGTCAGGCGCAACGGCAAGGTCGTCAGGCAGATCCCGATGAGCGCGGGCCAGGGCGGCGCCTGGAAGTACTACACGACCAGCGGCGTGCACCTGGCCATGTCCAGGGAGCCGGTGACCATCATGACCTCGCCCGGCATCGGCCCCGGCTCTCCCGGCTACTACCAGATGACCGTCTACAACACCGTCCGCATCTCCAACAGCGGCGAGTACGTGCACAGCGCCCCGTGGTCGGTCGGCTCCCAGGGGTACTCCAACGTCAGTCACGGCTGCGTCAACGTCAGCCCGGACAACGCCGTCTGGTTCATCAACAACACCCTCATCGGTGACCCGATCATCATCACGGGCACCCCTCGCCCGCTTGAGCCGACCAACGGCTGGGGCCACTGGCAGGAGGACTGGAAGCAGTGGCTGAAGTGGAGCAGCGTCAAGTACTTCACCACCGACTCCCTGTGACGCCTGAAGGCCGCTGAGAGGCTTTTGCGGCTCTCGGGTCAGAGGAATGCGGCCAGGCCGTTTCCGGGGCTCCCTGAGCCGTACAGGGGCGTTCCAGGGCGGGCGGGGCTCGTCGCCAGCTCCGGGCGGAGACAGACAACAGGGCCCGGACACCTGATCGGTGTCCGGGCCCCGTCGTGTGGCGAAGCTTGTGACGGCCTCTAGTGGGTCAGGGACCTGTCGTCCCCGCCCGAGCCGACCTGCGCGTGCTCGCCGTGCTCGACGCCGTGACCGTGGCCGTCGTCCAGCGGGATCTTCTCGCCGCCGTAGGCCTTGCTCATCTTGGCGCGGAGCCTGCCGAGCGGGCCGCGCATCCCCTTGGGCGGGATGCCGTCCTTGTCGGTGTCGGTCCCGGCGATGGTCGGAACCGGGGCCTTGCCCCGCAGGTGCGCCTCGATGGAGGCCTCCGGCGGAACGTGGACCTCGATGTACTCACCGTGGGGCAGGCGCTTGATGACACCCGACTCCACGCCGTGCCCGATGATCGCCGCGTCGCTGCGCTGCAGGCCGAGGCAGATCCGGTAGGTGACGATGTAGGCCACCAGCGGGCCGAGGAAGACCAGGACCCGGCCGATGTAGGTCGTCCAGTTGAGCGAGACGTGGAAGACCGAGGAGATCTCGTCGTTCGCGCCCAGCAGCCACAGCACACCGTAGAACGTGATGGCCGAGATGCCGATCGAGGTGCGGTGCGGGTTGTTGCGGGGACGGTCGGCGACGTGGTGCTCGCTGCGGTCCCCGGTGACCCACTGCTCCAGGAAGGGATACAGGGCCAGGCCGGTCATGATGATGCCCATCGGGACCAGCGCCGGGATCAGCACGCTCATCGGCAGCGTGAAGCCCAGGATGTTGATCTCCCAGGAGGGCATCAGACGGAGCGAGCCCTCAAGGAAGCCCATGTAGAAGTCGGGCTGGGAACCCGCCGAGATGTCGGCGGGCGTGTAGGGACCGAACAGCCAGATCGGGTTGATCTGGGCGAAGGTGCCCAGCAGCGCGATGACGCCGAACGTGAACATGAAGTACGCGCCCGCCTTGGCCATGAAGGCCGGGTAGAACGGCGCGCCGACCACGTTCTCGTTGGTGCGTCCCTTGCCCGGCATCTGGGTGTGCTTCTGCACCCACATGAGGACCATGTGGGCGGAGATGAGCGCGAGCAGGATGCCGGGGATGAGCAGGATGTGCAGCGAGTAGAACCGGGAGATCACGTCCTCGCCGGGATACTCGCCGCCGAAGAGGAAGAAGGTGATCCAGGTGCCGACCAGCGGCAGCGAGATCGCCACACCCTCGGTGATGCGCAGACCCGCACCGGAGAGCAGGTCGTCGGGCAGGGAGTAGCCGGTCAGGCCCTCGGCCAGCGCCAGCGTCAGCAGCAGCACGCCGATGAGCCAGTTCAGCTCGCGCGGCTTGCGGTACGCACCGGTGAAGAACACACGGAGCGCGTGCACCATCATGCCGGCGACGAACAGCAGGGCCGCCCAGTGGTGCATCTGCCGCATCAGCAGACCACCGCGCACGTCGAAGCTGATCTGCAGAGCCGAGGCGTACGCCTCGGACATCGTGACGTCCTTGAGCGGTTCGTAGGAGCCCTCGTAGACGACGTGCGCCATGGAGGGCTTGAAGAAGAACGTCAGGAAGGTGCCGGTCAGCAGCAGGATGATGAACGAGTAGAGCGCGATCTCACCCAGCAGGAACGACCAGTGGTCGGGGAACACCTTGCGCAGGTTGCGCTTGAGGAAGTTTCCCGCGCCGAGCCGGTCGTCGAGGAAACCGCTCGCGCCCGCGATGGGCTTCGGAACCGTTCCGGTGCTCATGCGTGGCCTCCCTTCTCACGGACCTCGGCCTCGGCGTCGCCGCGTTCCCAGAAGCTGGGCCCCGGCGGGACGGCGAAGTCGGCCGTGGCGACCAGGTAGCCCTCGCTGTCGACGGCGATGGGCAGCTGGGGCAGCGGCCTGGCGGCCGGACCGAAGATCACCTTGGCGCCGTCCGCGGCGTCGAAGGTGGACTGGTGGCACGGGCACAGGATGTGGTGGGTGGTCTGCTCGTACAGGGCCGCGGGGCAGCCGACGTGCGTGCAGATCTTGGAGTACGCCACGATCCCGTCGTGCGTCCAGTTCTTGTTCGTCCCGGACTTGATCTCCTCCGGGCGGAACTTGATCAGGATCAGCGTGGCCTTGGCCAGGGCGTCGAGGTCGTGCTCGTAACCCTCGGGCACGACCGACAGGATGCCGCCGGGGGAGTTGAAGTCGGCCGCGCGGATCGGCGCGCCGGTTCCCTCGACGACGAGCCTGCGGTCCTTGCCGTCCTTGGTCTTCTCGCCCCAGACGGTGTGCCGCAGCTTCTCGGGGAAGTTCTTGTAGCGCGGGCCGAGGTCGCGCAGCAGCACTATCGGCAGCACGCCCAGCGGGGCGGCGGCCAGCAGGAGCGTACGGCGCAGCAGCGGCCGCTTGGTGATGCCGCTCTCGGCGGCGCCCTGCAGGAAGGTCTCGCCGACCTGCTCCCTGACCTCGGAGGAGGAGGCCATCGTGTGGCGCTCCTGGACCAGGCTGTACTTCGGCATGACCATGCGGACCCAGAACACGATGCCCGCCGCGAGCGACAGCAGCGCCAGGGTCAGCGAGCCGCCCAGCGCCAGGGTCGAGGTCTTGGTCGTCTCGACGTCGCCCACCTGGAAGATCACGTAGGAGGCGACGAAGGCGACCGCGGCCAGGAAGGTGATGAGGAAGCACAGGGCCGCGGCCCGCTCACCCTTCCTGGCGGTCTGCTCGTCCTGCAGGTTCACACCCGGGACGTCGGCTGTGGCTTCGGTGCGCTCCTCCTCGCCCAGCAGGGAGGTGGCCGTCGCGGGCGCCGGGGTGCCGATGACGCGGTGTGGCACGCGCCCCTCGGGCTGTTCGATGTCGTGGTTGTTGTCTGTCATTGGTGGGCCTGTCGCTTCTTGGCGGTGATCCAGATAGCGGCCAGGGCGAGCAGGCTGATGCCCGCGATCCAGGCCACGAGACCCTCGGTCACCGGACCGATGCGGCCGAGGCCGGCGCCGCCCGGGTTGGGCTCGTCACGCACGCCCACGATGTAGGCGATCATGTCCCGCTTCTGGTCGGGGGTGATGATGCTGTCGTTGAACACCGGCATCGCCTGCGGGCCGGTGACCATGGCCTCGTAGATCTGCTTCGGGGTGGCCTCGTTCAGCGGCGGGGCGTACTTGCCCTGGGTCAGGGCACCCCCGGCGCCGACGAAGTTGTGGCACTGGATGCAGTTCGCGCGGAACAGCTCGCCACCCTTCGACTTGTCACCCTTGGCCGGGTCGACCTGCTCGTCGGCGGGGACGGTGGGACCGCCGCCCAGCGACTGGATGTAGGCGGAGAGCTGCCGGACGGTGTCCTCGTTGACCCAGGGCGCCGTCGGCTTGCGCGGGGCCTGGGCGCCGGGGTTGGCCAGGGGCATACGGCCACTGCTGACCTGGAAGTCCACGGCGGCGGCGCCGACGCCGACGAGCGTCGGGCCGTTCTTGGTGCCCTCGGCGCTGAGGCCGTGGCAGCTGGAGCAGCTCTGCTCGAAGAGTTTCTTACCCTCGGCGACGTCGTCGGCCCTGCCGGACGCGATGGCCGCGTCAGCCCGCTCGCTCGTCGGAGCCGCGAGGGTGTAGAACCCCCCGAGCAGCCCAAGGGCAAGAAGCAGGACGGCGTATCTCGCGAGGGGATGCCGCCGCCCAGCGGTGATCCTATTCACAGAGATCCCCGATTCCTTAATGAATGCCGTAGATGGTCACGAAAAGGCCGATCCAGACCACGTCGACGAAGTGCCAGTAGTAGGACACGACGATGGCGCTGGTCGCCTGCTCACGGGTGAAGCGCTTCGCGGCGTACGTGCGTCCCAGCATGAACAGGAACGCGATCAGTCCACCGGTCACGTGAAGGCCGTGGAAGCCCGTGGTCAGGTAGAACACCGAGTCGTACGCGGAGTGCGACAGGGTGTGCCCCTCCTCGACCAGCTGGCTGTACTCATACAGCTGGCCGGCGACGAACACGGCACCCATCAGGAAGCTGACGATGTACCAGAAGCGCAGCTTGGCGACCTGGCCCTTCTCAGCCGCCCACACGCCCAGCTGACAGGTCACGCTCGACAGGACCAGAATGATCGTGTTGACCAGCGAGAACTGGACGTTCAAGTGAGCCTCCGGCCAGGGGAGACCCTGGCCGAGACTGACCGACCGGATGGTGAAGTACATCGCGAACAGCGCCGCGAAGAACATGAGCTCAGAGGACAGCCAGACGATCGTCCCGACGCTGACCAGGTCTGGCCTGCGGGACGAATGCGCTGTCGTCGTCGTTGATATTGCGGATGCTGTCGCCACGGGCAGCATTATTGCGGTTCTCCTGGTCGGGTCGCCGCACGACCCCCCACTAGGGGGTCCCCGCGCTCCCTAAAACCGGGCTTATGGCGCATTTATCTCATGGATGCGTCCGGTCTGGGTCTCCGGGCGAGCCGCCCGGTACCATCCCAGGTGACCATACATCGACAAGGGATAGTGAGCGCCACCGTGAGCACCGACGACAAGATGAGGGTCCTCGTCTACAGCGACGACGCGAGCACTCGCGAGAAGGTGCGGCAGGCGATCGGCAGGCGTCCCGCCGCCGACGTGCCCCTCGTGGAGATCGTGGAGTGCGCCACCCACGCGAAGGTCGTCCAGCACTTCGACTCGGGTGAGATCGACGTCGCCGTGCTCGACGCCGAAACCCAGCCCGCGGGCGGCATGGGGGTCGCCAGGCAGGCCAAGGACGAGGTGTACGACTGCCCTCCGATCTGCCTGCTGATCGCCCGCCGCGACGACCGGTGGCTGGCCGAGTGGTCCCGCGCCGAGGCCGTCGTGCCGCAGCCGATCGACCCGGTCGTGCTGGCCGACACCGTCGCCGACCTGATGCGCCGCCGCCTGTCGACCCGCCTGACCGCCCGGTAGACCGAACCCCTCTGGAGACCCCACATGGACGCGCGCACCACCTGGCCCGCGTTGTTGTCCGCCCTGCTCGCGGGTGAGCACCTCACCGCGGACGAGAGCTCCTGGGCGATGAACGAGATCATGTCCGGTTCGGCGACCTCCGTGCAGATCGCGGGCTTCGCCGTGGCGCTGCGGGCCAAGGGGGTGACGGTCGCCGAGCTGACCGGGCTGACGCGCACCATGCTGGAACGGGCGACCCCGCTGACGGTCGAGGGGCCCGTCGTCGACGTCGTCGGCACCGGTGGCGACCGAGCCCACACCGTCAACGTCTCCACGATGGCCGCCATCGTGGCCGCCGCGGCCGGCGCCCGGGTCGTCAAGCACGGCAACAGGGCCGCCTCCTCCCTCTGCGGCGCCGCCGACGTGCTGGAGCACCTGGGAGTCGTGCTCGACCTGACGCCGGAGAACACCGCCAGGGTCGCCGTCGAGGCGGGCATCTCCTTCTGCTTCGCGCCCGTCTACCACCCGGCGCTGCGCTTCGTCGGACCGGCGCGCAAGGAACTCGGCATCCCGACCGTCTTCAACTTCCTCGGGCCGCTGACCAACCCCGCCAGGCCGCAGGCCCAGGCCATCGGCATCTTCGACCCGATCATGCTCCCCGTGGTCGCCGGCGTGTTCGCCGAGCGCGGCGTCTCCGCCCTGGTCTTCAGGGGAGACGACGGTCTCGACGAGCTCACCACCGCGACGACCTCGACCGTCTGGATCGTGCGTGACGGCACCGCGAGGAAGACCGTCTTCGACCCGGCCGTGCTCGGCATCCCCAGGTCCGACCAGGACGCGCTGCGCGGCGGGGACGTGGCCTTCAACGCGCAGGCCGTACGCGACCTGCTGGGCGGCAAGACCGGGCCGGTCCGCGACGCGGTGCTGCTCAACGCCGCCGCGGCCCTGGTCGCCTACGACGCCGCGGGCGACGACCTGGACGCCGCGATGGCGGGCGCCTACGCCAGGGCGGGACAGGCCGTCGACTCCGGCGAGGCCGGGGCGCTCCTCGACCGCTGGGTCGAGGTCAGCCAGGCTCTGAAAACGCCCTGATCCGCGAGTCCTCCCCTCCCGGGCGGACGCAAGATCCTCCCGTGAGGGGATGTCGCGCTGGTCGTGGCCGTCCTAGATTGCGCCCATGTGGCGTGTTGACCTTCCTGCCTGGCGAGTGGCGCTCGGCCTGCTTGTCCTCGCGGTCGTCTGCCTCTCGCTGGCCGCGGCGAGGCTGGCGCGTGAGCGACGCCTGCTGCTGCTGAGCCTGGCCGCCGAGCGCACCAGGCTGGCCGGGCAACGGGAGGCGCTGAGCCGTGCCGCGGCGATGCGGGAGCGCGCCCGCATCGCCGGGGAACTGCACGACGTGGTCGCCCACGGGGTCAGCATGATGACGCTCGGCGTCGGCGCGGGCCGGATGATCATGGAGAAGGACCCCGCGAGGGCCCGCGAGACACTGCGCGTCGCCGAGGAGTCGGGCCGTCAGGCGCTCGTCGAGTTACAGCGGATCCTGAGCCTGCTGAGCGTCGAGGGCGCCCCCGCGGCGACCAGGCACCCCCAGCCAAGGCTGTCCGACCTGTCCGACCTGCTGACCCAGGTCCGTACGGCGGGCCTGCGGGTCGAGGTGGTCGAGGACGGGTCCCCGGCGGAGGTCGGCCTGACCCTGGAACTGGCGGCCTACCGGATCGTCCAGGAGGCGCTGGGCAACACGCTCAAGCACGCGGGAGCCAGTACGGCCCATGTCACGCTGCGCTGGCGTCCCGGCTTCCTCGACGTGCTCGTCCGCGACGACGGCCAGGTGGTTCCTCCGCCCGCCGGGGCCGGCGCCGGGACGGGGCTGCTCGGCATGCGTGAGCGCGCCACGATGTTCGGCGGGAGCCTGGAGGCCAGGCCGATGCCCGAAGGGGGGTTCGAGGTGCGGGCCCGCCTGCCGACAACGGGCGAACTACGCCCGGGGGCCCGCCTGCCCACCTGAGGGGCCGGTCAGTCCGACTCGCCCAGGCCGATCGAGAAGGCGGCCTCAAGATCGTGCCGGGAGTAGGTGCGGAAGGCGATGTGCGTCTCGGTGCGCAGCACCCCGGCCACCTTGTTCAGCCTGCCGGGGATGACCTCGGCGACCTGCTCGTAGGCGGGGACGCGGACGATGGCCAGCAGGTCGTACTCCCCGGTTATGGAGTAGACCTCGCTCACCCCGTCGAGCTCGGCGATCGTCTGGGCCACCTCGGGGATCCGGTCCACCTCGGCGTTGATGTGCACGATCGCGGTGACCACTGGCTCTCCTCCTGGTTGGGAACTGCTCCCACGACGCTATCAGCGCCCCCTGCGGCCCTCGCCGTCCCCGTACTGCTCACGGGAGCGGTAGGCCAGGTCGATGCGGGACCTGAACCGTCCGGCGCCGCCGATCGGCAGGCTCCAGCCGCCCTCGACCTGCACCAGCCGCACCCCGGGGGCCTCCAGCCAGCGCAGCACGCACTCGGTCTCCTCGGCCCCGGCGGCCGGGACCGGGCCGGGACCGGGCACGACGGTCTCCGCCGTCGCCACCAGCGCGTCCACGAACGGGGTCGGGTGGGCGCCTCTGGGCATCACCCCGGCCGAGACCAGCCTGCCGTGCCTGACGACGTGGATCTCCCAGTCGCCGCCCGTCAGCGGGGCCGCGGCGACCAGCTGCGGCAGCGAGGTCAGCCCGCGCAGCCGCTGCATGCGCGCCGAGACGCGCACGTAGGAGGCCAGCCGGTCGCGGTCCGCCGCGGCCTCCTCGTAGCGCTCCTCACGGGACAGGCGCTCCATCCTGGCCTCGATCGCGGAGAAGACCTCCGAGGCGTCCAGCTCCATAGCCCTGCGGGCGGCCGCGGCGTGCAGGCCGTACTCCTCGACGCTCTGACGGCCCTCGCAGGGGGCGCCGCACCGGCCGATCCCGGCCAGTGCGCACGCGGGCCGGCCCGTGCGGGGGGTGATCCGCTCCGTGCACCGGCGCAGGGGGATCGCCTCGTGCAGCGCGGAGCGGGCGTCCTCGGCGGCGCGGACGCTGCCGAACGGGCCGAGGTATCCGGCCCCGTCGTCCTTGACCTCGCGCACGACGGACAGGCGGGGGAAGGGCTCCTCGGTGAGTTTGAGCCAGACCATCCGTTCGGGGAAACGCGACCTGCGGTTGTAGCGCGGTTTGGCCGAGCCGATCAGCCTGAGCTCTCTGACCTCGGCCTCAAGGGGGGTGGCGCAGACGATGGTCCTGATCCGCTCGGCGACGGCGACCATCTCGCGGATCCTCGGCCGGGTCTCGGCGGCGGTGAAGTAGCTGCGGACACGGTTGCGCAGGTTGGTGCTCTTGCCGACGTAGAGAGGCTCGCCCCGATCGTCCTCGAACACGTAGACCCCCGGCTCGCCGGGCACCCCGTTGGCCAGGTGGCGTTTGCGGCGTTGCTCGGGCGTCGGCGCCCGCACGAAGCCCTTCAGCTCCTCCAGCGTGTGCACCCCGAACGAGCCCGCCCGCTCGATCAGGGCGTGCAGCACGTCCACGGTCGCCCTGGCGTCGGCGAGCGCGCGGTGGCACGGCTCGGTCCTGCTGAAGACCCTGGCCAGGGTGGAGAGCTTGTAGTTGGGGACCTCGTCGCGGGTCAGCAGCCTGCGGGCCAGCACGACGGTGTCGACCACGGGGTTGCCGGGCGGAGGGTAGCCCAGGGCCGCGCAGGCCGCCCTGACGAACGACAGGTCGAAGCCCGCGTTGTGGGCGACGAACGTGGCGCCCCTGGCGAACTCCAGGAAGGAGGGCAGCACCGAGTCGATCCTCGGCGCGGCGGTCACCATGGCGTCGGTGATGCCGGTGAGCACCGAGATGAAAGGCGGGATCGGTGAACCCGGATCGACCAGCGTGCCGAACTCGCCGAGCACCTCACCGCCGCGAACCTTGACCGCGCCTATCTCCGTGATGGCGTGCTCGTCGGCGGAGACCCCCGTGGTCTCCAGGTCGAACACGACGAACGTGATCTGCTCAAGCGGCGTGCCCAGTTCGTCAAGCGTCCCCTGCACGGCGTACTCCACGGCTCACGACCATAGGAGCATCGACCGACATTTACCGCTCCGGGGTCCGCCTGGCGTCGTTCCCCCTTGGTGTTCCGGCAACCCTCACGTAACCCTCATCTCACCGCGCGGGCACCATGGGGCACGAGAGGCCCAGATGGGCTCACTCGTCCCGTACGGCCGCGCCCGCCGCCCACAGCGCCAGCCCGAGCACCCCGAGCACGATGCAGGCGAAGACCTCGTAGCCCTCCAGCAGGCCCACGCGGTGCACCAGGAACCACTCGCGGCCGAGGCTCCCCGGCCCCCCGAACTCGCCGATCACGCCGCCGGCGGCCTGGACGACGCAGACGCTCCCGAGGATCCGCAGGGTCGCTCTCATGCCCTCGATGGTGACGCGGGGACCGGATGGGCCGCGTCGGCCGAAAGTCGGCGGAACATCGACTTTGGTCGGTACCGGACGTTCCGGATGGGTCCTACCCTCGGACAACGTGACGGAGTATCGGTGGCTGCTGCCCGCGGTCCTGCACGGTGACCTGGCGGGCGAGCGGTCCCCGACGCGGCGTTCGGCCCGCGACTGGGGTGTCGACATCGTCGTCTTCGTCGTGGCCGCGCTGCTGGGGCTCGCCACCGCGCTGGCCATGCGACCCGGAGGTTCGACCCCGTACGCCGTCGTCCTCACCGACCAGATCGTCGGGGCCGCCGCGTGCGCGCTGCTGTGGCTGCGGCGCCGCTGGCCGGTCGGCCTGGCCCTCGTCATGGTGCCCGCCGCGCTCGCCTCGGGCATCGCCTCCGGAGCCGTCGCCGTGGCGCTCTTCACGGTCGCGGTGCACCGCCCCTTCAAGACGGTCGCCGCGATCACCGGGTTGCACGTCCTCGCACTCGTCCCCCAGCTGTGGTGGCGGCCCGACCCGGAGGTCTCCTACTGGGGGGCGATGGCGTTCTCGGTGCTGTCCTACCTGCTGCTGATCATGTGGGGCATGTTCGTCAGGGCGAGGCGCCAGCTGGTGCTCTCGCTGCGCGACCGCGCAGAACGGGCGGAGGTCGAGGCCGAGCTGCGGGTCGAGCGGGCCAGGCACATGGAGCGCGAGCGCATCGCCAGGGAGATGCACGACGCCCTCGCGCACCGCCTGTCGCTGCTCAGCGTGCACGCCGGGGCCCTGGAGTACCGCCCCGACATCCCCCGCGACGACCTGGTCAGGACGGCGGGGGTGCTCAGGACGGGGGCGCACCAGGCGCTCCAGGACCTGCGGGAGGTCATCGGCGTGCTGCGGCTCGGCGGCGAGGAGACCGCCCCTGACCGGCCCCAGCCGACCCTCGCCGACCTGGAGGGCCTCGTCGAGGAGTCCAGGCTCGCGGGCATGGAGGTGACGCTCGACATGCGGGTGGCCGAGCCGGGCAGGGCGCCCGCAGGGCTCGGCAGGAACGTCTACCGGATCACCCAGGAGGGACTGACCAACGCGCGCAAGCACGCGACCGCGGCCCCGGTCGACGTCACCGTCAGGGGAGGGCCGGGAGACGGGCTCACCGTCGAGATCGGCAACCCCACGACCTCCGGGCGGGCCATCCCGGGCAGCGGGACGGGGCTGATCGGGCTCACCGAGCGGGCCGGGCTCGTGGGCGGGCGCCTCGCCTACGGTGTGGGTGAGGACGGCAGGTTCCGGCTCAGCGCGTGGCTGCCGTGGGCCACGTGAGGCGTACGGCGGGGCGATGACGGCCGAGGTGACGGGGTGTGGTTAACGTGGCGGACATGAGTTCCCCGCCCGCGGGTCAGGCGATCCGCGTGCTGATCGTGGACGACGACGCCCTCGTCAGGGCCGGGCTGTCGATGATCCTCGGCGGCGCCCCCGACCTGCTCGTCGTCGGCGAGGCGGGGGACGGGCTTGAGGTACCGGAGCTGGTTGCCGCGCACCGGCCGGACGTGGTGCTGATGGACATCCGCATGCCCAGGGTCGACGGACTGACCGCGACCGAGCGGCTGCGCGCCGCCCCTGCCCCTCCCGAGGTGGTCGTGCTGACCACCTTCCACGCCGACGCCCAGGTGCTCCGGGCCCTGCGGGCCGGGGCGGCGGGGTTCCTGCTGAAGGACACCCCTCCGGCCGACCTGGTCGCCGCGATCCGCAGGGTCGGCGCGGGCGAGCCGATCCTGTCGCCCGCCGTCACCAGGCAGCTCATCGCGCACGTCTCCGACGTCGGCGCGGGCACCCGCAGGGAGCAGGCGCGGGCGTCGCTCGCGGTGCTCAGCGAGCGTGAGCGCGACGTCGCGCTCGCCGTCGGCAGGGGAAGGTCGAACGCGGAGATCGCCGCCGAGCTCTACATGAGCGTGGCGACGGTCAAGGCGCATGTCTCCCGGGTGCTGACGAAGCTGGAACTGAACAACCGGGTCCAGATCGCGCTGACCGTTCACGACGCGGGTCATTTGATCTGACCTGTTCTGATCTGAATTGGCCAGGTATGGACACGACCGTGCCGAGCATGGCCGGGGCACCTGGCCGGACACCCGCCGCCGATGTCACGTTCGCCTGGGAAGGGGGGCGGCGGACGTCGGCCAGGTCGGTGCCCGGGTGAGGTAGCCGTACCCTTGACGTGAAGACCGATCCGAGTAGGGGCCGTGATGAGTTCAGCCGGAGAGGGCCTGTCTCGTCCACTGCCCGAGCAGGTCCGCTTACACGTCGTGGAGCTGGCGTCCCAGGTTCTGGGGTCGATGCCGCAGGCCGTGATGCCCGCGCCGCTACGGGGGATCGCCAAGTTCGACCCGAGGAAACGGGCCAGGCTGGGCGGCGCGCCGATCGCCGCCCAGCTGGAGACCGACAAGAAGTTCCGCGAGCTGGTCGCGGAGACACTGGCCGCGAGCTGGCCCGAGCTGGTCGAGAGCCTCGCCGAGGGTGTCGTGCCGCCCGCGGCCGAGCCGGTGCTGGTGGCGGCCGCGGCCTATCTGACCAGGCCACCCGGCTGGGTGGAGATGGTCGAGACCGCCCGCGCCGACCTTGAGCGCTCCGCCGCCGTCGCCGAGGGGTCGGCGCAGGAGCAGACGCTCACCCGGCTGCGCGAGCAGCTGGCCGCGCAGAAGGCCTCGGCCAAGGAGGAGGCCGACCGGCTGCGCGAGCAGCTCAAGGGGTCCAGGTCCGAGATCTCCGACCTGCGCCGCAGGCTGCACGACGCCAGGGAGCGCACCAGGGCCGCCGAGGCGCGGGCCGCCGAGATGGAGGAGGCCGCGCAGGAGGCCAAGGCCGCCGCGACCGCCGCGGGGAGCGCGGGGGAGAGCGAGCTGCGGCGCCTGAGGGAACGGGTGGCCGACGCCGAACGCCAGCTTGAGGCCACGCGAAGGGCCGCCCGTGAGGGCCGCAGCGTGGAGGACACCAAGGTCCGCATGCTGCTCGACGCCCTGCAGGACGCCGCAGCCGGGCTGCGCAGGGAGCTGGCGCTGCCGTCGAGCATCCACCGGCCCGCCGACTCCGTCTCCTCTGTCGCGCCGGGCAGGCACGGGGTCCAGGCGGTGCCCGCGCGGGCCCTGGCCGACGACGACCCCGCCCTGCTCGACCAGTTGCTCGCGCTGCCGCAGATCCATCTGATCGTGGACGGCTACAACGTGACCAAGACCGGGTACGGCGCGCTGACCCTGGCCGACCAGCGCAACCGGCTGCTGACCGGACTCGGCGCGCTGTACGCCCAGACCCGCACCGAGCTGACCTGTGTCTTCGACGGCGCCGAGCTGAACGGCCCGGTGCCGGTCTCCGCGCCGCGCGGCGTCCGGGTGATGTTCAGCTCCCCCGGGCAGATCGCCGACGACCTGATCCGCCAGCTCGTGCGGGCCGAGCCCGTCGGACGGGCCGTCGCGGTCGTCTCCTCCGACCGCGAGGTGGCCGAGTCGGTCCGCCGGATGGGCGCCAGGCCCGTTCCCGCGGTGCTGCTCCTGCGCAGGCTCGGACGCGCCTGATCCGTCCTTCCCGGGCCGGGCCGCCTCCTGGCTGACATCTACAGGTAAAGAACAAAACCGCCAAAAAGGTGAGCTGACCCTTACCGGTTCTGTACTATTTCGCCCCAGGTCTTTACGTGGTCTTTGCGTGGGGAGGCGGCGTCGTGGCCGTGGCGGGTGTGCCGGTTGGGTTCGTGCGTGTGCCGATGGCTGCGGGACTGGCCTTGGCCCTGCTCGTGACTCCGATCGGGAGTGCGGCGGCCAAGCCGAAGCCGACGGTCGCGCAGACCAAGCAGAAGCTGGCCAAGCTCAACGAGCAGGCCGACCAGCTCGTCGAGAAGTACAACCAGGCGGGCGAGAAGTGGAAGAGGGCCCGCAAGAAGTACGCGGACCTGAACGCCGACCTGTCGAAGCAGTCCGCGAAGGTCGCCGGGCTCCGCGACGACCTCGTCACCATGGCCGTCACCACCTACCAGGGCGGCGCCATCGGCTGGCCGAACCTCGTCGGTGAGGTCAACCCCAACCTGGTGCTGAGCGGCCTGGCCACGGCCGACCAGATCTCCGCCTCCCGTGCCGAGAGCCTGCACGCCTTCGACGAGGCCAACAAGACGCTGCGTGACAACCGCGACAAGGCCAAGCAGGCCTTGGCCGACGCGGACCAGACGCGCGACGAGCTGGCCGAGGAGAAGGAGAAGGTCGAGAAGATGATCAAAATCCAGACGAAGGTGCTGCGCGACCTCGGCACCTTCAGGCCGGGCGACCCCAACAGCACCGGCATGCAGTACAACGGCTCCGCCTCGGGCAACGCCAGGGCCGCGCTGACCTTCGCCTTCGCCCAGCTCGGCAAGCCCTACCGGTACGGCGGCACCGGCCCGGACAGCTGGGACTGCTCGGGGTTCGTGCAGGCCTCCTGGCGCAGCGGAGGCGTGAGCCTGCCCCGCACCACCTGGGAGCAGTGGAGCTGGGGCGCCAAGCGCAAGGTCTCGCTGAGCGACCTCCAGCCGGGGGACATCCTCTTCAGCCAGGGCCTGGGGCACGTCGGCCTCTACGCGGGCAACGGCAAGATCATCCACGCTCCCCAGACCGGGGACGTCGTCAAGGTCGTCCCCCTCTCCTCCTACGGCGGCCGTCTGCTCGGGGCCGTCCGCCCCTGACCCCCCCTGGTCCCGTCCACGTCCACGGGGCCTCTGGGGGCCGTCTGAACACCTTCGCGACCGCGGGCCGTCCGTTCAACGGGCGGCCCGTTTGGCATGCCCAGGATCGCCGGAGTGGTCCTGTTCGACGCCCTTGTAGGTGAAGGGGCGCTTTGGGAAGTCACTGATAAATGTGATTTATGTGACACTTGTTGTGCTTCTCTGGAAGATCATTTCGAATGTGACAAGGGTCATATTTATAAGATCGTGATGCCGCACTATCAGGCCTTTCGTAAACATGAAAACCTTTTTGTGGATCTTCGTATTTGATGGGGTCTTTGCCGGGGCTTGGTGATCGAGGTACCTTCTGGCGGTCGCAGTGAGCAAGCCATGCCACCGCGTCGAATGCCGGTCCTGCGGGCCGGTGTCCGTATAGATATCCAGTCGGCCGCCGTTCCCCGAAGGGATCGGTTCCCATCACGGCGGCCCGCCGAGTTCGTGCAGCCAGGAGGCACGGAGCCGGGGAACCATCGGCCCTTGACATGTGGCCAGGGGTGAATCGACGCGTTTGCCGTCGTAGGGCGTCTTCCCAGCCCGAACCCGTCAGCTAACCCGGTAGGCATCAGTGGAAGTCCCAAGGAGAAATCCTGTCTACCACCCTGCAAAACCCCCGTTTGTCGCGCTTTTTCCGCCTTTACCTGGGCGGATTCGTCCTCACGCTGACCGC
This sequence comes from Streptosporangium sp. NPDC020072, assembly GCF_040631445.1. Classification (NCBI taxonomy): domain Bacteria; kingdom Bacillati; phylum Actinomycetota; class Actinomycetes; order Streptosporangiales; family Streptosporangiaceae; genus Streptosporangium; species Streptosporangium sp. NPDC020072. The sequence continues at coordinate 139,190 of NZ_JBEYAB010000003.1, read as the reverse complement.
CTCAACCGGAGCGGTGGCACTGGGGCCGGCAACAGCACAGGCGACGACGGATACCGCGGTCGCGGTTCAGGCCAGGAGTACGGCGAAGGACACGTCGAAGAGCGCATCGAAGGGCACGTCGAAGGGTACTGCCGCGAACACGGCGAAGGCCCGTGTCAAGCGCACGGCGAAGGCCGCGATGAACCGGGCCGCACGGCAGCGGTCCAGGGCCAGGACGGCCGTGGCGACGGCCAGGAAACAGATCGGCGATCCGTACCGGTGGGGTGCCTCCGGTCCCGGAGCGTTCGACTGCTCGGGCCTGGTCCAGTACGCGTGGCGCAAGGCGGGCGTCTCCCTCCCCCGGGTGACGGGCAGCCAGTACCGCGCGGTCAGGAAGAAGGTCTCGTGGAGCAAGTTGCACCTCGGTGACCTGCTGTTCTTCTACGGCAAGGGCCACGTCGGCATGTATGTCGGCCACGGCAAGATGATCCACTCGCCGAGCAGCGGCAAGTCGGTCAGGATCGTGACGTTGAAGGGGTACTACAGGTCCGCCTTCGCAGGAGCGGTCCGTCCCGGCACCTGACAGCGGCGGACGGCCCCGCCCATCCTCCCGTGGATGGGCGGGGCCGCCGCCTGCCGGGAACGTTCCGGCCGGGGAGTCGGCTAGCATCGGCTGCCATGTCCGTCCCGAAGGGGCGCCGCGCCGTGCTCGCCGGGATGCTCGCGCTGGCGGGCGCCGGGCTCGGCGGGGCGAGGCCCACGCCGCAGACGGCCCGCGACCTGTGGCCAGGCGCCGCCGAGGTGGTCCGGGGCGAGCGCTCCCTTGTCGTCGGCCACCGTGTCCCGCCCGCCGAACTGCGTGATCTCGCGGCCAGGGCCGACCGTGCCTGCCGTACGATCGCGCGGATCTGGGGGCCGGTCAGGGCGGTGATCGTGGTGCCCGCGACCGACGACGAGGCCGCGGAGCTCGCGGGGACGGCGCGGACCGGCGGGCTGGCCGCGCTGGCGACCGCGGACCGGGTGGTCGTGGTGCCGACGGGATACGCCAGGCTCAGCGAGACCGGCAGGGACGTGGTGATCACCCACGAGCTGACCCATCTGGCGACCGGCGCCACCAGGGGCGGGCGGGTCCCGATGTGGCTGTCGGAGGGGTTCGCCGACTACGTGGGCTACCGGGACGCGGGGATCGCCGTCAGGACGGTTGCGGCCGAGCTCGCGGCCGAGGTGCGCGCGGGCGTCCTGCCCACGGAGCTTCCCGCCGGGGACGGCTTCGCCCCCGGCGCCCCCAGACTCGCGCAGGCCTACGAGGAGGCCTGGCTCGCGTGCCGGTACGTCGCGGAGCGCTTCGGTGAGAAGGCGCTGGTGAGGCTTTACGGTAGCGATGTCGGCAGCACGCTGGGCCTGTCGCGCGCGGAGTTCACCGCCGCGTGGCGCGACCATCTCCGGAGGGAACTCTCATGACGCGGAGCGTGGAGGAGACACCGGCGCGGGAGCGGGGCGGGGCCAGGGGAGCGGGGATCGCGCTCGCCGTCCTGGGGGCGATCACGCTGGCGGTCGTGGCGTTCACCACGCCGTGGCGGGCGCTGCCCGAGGCGGCGCCGTACGTCGCGCCGGACCCGGCCCGTGACTTCACCCCGGCGCAGATCGCCAGGGCGGAGGCGTTCGACGCCGCGGTGAGCCTGCCGTCCTACCTGTCCCTGGGCCTGACGCTGGTCGTGGCCGGGGTACTGGTCGCCACCCCGCTCGGCGCGCGGCTGCTGGGCCGCCTGCGGGGGCCGTGGTGGCTGCGGGCGCTGCTCGGCGTGCTGGTGATCTCCGCGGCCGTCGCGGTGCTGCGCTGGCCGTTCGGCATGTGGGCGGAGACCTATCTGCGCGAGTACGGCCTGTCCACCCAGACCTGGGCGTCGTGGTCGGCCGACCGGATCAAGAACACCGCGGTCGGCGCCGTGCTGACGGCGATCATGGTGGTCGCCGTGGTCGGGCTGGCCCGCCGCTACCGGCGGTGGTGGCTGCCCGCGGCGATCGGGGCCTTCGCGCTGACCATGCTCGCCTCCTTCGCCTACCCGGTGGTCGTCGAGCCCCTGTTCAACGACTTCAAGCCCATGGCCGCGGGGGAGTTGCGCTCCGGCCTGCTCAACATGGCGGCCAAGGACGGCGTCCCGGTCGAGGACGTGCTCGTGGCCGACGCCTCCCGGCGTACGACCGCGCTCAACGCCTACGTCTCGGGGTTCGGCGCGACCCGCAGGATCGTGGTCTACGACACGCTGCTGCGGGCCCCGGCCGACGAGGTCGAGCTGGTGGTGGCGCACGAGCTCGGCCACGCCAAGGCGGGCGACGTGCTGTACGGCACGCTCGTCGGCGCGCTCGGCGCCGCCTGCGGGGCCTGTCTGCTCTACCTGATCACCTCGGCCGGTCCGGTACGGCGCCGCACCGGCGTCCCCTCGGCCGCCGACCCCAGGGCGGTCGGGCTCCTGATGGGGCTGCTGAGTCTGGCGACCGTGCTGTCGGGGCCGGCGCAGAACGTGATCAGCAGGCACATCGAGGCCCGCGCCGACGCGCACGCGCTCGACCTGACACGGCGGCCCGAGACGTTCACGGCCATGCAGAAGCGGCTCGCGATCACCAACATTTCTGATTTGTCGCCAGATGTCATTGAATATCTGCTCTATGTGTCTCATCCCACGACACCGCAGCGCATCGCCATGGCCCGCTCCTGGGCCCTGCTGAACGGCGCCGGGGAACCGTGACCCGCACACTGATCGTCACCAACGACTTCCCGCCCAGGGCCGGGGGCATCCAGTCGTTCGTGCACGGCCTGGCCGCGGGCCGGCCGCCGGAGACGGTGGTGGTCTACGCCCCGAGCTGGCCGGGGGCCACGGCCTTCGACGCGCGGCAGCCGTACCCGGTCGTGCGTCACCCCACCTCCCTGATGCTGCCCACCCGGCAGGTCGCCCGCAGGGCCGCCCGGCTGGTGGCCGAGTTCAAGTGCGAGACGGTGGTCTTCGGGGCGGCGGCGCCGCTCGGCCTGCTCGCGCCCAGGATGCGCGCGGCCGGGGCGCGGCGGATCGTCATGCTCACCCACGGCCACGAGGCCGCCTGGGCCGCGGTCCCGGCCGTCGGAAGACTGCTGGCCAGGATCGGCGCGCACGCGGACACGGTGACCTACCTGGGGGAGTACACCCGGCGGCGCCTGGCCAGGGTGATCCCCCAGGACCGCCTGGTACGGCTCGCCCCCGGCGTCGACACCGGCCTGTTCCGCCCCGGCGCCGGGGGTGAGGCGGCCCGCGCCGCACTCGGCCTGCGGGGGCGTCCCGTCGTGGTCTGCCTGTCCAGGCTCGTGCCGCGCAAGGGCCAGGACGTCCTGCTGCGGGCCTGGCCCCGGGTGCTCGGCGCGGTTCCCGAGGCGGTCCTGCTGATCGTCGGCGGCGGCCCCTACCGGGGCGCGCTGGAACGCCTGGCCCGGCCCCTGGGCGGCTCGGTCATGATGACCGGCCCGGTCCCGTGGGCGTCGCTGCCCGGCTACCTCGACGCGGGAGACGTCTTCGCCATGCCGTGCCGTACGAGGCTGGGGGGTCTCGACGTGGAGGGGCTCGGCATCGTCTACCTGGAGGCCTCGGCGACCGGGCTGCCCGTGGTCGCGGGCTCCTCAGGCGGCGCCCCGGATGCGGTGCTGGACGGCGAGACGGGCCTGGTCGTCGACGGCTCCCGCCCGGAGGAGGTCGCCGGGGCACTGGTCCGCCTGCTCGGCGACCCGGCGCGGGCCAGGGAGATGGGGGAGCGCGGGCGCGCCTGGACCGAGCGGGAGTGGGACTGGAGCCACGTCACCGGCCGCTTCGCCCATCTGCTCGACGCCGGGCCCTGAGCGGCCGGGTCAGGCCGGATAGGCGTGGGTCTCGGTCGCCTTGACCGAGGCCCAGATCGACTGCCCGGGGGCCAAGCCCAGCTCGGCGACCGCGGCGGTGGTCACGTCGGCTGCGACGGGCAGCGGCCCCTCCAGGTGCACGCGGACGCTGTCGCCGTGGCGTTCCACGCCCTCGATCACGGCCCGCCACAGGTTGCGCGGACTCCCGTCGGGGCGGGTCCGGTACAGGGCGACCGCCGACGGGGAGAACGCCACGAACGCCGGACCCTGGACGGGATCGGCCACGCTGAAACGCACCTCACCGACGGTGACCCGCGACCCGGCCCCGACACCCCGGTGGAGGTTGAGGCCGACCAGACGGGCCACGTAGTCGGTGCGCGGGCGGCGGGCCACCTCGGCCGGGGCGCCCTCCTGCACGACCGTGCCGTCCTCGACGACGACCAGCAGGTCGGCCAGGACCATGGCGTCCAGCGGGTCGTGGGTGACCAGGACGGTCGCGCCGTCGAAGTCGGCCAGGTGGCGGCGCAGCCGGGAGCGGATCTCCAGCCGGGTGTGAGCGTCCAGCGCGGCCAGCGGCTCGTCCAGCAGCAGCAGGCGCGGCTCGGCGGCAAGGGCACGGGCCAGGGCGACCCGCTGGGCCTGCCCGCCCGACAGGCGCCCCGGCCTGGTCGCCGCGTGCTCCTCAAGGCCGACCCGCCTCAGCCATTCGGCGGCCGTACGGCGTGCCCGCGCCCGGCCTGCTCCCTGGCAGCGCGGTCCGAAGGCGACGTTCTCCAGGGCGGAGAGGTGGGGGAAGAGCAGATAGTCCTGGAAGACCATGCCGACCGGGCGGTGTTCGGCCGGCAGCGTGTGCAGGGGACGCCCGTCCAGGGTGATGTGGCCGTCGTCCATGGGGGTGAGCCCGGCCAGGGCGCGCAGCGCGGTCGTCTTGCCCGCGCCGTTCGGGCCGAGCAGCGCGACGACCTGGCCGGGGGCGACGGTCAGGCCGATGTCGAGGCGGAAGGAGGGCCTGGTGACGACGACGCGGGCCCGCAGGGTCATGGGGCCCTGCGGCCACCGCTCGCGCGGGCTCACGGCGTGCCCGTCCAGCGGTCACGCAGGCAGGCCAGGATGACCACGGAGACGGCCAGCAGGACGAGGCTGAGCACGACGGCCGCCTCGGGCTCGGTCTCCAGCGCCAGATAGACCGCCAACGGCATGGTCTGGGTCCTGCCGGGGAAGTTCCCGGCGAAGGTGATGGTCGCGCCGAACTCGCCGAGCGCGCGGGCCCAGCACAGTACGGCCCCGGCCAGCACGCCGGGGGCGACCAGCGGCAGGGTCACCCGGCGGAAGACGGTCAGCCGGGAGGCGCCCAGCGTGGCCGCGGCCTCCTCAAGACGCGTGTCGGCGGCGCGCAGCGCCCCCTCGACGCTGATGACCAGGAACGGCATGGCGACGAAGGCCTCGGCGACCACGACCCCGGCGGTGGTGAAGGGCAGGCTGACGCCGAGGGTCTCGTCGAGCCACCGGCCGGCCAGGCCGCGCCGTCCCAGCACCAGCAGCAGCGCGACCCCGCCGACCACCGGGGGCAGCACCAGGGGGACGGTGATCAGGGCGCGCAGCAGGCGCCGCCCGGGAAAGGAGACCCGCGCCAGCAGCCAGGCCAGCGGCACGCCGAGCAGCAGGCAGGCGAGCGTGGCCAGGGTCGCGGTCACCAGCGACAGGCGCAGCGCCTGCAGTACCTGGGGCTCGGCCAGCCGCGCGGCCATGGTCGGCCAGGGCGCGCGCAGCAGCAGCCCGGCCGGCGGCAGGACCAGGAAGAAGACGCCCAGGAGGGCGGGCAGCAGCAGAAGCCAGGGCGGGCGGCCCCGGCTTCCGTATGTCCTGCTCCGGGAGCGTGTCACGGGATCAGGGGGCCTCGAAGCCCGCCTTGGTCAGCACGTCCCTGCCCCGGGGCGACAGCACCAGGTCGACGAACCTCCTGGCGAGGCCGGGGGCGGGTGCCTTGGTCAGCGTCGCGACGGGGTAGTCGTTGATCGCCTCGCCCGCCTCGGGGAAGCCGATGCCCCTGACCCCGCCCCCGGAGGCGATCACGTCGGTCCTGTAGACCAGGGCGGCGTCCACCTCGCCGAGTTCGACCTTGGTCAGGGTCGCCTTGACGTCCTGCTCCAGGGTGACCGGGGTGACCTTGAGGCCCGCGGCGTCGAGCGCCTTGGCGGCTGCGGCGCCGCACGGCACCTGAACGGCGCACAGGGCGACCTTGACCCCGGGGCCGGTGAGGTCCTTCAGGTCGTCGACCTTGGCGGGGTTGTCCACGGGCACGGCGATCTGCAGCGTGTTGCGCACGAACGTGACCGGGGCCGCGGCCAGGGAGGCGTCGGTGACGGTCCTCATCGTGGCGGGACTGGCGGCGGCGAAGACGTCGGCGGGGGCGCCCTGGACGATCTGCTGGGCCAGCGTGGCGCTTGAGCCGAAGTTGAACCGCACCGTGGTGCCCGGGTTCTCGGCCTCGAAGACCCTGCCCAGCTCGGTGAACGTTCCGGTCAGCGACGCCGCGGCGAACACGGTCAGCGTCGTCGCCCCGCCGGAGGAGGCGTCCCGGGAGCCGCAGCCGGACAGGGTCGTCGTGAGCACGAGGGCGAGGGCGAGGACGGGGCGGAACGTGGTCGGCCGCATGGGCAACGAGGTCTCCTTACTGACCCACCGTGCGAGCGGGATCGGCGATCTCCACGACGACGTTGGTGGACTTGATCACGGCGACCGCCACCACTCCCGCCTCCAGGCCGAGTTCGTCGGCGGCCTGGCGGCTCATCAGCGAAACCACCCGGTACGGCCCGGCGGCGATCTCCACCTGGGCCATCACCGAGTCCTTGATCACCTCGGTCACGATCCCGCGCAGGCGGTTGCGCGCCGAGGAGCGCCCGGAGCCGCCGCCCGTCTCGATCTGCGAGCGGGCGAAGGCGGCCAGGTCGGCCCCCTCGACCGTTCGGTGGCCGTTGCCGTCCCGGCGGGCGGCGAGCCTGCCGGCGTCGATCCACCTGCGGACGGTGTCGGGGCTGACCCCGAGCAGCGTGGCGGCTTCGCTGATCCGAAACGTCGTCACGAACAATCACCATACCTTCGCATATTCCAGGCACAAGAGCCGGGCTCTCTCGCAGGCGCGTGACCAGAGGGTGTCCTGGTGTCGCATCCGCGACGCTCGGGGTGTGGGAATGTGAAAGCCGCGGTGACCTGGCCGGTCACCGCGGCGGAAAGAGGAGCGGTCAGGGGGTGTGCACGGCGCCGCCGTACAGGGCGTCGATCCGGTCGGCGAAGTCACGGGCGACCACGGCGCGCTTGATCTTCATCGAGGGGGTGACGTGCCCGCTCTCCTCGGTGAGGTCGATGTCGAGCACGGTGAACTTCTTGATCTGCTCGGCCTTCGAGACCGCCCTGTTGGCCTCGTCGACGGCCTTCTGCACCTCGGCGTGGATCGCCGGGTCGTGGCTGAGGTCGGCGACGCTCGCCCCCGCCCTGCCGTTGGCCGTCTTCCACCGGTCGAGCGCCTCCGGGTCGAGCGTCACCAGCGCCGCGACGAACGGCCTGCCGTCGCCGACCACCATCGCCTGGCTGACCAGGGGGTGGGCGCGGATGCGGTCCTCCATCGGCCCGGGGGAGACGTTCTTGCCCGCGGCGGTGACGATGATCTCCTTCTTGCGCCCGGTGATGCGCAGGTAGCCGTCCCGGTCGAGCTCGCCGACATCGCCGGTGTGGAACCAGCCGTCGGTGTCGACGACCTCGGCGGTCGCCTTCTCGTCGTTCCAGTAGCCGTTGAAGACGTGGCGGCCCTTGACCAGCACCTCACCGTCGTCGGCGATGCCGATCGTGACGCCGGGGAACGGCTTGCCGACGGTTCCGATCTTGTTGGCGCCCGGCTGGTTGACGGCGGAGGGCGCCGAGGTCTCGGTCAGGCCCCAGCCCTCGTAGACCTCGATGCCGACGCCCCTGAAGAAGTGCGAGAGCCGCTCACCCAGCGCCGAACCGCCGGAGACGGCCGCGGAGAGCCTGCCGCCGGTGGCCGCGCGGAGCTTGCCGTACACCAGCCTGTCGAACAGGGCGCGTCTGAGGTTGAGCCCGAACCCGGCGCCGCCCGCCGACTCGGCGCGGCTCCAGGCGATGGCCGTCGTGGCGGCGGCGTGGAAGATCTTCCCCTTGCCCTCCACGGTGGCCTTCAGCTCGGCGGCGTTGTAGACCTTCTCGAACACCCTGGGCACGCCCAGCAGGAACGTCGGCCTGAAGCCCCGCAGGTCGGGGGCGACGTTCTTCATGTTGGGGGAGTGAGCCAGGACCGTGCCCGTCTCCAGCAGCACGAGCTGGATCATGCGGGCGAAGACGTGCGCGAGCGGCAGGAAGAGCAACGCCGCGCTGTCGGCGGTGAACAGCGGTTCGAGCGGGCCCGCCGCGACGTTCCTCGCGGTGAACAGCAGGTTGTCGTGGGTCAGCGCGCAGCCCTTCGGGCGGCCCGTCGTGCCCGAGGTGTAGACGATGGTCGCCAGGTCGTTCCCGCCGCGCCCGCTCCTGCGCTCCTCGACCGTCCGCTCGTCCACCCCGGCGCCGTCCTCGGCCAGTTTGGCCAGGGCGCCGCCCTCGATGTTCCACACGTGGCCGAGCCCGGGAAGGTCGGCCGTGGCCTCGCGCACCGTCTCCTCGTGCGCGTCCAGCTCGACGAAGACCGCCCGCGCGCCGCTGTCGGAGAGGATCCACCTGACCTGGTCGGCCGAGGAGCTCTCGTAGATCGGCACGCCGACGGCCCCCGCCGTCCAGATCGCGTAGTCGATCACGGTCCACTCGTAGCGGGTCCGCGACATCAGGGCCACCCGGTCACCTGCCTCGACCCCGGCCGCCACCAGCCCCCTGGCCACCGCGAGGACCTGATCGCGGAACTCGCCCGCGGTCACGGCGACCCAGTCGTCGCCGGACTTGCGGCGCAGCGAGACCCTGCCGGGCTCCCGTTCGCCGCGCAGGAAGACCGTGTCGGTCAGGCTGGAGGAGAGGGGGACATCCACGAGCACGGGGACGCTGTACTCACGCACGGGTGACTCCAGAGGACGCGCGGTCGGCGGACGCCTGGAGGTCGTCACGGCGGATTCCTCACCAGGCGTTCCCGGGGGCGGTCTCACGGTATCAGCCCCGCCGGGCGTGACCTCCTGATCGATGTCCGCCCGTCCGTGTCGCGGCGCCCGAGACGGCATCCGGGACGGCGGGGCGCGGGCGACCTAGGATGGCGGAATGCGGGTCCACGTCGTCAGCGATGTACACGGAAGAGCGGACGCCCTGGCCCGCGCGGCGGACGGTGCCGACGCGCTGGTCTGCCTGGGAGACCTGATCCTGTTCGTCGACTACGCCGACCACTCCCAGGGCATCTTCCCCGAGCTGTTCGGCGCCGAGGCGGCGACGAGGCTCGTGGGGCTGCGGACGGCCCGCCGCTTCGACGAGGCGAGGCGGATGACGGCCGAGCTGTGGGCCTCGCTCGACGGTGATCCCGCCGACCACATCGAGCGCCTGGTGCGCGGGCAGTACGCCGAGATCTTCGCCGCGATGCCGACGCCCGCCTACATCACCCACGGCAACGTGGACGTGCCGCGTTACTGGCCGGACTACGTCCGGCACGGGCACCACGTGCTCGACGGGCAGAGCGTCGAGATCGGCGGCCTGCGCTTCGGCTTCGTCGGCGGTGGGCTGCGCACGCGGTACCGGACGCCGAACGAGATCGACGACGAGGAGTTCGCGCGCAAGGTCGAGGCGGTCGGCGAGGTGGACGTGCTGTGCTGTCACATCCCCCCGGCCATCCCCGAACTGCTCTACGACGTGGTCGCCCGGCGGTTCGAGCGGGGCAGCGAGGCCACCCTTGAGGCGATCAGGCGCACCCAGCCGCGCTACGCGCTCTTCGGCCACGTCCACCAGCCGCTGGCCGCCCGCACCCGCGTCGGCAGGACCGAGTGCCTCAACGTCGGGCACTTCCGCGGCAGGGGAGTGCCCTTCGCGCTTGAGTGGTGAGCCGGAGATCGTCGCGGAACGGTCGAAAGAGTACGGTGAACCCATGGCTGACCGCACCACCTCGAACATCGTCATCGCCGCAGACCGGCCCACTGTCATGAAGGTGATCGCCGACTTCCCGGCGTATCCCGAGTGGGCGGGACAGGTGAGAACGGCGCGCGTCCTGTCCACCGGGTCCGACGGCCTGCCGGAGACCGTCAGGTTCTCCCTGGACGCCGGGGTGATCAGCGACGAGTACACCCTCGGTTACGTCTGGCACGGGGACGAATCCGTCGATTGGAGTGTCACCGAGACGGGCAGGATGATCTCTGGGCTCACCGGGAGTTACCGCCTGACCGAGACGCGTGGCGGCACCGAGGTGACCTACGAGCTGGCGGTCGATCTCAAGGTTCCGATGATCGGCATGGTCAGGCGTAAGGCGGAGAAGGTCATCATCGACACCGCCCTGAGAGGGTTGAAGAAGCGCGTCGAGGGTTCCTGACCCAGGGGGAGGGTTCGTGACCAGGATCCTGCTGTTCACCGGCAAGGGTGGTGTCGGCAAGACGACCGCGGCGGCGGCGACCGCCGTACGGGCGGCAGGGGAGGGTCTGAAGACGATCGTGGTCTCGACCGACACCGCCCACTCGCTCGCCGACGCGCTCGGCGTCGACGCCAAGGGTGAGCCGGCCGAGGTCGTCCCCGGGCTCTACCTGCACCAGGTGGACACCCAGCGGGCGCTCGAACGCCAGTGGGGCGAGTTGCGCGACTACGCCAGGGGACTGTTCGCCGAACTCGGCCTCGACGAGATCACCGCCGAGGAGATCACGGTGCTGCCCGGCGCCGAGGAGGTCCTCGCCCTGCTGCAGCTGCGTGAGCACGCCCGCGCCGGGGCGTGGGACGTGGTCGTCGTCGACTGCGCGCCGACCGCCGAGACGCTCAGGCTGCTGGCCCTGCCGGAGGCCCTCGACTGGCACGTCAACCGGCTGCTGCCCGCGGGCAGGCGGCTGCTGCGCGCGGTCGCGCCGCTGGTGCGCAGGGTGGCCCAGGTCAGCGTCCCCGACGACCAGGTGATCGGAGCGGGGGAACGGTTCCACCGCGGCCTGCTGGAGGTCCGCGAGCTGCTCACCGGCCCCTCGGCCAGCGTCCGGCTCGTGCTCACCCCCGAGGCGGTCGTGCTCGCCGAGGCCCGCCGTACGCTCACCTCCCTCAGTCTGTACGGCTACCGCGTGGACGCGGTGATCGCCAACCGGGTCTTCCCGGGTGAGGGCGCCGATCCGTGGCGCAGCGGGTGGGTGCGGGCCCAGGCGGCGCGGCTGGCCGAGGTCGCCGAGTCCTTCGCCCCGCTGCCCGTGCACACGGTCCCCTACCTTGAGGCCGAGCCCGTCGGCCCCGCGGCCCTGGCCCGGGTCGCCGAGGCCATGTACGGCCAGGCCGATCCGTTCGCCCCGCCGCAGGGCGATCCGCCGCTGCGGATCACCCCGGAGGGAGAGCTCGTCCTGGCGCTGCCGCTGGCCGACAGGAGCCAGGTGAACGTGGCGCGCAAGGGCGACGAACTGATCGTCGACGCGGGCTTCCACCGCAGGGTTCTGGCGCTGCCCGCGGCCCTGGCGCGCAGAGCCGTACGGGAGGCGGTGCTCCGCGACGGCCTTCTCCGGGTACGGTTCGAGACGGGAGGGCCTGATGACTGAGAAGACCGAGAACACGACGACGGGAACCGGCGCCACGGGCGACGGCAGGGACCCGCTGGGCAACGCGGCCGAGGAGGCGTTCAAACTCTTCGAGACGATCCAGCAGAAGGCGGCCAAAGAGCTGCGGAAGGGCCTGGTCAAGGGCACGATCGGCGGGCTCGGCGGCGCCTTCACCGGTGGTTTCACCGGTGGCGGGAGAAGCCGGGACGTGTGGGAGGAGGCGGTCTCCGAGCACGACGAGTACATCTGCCGGGCCTGCCCCGTCTGCCGGGCGATGGCCGCGCAGCGCGAGGCGGGCGGCGCGGTCGTCGATCACCTGACGCAGGCGGGCAGTGAGCTCTTCGCCGCGTTCAGGTCGGCCGTCGACGGGCTTAACCGGCCCTCGCCGGGGCAGCGGGCGCGTGAGCGGGAGACCCCTGTGGAGCACATCGACCTGGGATGAGTCCGGGGAGAGAGGACGGGTAATGGCGCTGACCATCGGCGTTGACATCGGCGGCACCAAGATCGCGGCGGGCGTCGTGGACGAGGACGGCCGCATCGTCGAGCATCTCCTGCGGCCGACCCCGGCCACCGACCCCGAACGGGTCGCGGAGAGCATCGCCGAGGTGGTCGGGGAGCTGGCCGAGGGCCGGGAGGTCGAGGCCGTCGGGCTCGGCGCCGCGGGTTTCGTCGACGAGACGCGCTCCCTGGTGCGTTTCGCGCCCAACCTGGCCTGGCGCGAGGAGCCGCTGCAGAAGAAGGTCTCCGCCCTGGTCGGCCTGCCCGTCGTGGTGGAGAACGACGCCAACGCCATGGCGTGGGGCGAGGCGAGGTTCGGCGCGGGACGCGGCGAGAGCCATCTGGTGTGCGTCACGGTCGGCACCGGCATCGGCGGCGGCATCGTCTTCGACGGCGCGCTCTTCCGCGGCCGCTGGGGCATGGGAGCCGAGCTGGGCCACATGCAGGTCGTCCCCGAGGGCCGTCTGTGCGGCTGCGGCAACCTCGGCTGCTGGGAGCAGTACGCCAGCGGCAACGCCCTGGTCGCCGAGGCCAGGCTGATCGCCGGCGCCGATCCCGGCCGCGCCGCCACGCTGCTCGAACTCGCGGGCGGGACGCCGGAGCTGATCGAGGGCAGGTTCGTGACCGAGGCGGCCAGGAGGGGCGACGACGCCGCGCTCGCCGCCTTCTCCTCGATGGCCGACTGGCTGGCCCAGGGATTGTGCGACCTGACCGCGATCCTCGACCCCGGCTGCTTCGTCCTGGGCGGGGGCGTCTCGACCGCCGCCGACCTGTGGATCGACCGGGTCAGGGAGGCGTTCGCCGCCAACGTGACCGGCCGGGGGCACCGCCCGATCGCCGAGATCCGCCTGGCGGAGCTCGGCGCCTCCGCCGGACTGGTCGGAGCCGCGGACCTGGCCAGGATCCGCTGAGGGAGCCGCCGACGGCGCCGCTCAGGATCGCCACCTACAACGTCCGTTCGATGAAGGACGACCAGGCCGCGCTCGGGCGGGTGATCACCGCCCTGCGCGCCGACGTGCTGTGCGTGCAGGAGGCGCCGAGGTTCTGGCGCTGGCGCCGCAGACGTGGGCGGCTGGCCGCCTCGGGAGGCATGTCCGTGGTCGCGGGCCGCCGCCTGGGCGGGGTGGCGGTGCTGACGGGCCCCGCCGTACGGCCGCTGCACGGGCGGGGGCGGCTGCTGCGGTTCTTTCCCGGCCTCGAACAGCGCGCGATCGCGATGGCCGTCGTGGAGTACGGCGGGCACCGGGTCGCGGTCGGCTCGGTCCACCTCGACCTCGACCCGGCCGCGAGGGCCCACCACGCGGGCCAGGCGCTCTCCATGCTCGGGGAGGTCGCCGAGCGCTTCGGCGCGCTGCCCGTGCTGGCCGGGGACGTCAACGAGGAGGCGGGGGAGCCGGCCTGGCGGCTCATCACGGAACGGCTGACCGACTGTTACCCGCTCGCGCCGCGCGGCGACGGCCTCACCTTCCCCTCGCGGGCGCCGCGCGTGCGCATCGACGCGGTCTTCGCGGCGCCCGGGGCGCGGGTGGTCTCCTGCGGTGTGGCCGGGGCCGATCCCGGTGACCTGCGGCTGGCGACCGACCACCTGCCGGTGCTCGCGGAGCTGTCGCTCTCCGGCGAGAGACCCGGGTGAGGGGCGCGACGGGGGCGCCGAGATCGGGAAAGGACGGGGCCGGGGCCTCTCCCCGAGATCCCCGCCGGGAGGACAACTACAGCGGGCACGCACACGGGCCGTGCCGGGCGCCGTACCATTTGGGGCATGACCCGTCGCCTTCCGCGGCGTGCGCTGGCGCTGTGCGCGGGAGGACTGCTCCTGACGGCCTCTCTGTCGCCGCCCGCCCACGCCGACCCCCGTCCCGCCTCCGTCGCGGAGGCGTGGCAGGCGCCGACGAGCGCGCGGCTGAGCAGCGACGGATCGCTGTCCGACGTCGCGGGCGTCTCGGCCTCCGACATCTGGGCGGTCGGCCAGGAGAGCGTGTGGGACATCTGGCAGAGCCGCGGCGCGCTCACCCACTGGAACGGCAGCACCTGGACCGAAGTCGGCATCCGCAACGATCCGACGGGCGCGGGGCTGTTGCGTTCGGTGGCCGCCGCGCCCGGCCAGGTGTGGGCGGTCGGTGAGGGCCACGACGGCCTGCCGTACCTCGCCTCGGGCAGCGGGACCACCTTCGACCGGGTGGTCGTCGACAAGCTGCACGTCGGCGACTGGCTCGCCGGGGTCGCCGCGCTCCCCGGCCGGATGGCCGCGGTCGGCCGCCGGGGCGAGCAGCCGCTGGTCCTCACCCAGACCGGCACGAAGTGGAAGCTCACCCAGATCAAGGGCAGGGGCACCCTGTACGGCGTCGCGCTGTCCGGCAAGGGCGACGGGCTGGCGGTCGGCGACACCGGCACGGGGCCGCTGGTCGTCCGGCTGTCGGGGAACCGCTGGAAGCAGGTCTCCGTCCCGGCGGTGCCCGGCGGCTACCTGCGGGATGTCTACTTCGACTCGCCGAAGCGGGCGCTGGCCGTCGGCGGCGTCTACCTGAGGTCGGGCGGGGTCGGCCCGCTGATCCTGTCGTGGAACGGCAAACGCTGGTCGAGGGTGAAGGCCCCCGGCGACGACGTGCGCCTGTACGGCGTGACCGGCGACAGGAAGGGCCGTTTCTGGATCTCCGGTGTGGACATGGAGCGCCCGGGAGAGGCGTTCCTGCTCACCTACGACGGTCACAGGGTCAAGACGGTGCGCGGCGCGGACGGCGCGGCCCCCAGGACGATCAGGCTGCAGTCGGTGACCTACCTGACGGCCACCGGGACGGTGTGGACCGTCGGCCACGTGGTCGACGCCTCGGGCCGCTACACAGACGTGGTCGAGCGGTTCGGCGCGGCCGGGCGGCCGGTCGAGCCCTGAGGCCCGCCCCGGCTCCCGGGGCGCGCGGGATCGGAGCCGGGCCGTTGCGTCGGCCCGTCCTCAGACGACGGCGCCGTCGTCCCAGCCGTCGGTCGGCGGGCCGTCGCCCATCCGCACGACCAGCGCCACGAAGCCGCCGATGAAGGCCGCCACGGCGGTGAACAGCATCCACCCCTGCAGCCGCCAGCTCAGCGCCGCGCTCAGCAGCAGGTAGGCGGGGCCGCCGAACAGGGCCAGCCACGCGAGCTTGGTCGCGGTGTCGGTCTTGGGCAGCGGAGGCGGTGGCGGAGGGACGTAGTGCCCCTCGTCGTCTTCGGTCTCCGCCTCGCCGCCCCGGCCGAGGCCCGCGAACTCCTCGGGCAGCGGCTGGCGCGCCTCCTCCGGCGGTTTGACGACCCTCCTGGGAGGGCCGGCGGGGAGGTTCTCGCTGTCCGGCCACGGCTGATCGGCCGAGTCCAGCTCGGAGGTGTCGTTGAAGGAGGCGACGATCTGACGCCAGACCTCGTCCTCATCGCTCTGGGGTGTCACTTAGCTGGCCCGTCCCTCCCGGAGACCACGCATGCCCCGCCTGCCTTCACTCTCCCTGCAAGGGTACAGAGGCGTTCGCGTTGATGAACTCCAGGCTCCCCGCAAAGATCCGGTCCGCGTCGTTGTCGAGGGTGGCGACGTGGTAACTGTCGTTGAGTTCCACAACATCAAGGTTCCCCCCGGTTAGCTTTTCACGCAAAATGCGCAAACTAGTTGGTTTCACCACATGGTCCTGCGGGCTGTGAAAAGCCAGTACCGGTTGGGTGACCTTGTGCAGTTCCGACTGGGTCAGCGCCCACAGCCGGGGGAGGGTGGCGGCGGCCTTGACCGGGGTACGGCTGTAGCCCAGTTCCCTCGCCCCCTCCTTCTTGATGTCCCCGGCCACGCCCCGCACCGAGGAGACGAACAGCCCGAGCAGCGGCGCCAGGGCGAGCATGGGGACGTCGTTGGCGATCGACGGGTTGACGACCACGACCCCCCTGATGCCCGTGCCGTGCACCTCGGCCAGCCGCAGCGCCATGCAGCCGCCCAGGGAGAGCCCGGCGGTGAAGACCTCGTCACAGTGGCCGCGCAGGCCCGCCAGCGCCCTGTCCAGCTCGGCGTACCAGTCTTCCCAGCGGGTGTGGCTCATCTCCTGCCAGGTGGTGCCGTGGCCGGGCAGCCGGGGAAGCTCGACGCTCAGGCCCGCGGCGGCCAGGTGCTCCGCCCAGGGACGCAGCGACTGCGGCGACCCGGTGAATCCGTGACAGAGCAGAACCCCGACCCGTCCCCCTCTGTGGTGGTACGGCTCCGCGCCGGGCATGACTGGCATCGCAGCTCCTTGTAAGGTTCGCCCGATCGTCGCACGACTGGGGCGTGTTTTGCGAGAGGTCGATATGTGTGGTTTGGCGATGTAGGTGGTCCGTCCGGGAGGTGGGAGGATTGCTCCAGGTCCCACATGCCGACCGAAGGAGCCTCGCGTGTTCTACTGGGTGGTGAAGGCCATCCTCTGGCCCTTCCTCCATTTCATCTTCCGCCCGTGGGCGGAGGGGGTGGACAACGTGCCGAGAGAGGGCCCGGTGATCCTGGCCGGCAACCACCTGTCGTTCGCCGACCACTTCTTCGGGGCGCTGTTCCTGCCCAGAAAGGTCATCTCCCTCGGCAAGTCCGACTACTTCACCGGACGCGGGATCAAGGGCGTGCTCAGCCGGGCCTTCTTCAGCGGCGTCGGCACCGTCCCGATCGACCGCTCCGGCGGGAAGGCCAGTGAGGCGGCGCTGCGCACCGGCAAGCGCATCCTGACCGAGGGGCAGGTCCTGGCCATCTACCCCGAGGGGACCCGCTCGCACGACGGGCGCCTCTACAAGGGCAAGACCGGCGTGGCCAGGCTGGCGCTTGAGTCGCGCGTCCCGGTCATCCCGTGGGCGATGGTCAACACCTTCGAGATGATGCCGCCGGGGCGTCCCCTGCCCAGGCTCGGCATCCGCCCCGGCGTGAAGTTCGGCAAGCCGCTCGACTTCTCCCGTTACTACGGGATGGAGGAGGACCGCCTGGTCCTGCGCGCCGTCACCGACGAGATCATGTACGCCCTGATGGAGCTGTCCGGCCAGGAGTACGTCGACAAGTACGCAGCGAGCGCCAAGGTCGAGGCCGCCCGTGCCGCCAGGGAGGCGGCCAAGGGAGGCCGGGGCTGAGCGCCGCTCAGTCAGGCAGACGCTCACGGATCCGGCGGATGTGCTCGGGCGTCGTACGGCAGCAGCCCCCCACGAAGGAGGCACCGGCCGCGTGCCACTCCGCGGCGGCGGCGCCGTACTCGGCGGGGTCGGCCAGGCCCTCCCAGCGGTGCTCCGCGGCGTTCCAGGTCTCACCGGAGTTGGGGTAGACCACCACGGGCACGTCCGTGACCTCCTTGATGAGGGAGGGGACGTGGCTCGGCGCGACACAGTTGACGCCGGCCGCGACCACCCCCGGGTGACCGGCGAACAGCGCGGCGGCCTGGCGCAGCGGGGTGCCGTCACTGATGTGACCGCCGTCGCGGCAGGAGAAGCTCACCCACACCCGGGTCTGCGGCGTCTCGTCGAGCAGCCGCCGCAGCGCCCGTGCCTCGGCCAGGGACGGGATGGTCTCGCAGGCCAGCAGGTCCGCCCCGGAGCCCGCCAGGATGTGCCAGCGGTCCCGGTGCCAGGCGAACAGGCCGTCCTCGTCGAGGTCGTAGTCGCCGGTGTACTCGGCGCCGTTGGCCAGGGCCGCGCCGTAGGGGCCGACGCTGGCGGCGACCGCGCCCCGGCCGGTCGCGTCCCTGGCCTCGGTCGCGAGCCGTACCGAGAGCAGGATCAGCCGCTCGGCCTGGACGGCGCTCAGCCCGCGCCGGACGAAGGCGGGAACGCTCGCCTGGTAACTGGCGGTGGTGGCGACGTCGGCCCCGGCGGAGAAGTAGTCGAGGTGCGCCTGACGGATCACCGAGGGGTTCTCGATCAGGAGCTTCGCCGACCAGAGCTCGTCGCGCAGGTCCGCGCCGAGCGCTTCGAGATGTGTGGCCAGCCCGCCGTCGAGAACCGTCATTCCATCACTTTATGGGTGTAACGGGTGGCCAGGGAGGACGCCCCCTCCCCGGCCACCCGGCGCTCAGCCGATCCGGCGCAGGGCCTCGGCCAGGCTGGACAGGCCGACCGGGCCGAGTTCAAGGGCGGAGGTGTGCCAGCGGCGCAGGTCGAAGGCGGCGCCCAGGCGCGTCCTGGCCTCCTGCCTGGCGGCCAGCCAGGCCCGCTCCCCGAGCTTGTAGGAGATCGCCTGGCCGGGCCAGCCGAAGTAGCGGACGATCTCGGCGTGGATGCGGTGCGGTTCACACCTGCCCCGCTCGCCCAGCACCTCGCAGGCCTTGGCGAAGGTCCACCGCGACCCGTCGGGCAGCGGCAGGTCCAGATGGACGCCGATGTCCACGACGACCCTGGCCGCCCGGAGCGCCGACCCGGCGAGCATGCCGAGGCGGGTGCCCGGCTCGGTGAACCAGCCCAGCTCGTCGGCCAGCCGTTCGGCGTACAGAGCCCAGCCCTCCCCGTGCCCGCTCACCCAGGAGTTCCTGCCGAAGCGGGACAGGCTCTCCCCGGCCACCTTGGTCGCGCCGAACTGCAGATGGTGCCCGGGAACGCCCTCGTGGAAGACCGTGGTCAGCTCCGGCCAGGTCTCGAACCGGTTCCTGTCCTCACTGACCGGCCACCACGTACGGCCCGGCCGCGACAGGTCCTCACTCGGCGAGGTGTAGTAGGGCGCCCCGGAGGAGGAGCCGACGGCCAGCGTGACGTCCACCCGGCGCAGCGGCTCGGCGATGTCGAAGTGGGTGCCGTGCAGCCTCTCGACCGCCCTGTCGTGACGTTCCTGAAGCCAGTCGCGGTAGGCGTCGCGGCCCACGACGTACTGGGTGTCGTTGAGGATCTCCGTCGCCTCCTCGACCGAGGCGCCCGCCTTGACCCGGTCGGCCTCGACGGCGAGCTCGGTCTCGATGCGTTCGAGCTCGGCCCAGCCCCACTCGTAGGCGTCCACCAGGTCGATGTCGGCGCCCAGGCTGATCCTCGCGGCCGCCGCGTAGCGCTCGGCGCCCACCGCGTCGGCCTCCTCGGCCATGGGCGCGTAGTCGTCACGCAGGTAGCGGGCGATCCGGGCGTAGGCGGCGTGGGCGGCGGCGACCCCCCTGGCCAGATCCTGCCGGACCGGCCCGTCGCCGTACCGGGCGAGCAGCGGATTGTGGGTGCCGCCGTCGGCCAGCAGCCGGGCCTGGGTCGCCGACTCCAGCGCCTGGCGGCGGGCCGCCCGCAGTCCCCTGGACAGGCCGGTCTCCAGGCTCGTCCGCCAGCCGTCCAGCATCTCGGGCATCGCCGCCAGCCTGGCCGCCACGTCACGCCACTCGTCGTCGGTGCCGTTCGGCAGGAGGTCCACGCTGTCACGCAGGTCGTTGACGAGCCCGAAAGGCGCCTGCACCGCGCGCAGCGGCTCGCCGAGTTCGTGCCAGGCGCGTTCGGCCTCAAGACGTTCACGCAGATGGGCGGCCGCCCGCACATCCGCCTCACCCTGGGGGCGCAGGGTGGCGAGCCTGGTCAATGTCTCGCTGATCAGGGCGGCCCGCGCGGCGTGGCCGTCCGGGCCGTAGTCCGACGCGGCGGCGAACTCGACGGCGATGCCCGCCGCTCCGGCGGCGACCGGGTCGAGCGCCGCCGAACGCGAAACATATTCATCACAAAGAGAGAAAATGGGACTGGTCACGCGGGAACTTTAACCAACCTGACCTGCGGCTAATCGCCTGTCGCATAACGTCCTGACCCTTATAAGAGGAAGCTATCCCCTGTGGTGGCGGCGCGTTATACCCTCCATATGAAATAGGTTATATCTCCTAAGAAATGGCCGTTATCGCCTCCAGAAAGAGCGGCGTTTTCCGGTACGGCCCAGCTCCTCCAGCCCTTCGAGGGTCTCGCGCCACAGGTCCTCCACGTCCCCGCCCGCCCGGAGCCGTGCGACCAGGGCCTCAAGCCCGGCGTGACCGCCCAGGGAGACCGCCAGGGCGGCGAGCCTGCCCGCCAGGTCCTCCAGATGACGCAGCCGGTCGGCGGCGGGCAGGGACGCCGCCTCCCGCAGCCCGCGCAGCTCCCCGGCGAGCAGCTCACCGAGCGGCGCGGGTGCGGGAGGAGCCACCGGGGCGGGGCCGGCGAGCCGGGGGCGGGGGCCGGGCGCGGCGACACGTGGAGCAACGGAGCGCGGAGCGGCGGCGCCCGGCGCGGGAGGCGGGACGGGGGCGCCCCCGAAGCTCGCCGCCGCGAACCCGGGCGCGGCGCTCATGGGGGCGGCCATCCCGGTCAGCGACATCGGCGCCGCCGCCGGGGGAAGCGGCCGCTCCCACCCGCTGGGCGGCTCGACCGGCTGGATCACCCGGTGCCCGGGGCCGTCCTCGGCCACCACCCGGCTGTCGACCGCGACGAACGCGGTGAACCGGCAGAGCACGCCGTACCTCAGGGAGACCGCGACGATCTCCTCCTCCAGGGAGTGGTCCCCGGCGGCGTAGCGGTCCTCAAGCGCCCGCAGGCGCTCCCGCGCCCAGATCGCCCGGGTCGCCCCGGTGGCCGGGCCGTCCGCCACGCTCCCCGCGACCCGCCGCCGCCAGGCGTTCCCGGCGGCGTCGGTCCCCCGTACGGCCAGCGAGCCCTCGGCGGCGCCCCGGTAACGTCCCCTGACGACGAGCGGGACCCCCGGGTAGAGCGAGTCGAGACGGCTGACGCCGTCCGGGAGCAGGCCGAGCCCGTCGGCCTCCAGGGACAGGCCGGTGACCACAGGAGAGCCGATCCTGCGGTGGATGTGCTCCATGGCCTCGTCGAGCCTGTCCTCCGACTCGACCAGCTCGCACCGGCCCGCGCCGATCCCGGCCAGCCTGCTCAGGAACCCGGCGTTGACCGCTCTGTCGATGCCGACCGTGTGCACCCGCGTCCCGGCCAGGCGGGGGGCGAGCCGTTCCAGGATCTGGTCCTCGTTGCCGACCTGGCCGTCGGTGACGAGCACCAGGACACGGTCTCTCCCGCCTCTCCCGCCGGAGGCGAGCAGACCGGCCGCCCGTTCGAGGGGGGCCAGCATCTCGGTGCCGCCCCGCGCCTCAAGACGCGCCAGGTGCTCGACCGCGCGGTAGCGGTTGCGGTCGCTCGCCTCGGACAATCCCTCGCCGAGTCCCTCGGGACCCTCGACGACGGTGTCGAAGGACAGCACCGCGAACCGGTCACCGGTGGTGAGCGTGTCGACGATGCGGGCCGCCGCGCGCCGGGCCGCGACCATCTTCCAGCCGGTCATGCTGCCCGAGCGGTCCAGCACCAGCACGACGTCCTTCGCCCTGTCCGTGACCTGGGCCGGGCCCGGCACGACGGTCAGGGTGAACGTGCCCTCCCCGGAACCGTCCTCGGGGTCTTTCCCGGGGTCGGGGACCAGGGCCAGCGAGGTCGAGGCGTCGAAGGCCAGGCGCAGGACGAAGTCGCGGTCGAGACGCTCGCCGGGGCGCAGCCGTACGGTGTTCCCCTCCTCCTGGACCACGTGCAGGCTGGAGCGGATCTCGCGCAGGTCGAGACCGGCGGGGTCGATGGAGACGGCCAGCGACAGGCGGACCGGGTCGGGGAATCCGGGCAGCAGCACCGGGGGTGTGATCCGGGAGGCGTCGGGCACCGCGTCGGTGTCGCACGCCCAGCCGTCACCCGCCCGTTCACCGTCCAGCGGGGCGCCGGGGACGTAACGGGGAGCGACGACCAGCGGGAAGCGGAAGGTCGCCGCGCCGTCCTCGTAGGGGAGCGGCTGGTCGAGCCCGAGGCGTACGGTGACCCGCTCGCCGGGCACGATGTTGCCGACCCTGATGGTGAAGACGTCGGGCCGGTCCTCCTCGGCGATCGCGGCCCGCCTGCCCTCGGCGACGGCCTGGTCGTAGTCGGCCCTGGCCTGGCCGCGCTCCTTCAGGACGCCCTCGACGACCCGGCCGTCGGCCTCCATCGTGAAGGAGGTGACGGCGGCGCGGTCGGGCAGCGGGAAGACATAGGTCGCCTCAAGCGCCACCTCGTGCGGGTTGCGGAAGGTCTGGACGACCTCGACCCCCGCGGCGAGGCCGCAGACGCCCGCGGTCACCTCGACGCTCTCCAGCGGCAGATTGCCCCGGTCGGTGACGAGGGCCCCGAGACCGGCGCCGGGGACCGGCTCGCACTCCTCGGGGCGTAGCGCCGTGATCTCGGTGATCATGGTTGGTTCCCTCCGTGATCGGGGTTGTCGGGTTTGCCGGGGATGCCGGGGACAAGGCCGTGCTCGCGCAGCACCGCCAGGAGCGTCTCCGCGGCGGCGCCGATGTCGGCGAGCGCGCCGGGGGAGAGGGGATGTCCGCCGTCGAGCAGCAGCGTCACCCCGGCGGCCAGCCGTACGCCGTTGACCTGGGCGGGGACGGGCCGCGCCCGCGGCCGGGGGGCGGATGTCCTGGGTGGTTCGGCCCAGAACCTCGGGCGCGCGCCTCCGCCGCCCGCAGGGCCCGCAGGAGGGCCCGGCGAGCTCGGAGAGGCCGGCGAGGGGAGGTCGGCGACGGCCTCAAGGGTCTGGTCGCTCGCCCCGGCCAGCTCGGCCTGGATCTCGGCGATGGTCAGCCCCTCGGCCTGGCGGCGTTTGACGGCGACGAGCTGGAGCAGGTGACGCCTGCCGTACAGGGCCACGCGGCCCCGGCGGGACGCGGGCGGGTCGAGCAGGCCGATCGTGGCGTACCACCGGATGAGGCGTTCGTTGGGCACGTCCCTGACCCGCCCGTTGAGCTGGGCGGTCGGGGACAACGCGGCGGAGGCCCGCTCCGCCAGCTCACCGATGGTCCATTCCATATGACGATAGTGACACTGTCACAATGACAGTGTCAACATAAGGGCCATATTGATGGGTAGGGACGTTTCCGTACAAAACGGAAACCGATCCTGCAAGCAGGGGGAGGACACCACATGTCCGCGATCACCAGTTCGCTCAAGGGCGAGGACAAGAAGGTCGTCATCACCGCGCTCCAGGGCGCGCTCGTGGATCTTCTGGAGCTGTCGCTGCTGGGCAAGCAGGCCCACTGGAACGTGATCGGCCACCATTTCCGCTCGCTGCACCTGCAGCTCGACGAGATCGTCGCCTCGGCCAGGGAGTACGCCGACACCGTCGCCGAACGGGCGGTCGCTCTCGGGGGCAACCCCGACGGGCGCGCCTCGACGCTCGCCAAGACCAGCGAGCTGCCGGAACTGGAGGCCGGTTACATCAACGACGGCAAGGTCGTCGCCGCGATGACGGACATCCTCGGATCGATCATCCGCAGGATGCGTGAGCGCGTCGAGGCGACCGAGAAGGCCGATCCGGTGACCCAGGACATCTTCATCGAGATCACCCAGAAACTGGAGGAACAGCACTGGATGATCGAGGCCCAGCGCTAGGACCTGTTCCGTGGGTCGCCGCCTGGGCGGCCGCGGTGGACGTGAGGATCCACAGAACAGGTGCCGTATCCGCTCGGGGGCGCTCCGGACCGTCGTGGCCGGGGCGCCCCCGCGTCATCGGAAGTCGGCACGGTTCGCGCTCGCCCACTCGGCGAACTCGCGGGCGGGGTGGCCGGTGATCCGTTCGACGGTGTTGGTGACGGGCGCGGGAACGCCGACGGCCGAGGCGGTCACCTCAAGGAGCGTCCGCAGGACCGGCTCGGGCATCCGGGGGTCGCGCCGTCCGAGCGCCTGCTCCACGGTCAGCTCCTCCACCTCGACGGGCGCGCCGACGGCCTCGCCGAGGGCCGCGACGACCTCACGCAGGCGCATCGACCGGGGGCCGGTGAGCACCTGCCTCCGGCTCCGGTGCGTCTCCTCGGTGAGCAGGCGCGCGGCCACCTCGGCGACGTCGTCGATGTGGACGGGGTTGACCTGCGCGTCGGGATGGGCGATGCCGACCCGCCCGGTGGCGCGGATCTCCCCGGCCCAGTCTCGGCGGGCGTTGGTGGCCAGCCAGCTCGGATACAGCACGGTGTGCCGCAGGCCGGACTCCTCCAGCGCCCGCTCGGCCGCCCGGTGGACGAGGCCGATGGGCCGGTCGTACTCCCCGGCCTCGTAGGCGGCGGGGGAGGACAGCAGCACGACGTGCCGCACTCCCGCCTCGGCGGCGATCCTCAGGAAGGCGCCGGTCTCGCCTCTGGTGGGGTAGAGGAACATCGTCTCGACGCCCCGCAGGGCCTGCTCGGCGCCGCGCGGGTCGGTGACGTCCAGCTCGGCGGGCTCGGCGCCCTCGGGCAGCCGCAGTGCGGAGGTGTCCCTGGCCGAGCCGCGCACCCGGTGGCCGCCCTCGGCGAGCAGGGTGAGGAGACGGCCGCCGATGTTGCCCCGGGCGCCGGTGACGAGGATGGTCATGATCGATTCCCCCTGTACGGCTACGATGGATTTGCTTTGAAAGCCAAATACCTTTGTTCGCAAAGGTAATTTGTGAGGGGTGGGGCATGTCAAGCGGAGACGAGGGGCCCGGACTGGGCGTCGACGACGCGATCCGGGCGTTGCTGCTGCTCATGCCGCGCATGGTCGGGCGGGTGAAACGGCTGCCGGTCCCCGAGCCGCTCCAGTCGCTCGCGCTGGGGCCACGGCATCTGTCGCTGCTGTCCTACCTGCTGTTCGACGGGCCGATGACGGTGAACGAGCTGGCCGCGCGCCTTGAGGTCGCGCCGACGACGGTGAGCCTGATGGTCGGTGAGCTGAGCCGCAAGGGCGTCCTGGAGCGGCGCGAGGACGACGACGACCGGCGCCGCAGGATCGTCAGCATCGCCGCGGCCGGTCGCCCGGCGATCGACGACTGGCTGGCCAGGGGGGCCGTCGCCTGGCGCAGGGCGCTCGAACCGCTCACCCCGGAACAGCGCCGGATGTTCCTCGACACCCTGGGCGCCTACCAGCGCGCCGTCGAGGAACTTTCGTGACCGGGCGGCCGGTAATGTGACGACTGTGGCAATGGGCAACGCGGCTCGCAGACTCGCCCCGCTGGGCGGGCTGCTGCTGGTCGCCGCCGTCCTGTGCGGACTGATCGTCATGCACGGGGTGCAGCCCTCGCCCGGCCCGGCACCCACGGCGAGCGTTCTGACCATGGGGTTCGGCCCCGCCTCCGGCGCCGGTGCCCCGATGCCGGACTCCTCCCACGAAGGTCACATGGGCGGCCAGGTCTGCCTGGCCTTCCTGCTCACCGGAGCGGCACTCCTGCTCCTCGCCGCCGTGACGGTTCTCGGCCGGCCGGTGCCGACGCGGGCCCGCTCGCTCGTTCGGGGGCTGCCGCGCGGGCCCACCGCCCGCCCCAGAGGGCCGACCCTCGCCCAGCTTTGTGTGATCCGGGTGTAGAAGCCGCACTCGGCGGTCCGTTCTGGCCGTCGAGCGCCGACTTCTCATTCACCTTGTTGAACACGAAGGGTGTTCGTCATGAAGCGCATCGTCATTCTCGCACTCGTTCTCGCGGCGGCCGGTCTGCCGGTCACCGGCTGTGGCTCCGCCGGGCGCACCACACTCGCCGTGGAATCCGCCCCGGACGCGCCGGCGGCCTCCACTCCGGCCGCCGACCACAACGGCAAGGACGTCATGTTCGCCCAGATGATGATCCCCCACCACCGCCAGGCGGTGGAGATGGCGAAGCTGGCCGAGGGCCGGGCCGCGAGCGACCAGGTCAAGGAGCTGGCCGGGAAGATCGAGGCGGCCCAGGAGCCGGAGATCCGGACGATGAGCGGCTGGCTCACCGCCTGGGGCGCGCAGGTGCCGGGTGAGCGGGGCATGCCCATGGACCACGACATGCCCGGCATGATGTCCGGCCAGGCCATGGAGGAGCTCAAGGGGCTCAAGGGCGCCGCCTTCGACAGGGCGTTCCTGACGATGATGATCCAGCACCACGAGGGCGCCGTCGCCATGGCCGGGCAGGAGCAGGCGGAAGGCGTCCACGAACCGGCCAGGCGGATGGCCGCCGACATCGTCGCAGGCCAGTCGGCGGAGATCGCCACGATGAGGCGGCTGCTGCGATAGCCCCGGGGGACCGGGCGCCCGCCGCGCAACCCGTACGGCGGGCGCCGTCCCCGGACCAGGGCATGGGATAATTCTGCAGGTCAGGCAGCTTCGCCTGCTTCCCCCCTGACCGAGTGACAGGGGGAGCGGGCATGGACATCATTCCTCGGGCGGTCGTCATCCCCAAGGAGACCGACCATCTCGAACAGGGTAAGTACGGCCCCGTCTTCCCGAGGACCCCGGCGTGCTACGGGTTCACGATCATCGCCGACGTCAAACCGGGGCGGGCCGAGGCGATCAGGGACCACGGCCACACCCTGGCCAGGGCGCTGGAGGCCGACCCGCACCTGCTGGCCCCGCTCAAACTGCACTACCTGCGCTGGGTGCTCTTCGACGACGACACGCGTTTCATGTACCAGGGGATCTTCGACACCGACTTCGACAAGTACACCGAGGACGCCGTCGCGCTGTTCACCATGTCGGGGGTGAGCACGGCCTTCGAGAACCTTGAGGGCTTCCCCGAGGACTGGCGGACCAACCCCGAGGCGTTCGTCAGGTTCGTCCGCGAGCACCACTGCCCGAGCTTCATCGAGTACGGGGAGTACCCCTACGTCACCGCCGACGAGATCAAGAAGGCGCTGCGGATCAAGAGCGCCCTGTCGGAGATGCTCGACCAGATGCAGTGAGATCCGAGCCGTGAGCCGCCAGGGCGGGCCGGGCGCCAGGCGTGTCCCGCCGTACAGGGGAGACGAGATGAGCCGGTCAGCGACCGCACGCACCTACAACCAGAACCACGTGCCGCGTCCGTACACCCCCGGTGGGCGGCGGGTGAGCGTCTACGTCTCGTGGAGCTATCCGGCGGAGGCGGGCAGGAACCCGGCCGAGCTGGACAACCGCTTCTCCACGATGACCGAGGTCCGGCGGACGGCCTGGCCCGCCTACGAGGATCCGAAGTGGTCCGATCCGCTGCGCTTCCAGCAGGGTGTCGCCGGATCCCTTGAGCTGTTCTTCTGGGGCTGGCTGCCGTTCCAGCGGTTCGCCGAGGAGGTCACCGGGCACCCGGTGCCGGTGTACCAGCGCGTCGACCAGGCGGGCTTCCCCACCCCGCTGGACGAGCGGGTGCTGGCCGACACCGACACCCTGCTGGTGTTCGGGCTGGACCACATGATCACCGGGCAGGAACCGGCGCCCGAGGAGGTCGAGGCCGTTCGGGCCTTCCTCGCCCGGGAGGGGACCCGCCTGGTGCTGGGGCCGCACCACGACGTCGGGGCCTCCGACGACCTGGCCGTCCGTGAGAGGGAACACCGCCACCACGGTGACCCCCTGGTGCCCCGGCAGCAGCGCTTCGCCCGGTACCTGCGCTCCCTGATGGGAGAACTCGGCATCCCGGTGGAGAACCGCTACGGCCTGCGCCCCGCGGTGAGCGGACCCAAGCAGATCGCGCCCCTGACCATCGCCCGGGACCTGGACGGCGCGGGATGGCTGGAGGGGGTGACCACCCTCAACTTCCACATGCATCTGCCGCACTACGCCGTGACGACCGACGACCCGGACGTCGTCCGTGTGCTGGGCCGGCAGCCGATCGACCTGACCCGGCCGACGCATCCCTTCACCGAGGAGGGCAACACCGAGTTCGACGTGGTCCTGTGGATGCCCCCGGGCGGCGACCGGGCCGGTGACGTGCTGCTGGCCGACTCCACGGTCTTCAGCTCGCTGTTCGGCGGCGACGAGAGCCTGCGCGCCTTCTGGCGGAACATCGTCACGGACCGGAGGGGGACATGACCGGGCGGGCGGTGGCCGTACTCGAACTCGACGACATCCAGCGTGGGGTGCTCAGCCCCCGGCCGAGCCCGTACGCGGCGACCTACGTCCTGTTCCGCATCGACGACCGCGCGCACGGCCGGGAGCTGATGCGGCGCCTCAGCACGGCGGTCACCTCGGCCGCCGACACGACCAGCCCCTTGGGGGAGACCTGGGTCAGCGTCGCGCTCACCCACCACGGCCTGGCGGCGCTCGGGGTGCCGAGGGAGTCGCTGGAGACCTTCTCCTGGGAGTTCGGGCAGGGGATGGCCGCCCGCGCCCGCGCGCTGGGCGACGTCGGCGAGAGTGCCCCGGAGAACTGGGAGACCCCGCTGGGCACCTCCGAGGTCCACGTGGTGCTGGTGGCCCTCGCCCCCGACGGCGCGCGGCTGGAGGCGGCCCTCGGCCGCGCCCGGCCCGCCTACCACGCCCTGCCGGGCGTCACGGCGATCTGGCGGCAGGACTGTCACGCGCTGTCCACCGAGACCGAGCCGTTCGGCTACCGCGACGGCATCAGCCACCCGGCCGTCGAGGGCAGCGGCATCGCCGGGTCCAACAGCCTGGAGACGCCGCTCAGGGCCGGGGAGTTCGTGCTCGGCTACCCCGACGAGCTGGGTGGTCTCCAGGTCCCGCAGCCCGAGGTGCTGGGGCGCAACGGCAGTTACGCGGTCTTCCGCAAGCTTCACCAGCGCGTCGCCGCGTTCCGGCGTTACCTGCGTGACAACGCGGCCGATCCGGCGGACGAGGAGTGGCTGGCGGCGAAGATCATGGGCCGCTGGCGCAGCGGCGCCCCGCTGGCGCTCAGCCCCGGCCACGACGATCCCGGTCTGGGCGCCGATCCGTCCCGTAACAACGTCTTCGGCTACGAGCGGGACGACCCGGCGGGGTTCACCACTCCCGGCGGCTGTCACATCCGCAGGGGCAATCCCCGCGACGCGGCGGTGGCGGGCGTGCCGAGGCTGCACCGGATGATCCGGCGCGGCACCGCCTACGGCCCGCCGCTGCCCGAAGGGGTGCTGGAGGACGACGGGGCCGACCGCGGGCTGATGTTCGCCTTCATCGGGGCGCATCTCGGCAGGCAGTTCGAGTTCGTCCAGTCCGAGTGGATGAACGACGGCGTCTTCTTCGGCGCGGGCGGCGCGCGCGACCCGGTCGTCGGCTCCGGTGACGGCTCCGGCGACTTCACGATTCCCCGCAGGCCGCTGCGGCGCTGCCTGAGGGGACTGCCACGGTTCGTGGTCACACGCGGCGGTGAGTACTGCTTCATGCCCTCGCTGAGTGCCCTGCGCTGGCTGGGCGAACTCGGCGGCTGACGCACGGCGCAGGGCCGGAGGTTCCATGAACGCGCTGCAGCCACTGTTCAACGCGATCACCGTGATCTTCATCGCGGTCACCATGTTCGCCGGGGGCCTGGCGACCACGTTGTCCGCCTTGCGGGCGGTCCTCACCGACCTGCGGTTGCTCGCGCTGGCCCTGCTGGCCAACCTGGTGGCCGTCCCGTTGCTCGGCTGGGGCCTGGCGGCGCTGTTCGCCCTGCCCACCGCGGGTTTCATCGCCCTGATCCTGGTCGCGGCCTCCCCGGGCGGGCCGTTCGGGGCGAAGCTGAGCGTGGTGCAGAAGGGGGATGTGAGCGCGGGTACGGCGACGCAGGTGCTGCTGGCCGCGGTGGCGAGCCTCACCTTCGGCCCGATGAGCACGGCCGTCCTCAGCGTGGCCGACGTCGGCGCCAGGATCTCCCTGGACGTCGCCGCGCTGGTGCGGACCGTGGCCGTCCTGCAACTGGTGCCGTTCGCCGTGGGGCTGGTGGTGCGTCACTGCGCGCGCTCCACGGCGCGTTCGTGGCACCCGGTCGCCGCCCTGGTGTCGAACGTGACGTTCCTGATGGTGCTGGCCGGCATGCTGCTGGGCAGCTGGCACGACGTCGTCGCGCTGCTGGGCTCGCGCACCCTGCTCGCGGGGTTCGTCCTGGCCGTGGCCGCCTTCGCCGCCGGCACCCTGCTGGCCACCGGGCCGTCCGCGCGCCGTACCACCATGGGGTGCGTCACGGCGGTGCGCAACGTGGGGCCTCCGCTGGCCGCCGTCGGGATCGCCTTCGACGACGCGCAGGCCATCCTGGGAGCGCTCGCCGCGGTGCTGATCAGCGGCCTGGTGGCGGTCCTGCCGATCGCCGCGGTGCTCGGTCACCGGCGAGGCGACCTCACCTGAGGAACCGGAGGTCAGAGCAGGCGCTCCAGGAAGACCATGACCGTCATGGTGACGATGCCGGCGACGATCAGATCGACGGACCAGCGCAGGTTGCGGTGCTTGGTGCGGGCGACCCGGGCGATCCACAGGGCGTCGGTCGCCAGGAACAGCTCGTAGTCCGAGGCCTCGGTGTTCATCCGCTCGATCAGGGCCTGTGGTGTCGGCACGTCGGCGTAGCCGAGGACCCGTAGCCCGCCGCGTCTGGGGGACAGCGGGCGGATGGTGAACAGGATCAGTGTGACCGCCACGGTCAGCAGGATCAGCGCCAGGACGACACCGAAACGCCCGATGCCGGGGAAGCGGGCCGGGCCGGTGAGGATGAGGGTGACGAGCACGCCGTAGGCGACGCCCGCCCATGACAGCAGCAGGCCCGCTCTCTTCTCGCTCGCGCTGATCAGCTCGGCGCGGGCGGAGACGACGGCGGCGTCGAGCCGTTCCCTGAGGAGCGGGGACATGGATGCGTGTCCCGCGCGGCTGCCGTTCCCGGAGCGGCCACTGGATGTCACCGGTTCGTGGGTCATGCCTCCCCTTTTCTCCGCCTGGCTCCGGGGGTGCGAACGGGCGTACGCCGGGTTTCAACCACTGTAGGAGGGGGCGAAGCGGGTGATGTCAACGTCGTGGTAAAGCGTTCGTGCCGCCCAGGGAATGAAACGTGACGCCCTGATTCGTCACGGACTCCTCGGGGCGTGTGTATGGCTTCACCGGATCGGCAGGCGGGCGGTCATTCCTGGAGCCTCGCCTCCCGGCCCGGCCGGCGCCAGGTGTGAATGACGGATGGAACGCCGTGGAGGTTCCTTTACGCTCCCATGCCAATGCTGAGCGTGACCGTTGGTGCGGTGGTAGCGTGACATTGCCTTCACAAAAGCGCAAGCTTACGAAAAAAGGCAGTTGAGAATATCCGTATTTACCTGGAATTGGTCCCATAGGGGGAAACGGTCGCAAAGGAGAGTGAGATGGCCGCGAAGAGAGGGCCGACGCTGCGGGCGCAGTGGCTCGGAAAGCACCTGAAGGAGTACCGCGACGCGGCCGGGCTGACACTCAGGCAGGCGGGTGACCATCTCCAGCGTGACGCGGCGACCATCAGCCGCCTTGAGTCGGGCATCATCCCGGCCCGGGTGTCCGACGTCATGGCCCTGCTCAACCTGTACGAGATCGACGACGAGCGGATCCGCGACGGGCTCGAACAGCTCAGCCGTGACATCTGGCGCAAGGGCTGGTGGGACGGCTTCTCGGCCGACTCCCTCGGCGGCATGCTCGACCACGCCTGGCTGGAGGCCCGGGCCAGGGCCGTCCACTCCTACGCGGCGATGGTCGTCCCCGGCCTCCTCCAGACCCGTGACTACGCCTCGGCGATCATCACGGCGGGGGCCACGGGGGCCTCCGCCCGTCAGGTCGAGCAGTGGATCGCGTTCCGGATGGCCCGGCAGGACGTGCTCGACGGGGAGGCGCCGCCGAAGCTGGTGATCGTCCTCGACGAGGGCGTGCTTCACCGGGCGGTCGGCGGCCCGAATGTGATGCGTGCTCAGCTGGAGCACCTTTTCGCGGCCGTCTCCAGGCCGAATGTGACCCTTCAGGTCCTGCCGTTCGCGATCGGGGCGCACGCCGGAGTGGACGGCGCCTTCACGGTTTTCCGCATGCCCGAGCCCTACTCCGACGTGACATACGTGGAGACCAAGGCAGGGGCCGTCTACACCGAGGCGGACGGTGCCGAAAACTTCGTCCAGGCATACGATTCGCTGCTGAACGCCGCGCTTACCCCGGATGATTCCGCGACCGTTATCAAGAACGCGGTCGACCGATTCAAATGAGACGACAGGGAGAAGCAGATGATCACCCCCGAGGAACTGTCGGGTGTCGCCTGGCACATCAGCTCGAAGAGCCCCGACACCGGCGGTCAGTGTGTGGAGGCCGGACCGCTGGCGGACGGCAGCGGCCGGGTGGCGGTGCGGCACAGCCGTCGCCGCGACGCCGAGGTGATCGTCTACACCCGTGCCGAATGGCAGGCGTTCGTCGGCGGCGTCAAGGACGGTGAATTCGACTTCCCGGTCTCCTGACCGGTGCCTGACGGCGGCGCCCCTCGCCCTGGCCGGGCTCCCGGGAGACGAAGGACCCGGCCGGGCGGCACGGCGCGGGCGACGTCCCCGGCGGCCGTCACGCGCCGGGCCTCCAGCCGACCGGGTCGCGGGTGCCGTACCCGGGACGCCGCCGCGTCACCCGGATCGGTTCCGTCGCGGACGTCAAGGCCTCGTGGAACTCCTGAGCCACTCCTGCCGGGTGATCGCGTACTCGACCTCGCCGTGCTCGCTGCCGGGAAGCGGCTCCTCCCACTCCAGATGGAACGTGCGGACGTGCCGCATGCCGACCGAGGCCATCGTCGCGCGGGAGGCGGCGTTGACCGCCATCGTCTCGGCGAAGACACGGTTCAGCCCGAGATCCTCGAAGCCGTGCCGGAGCAACTCCCGTGCGCCCTCGCTGGCCAGACCCTGACGCCAGTGACGGCGCAGGAGGCGGTAGCCGAGCTCGGCCTGCCCCTCGACCGGACCCTGGTCGGCCCGCTGCGGTGGTTCGAGGATCCACCAGCCGACGAACCGCCCGTCCACGGAACCGGCCCAGAACCCCAGGCCCGGCACCCGGTCCGCGGCGGCGAGCCGTTTCCGGTGGAAGCGCTCGACCTCCTCGCGGGTACGGGCCCGGCCTTCGAGATAACGCATGACCTCGGGGTCGGAGTCGAGCTCCACCTCGTCCTCAAGGTGCTCGTCGGCCAGCGGGACGAGAAGGATGCGGCCGGTGCGTAACGTCGCCTGGGACATGAAAGACATTCTCCCCGACGTTACCCGGACATGAGGGCCAAGATCGCGATGGCGGCCAGGGTGCAGGGCAGGAGGATCGAGACGGCGAGGACGGCCCGCCGGGCGGCCACGTAACCGACCGGCACGAGGCCGTCCCGGCGCGGTGACACCCGCCACGGCCTGCGGGGATCGGCGGTCACCGGGCGCCCCTCGGGCAGCTCGTCCGGTACGGCCAGCGGCAGGTCGACCAGCCAGGCGACCAGCCGGGCGACGGCCACGGCGTCGGAGGGAAGGCCCGACGCCAGGTAGCGGGTCTCGCCCGCCGTGGAGGACAGCTCCCTGACCATGTTCCCCATGCCCATCGTGCGGAGCCAGCCGGACACCTCACCGTCTCCCGGGCCTGCCCCCCGGCCGACGCCCGTCCGCACCAGCAGGTCGGCCTTGCTGACGACGACCGCGACCCGCCGCTGCCCGCCCCCGCCGGGACGGGAGGCGAGCTCGTTGCGTACCCGCTGGAAGGTGTCGGCCGGGTCCTCCGAGGAGAAGGAGACCCCGGCCGCGGTGAGCATGTCGCGTTCGGCCGTGGTCAGGCCGCCCCGTACGAGTGGCAGTGCGAACGGGTCGACGACCAGGACCATCCGCTCCCCGTGTGTCAGGTAGCCCATCGCCTCGACCGCGGCCGCCCCCGTGTAGTGCTCGCCGGAGGGGTCGAACAGGTACATGATCCGGTTCCCCCTGCGGGACCCGGTGGGAAGCGAGACGTCCAGCGTCATGGCCGTCGGCAGGGGAGTCGGTGTCTTGGACACCCTGCCCTGCCGCATCTCGTCCCGGTGGCGGGTGAAGGCGAGGCCGTCCTGACGGGTCACGAAGCTCGCCCGCCCGCCGTTCGCCTCGACCGCGGCGTGCAGCGCGGCGATCGCCAGCGTCATGAACGTCGTCTTACCCGCGTCGGGGCCGCCGACGAACGGCAGCGGCTCGGCCCTGGCCCGTCCCGTCCTCGGCGACAGCGGCCTGCCGCACCCGGGGCAGTACCCCGCCAGCCGGTATCTGCCGAGGAGGATCGT
This sequence comes from Streptosporangium sp. NPDC020072, assembly GCF_040631445.1. Classification (NCBI taxonomy): domain Bacteria; kingdom Bacillati; phylum Actinomycetota; class Actinomycetes; order Streptosporangiales; family Streptosporangiaceae; genus Streptosporangium; species Streptosporangium sp. NPDC020072. The sequence goes on along the minus strand of NZ_JBEYAB010000003.1, from coordinate 105,361 downwards.
CGTGGGGAGCCGGGCACCGCACACGCACACGTGCCGGAACGCGCCGTCCCCGTTGGGGCGCAGCCGCCGGTGCCGTTCCCCGCAGGAGGGGCAGGCGTACTCGGGAAGCGTCAGCCGTTCGTAGCAGTCGGCGTTCTGGCAGACCTGCAGGACCCGGTGGACGGCGGTGAAGGCCAGGTCCAGGCCGCGCAGCACCAGGACGCAGGGCAGCCACACCAGCAGGACCACGCCCGCGACCAGCGCGTACGCCGCGAACGACACGGCCAGGGCGAAGGCGAGCACGACCATGGCCAGCACGACGCCCGTCTCGACGCCGAGCCACAGCGGGAACAGGAAGTACACCTGCGGCCGTTCCCGCCACCGCTGCCCGACCCAGTCCCGGACGGCCCCGGCCCTGGCGACGACGACCGGGCGACTCGCCCTGTCCAGCGCCGCCCAGTCACGCCATATCTGCCGCAGCGCGTAGATCCGGTAGGCGGGATCCCCGCCCTGGCCGCCGGGGCGGGGAACCGTGGCGGCCGTACGGGAGAGCAGCACCCGGCAGGACCGGTGGACGTGGTACCCGGCGGCGGTGAGGACCGTGACCGCCAGCGCAGGCCCGGCACCGGCGAGGAAGGGGAACACGACGACCGCGATCACGACCCAGATCGACACGGCTCACTCCCGCTTCCACACCAGCCGGGGACGCAGGCGTTCCCACAGGGCGGTTCGCGGGCGCACCAGCTCCTCGTAGCCCCGCAGGAGGTCGGGGTCGTGGGCGAACCTGGCCCGCACGGAGCCCAGGGGCGACCCGCGCGCCCATGCGTCGAGCCGTTCTGATCCGGCCCCGCCCAGCCGCAGCCTGACCGTGACCTCCAGGAGCCTCGCCTGCTCCTCCCGCGACCTGACGCGTCTCAGCCACAGGTCGACCAGCCACGCGGCGGCCCGGCGGGAGGCGGTCATGACGACCTTCGCCCGGAACTCGGGCCCTCGGGCGTCCAGGACTCCCAGCACCGCCTTCGCCACGGCCCCGCGCAGCTCGGGACCGGCGGTCTCCCTGGCGTCGAGGAGCCTTTCGAGCGGTCCGGCCAGGTCACCGGGCCGGACCGCGCCGGAGATCTCCGCGACGACGACCACCAGCTCGGCGCTCCCGGCGGGAGCGGTCGGCGTCACCAGTCTCGCCAGCCTGGCCGTCTCCTCCCGCGGCCCGCCGCTGAGGAACGCGCGCCCCGGCAGCTCCGCCAGGACCGGGGAGACCCCGGCCGAGGCGCCCAGCCGTTCCGCGAGCGCCCCGCACTCGGCAGGCGTCGGCGGCCCGGCCCAGATCTCGCGCAGCACCGTGTCACGTCCGGGTTCCGGCGCCAGCCGTACCAGCCGTTCCGTCGCGTCGATCCGGCCGAGCGCGCCGCGCCGCACCAGGCGGTTGAGGACGGCCGCTCCGGTACGCGGGGCGCGTGTCAGGTCGGCGGGCGCGAGCAGGTCGCAGACCTCGTCGGTCAGCAGCCGGGCCCGCACCTCCTCGGGCGCCGTCTCCAGCCCGGCGAGCGCGCCCTCGACAAGCCTGCCGCGCCAGCCGTACGGCATCCGCCCCGCGGCACGCCGGAGATCACCCGCCCCGGCACGGACGAGCGCGGCGGCCCGGCGTTCCAGGTCGCGCCCCGGTACGGCCAGCCCCGCCTCGGCGGCGAGCAGCGCCACGGCGGCGAGACCGGTCAGGCTCTCCGCCCCGCCCAGCGCGTCCCGCACCCGGGGTTCGAGCGCCCGGCGGGTCGCCGCGCGCAGCCGTACGGCGGGCAACGGCAGCTCGGGGTCCCGCAGGGCCAGCGCCACGCACCGGGCCGCGCAGCGGTCGGCCGTGTCCGGCGGGCCGGTCGCGCTCGCGGCGGCGGCGAGCTCGTACTCCATCCGGCCGGCGGCGCCCTCCAACGCCCGCCACACCCAGGCGGGAAGACCGGCCTCCAGCAGACGTGCCGCGTCCAGCTGCTCGGCGCGGGTGACGGTGACGTCGCCGTCGCAGAAGGCCATGAGGGCCGCGGCGGCCTCGGGGTCGGTACGGCCCAGCTCGGCCATGCCGTCCAGCGCGGCCATGTCCATCCGCCGCCAGCGGTCCACGACCGTACGGGCCAGGCGGCCGGTCCCGGGGCCGGCCGCGGGCCGGGTGAGATCGACCACCTCGGCGTCCAGGTCGGAGGGGAGCCAGACGTCCGGCGTGGTCCCCACGATGATCTGCGAGGCCGCCGCCGGATCGGCGCTGTAGGTGGCGAACGACAGGCCGAGGGCGACGGCCTGCGGCAGCGAGTAGGAGATCACGGTGATCCACCGGACGATCTCCTCGACGTCCCCGGCCACCAGGACCAGCCGTCCGTGCCCCCGGGTCAGGGCCCGCACCGTCGTCTCCAGCAGGAAACCGAGCCGGGCGTAACCGCCGTCGCCCTGGCCCGCGAGCCACTCCCCGAGGGATTCGGGGTCGGCCGTGCCGCCGGGGACGATCTCGGTCAGCTCGGGCAGAGCCGTCTCCGGGGAGTCCTTCCAGAAGGGGGCCCGCCAAAGCTCCACCGGTCTCAGGCCGGTCAGCTCGCCGGGGGAGACCACCAGGGCGTGCCCGAGGAAGTTGCCGTAGCGCCCCGAGTAGTCCCGGCCGAGATGGACGCAGCGGGTCAGCACCCGGTGGGAGCCGAGGAGGTCGTAGGTCAGCGCGACGGGGAAACGCGACGCCTCCCGCTCGGTCGGGGCGAGCGGGGCGCCGGGCGGCGGCCGGTAGGTCAGCAGAGGGGCGACACGCGACCGCAGGCCCTCGGGCAGCCCCGGTGTCTCCGCGACGAACTGGAACCCCGCCCGGCCCGTCGGGCCCGCCGCCACCGAGGTGTAGTGCAGCTGCCAGGCCACCGCCTCACCGCCCCGCGCGCAGTATGCCGAACCGGTACAGCAGCCACAGCAGCGGATCCTCGACCCGGTAGGGGCGCACGCCTCCCGGCCCGACCCTGCCGGTCCCCAGGTCGGGCTCCCCGCCGAGGGCGGAAAGCCCGAACAGCGCGTGGCCGGTGTAGTGCTGGCCCAGATACCGGTCGATCGCGCCCGCCTGCCACCGGTCGAGCAGCGCCCGCACCTGCTCGTGCACCGCCTCCCGGTCGTCGAGGTCGAGACGGCCGGTGCGGGGCCGGGCGCGGTGCAGGGCCGACTGGCGGCCGAACTCGGGCCGCAGCGCGTCGATCTTGCTGAGCGCCACCGCCACCGGGATCCGCAGCCGCCGCGGGAACCACCCCGAGAGCCACCCCGAACGGTGCCGTTCGCGCAGCAGTTCGGTGACCCTGGCGAGCACGTCGAGGGGGTCGTCGCCGGGGTCGCCGTTCACCGGGGGGCCCGCGCCGGGAAGCCCGAGCGGGTCGAGGAGGACGACGACGCCGTCCGCCGCGCCGAGGTAGGACAGGTACAGCTCACTGCGGTCGCGGCTGCGCAGGTCCTCACCCGCCGCGTCGAACAGGACCAGCGCCAGCGAGCGCGTCCTGTCCCACCTGATCCGGAACTCCCGCCCGAACAGCCGCACCGCGCGGTCGAACGACCAGACGGTCCTGGACAGCAGATAGACCAGGGGCCCACCGGGGTCGGTCTCCGCCGAGCGGGTCGCGCCGAGCAGCCGGTTCTCCTCGTAGAGCGGGCGGGCGAAGTCACGCCGGTAGCGTTCGATGGTCCGTTCGTCGCAGCCCATGAGGGTGGTGTTCAGCTCCTCGCCGACCTGGTTGGCCAGTTCGTGCAGCAGGACGGTGAGGTAGGTGCTCTTCCCCGAGCCCTTCGCCCCCACCAGGGCGACGATCCTTCCCGGCCGCCGGCAGTACTCCGCGGGCAGCGGGCCGTGGCACCGGGGGCAGACCCGGCGGCCGGTCGGCCGGTGACAACGGGGACATTCGGCCCGGCTCCCGGGACGGGGCACCGCGAACGCGGGAGGCAGCGAGACCCCCGAGGACGAGCCGAGATGGCGGGCCAGGACCTCGTCGGGCTCGGGGTCGCAACCTCCCCTGCGCCCCGAGGCTCCGACGCACCGGAACTCGATCCGGCCGGGCCGCAGCCTCGCGAAGCAGTGCGGACAGGTGACCACGGCTCACCCCACCCTCAGCCGCCGCACCGGCGGATCGACGAGTTCGGCCTCGCCCTCGGCGAAACAGCGCAGCCAGTACGGCCCCGCCCGGCCGGGCCCCGGCGCCTCCAGAGTGACCGGGACCTCCAGGTCGCTCCACTCGGCCAGGACGACGCCGTCGGCGGCGGAAACGGGCTGGACGCGGCCCCGCCGCAGCACGAGAGACAGGCGTGCCAGCCGTACGGGGCGTTCGCAGGTGAACGTGAGCACCAGGCGGCGCCGCCAGGGCGGTCCCTGCCACATCACGTCGTAGCGCACCGGCGGCCTGGCGGGCAGCCGTACGGAGGACACCGGCCCGAAGACGTGTCCCCCCTCAAGGAACAGGGCCGGGGCCACCTCGACGGTCAGCTCCTCGTCCTCGGGGACGGTCAGCCGGACGCCGCCCCGGCCGCGGTAGAGCGCGGAGGAGACGATCCGCTCCCGGCCGTTCCAGCGCACCAGCGCCTCGCTCACCTCGGGCGGCCAGGCGAACCCCACGTACACGACCTCGCCCCGGCGTTCGGCGGTGAGACCGGCGACGGGCGGCAGGCTCACGTGCTCACGGTGGCCGCCGATCGTGGCCAGACCGCCCAAGACGGTCACCGCGAACAGGACGGCGCCGACCCCGGCGGGCCGGACCGTCAGGCCGTCCCGGTGCGGGGAGGAGGGCACGGTACGACTCGCCGCGCGCAGGCCGGCCACCGGGACCGTCGTTCCCGGCGGCCAGGGCGGCTCACCCGGCAGGGCGACGATCTCCAGGACGCCGGTCGTGGGCGCCTGGCAGCGCACGAGGAACGCCCCCGGCTCCTCGGGGTCGGGTTCGAGGGCGAACGCGCGGACCGCCTCCGGGCGCAGGAGGAGTGGTTCGGCGCCCGAGGGCGCGGCGGCGGCCTCGCCCCGGCGGGCGACCACCTCGTAGCGCAGGGCGGTGTCGACGGCGGGGGCCTCGTCGAGGAGGGAACATCCGGCGACGACGGCCAGCGGGACGCCGTTCCTGCGCACCTCGTAGCCGATCTCCCCGACCCTGGACGCCGAGGGCTCCCACGAGACCAGGACGCCCTCCGCGCACGCCTCGGCCGTGACCGGCCCGGCCGGGTGCGGGGCCAGCCTCGCCTGGAGCTCCCCGGCCTCCGGCAGGCCGGGCACGCTCGCCAGCGCGTCCCGCAGCATCAGCCAGGCCCGGTCGGGGTCCGTGCCGTCCCGTACGGCCTCGTCCCTCAGGCGCACGGCCGTGTCCAGCCTGGTCTGGGCCTCGGCCACCAGGTCGCCGACCTCTCCGGCGATCGCGGCCACGTCGAGGGTCCGCGCGAGATCGACGGCGCCGACGACGTCCCCTCCGTCGATCAGCTCCTTGAGCCGGGCCGCCGTGTCACCCGGCGCGCCGCCGTACCGGCTCTCGTGCCGGACCGCGAAGACCAGCCCGCGCGCCTCGTCGAGGGCCAGGCCGAGACGGCCGACGGCGTACCGCACGAGGGTGCCGTCGTCGGCGTGTTCGCGGGCCCGCTCCCGCACCCGGGTCACGAGGTCGTGACGCACCAGCTCAGCCGGGTCGGGTACGGCGCCCAGCGCGGTCAGCACGGTCTCGGCCTGGGTCGTCAGCGTCCCCCTCGGCTCGGCCGCCCACCTCGCCCGCACCCCTTCGAGGGCGTCACCGCCGAGCGGTGTCCCGTCCGGCAGGGAGAAGCCGCCGAGCACCCGCGTATCCCGGCAGGCGTCACCGAACACGAAACGCGCCAGATGCCGTTCGCCCAGCGTGTCGAGGGCCGCGCGGACCTCGCCGTAGCCCGCGTACGGCGGGGCCTGCGGCAGCCGGTCGGGCTCGCGCGCCTCGATCCTGAGCTCGCCGCACAGCGCGAGGGTCTCCTCCGCCCCGAGTCCGGTGTCCCGCGCGATGCGTTCCACGACGTCGGGAAGGACCAGGCGCAGGCGGCCCGCGGCGGCCCGCAGACGCTCCTCGGCGTCCGCGCGCCGCCTGGCCGCGTGCTCCGCCGTCTCCGCCAGGGCCGTGCGCAGCGGGCCGAGATCCCCCCGTTCGGCCGCGGAGAAGATCTCCCGGTACCTCCCCTGGTCGTCGGCCTCAAGCCGGTTGACGAGCCGTTTGAACTTCAGCTGCCCCCTGGCCAGCCGCCAGCTCTGCCGTACCCGCCTGACGGTCTCGGTGACCTCGGCGGCGCTCATCGTCTCGTCCACCCGGTAGCGCGCACGCGGATCGTCGGGGAGCGCGCCACCGGGTCGGCGGGCGGGTTCGAGGACCTCCTCGACGTACCGGTCGTGGTCGAAGGCCATCGGGGCCGCCTAGCCGACCCGCACCTGGGACAGCCATGTGCGGGACTCCGCGACCTTCTCCTCGGACATGCCTCCTATCTGGACCCGCAGGTCGAGCCGTTCGCCGGTCTCCCGTTCCCTGGCGGTCACGTGCAGCAGGCCCGAGGAGTCCAGGTCGAAGGCGACCTCGATCGGCCAGCCCCTCGGCTTGCCCGGCGGGATCGGCAGCTGCCCGGTGGCGATCCTGACGTTGTCGTCGAGGCGCGGCGACTCGGCGGTTCCCGCCTGCTCCACGATCTCGACGGTGACCACGGCCTGGTCGGGGACGACGGTGTAGAACTCCTCCGTCACGGACGTGGGCAGGGGGTCGTTGGCGTGCACGAGGTGGAGCACGTGCGGTGTCTCGCCGCTTCCGCCGGTCAGGACGATGCCGAAGCCTCGGGAGGCGACCGTCCTGATCGTCGTGTTCTCGATCAGCTCCCGCCGCTCCGCCGTCAGCCCGGCCTGGGCGGCGACCGCCTCGGCCCCGGCGTGGTCGCCCGAGCGCAGCAGGCGCCGGTAGGTCTCCTCGAAGGCGTACAGCGCGGCCCCCTTGGCGACCGCGAGGTCGGGGTCCTGGATCAGGACCGGGACCCCGAACGCCCGCCGCAGCGCCTCGGCGACGGCGGGCATCTTCGTGGAGCCGCCCACCAGGATGAACTGGTCGTAGTCGCGCACCCCCTTGGCCGCCGCCGTCTCCATCGTCCGCCTGGTGATCTCCACGGTGCGGTCGAGAAGGTCCCTGGTCAGCTCCTCAAGGGTCTCCCTGGTGAACTCGACCCTGGCGACCCTGCCCTCGTGGGCGACCCGCACGACGTGCCGGTTCCTTGACGAGAGGGTCCTCTTCAGGGCCTCGGCGTCGACCCGGAGCTGTTGTTCGGCCTGCGGGTCGTCCAGCGGACTGCCGACGTCGGGGTGCTCCAGGGTGAACTCCTCGACGAGGTGCTCCATCAGCCGTTCGTCCCAGTCGGTGCCGCCCAGCTCGCGGTGGCCGTCGGTGCAGACCACCTTGATGCTCCCGCCCCTGAGCGTGATGACCGTGGTGTCGAAGGTGCCGCCGCCCAGGTCGTAGACGAGGATCGTGCGGTCGAGTTCCGGGTTGAGCAGACCGTAGGTGATGGCGGCGGCCACGGGCTCGGAGATGATGTCCACGACGGTGAGCCCGGCGATCTCGCCCGCCTTGCGGGTGGCGTCGCGCTCGGCCGCGCCGAAGTCGGCCGGGACGGTGATCACCACGTCGCGCACGGCCTCCCCGGTCGCGACCTGGGCGTCCTCGGCCAGTTTCCTGAGGATGAACGCCGAGATCTCCTCGGGGGTGTAGGTCCTGCCGTGTCTCCTGTGCGGGGTGCCGTGCGCCATCTCCCGCTTGATCAGGCTGACCGCCAGGCCGGGTTCCAGGACGGAGCCGTCCCTGGCGGCCGCGCCGACCACCACGTTGTCCGCCGACTCGAAGAACACCACGGACGGGACGGTGTCGGTGCCCTCCAGACTGCGCAGCACCGTGGGCCTGCCGGTCTCGTCCACCCGGGCGATGCAGGAGTAGGTGGTCCCGAGGTCGATGCCGTAGGCGGTCATCCGGCGCCCCCGCCGCTTGCGCGGAGTTCCGCGACGACGGCAAGCGGCTCGGTGAGCAGCCGGCCGGGCCTGCGGATGAGGTGGCTGAGCTGCCGGTGCCCCAGGCGGAGCACGGCGTGCTCCCCGCCGGCCGCGGCGAGCAGGACCGGCCCGACGAGCAGTACGGCCGGCGTCGTGCCCTCCAGGACCTCGACCAGCTCCGCCGCGAGGTCCGAGCCGGGGGCCTCCCGGTCCGTGGCGCGGCGCAGCTCGGCCTCCAGCTCCTCGGAGGTGGCGGCCCTGCCCGCGTCCGCCGCCCTGATCGTGACCGTCTGGAACCACGGGTCGGTGACGGGCTCGGACTCCCCGGCGACGGTCCATCCGCAGGACCGGACGAACCGGTCGAGGGCGTCCCGGACGTCGGCGTGGTCGTCCTCCCGCCCGAGACAGAGGATGACGCGCTGTTCGAGGGGAGGCTCACCGCCCATGTCGGCCAGCAACGCCGAGCGCTGGTCGGTCAGGGCCCGCTTCAACTCGGCCTCGACGCGGCCTCCCGACGGTCCCCGGGCGATCTCCGGCCGCCGTGGGCCGTTCAGCGCGGTGCTGATCACCTCCTGCGCGACCTGGAGCGGCATGTACTGCAGGATTCCCTCCGCGTTGCCGCCGACGTAGGTCGGCACGCCTATCTCCTTGAGGTGGGACATGAACCGCTCCATGGCGACGTGGTCGGCGCCGAGGAGCCGGACCTGCTCCTCAAGGATGACGGCCTCCAGCCTGCGGCGTTCCCGCTCGGTCCTGATCCGCTTCCGTTTGATCTCCTCCTCGATGTCGGCGTTCTCGTTCTCGTGCCGGAGCCGCTGCTTCCGGGTGCGCGCCTCGACGTTGGCCTTGCGCAGCTCGTGGATGGTCGTGTCCTCGGGCTCGAACTCGCCGATGGTGGTGCTGATCGCGGTGACCTGCCAGTCACCGAGCGCCTCGCGCACCTGCCCGGCGAGTTCGAGCCGGATCGGCTCGGGACTGTCGAGGAAGTCGAGGGTCAGGCGGCCCGCCGCCGCGCGCTGGAAGTAGCTCTCGACCGTCTGGGCCAGGACCTTGTCGATGAACCGCCGCACCGGGGGGTCGTCCTGGGCGGTCTTCTGCTCGCCGACCCGGCTGACCAGCACGGGGGCGGCCCTGGCCGGGATCTGGATGGTCTGGCTCATGTCGAAGCGCACCCAGTAGCCCTCGACGTTGATCCGGATCTGGTCCAGTGAGGAGTCCAGGTTGGTCGGCCGTTTCTGCTCCGGCCTCTTCCAGTCGAGGACGAGGACCCGGGTGGGGATCTGCACGACCCTGGCGAACCAGGGGTTGATCCGGTAGTCGCCGCCGCCGAGGGTCTCCTCCTGCACCCCCCGCTGTCCCCCGCCGTCCAGGAAGACCGTGGGGAGCTGGAAGCTCGCGTGCCCCGGCACCCGGCGGCCGAGCGCCCCCTCCTCCTCTCCCGCGGGTTCGCCCTCACGGACCACCACGACCCCGGTGGTGCCCTCCGGAATGGTGATCTCCCTGAGGTCGTCGTCGGTGAGGCCGTGCCTGCCCTCCACGGGGGTGTTCACGGTGATCACTTCGAACAGCTCCGTGTTGATGGCGTAGGAGGCGCCGCCCCGCAGGACTCCGGGCTGCCTGCCCCGCGTTCCGCCGTTGCGCAGGAACGCCACGCCGTCCTGGAAGTCACGGCACTCGACGTGCGGGGCGAGGTTCCTGACGGGGGAGGGCGGGGCGCCGTCCCTGGCCACGACGACGCCGATCGTCCCGAGCGGCACCTCGGTCCGCCTGACCACCGTGACCTCGTACAGGACACCCGGCAGCACGTGGATGCGGTCCGACTGCAGGACCGCCGCCTGGACGCCCGGGGAGGTCTCCTGGACGCGGATCTCGCGGCCCTCGTCCTCCGGGTGTATCCGGCCGACCCTGCGGCGGACGATGCCGATCTCTCCCTTGGAGAGCTTGACGACGAGCCCGGACATCATCGCCGCCCTCTCATCTTCCTCAGTCGTAGATGGACCGCCATCGCCGTCTGCCTCCACTGGTCGTGCCAGCCTCGGTGGTGTTCGAGCTGCGGGTTGCGCAGCGTGGGGAAGAAACCCGCGGGGAGCGGCTCCGGCGGCACGAACTCCCCGTATCTCGGTGTCGCCTGACGGCCCCTGCGCCAGCCGAGGGCGTCGGCCAGTGCGAAGAAGTCACCGGCGTGCCCGGCGGGCGTACCCGGGGGAGGGCCGCCGTAGCGGGCCAGCTGCGCTCCGAACCCCTGCGTCCCGCCCATGGAGCGGGCCCAGACCGCGTCCACCTCCTCCAGCAGGCCGTACGGCAGGAGCTCTCCGTCGAGCCGGCGCATCCAGCCGTCCCCGAGCCGTCCGGCGGCGTCGAGGAGAAGGGTCGTCGTCCAGATGTCGGCGTGTTCGAGGCCGCCGCCGTCCAGGAGGGAGGTGAGTTTCCTTACCGAGGCCCTGCCGGTGACGTGCGGGACCGGGATCGGCGCCCTGGGCGGTGTCCTTCGAGACGGTGCCTCCCAGGACGGTGTTCTCCGAGGCGGTTCTGCGGGTGGCGGGGGAGCCGTCCCGGTGGCCGCGTCACGGACCTCCCGCAGGACGCGCAGGTAGTCATCGCCGGGCATCGCGCCGTCGCGGGCGTCACAGTGCCGGGTGGCGCCGAGGATGTAGAGGGGTTCCCCGCGCAGGAGGACGGGGAAGAACCTGCGGTTGCGCCGCTGGCCCTCCAGGACCTCTCCGATCACCCGGCTGGATCTCTCGGCGTCGGGTGAGACGAGCACGATGACGCCCAGGGCCTGGGAGATGCGCCGCCTGGTCTCCTCGACGGAGTCGTCGCCCCACCTCACATGGGCGTCGTGCCACACGGGCACCCCCTGGAGACGCAGGTACTCGCCGAGCCGCTCCGCGTAGGCGGCGTCCTCGGCGCAGGAGGAGAGGAAGAAGGCGGGACCGGTGGCCTCCTCCTCCGGCGGGGGAGAGCTCGCGGCGGTCCTGAGCCACTCCTGCAGCCCGGCCCGGACACCGGGGCCGGTCAGCCGCGTGGACAGGGCGGTGACGATCCTGGCGAGCCGGTCGTCTCCGTGAGGTTCCGCGCGGAGTTCCTCGGCGACGAACCTGATGGCGTCCCACGGGGAGCGGAGGTCCCTCGGCCGGGGAATGCCGGGAAAGGTCCCCATGACCAGTTCCGTGAGGTCGGCGCCGGTCCCGGCGCCGTGGACGACCGCCCGCAGCCGGACCCGCGCGTCCCTGGACAGCCAGGGGAGGTCGAGGAGGTCGTCGATGTCCTCCCAGTGGCGGCGGATCGTCTCGACGGGAATCATGCGGCCGGTGCGACGGCTCTCGGCGTGTGAGGCGTCCGAGATCACGCCGAGGACCTCGCCGCTGTTTTCCTCGTATACGCCGGAACCGCTGAACCCCTCCCGGGGAAACTCCGCGTGACCCGTGGCGGCCTCGATGTGCAGCCATTCACCGATTCCGTGTGAGGAGGTCACCCGTAGCCGGAGAACCGATCCGAAAGGACCCGCGTCCCTCGGAAAACCGTGAGCGTTCAACTCGGCGGCGGTGCCGGGCCGGAGAGAGAACCTGGCCGGAGAGAGATCGACCTTTTCGGGCAGTTCGAGAACGGCGATGTCGCCGGGATCTCCGGGACGTCGCCAGGGACCCGTGTACGAGACGCCCACGGGGATGTTCTGGAGGTCTCCCCGGCCCGTCTGCACGAAGCTGACGGTGAGGTCCGAGCAGCCCCACACGAGGTGCGCGCAGGTCAGCAGGTGCCCGGCGTCCACCAGGACGCCCGCGCCCGTGACCAGTGACCGGTCACGTTTCCCGGTGATCCGGGCCCGCCACGTGGTGAGCACGGCTCATCCGCGGTGCTCGTGGTTGTGCGTCCCCGACCACTTGACCCTGACGGTGAGGTTCCCCTCGACGGACGCCTTGGCGATGACGGCCCCCGCCTCCGTGCCCAGCTTCACGCCGAACTCGACCTCGACCTCGTCCGGGCCGATCGCGCTCTCACGGAAGGTCCTCAGGGCGGTCTCCGCCGCGCCCCTGACGTGTTTGAGGGCCTCTTCGAAGCGTTGTCTCGCGTCGTAGATGACCCGGTCACCGGTCGAGGAGACCGGGACCCAGTCCGTGACGTACTCCTCGTCCGTTTCGACGACCACCGTTCCGCCGTCGATCTCCCACCGTACGAGCTGTTTGGCCATATGTCCTCGTCTGTATCCGTCACTGGATGACCCGCCCCCGAGGAATACCGGTCTTAATATCAAAATATAACAAGATCAATATTTCCGTAAAGAGGAATATGGGCTGCTCGACTCGATGCTGAATTTTCCTGATATGGCCCGAAATCTGCACTTTATGGGAGTAGTCGGGGATGCTTCCAGCCGGAGGATTTCCATCGTGGCCGGAATCCTCGTTCAGTCCCGCGACGCCAAGGGAGCCTGCCGGGCCAGGGCACGTGCCGGAGGCAGGAGAAGCGACAGCAGCACGGCCACCGCCGTCGTCAGCAGGGCCGTACGGGGAGAGGCCAGCTCGGCCAGGAGCCCGGCGAGGGCGGCTCCCGCGGGCTGCCCGCCCCAGGCGATCATTCTGGCGGTGGTGTTGACCCTGCCCTGGAGGTGGTCGGGGGTCCGCTCCTGCCGTTCGATGATGCCGTTCAGGCTGACCAGGCTGTTGGCCGCCTGCCAGACGGCCAGTACCACCAGCCCCACGACCAGGTGCTCGGTCAGGGCCCACACCACCAGCAGCATCCCCACGGCCGTCAACGAGGTGAGGGAGATCGCGGGGGTGCCGAAACGCAGCCGCAGCCGGGGTACGGCCAGGCCCGCGGCCATGGCGCCGGCCGCCGTCGCGGCGAACAGCAGGCCGATCGCCGGATCGGCGGGCCCGAGGCCGAGCCGTTGGACCGCCACGACGACCAGCAGCCCCATCACGGCCCCCTCGGCGAGGCTGTTGCCGACGCCGAGGAAGGTCAGCGGCCCGACCACCGGGTGGGCGCGGATGTAGCGGACGCCGTCGAGGACCTCGGCGCGCAGATCACGGCGAGGCCTGGGCCCCGGCTTGGCCGGCGGCAGCCGGGCCAGCAGCAGCGCCGCCGCCACGTAGCTCAGCGCGTCCAGCCCCATCGCCGGGGCCGCGCCGGTCGCGGCGACCAACACCCCCGCCAGGGCGGGGCCGACGAGCGAGACCAGGGTGCTCCAGGTCATCAGGACGCCGGTCGCCCTGGCCACCCCCTCCCGCCCGACCAGCGCGGGCAGCGCGCCGAACGCGGCGGCGTCGAAGAACACGAAGGACGAGGCGGTCGCCGCGGCCACGACGAACAGGTGCGGCGTGGTGAGCAGCCCCAGCGCGGCGGCCAGCGGGACACTCACCACCAGCAGCGCGCTGAGCAGACTGGTGAGGGTCAGCACACGGCGGCGGTCCCACCGGTCGGCGAGCGCCCCCGCGGGCAGGCCGAGCAGCAGATAGGGGACCGCCTCCATGGCGGTGAGCAGGCCGGTCAGGGCGGCGTCACCGGTGCGCTGGTAGAGCAGCATCGGCAACGCGACAAGGGTGATCGACGACCCGGCCCACGAGATGATCCGGGCGGCGAGATAACGGCGCATCAGAACACGTCCGGGTGCAGGGCGCGGGCGATCGCCTGGGCGCCGTCAACGGCACGCAGCCCCGAGTAGTCGGCGGCGGGCGTGGCGACCAGGCGGCTGTTCCTGACCGCCCTGGTCTGCCCCAGGTGCTCACGCAGCCACTTCTCGGCCGAGGCGCGGTCGGCCTCGTCGGTGTAGTGGTAGACGATCGTCTCCGGGTCGGCCTTGGCGACGGCCTCCACGGAGACGACGTCGAAGTTCTTGCCCGGGGGGATCAGCCCGTCGAGCACGTTGGCGCCGCCCGCGACGCGCAGGATGTCGGAGTACAGGCCGCCCGCCAGGCCGTACAGCTGCCTGTCGAAGACCTGCACCATGGCGGTGCGCACCGGGGCGTGTCCGTCGAGGCGGCGACGCAGGCCGTCAAGGGCCCTGGTGACGTCGCGTTTGGCGCCTGCGGCCTGTCCGGGCACGCCGAGCAGCCCGCCGAGGGCGTCGAGGTCGCGCCCGATGTCGGCGAGGGTCGCCGAGCCGGTGGTCCCCGGGCAGAACGCGGCGTCGACGTAGACGGGCACGCCCAGCGCGGCCAGTTCGGCGATGGTTGGCAGCTTCCTGCCGTCGAAGTTGTACTCCCCGTCGGCCAGGATGAAGTCGGGACGGGCGGCCAGCAGCGTCTCCTTCGACACCTCACCCCCGGACAGGACCTTGACCCCGGCGTAGTCGGCGGCGTAGGCCGCCTTCGGCGCCGACTGGCCGGCCCACACCTGGCCGGCGAGCCGGTCCTTGACCCCCAGGGCGAGCAGCAACTCGGTGTTGGACGGGAAGAACGACACGATCCGCTTCGGCCGGCTGTCCACCTGGACACTCCGCCCGCAGTTGACGACCTGGGCGGGGAAGACGCCCTCACCGCGCGGAGCCGAGGGGGCGGCGGATGTGGCGGGGCCGGCGCCGCAGCCCGCCGACAGGGCGAGGAGGGCCAGGGCGCACAGGGCCGTTCGTGGCGTTCTCATCGGGGGTCTCCAGTTTCCTTGAGGGTGTCCTTCAACGGGGCGAAGGTGAGGTTCGGCCGGCCGGTGAGCGGGTTGACGCCCAGGTGGGAGCGGACCCCGAACACCTCGGCGAGCAGGGCCGGGGTCAGCACCTCGCCGGGGGAGCCGTGGGCGACGATCCGGCCCGCCTCAAGTACGTAGAGCCGGTCGCAGTAGGCGGCGGCGAGGTTCAGCTCGTGCAGCGCCGCCAGCGTCGTCACGCCCAGGGAACGGACCAGGCCGAGCAGCTCGAACTGCGCGTTGACGTCGAGATGGTTGGTCGGCTCGTCCAGCACCAGCAGGGCGCCCCGCTGGGCCACGGCGCGGGCCAGCAACGCCCGCTGCCGTTCCCCTCCGGACAGCGTCGAGTACGGGCGCTCGGCCATACCGGTCATCCCGACCCGTTCGAGGGCGGCGGTGACGATCTCCCGGTCGGCCGAGGGCGAGGTCCGGTGCGGGGTACGGCCGGTGGCCACGAGTTCGGCGACGGTGAAGTCGAAGCCGTCCCCGCCGTGCTGGGCCACGACGGAGATCCGCCCGGCGGACTCACGGGCCGTCAGGGCTCGCCACACGTCGTCTCCGCCGACCAGCACCGTGCCGTCGTCAGGACGCAGCGCCCGGTACAGCGCGCGCAGCAGCGTGGACTTGCCGCTGCCGTTCGGGCCGATGAGTCCGACGAACTCGCCGGGCTCGACCCGCAGCGCGACCCCCTCGACCCCGCCGAGCGGCAGGTTCAGGCCGGTGACCTCCACTCGCATCAGGACACCGGCCCTTCCCTGCGCAGCAGCCACAGGAAGAACGGCGCACCGATCGCGGCGGTCAGGATGCCGAGCGGAAGTTCGAGCGGCGGTGACAGGATGCGGGCGGCCAGGTCGGCGAGGACCAGGAACAGGCCGCCGCCCAGCGCGACCAGCGGCAGGGCGCGGCGATGGTCGGGGCCCGCGAGCAGCCGTACGGTGTGCGGCACGATCAGCCCGACGAACGCGATGCCCCCGGCGACCGAGATGACGGCCGCCGTCAACAGCGCGGCGACGGCCAGCAGCGTCAATCGGAACCGGTGTACGGCGACGCCGAGCATGGCGGCCGTCTCGTCGCCGAGCAGCATCGCGTTGAGCCGTTTGCCCTGCGCCGTCAGCCACGCCGTACAGGCCACGACCACCGCGCACGGCACGGTCAGGTCGTCCCAGCCCGCGCCGGAGACCGAGCCGAGCAGCCAGAACAGGATGCCGGAGAGCTGACCGGGCTGGGCGCGCAACTGGAGGTAGCCGGTGGCCCCCTGCAGCAGGTAGGACAGGGCGACCCCGGCCAGGATCAGCCGGGTCGGCGCCAGGGTGCCGCGCCTGCTGCCGAGCAGCAGCACCAGGGCGAGCGTGGCGCACGCCCCCACGAAGGCCGCCCCCGGCACGCCGAGCCCGGCGACGCCGCCCAGGGTGATGACCGCGACCGCGGCCAGCGACGCCCCCGAGGCGACCCCCAGGACGTAGGGGTCGGCCAGCGGGTTGCGCACCACCGCCTGCAGCACGGCTCCGGCGACGGCGAGCCCGGCCCCGGCGACGAGGGCCAGGACGGTCCTCGGGGCCCGGGAGTTCCAGATGATCTCGTCGTCGATGCCGCTGACGTCCGCGGGACGCCGCCCGGTCGTCAGGTGGGCGACGACCGTGTGCCACACATCCGCGGCGGGCAGGTCGACGGCGCCGAGGCTGACGGCGGCCACCATCGCGAGCGGGACCGCGACCAGCAGCAGCGCCACCGCCAGCGGGTGGCGTCGCACGGAGATGAGACGGGAGGAGGCCAAGGGAGACTCTCTCTAGTGGGGCAGAGGCAGGCGACGGCGGGGACGGCCGCCCAGGGTCTCCGCCAGCCGGGTGCCGCCGAGGAACGGCAGTCCGGCCGCGGTGTTGGAGTAGGTGCCGGGCACCACGACCCGCACCACGCGCAGGCCCGCCTCCCGCACGTCCGGGGTGGTCACCTCGGCGCACAGCGCCTGACGGCCCAGCCGTACGGCCAGCTCGCGGGTGTCCCCGGGTGGTGGCACCGCCCGGGCGGGCACGTGCTCGGCCAGCGCCTCGGCGAGCTCCTCCTCGAACTCCTCCTGGACGGCCGGGTCGAGGTACAGCTGGAGGTGGCAGCCGTAGTCCACGACGTCGGCCAGGTCGGACCGGTAGGACGAGCCGTAGGCACGGTCGGCCCGCCACGGCTTCAGGGGACTGCGCGGGTCGGCGGCCACCTGGCAGTACGGCCCTGCGGGGTCGTCGAGCCCGGCGGTGAACAACTGCAACTGCAGCGCCTCGCCGTAGGCCTTGACCATCGCCTCCTGGGCGTCGCGCCGTACGCCCATGCCGAGAGTGAGATGGCCGGACTCCCGGTCGCGGACCAGCGCACCGGTCACGTGCAGACCGGTGGCGGTGGGGAAGCCGAGGAAACGCACGTGCAGCCGCCGCAGCGGCCCGGTGGCGAAGTCGGCCAGCCAGGGCGGCGGGGTCAGGGCGCGCAGCCCGGCCCGCCCGTGCCAGGCCAGCGTCATGGCGTCGCGCTCGGCGATCTCGTACAGGGCGCCCCGGACGGCGTACCCACGCGTCGGCCCGGCGGCCAGTCCGGCCTGGATGACCGGGTTGACGCGGGGCGTCGGCGGGGTGACGTCGGCGGAGAAGTACGACACCCACACCAGCCCCGCCGGCACGAGCGTCCCCCGGCCGTCGAGCAGGTCGACCGCCTCCGTCCATTCGACCGGCAGGTCACGGGTGAACGGCGCCAGGGGGAAACCGGGGGCGGCGTGCTGGGCGGGGGAGTACAGCGCCAGGTCCTCGGGGTCGAGGGCACGGGCCCCCTGGGCGGTCAGGTCGGCGTGGGAGGCCAGGACCAGCCGGGGAGGGACGAGGTTGCCGCAGTAGCGCTCCGCGGCTTCGCCGAACGCCGCGCCGCGCGCGGCCTGCGGGTCGGCGAAGGCGTATCCGGCACCCGCGGAGTCGCAGGGCCACGGGCCGAACCTGGTGGTGTCCGAGAGCACCGCGGTGACCAGCTCGAACGAGGCGGGTAGATGGCCGGGAGCGGCGGAGCGGACCAGGGAGCGGACGATCCCGGTGCGGGAGTCGAGCAGCGAGGAGTACGCCCCTGTTTCCAGGGCGGTGGGAGCAGTCATGTCAGGCCAGGGGGAGAGGGTGGGGGAACAGGTCGTCCTCGTCCAGGACGCGGGAGGTGAGGCCGAGCTTTTCCGGCACCTCGTACAGGCGTCCGCCGCCGCGCAGAGGGAAGGCCGGTGGGGCGTTTCCCACCAGGCCGGGCACCAGGACCCGCACCACGCACAACCCCGTCGCGGCCACGTCGGGGGTGGTCAGGTCCACGCTGTAGGCGGTGAGCCCGGCCCCTGCCAGCCGGTCGAGATAGCTCGCCGCATCGGCCGGGGGCAGGTCGTCCAGGTGGGGGCCGGGAGCCGCGCGCAGCCGGGCCAGGGGTTCGCCCTGCATGCGCGGGTCGAGGTAGAGCTGCGCGACGGCGGGCAGGTCGGTCAGGTCGCGGTAGTCCGGGCGGAAGGCGTCCCGGTAGGAACGGTCGGCCCGGTATGGCCGGAACACGTGCTCCTCAAGCACTCCGGCGGCCACGGCCTGCCACACCGCGCCCCGCGGGTCGGCGAGCTGGAGCGTCAGGGAGTACAGGCCGAAGGCCTCGACCAGCGCCTTCGCCGCCGCCTCACGGGGAGTGGCCCGGCAGGCACTGCCGAAGGCCACGATCCCGCCGGCGAGGTCCTCAAGGAAGGCCGCCATCACCGGCACACCGAACGGTGACGGTACGGCCAGCAGCCGGACCCGTGGTTCCTGTCTCCCGTCGCCGAGGGCCGCGGTGACCGTCTCCGGATCGGCCACGGCCTCGCAGGCGGCCCCGCTCGACCACCAGATCGTGGTGGCGTCCCGCTCGAACAGCTCCTCAAGGGCCGCCCGCTCCGCGTGCTCCCGGCCGCGCCCGGTGGCGATACCCGAGTACGGCAGGGCGTGGGTCGGCGGCTCGGCGGCACGAGGACCGTGAAAGTAGTCGAGCCAGACCAGCGACGCGGGAACCAGCACCCGGGAGCCGTCACGCATGTCCCGCGCCGGAGTCCAGGCGACCGGCAGGTCCCGGGTGAACGGGACGAAGGGGAAACCGGGTTCGCGGTACTGGGCGGCCGAGTACAGCGGGATCGTCTCCGGGTCCAGGGCCGCCTCGGTCAGGTCACGCCAGGAGGAGACGGTGAGCCCGGAGGGGACGGCGTTGCCGCAGTAGCGTTCGACGGCCTCCCCGAGCGCCGCGGCGCGGGCGTGCGACGGGTCGCCGACGGTCGCGCCGAACCCGTGCCGGTCGGCGGTCCAGGGGGCGAACCGCCGGGTGTCGGCGACGGCGGCGCCGTATCCGGTCCACCAGCGGGGCAGACCGGGGCGTCGGGGCTGTGGTTCCAGCGCGGTCAGCACGCCGGTACGGGAGTCGACCAGCAGGTCTTCCGGGTTGTTCACGCGTTCTCCAGGTCTTGCGGGCTTCTCGGGGTCTCCAGGACCAGGCGGGCGGCGCGGACCCGTTGGCGGACGGGGGCCGTCGCGGTGGTCGTGTGGCGGTCGGCGCCGGTGCCGAGGGAGCGGGCCAGGCGCGGGAAGTCGCTGCCGGTGATCTCCAGGCGGAGCCGGGATCCGGCGGGCAGGCACGCCCAGACCGGGCTGAGCGCCAGACGTCCCGAACTCGCCGCCCTGCCCCTGGCCAGCTCGAACACCTGGTCGTCCACGGTGTGCTCGGCGAGCCGTACGATCCAGTCGGCGTCGGGGGCCGAGGCGGTGACGTCCAGGTGGACGGCGACCGAGGTGAACGACAGCGGCGCGGTCAGCGGCGGAGTGCTGAAGCGCAGGATGTCGGGCCGCCCGTCCAGGGCACGGCGGTCGGTGCCGGGGGCCAGGGACGGACACGGGTCGGCCGGGTCGTACACGAAGGCACCGGCCGGACCGTTCCCGGGGACCTCCTCAAGACTTCCATCGGGCGAGCCGTCCCCGGGAACCTCGTCGACACCCTTACCGGGGTGGGCGTGCAGCACGCGTTCGCGGGTCGTGGCCGGCCAGGGCCGCCAGGAGGTTCCACCGACGGGCAGGACCATGTCGGGGCCGGGGTCCTCGCCCGCCAGGCAGGCGCGGATCCACGCGACCTGCGCCGCGCCCAGGTCGAACAGCGCCTGGGGGCCGTGCTCCCGGTCGATGTGCCGGGTCCGTCCGGTGAAGGCGAGGTCGTGCCCCCACGGTCCCATGATCAGCCGCTGCGGGGGGCGCGGGGTGCGGGCGGCGCCGACCGTCCGCCAGTGCAGGACGGTCTCGTCGGCCAGCAGGTCGTACCAGCCGCCGACGTGCAGCCCCGCCGTGGGCAGCGCGGCCAGCTCCTCCTCGGTGATCTCCTCGGCGGGGCGGTGGTCAGGACCCCGCAGGACGACCCCGGCCCAGCCTGGCAGGCGCACGCCGAGCCGTTCGGGCAGGCCGGTCACCGGCAGACGGGCCAGCGCGTCTCCTTCCTTGAGGAGGAAGGCGGCGAGGCCGTCCCTGCTGGTACGGCTGTCCGCGCGTTCGAGCCACCAGGCCGCGTGCTCGGCCAGCCGCAGCACGCCGTCCTCGAACTTGGTGCGGTGCAGTGCCATGGACGGACCCATGCTCACCACCGCGGGCACCGTCTCGGGGCGTTCGACGGCCAGCGCCCAGGCGGTGTACCCGCCGTAGGAACCGCCGTAGCCGACCAGCCGGCCGTCGCTCCACTCCTGGGCGGTGATCCAGTCGGCCAGGGCGGCGCCGTCGCCGCGCTCGTTGCGGTAGCACTCCCAGGCGCCGTCGGAGTCGTGGCGTCCCCGCACATCCTGGACCACGTAGCCGAAGCCGCGGCTGACCCACCCCGCCCCCTCCGCCAGGTGACGGCCTCGCCCGTACGGAGTGCGGGTGACGACGGTGGGGACGGGCCACGAGGAAGGGTCCGGCAGGCGGACGTCGAGGGCGAGCAGGGTGCCGTCCCAGCCGGGCAGCCGCAGGTTGAACCGGTTCATCGGACCGGCAGCGGCAGCACCGGGTGCCGGTCGACCCGTCCGGAGGCCGGATCGACCACGAGCTGGAGCCCCGCGGTGGCGGGCAGGTCACCGGTCCACCAGGTCAGCAGGTCGTTGACCAGCAGGCCTGCGGCGACCGCGATCGCGCCGGGGTTCGGCCACGGCACCGGCGGAAGCGGCACCGTACCGGCGGCGCCCTCGTCGAGGTAGGTCCACAGCCCGGCCAGCTCGTCGGGCAGCGCCGCCGCGGCGAGTCTGCGTCCCCGCAGGTCCCGGTAGGAGGCGGTACGGCCTGGCACGGTCATGGGGCCGACGACCAGCCTGCGGCCCTCGACGTGGCAGCGGTGCCTGACGGCGCCGTCGTCGTCGAGGCGCAGCCAACGCCCGTCGGGGAGCCAGCCCGCGCACTCGACCAGCGCGTCCGCCGCGGCCGGGTCGTCCACGGCGAGCGCGTTCCCCATGCCGGCGAGCAGCCGTACGGTCTCGGCGGCCACCGGCCCGTCCCCGCGCACGCACACCCGAAGCGGCTCCTCGCTCCCGGAGGGAGCGTCGGTGAGCACGCCCCGCTCGCGCAGAGCGGTGGCCAGCGGTTCGAGGTCGGGGGCGTTCCCACCAAGGTAGGACTGCTCACGCATGCGTTCGAGCAGGTCGGCCCGGCCGGTCAGGCGGGTGAACCGCTCGTTCTCGTCGCACGAGCGCCACGTCCCGTCCGGGCCGACGTACAGGTGGTGGCCGGGGGTGATGGACTCCATGGGCTGTTCTTCTCCGCGACTCACAAAGGGGGAAGGATGGGATGGGCGGACGGCCCGCACTGGGAGCGGGCCGTCCGTTCTGGAACTCAGGCGTTCCAGGCGAAGGGGGTGTGGACGAGGGCGTTGGTGCCCGGCCCCTGGAGAGCGGGCAGCGCCGTGGCGGGAGCCAGCTCCTCGAAGCCGAACGGTGTGTGAACGAGGGCGTTGGTGCCCGGTCCCTGCAAGGCGGGCAGCGCCGCCGCGGAGGTCAGCTCCTCGAAGCCGAGATCCGTGTTCATGGTTCTCCTTTCGACGGTGAAAACGGTTGTCGTTTTCGGGGAGAACCATAGATCGCCGAATCCGGCCATCGCAAGAGGGGTAAAAGCAGCTCTTATCCTTACTTTCGGCTTGTCTGTGGTGACTGTGGGTAATCGGTGCGGTGATGAAAGGGCCTCGTGAAGGCTCGTGACATGACGTTTTCGGCCGGGAGGGAACGCTTTCCGGTAGGCCGGTTTTCCCAAATATCCGACCGGATTTTCGCCCACCCGGAAAGGCATTCCGGGCGGCCGGTTACCCGAAGGGCGGTCGGGGCGTTTCGCCAGTTCGCCACGGGCGACTCGGTGGTCGCCGGGCGGTCCGGATCTCGTCTTCGGCGACGCCTCGGCCACTCGGGGGCATCGGGAAACGCGCCTTTCCCCGGCAGGGGGAATTCCCGCCTGGAAAACAGGGCCGGGGCCGTGGAGGGCGGCCGGGAGATCGGCGGCGGTCGGTGTGCGGAGTCGTTCCGCGGGCAGGTCCGTCGAAGGATCTCCTCCACCCGTACGACGCGTCCGCGGGATCGCAGTCTCGGGTGGGGCCGTCCTGGACGCTCGCGGCGATCCGGGGGTGACCGGCGCGGCGAATGGTCTTCCGCGGTCGTCGCCGAGAGCCTTGTCCCGGGGCTCCCGGCGAAACTACGGAACGTTCCACATTGACGAGGGGAGACGTCATGGTGAGACACCTGCTCGCCGCCGCGATCCTGGCGGCGGCGACGATGGGCCCGGTGCCCGCGCGGGCCGGCGTTCCGGAGGGCGGTGCGGCCGAGGTGCCCTGGGGGACGATCTCCTACCGGAAAACCGGCGGTTTCGCCGGGATCCGTCAGACGCTCGTCGTCGACGGGAACGGCCTGGCCCGCGGCGGATCCGCGGGCGCCACCAGGACCTTCAGGCTCACCCCGGCCGAGCTCGGCTCCCTGCGGCAGGGGCTGGACCACATCAGGACGTGGTCGTCCTCCACGGCGGGCTGTGACGTCCCCGACCACTTCACCTACACCCTGGAGTACCACGGCAGGAGCGCCACCCGCTGCCACGAACCGCCCGCCGACTGGCGGCCCGCGATCACCCGGCTCGACGAGGTGATCGCCCGGCACGTCACCGCCCCGGCCACCTCTGGAGACTGAGTCCGGGACGGCCGGTCGCGCCCCGCCGTACATGGGGCGCGACCTAGGGGTTATGGGTGGTTTGTCGCCAAGAAAAAGGGTTGTCGGAATAGCCGGTTTCTGACACAGTGCCCGCGTGCTTCCCCCCGTCGCGGCCCCTACCCGTCTGTGGACCAGGAACTTCCGCCTCTACTTCGTCGCCCGCATCGTGTCGATGCTGGGCGACGCGATGTTCCCGGTCGCCCTCTCGGTCGCGATGCTCTCCCTCGGCTACGGGGTGAGCGGTGCAGGGTTCGCACTGGCCGCCTGGATGGGGGCCTTCGCCCTCTTCGTGGTGTTCGGCGGAGTGCTGGCGGACCGGTTCCACCCCCGCCCGCTGATGATCGGCTCGGACGCGGCCCGGTTTCTGATCCAGGGCTCGCTCGCGCTCTATCTGGGGCTCGGCCATCCGCCGGTGTGGTTCATCATCGTCACCTCGGTGCTCGGCGGGATGGCGACCGCGATGTTCCAGCCGGGCGTCTCCAGCCTGGTGCCGCAGGTCGCCGCAGACCCGCAGCAGGCCAACGGGGTGCTGAAGGTGAGCGAGGGCCTGTCCACGATGGCCGGTCCCGCCATCGCCGGAACGCTCCTGGCCGTGACCTCGGCGGGCTGGGTGTTCGCCATCGACGCCGCGACCTTCGCCGTCAGCGGGATCTGCCTGGTGGCGCTGCGGCTGCCCGCCTTCGAGGTCGACCGGTCGGCCACGACCCTGCAGAACCTGCGCACCGGCTGGAAGGAGTTCCGCTCCCGGTCCTGGCTGTGGGGGGTCATCCTGATCTGGTGGGTGCTGGGGGTGTTCGTCTGGGGGCCGATCACCCCGCTCGGCGCGGCCTCCATCATCGCCGCGCACGGCAAGGCGGCGTTCGGCTTCGCCGAGGCCGCGTTCGGGGCGGGCTGCGTCCTCGGCGGGCTGGCCGCGCTCAGGCTGCGCCCCTCCCGTCCCCTGTTCGGCGGCGCGGTCGCCATGTTCCTCTTCCCGCTGATGCCGCTGGCGGCGGCGCTGGTCCCCTCCCTGCCGCTGCTCATGCTCGGCTACGGCGTCAGCGGCCTCGGCTGGGCGTTCTGGGGTGTCCAGTGGGCCACGACCGTGCAGACCCACATCCCCGCCGACCGCCTCAACCGGGTGGCGGCCTACGAGATCGCCGGGTCGATCCTGGCCGTCCCGTTCGGCCAGGCGATCGCCGGTCCCGCCAGCGCGCTGTTCGGCATCAGGGACATGCTGCTGGCCGCCGCCGTGATCGCCCTTGGCTGCGCCGCGGCCCTTGTCGTCGCCTGGCCCATCCGCCGCCTGCCCCGCCTCGGCAAGGGGTCCTGAGGGCCGTTCAGAGCAGGTGACGGGCCAGTCCCGCGATCGGGTGCGGCCGCGACAGCAACTCGCGCAGGGCGTCGAGCTCGGTACCCCAGGAGTCCCTGGGGCCGCCGAGGCCCTCGCCCGTCAGGCCCGCCTGCCGTACGGCCCGCTCCCAGATCCTGTCGTCGCCGGTGCCCGCGGCGCCTTCGAGGCCCTCCAGCGCGCTCGGCCCCCCGGCCTCGGTGACCAGCGACGACAGCAGGTGCGGCCAGTTGACGGTCAGCGCCGCGAGCTTGGCGACCTCGGCGTCGGAGGCGGGCGCCGCCCCGGCCAGCGCCCGGCGGTAGGTCAGGAACGAGTAGAACCGGAAGACGTTCACATAGCGCTTGATCTGCCGTGGGTTGGAGAACGTCAGCGCGGGCAGCACGAACTCGATCGCCCGGTAGGCGTTCTCGTCGCTGTAGAGGTCGTCGAAGACCCGGTCGGCCGCCTCGCGCGCCGCCGAGGACAGGCCGCCGACCATGTCGCGGCTCTCGACGCCCAGCCTCTCCTGCGCCAGCCTCGCCGCCTCGTCCAGGGTCGTGGCCGTGGGCCGCAGCGCCCAGATCGCCTCCTCAAGACGGCTCACCTGGACCGGGTCCGGCGGCTCCGCCGGGCCGGGCAGCGGGTCGGCGATCGGCGGGTCGGCGGGGGAGCGCGGCGGCGCGACGAACGGCACGTCCTGCCCCTCCGCGGGGTCGGGCACGCCCAGCAGGGCCCGGACGAAGGCGGGCAGCCGGTCGGCGTCGTCGAGCAGCGGCACACTCAGCGGCAGCTGCACGATCTTCTCCAGGAACCGCCACCCCAGCCCGGCCCCGGAGGCGGGCCGCGCCTCGGTCAGGTCCCGGTAGGCGGCCTCGACGTGCGCGACCACCGCCTCGGGCTCCATCGCCAGCACGAAGACGCAGTTGGGGAACTCACCGGCGAGGAACAGGTTGATCGCCTCGATGACCTGCGCGACCGTCCCCGGCGAACACCGGTCGAGGTCGTCGACGAACACCACGAGCGGCCGTTCCTCGGTGGCGACCAGGTCGAGCACGTGCCGCATGTCCGTCTGCACCAGGTGCAGGAACCCGGTCCTGGACCGGTAGCCGGGGCCGGTCACGGCCTCGGCGAAGAGCCCGCCCGCGTCCCGGGCCAGCGGGTCCGGCCTGCGCACCAGCTCGGCGAAGGCGTTGTCGGCAGACTCGCCGAAGAACCGCGCCAGCCGTACGGCTCCCGCCCCGAGCACACCGGCCGAGCCCACGGTGCCGACGGCGGCGGCGAGGTGCCGGATCATCTCTCCGGCGGCGGGCAGCAGCGCCGAGGCCGCCAGCAGCGCGCCGGTCAGCACGAGCCCGGCGACCAGGCAGAGGGCGGGCGGCGCGAGCCGGGTCAGCGCCAGCCGGTAGGCGCGCCGCCGGACCGCCTCCCTGTCGATCCTGGCCAGGTTGAGCCGCAGCCAGAAACGCTCCCGTTCCGCCCTCGGCAGCCGCTCGGTGACCTGGCTGATGATCTCGTGGGCGAGCCCGGCCCAGACCTGCTCGCCGTTCTGGTACATCCAGGGGTTGAACCAGACGGTCGGGCGCCAGTCGGCCTGCCGTACGGGAAGGTGGCCGGGTTCCGCGCGCACCGCGCCCTCCCCGTCCTCCGCCCGGCGCCGTCCCGCGTGGGCGAGCACCTCGGCGTTGGTCGGCGTCCTGCCCGCACGGGCGCCGGACGGGCCGATTCCCGGCAGGTGGATCCTCGCCGGGGTGTTCCCCGCGGCCCCCGGGTCCAGCAGGTCCTGGATCATCCGCATCAGAGAGGTCTTGCCCGCCCCCCACGGCCCCTTGACGCCGATGGTGAGCGGGGGCCGGGTCTCCGGGTGCCTGACGAACGCGGCCACGGCCTCCGCGTAGAGCCGGTGCCCGAGCTGGTCCTGCGTGGTCCACCGGTCGGCCGTCAGCCGGGCCCTCGGCGGTACGGCCCGCAGCCCCGCCCGTCTGCGGCGCAGCAGCGCGGAGGTCTGCGCGCGCTCGGCGGGCGTCAGCCGTGAGTAGCCGAAGGCCCGCACGTCCGGGTGGGCGAACGTGGTGCGCTCGCCGAGCAGCCCCCACCGGCCGAGCTCGGCCGCGTCGCCGAAGACCTCCTCGACCGACTCGTCCTCGGCCAGCAGCGAGGCCACCCGCAGCAGCCGTCTGCCCGCCTCGCTCAGGTGCAGCTCGTAGACGCGCCTGACGACCTCGAACCCCGACGCGGGCGCCACGGCGCCGCCGAGCCCCGCGGCGGCCCGCGCGAGGGCGGCGGGGACGGCCCGGGCCGGGCCGGGACCGCCGGTCAGCGGGACGTCGGCCACGGCGCCGTAGGCGATCAGGATGGGGACGCGGGCGGCGCAGGCCGCCGCGTAGCGCTCCAGGGCGTAGGCGTGCAGCTCGCCGACGGTGATCACGCCGTCGCCGTCGAGGTCGGCGGCCCTGGTCGCCAGCCCCTCCGCGATCACGTCCGTCAGGCTCCGCGCGGGCCCCCTCGGCGCCTCGCCGACCTTCAGCGTCAGTGTCAGGGCCGCCGCGGCCATCCTGGGCTCACCGGCGACCGCGAGCCGCCGCACGGGGGAGGCCGTCTCCTCCAGGGCGCTCCAGCCGAAGTCGACGACCAGCAGCACGGCCGTGGCCAGTGACCGGCCGACCCGCCTGCCGAACGCGCCGATCATGGCCCCCAGCTGCCTGGACGTCCAGCCGCCGTCCGAGGGCAGCCGGATCAGCAGCAGGTCGTCCTCCCTGGCCGAACCCAGGAACTCCCACACCCGCTCGCCGTCCCACCGCGCGCCCCGGCCGTACTCGGCCTCGACGGCGAAGCCCTCGGCGCGCAGCGCGCCCGCCAGGCGGGCGTCGGGACGCGCGGGGGCCTCCTGAGAGGAGGGGTCCGGCGCGTCGAGAAGGACCAGGGCCCGGCGGCCTCCCTCGGCGGGAACGGCCCGGGCCGCCGGATCGGCGAACGTGAGTCCCTCGCTCAACGGTGCCCCCGCTCTGACGACGGTGTGATCTCCACTGTGAACGCCCGGGTGGCGGTGATCGGGGACATCGGGCATGAAACGCCCGGTTTTGGGAAACGCTTGCTCTCCGGTTTCCGCAAAGTTTGAGCGGGGGGAGTCGCCCTGTTCACGTGGGTCCGATCGACTGGCCGTCTACCGTGAAGGTGACGAGGAGGAGCGATGCTTCGCCGTACGTTCGTGCGCACCGGGGAGCCCGCGCCGGGAACGACCTTCGCGGGACCTCTGCGGTGGGGCGCCGCCGGCGCGGACGCCTCCCGCGGCGGCCTGGCCGTGCTGTCCGGCCCGTACGGCCCGCCGAGGCCCCCGGACGCCAACGGGGTCGTGCTGCCCGAGGGCTTCTCCAGCCGGGTCGTCGCCCGCACCGGCCACCGGGTCGGCGGGGTGCTCTGGCACCCGGCCCCCGGCGACGGCGCCTGCTTCCCCGACGGGGACGGCTGGGTCTACGTGTCCAACTCGGAGATCCCGCTGCTCGGCGGCGCGACCGCCATCAGGTTCCGGCCCGACGGGAGCGTGCACGGCGCCTACCGCGTGCTGTCGGGGACCGACCTCAACCGCGCCGGGGCCGCGACCCCGTGGAAGACCTGGCTCTCGTGCGAGGAGACCGCACGCGGACAGGTCTTCGAGTGCGACCCGTACGGCGTGCGCGCCGCGATGCCGCGCCTGGCCATGGGCCGCTTCAGGCACGCGGGCGCGGCCTGCGACCCGGTCAACCGGGTGGTCTACCTGACGGAGGACGAACCGGACGGCTGCCTCTACCGGTTCGTCCCCGCCTGCTGGGGAGACCTGACGACCGGCAGGCTGGAGGTGCTCTGCGTCCTGCCGGGAGACGGTTCGACGGCCTGGCGGCGGGTGCCCAACCCCGCCGCGCTGCTTGAGGCGACCCGCCACCAGGTGGACACGGCCCACAGGTTCCAGGGGGGAGGCGCCTGCCACTACTCGGCCGGGGTGTGCCTGTTCGCCAGCGGCGACGACGGACGGGTCTGGGCCTACGACACCCTGCGGGAACGGCTCGGAACCGTCGAGACCGCGGAGGCCGGGGACCCCATGGAACTCGTCCTGGCCGGTCCCGGGCGGACGGCCGCCCCCTTCCTGCGGGTCGAGGGGCACCCCGGCTCGGAGATCACCGGCCCCGCCCTCTCCCCGGACGGCGCCCGCCTGTACTTCTCCTCCCAGCGCGGCCGCCGGGACGACGCCGCGGGCACCGACGGCGTCACCTACGAGATCACCGGCCCCTTCCCCCGCTGACGGCCCGGTGGAACCGCACCGTCGCCTCCTTCCCCGTGGATGCCCGGATCCCCTCCATAAAATACCTATCAAAATAGAAGGAATTAATACGGGAAGGGGCCGGCTAAAGGTCCATGACCCAGGTCTCCTCGACGACGCCGCCCATGGTGTGCTCCTCGACCCGCTCGAAGCCCGCCGTGCGGTAGATCCGCCGGGCGTCGGTCAGTACGTCCCTGGTGCACAGCATGATCCGCCGGTAGCCCGCCTCGCCCGCGAAGCGCAGGCACTCGTCGACGAGCCGCCCGCCGATGCCCATCCCCCTGGCGGAGGGCTCGACGAGCAGCAGCCTGAGCTGGGCCGTCTCGTCGTCCCTGCGGACGCAGAAGACGCAGCCGACACGGTCGCCGTCGACCTCCGCGATCCACGAGGCCTCCCGCCTCGGGTCGTACTTCTCCGCGTAGTCGGCCACGAGCCTGGCGACCCTGGCCTCGAAGCACAGGCCCCAGCCGAACTCCTGGCTGTAGAGCACCCCGTGCCGCTGCACGACCCAGCCCAGATCCCCCGGCCGGGGCGGACGGATGACGTACGGCGCCGCGCTCCTGTTCCTGGAGAGGATCTCCCTGATCGTCGTCATGCTCGCGGCGAGCCGGTCGCGCTCCTCCTCGGTCAGTCCTTCGAGCAGGTCCCGGACCTGCGCGGCCGAACGCTCGTCGACGTTCGTGAACGCGATCCTGCCCGCCTCGGTCAGCGCGACGATCTGCCGCCTGGCGTCGGCGGGCGAGCGCTCACGGGTGACCAGCCCGTCGGTCTCGAAGCGCCCCAGCATCCGGCTGAGGTAGCCGGAGTCGAGTTCGAGCAGCCGCCGCAGCTCGCCGGTCTCCATGCGGTCCCGCAGGTTGAGCTCGCACAGGACCCTCACCTCCGTGAGGGAGTAGGGGGTGTTGACCATGTCCCGGTGGAGAGCGCCGATGACCTCGTTGTAGAAGTGGTTGAACGCGCGTATCCGCGCGACGAGGTTCTCCATGGTTGACACGATCAACTTTCCCGTTGTCCAGGTCAATGAAGGCCCCCGCGAGGGGCATGGAGCCACGAGCGGGACAGGGGATCGCATCCGGGAAAAGCCGGGTGCCCAGGGGCCGAGTCGCTGCGCTAAGTTCGCAGACTGGCCGAGAACGGTTGAAGATTTCGGGCGGCCCGGGCCGCCCGACCCAGTGACGGGAGCATGATGGCTGAGGTCGCGTACATCGGCGGATACACCCCCGACACCGGGGGATCGGGCACGGGGATCACCGTGGTCGAGCTGGGCAGTCTCACCAGGCTCGGCACCACGCCCGCCAGCGGGCCCTCCTTCCTCGCGGTCCACCCCCGCCTCCCGATCCTGTACACCGTCGGGGAGAGCGAGCGCGGCACCGTCGGCGTCTACGCCCTCGGCGAGGGCGCCCCCACGCCCCTCGGGCAGCGGCCGAGCGGCGGCTCCTTCCCCTGCCACCTGTCCGTCGACCCGTCGGGGAGGCTGCTCGCGGTGGCCAACTACGGCGACGGCACGGTGAGCGTGCACCGCGTCGGGGCCGCGGGCCTGCTGACCGAGCTGTGCTCCTTCCCCTACCGGGACGGCTCCCACGCCCACCAGACGGTCTTCGGCGCCGACGGCGTCCTCTACGTGCCCGATCTGGGCGCCGACGAGGTGCGCCGCTACCTCACCGACCCGGACGACGACAGGGTCGTCCCCCACCCCGACGGCCCGGTACGGCTCGCACCGGGCATGGGTCCCCGGCACATGACCCGTTTCGCGGACCACTGGTACGTGGCAGGGGAGCTCGACGGCACGGTCCGTGTCTACGACGACGCCTGGAACGAGGTGGCCGCGGCCCCGTCCAGTTCGGCGCCGGGTACGAACTATCCCTCCCACCTTGAGGTCTCCGGCGGGTTCCTCTACGTCGCCAACCGGGGCCCGGACACCGTCTCCGTCCTGTCCCCGCACACCCTGGAGCCGGTCGCCGAGGTCGCCTGCGGCGGGTCGTGGCCCAGGCACTTCGCCATCGCCGACAACCGGATGTACGTGGCCAACCAGCGTTCCGACGGCGTCGCCGTGCTGGTGCTCAAGGACGGCGTCCCGCAGCCCGACCCCGTGGTGTTCGTCACCGGGACCCCCGCGTGCGTGCTCACCCTGCCCTGAAAGTCGCCCTGAGACCGTCCTGAGGCGCCCTGGAACGTCCTGGGGCGCGTGCGGACCAAGATCCGGCCAAGTCCCCGGACAATCACGGACAGGCCTCCCCGGTGGGGAGGGTTCCCGTGATCATGCTGGATGTCATGTTCCGAGCGTTCACTCATCTGACGGTCACACTGGCTGTGATCACCACGGTCGCGGCGGTCGCCGGGTGCGCCCCGGCGACCGGCACCGTGTCCGGCACTGTGTCCGGCACCGCGGCTGTGGCCCCTGACCTCCCCGGCGCCCCGGCCGGTGGCGGGGCGCTGCCCGTGAAGGGCTCACCCGCGGCGGCCGGGGCGGCCCTGGAGGGCACGGCGCCCCTGGCGACAGCGACAGCGACAGCGACGGAGCCGAACCCGACCGTGGCCGAGAACGCCAAGCCGGGTGACCCGCTCTGGCAGGCCACCCCCAGGGGCGGCGAGCACGAGATCGAGGGCTACGCCGACAAGGTGAGCGTGCTGCCCGGCCAGACCTTCCGGCTGCGCGTGTCCACCACGGCCGCCCACTACACCGCGACCGCCTTCAGGATGGGCTGGTACGGCGGCGCCGGGGCCAGGAGGGTCTGGCGGTCGGACAAGCTGCCGGGGACGGTCCAGGAGCCCGCCAGGACGATCCCCGGGACCCGCACGGTCACCGCGGCCCACTGGAGGCCCGGCCCGGTCGTCGACACCGCGGACTGGCCGGAGGGCTCCTACCTGATCCGCCTTGAGGCCTCGACCGGCGGCAGGCGGTTCGTCCCGATCACGGTGCGGTCGGCCTCGACCGAGGGACGCCTGGTCGTCGTCAACGGCGTCACCACCTGGCAGGCCTACAACCTCTGGGGCGGGCGCAGTCTCTACCAGGGGCCGGGCGGCTTCGAGGACAGGTCGACGGCCGTCAGCTTCGACCGTCCCTACGACACCTCGGGCGCCAGGCTGTTCCTCGACATGGAGCGCCCCGCGATCGAGGTGGCCGAGCACAGCGGAGCCCCGCTGGCCTACATCACCAGCCTCGAACTGGAGGACGACCCGCACATCCTCGACGGGGCCAGGGGGCTGGTCTCCCTCGGGCACGACGAGTACTGGTCGGCCGGCATGCGCCGTACGGTCGAGGACGCGCGGGACCAGGGCGTCAACCTCGCCTTCCTCGGCGCGAACGCCGTCTACTGGCGCATCCGCTTCGCCTCGACGCCGCTCGGCCCCAACCGCCTGGTCATCTGCCACAAGGACGGCAGGGTCGACCCGACCACCGACCGCTGGCGGGTGACCGAGCCGGAGAGCTCACTGACCGGCCCGATGTACACCTGCTTCCCGGCGGAGGCGACCTACGTGGTCCACACCCCCGACAGCTGGGTCTTCGAGGGGACCGGCGTACGGCGCGGCACCTCCTTCCCCGGCCTGGCGGGGGTGGAGACCGACGAGGTGCTGCCCACGATGCCGCTGCCGCGCCCGATGGAGGTCCTGTCCGTCTCCCCGGTCGACTGCAGCGGCAGGCCGACGACGGCGCACAGCGCCTACTACACCGCGCCGAGCGGCGCGGGCGTGTTCAGCACGGGCACGATGCGCTGGGTCTGCGCGATGCGCGGCTCCGCCTGCGGCCACGGCGTCACCGACCGGGCCGGGGCCTTCGTCCGCGCCGCGACGACGAACGTGCTGCGGGCCTTCGCCGAGGGCCCGGCGGCCCTCAGGCACCCGGCCAGGGACAACCTCGCCGCGCTCGGCCTGAACCCGGTACGGAGGGCCGGGGACCAGGTCCGGGACCGCGCCCGCGACGCCGCGAAGAACCGCGTGCCGATGAGCCGCTGGAAGCGCCACCGGGCCGGGCACCGCCCCGCCGCGCGCGGCGCCCGGCACGACCGGCACCGGTTCACACCCAGGAACGGGCACGGCCGACGGCCTTGAGCCAGCGGGCGTAGGCCGCCTCGGCGGCCTCGTGAGCCTTCTCGTCCCGCCCGGCGGGCTCGAAGCGCCGGTCCAGGGTCCACGTCTCGCGCAGCTCGTCCGCGCAGGACCAGACACCGGTGCCGAGCCCGGCCAGGAAGGCCGCCCCGAGCGCGGTGGTCTCCTGGACCGCGGGCCGTTCGACCGGCACACCGAGCTGGGCGGCCTGCGTCTCCATGAGCAGGTCGTTGCCGC
Organism: Streptosporangium sp. NPDC020072; assembly: GCF_040631445.1. Classification (NCBI taxonomy): domain Bacteria; kingdom Bacillati; phylum Actinomycetota; class Actinomycetes; order Streptosporangiales; family Streptosporangiaceae; genus Streptosporangium; species Streptosporangium sp. NPDC020072. The sequence goes on along the minus strand of NZ_JBEYAB010000003.1, from coordinate 72,669 downwards.
TGGCCCCGCCGTCGGCCTTCAACGAGGGCATCAGCAGGCCCGCCGAGCCCGTCATGACCTCGACGACGTCGCGCACCTCGAACGCGATCGCCTCAAGCGTCGCCCTGGCCAGGTGGGCGGCGGTCGTGCCCCGGGTGAGGCCGAGGATCGCGCCCCGGGCGTCCGGGTCCCAGTACGGCGCGCCGAGCCCGGTCAGCGCGGGCACGAAGACCACGCCGCCGCTGTCGGGGACCGTACGGGCCAGCGCCTCCGACTCCGGCGCGTGGCCGATCAGCCCGAGCCCGTCGCGGAGCCACTGCACGGCGGCTCCGGTGACGAAGATCGAACCCTCCAGGGCGTAGGTGATCTCACCGGAGGGCGACTGCCACGCCACGGTCGTCAGCAGCCCCCCGCCCGGCCGTACCGGCTTGGAGCCGGTGTTGATCAGCACGAACGACCCCGTGCCGTAGGTGCACTTGACGTCGCCGGGGGAGAAGCACGCCTGACCGAACAGCGCCGCCTGCTGGTCGCCCGCCATGCCGCCGATCGGCAGGCGGAGACCGAGGAAGGCGTCCGGGTCGGTCACACCGATCACCCCGTGGTTGGGGACGATCTCCGGCAGGGCCTCGCGCGGCACCCCGAAGAACCCGCACAGCTCCGCCGACCACCCGCCGGCCTCCAGGTCGTACAGCAGCGTGCGGGAGGCGTTGGAGGCGTCGGTCACGTGCCGGGCGCCGCCGGTCAGCCGCGCGACCAGATAGGAGTCGACGGTGCCGACGACGGCCTCGCCGGACAGCACCCGCGCCCAGGAGCGGGGGTCGTTCTCGGCGATCCAGGTGAGCTTGGTCGCGGTGAAGTACGGGTCGAGCCGAAGCCCGGTCAGCGCGCTGACGCGGGGCTCGTGCCCGGCCTGGCGCAGCCGCGCGCAGATCCCCGCGCTGCGGCGGTCCTGCCAGACGATCGCCGGGCGCGGCGCGGCGAGGGTGTCCGAATCCCACACCACCGCGGTCTCGCGCTGGTTGGTGATCCCCACACATGTCGGCCTCGTGCCCGTCCTCTCCAACGCCATACCACAGGCCGCCAGGGTCGCCCGCCAGATTTCCCCGGGATCGTGTTCGACCCATCCCGGTTCTGGGAAGTACTGAGGGAACTCCTGGTAGCCGCGGGAGTCGACCCGGCCGTCCTCGGTCACGACCAGCGCGGTGACCCCGGTCGTCCCGGCGTCGATGGCGAGAACCGACATATGAGGGACTCCTTCGATTTGGTCTAGACCATTGGCGTGTCGGCAGGCAGAATGCGTTGCGTCGGCGTCCGAAAATCCCTCGACCGCCGGCCGCGTCACCCCATTTAAGTCTGGCCGTCTTGCCTCGGAACCACCACCGGAGGATGCCATGCGTATTGGAGTGCTTACCGGGGGCGGCGACTGCCCCGGCCTCAACGCCGTTATCCGCGCCGCAGTGCGCAAGGGCGTGAGTGTCTACGGTCACGAGTTCGTCGGTTTCCGTGACGGGTGGCGAGGGCCGCTCGAAGGCGAGACCATGCCGTTGGACGTCCAGGCGGTCCGTGGCATCCTGCCACGCGGCGGGACGATCCTCGGCTCGTCGCGGACCAACCCGATCAAGATCGACGGCGGTGTCGAGCGAATCAAGGACAACCTCGCCGCCACCGGGGTCGACGCGCTCATCGCCATCGGCGGCGAGGACACCCTCGGCGTCGCCAAGCAGCTCTTCGACAAGGACGTCAACGTCGTCGGAGTGCCCAAGACCATCGACAACGACCTCAACGCGACCGACTACACCTTCGGCTTCGACACCGCGGTCAACATCGCGACCGAGGCGATCGACCGGCTGCACACCACCGCCGAGTCCCATCACCGTGCCCTGATCTGCGAGGTCATGGGCCGTCACGCGGGCTGGATCGCCCTGCACGCGGGCATGGCGGGCGGGGCGAACGTCATCCTCATCCCGGAGAAGCCCTTCGACATCGACCGGGTCTGCGCCTATGTGGAGTCACGCTTCAAGACCCGTTACGCGCCGATCATCGTGGTCGCGGAGGGCGCGCACCCGATCGAGGGGCAGATGACCCTGCAGGCGAACGAACTCGACTCCTTCGGGCACGTCCGCCTCGGCGGCATCGGCGAGATGCTCGCCAAGGAGATCGAGAAGCGCACCGGCAAGGAGGCCAGGACCACGGTCCTCGGGCACATCCAGCGCGGCGGCACACCCACGGCCTTCGACCGGGTGCTGGCCACCCGGTTCGGGCTGCACGCCATCGACGCGGTGCACGAGGGGCGCTTCGGGACCATGGTCGCGCTGCGCGGCACGGACGTGGTCACCGTCGGCCTCGACGAGGCGACCAGAGAGCTGAAGACCGTGCCGGTCAGCCGTTACGAGGAGGCCGAGGTCTTCTTCGGCTGACGGGCCGGGAAACCGGCGGGATCGACGGGCGGCGCACCGGTGACGGGGCGCCGCCCACGCCTTGTATCGGCCTGCAAACGTTCTGCAACCCCCCGGGCATACCGTCGGGCCGCGGATGCGCGACGATCCGCTACCTCTCCATGTACGGCTTGCGCCTCAGCAGCGGCCCGTCCGGGCGCAAGCCGTACATCACCTGTCCTGGGCGTCGAACAGGGAGGGACGTCGCTGCTCGGCGGGGGCGTTCCGCACGGTGTTCTGCCCGGTGTTCTGCGCGGCGGGGGCGCTCGCCGCGGCCGCGGTCGCGGCGTGACGCGCGGTGGTGCGGCGGTTCTCCAGCTGGGCCAGCAGTTCGGCGTCCGTACGCATCTCCTGCTCGGAGGGCGCCAGGATGACGGCGAGCAGCAGGCCCAGCGTCAGCAGGCTGACCGCTCCCAGGACCGGCAGCATGAAGTCGATGCCGCGCGCGCCGTCGACGGGCGTCAGGGAGATGCGGGGGCGCACCTCCATCGCGAACATCCCGACGTAGTGCATGCCGCACACCGCGACACCCATGATGAGGGCCGCGCCCGCGGTGGCGAGCGTCCCGTCCGTCTTGACGCTGAACCAGAGCGCCACGGTCGAGGCGACCATGGCGATGACGACCGACAGGGCGATCAGCGTCACGTCGTAGTAGACGGTCGCCGACATGTTCATCGCGGACACGCCGAGATAGTGCATCCCGGCCACGCCGACTCCGGTGACCATGCCGCTGACCACCAGCCGGGACGCGCTGTAGTTCTTCGAGGAGACCAGGAAGAGTCCGCCGCCGACGATGACGACCGCCAGGAGCATGGAGACGCTCGTCAGGAGCACGTCGTAGCGGATGGGGTTGCCGCCGACCGTGAAGCCCATCATGGCGACGAAGTGCATGACCCAGATGCCGGTGCCCCCGATGGAGAGGGCTCCTCCGACCAGCCAGCGCGCCCGCGCGGGCCCGGTCGCGGCCCGTGCCTTGGCGGTGAGCGCCAGGCCCAGCATGCACCCGATGGTCGAGACGATATAGGCCGCGATGGGGGTGACCAGGCCATATGAGAAGTGGTCTACGTGGGACATGTTCCAATTTCTGAGTCAGTGGGTGATTTGTTGGATTATGACAGTTGTTGGTCGTTGTGCGTAAAAGAGGGGGTTTCGCGGAAGAGAAGGGAGGGTTGCGGGTGGCGATAAGGTCCAGGAGTGACGGGGATCGAAGGTCCGTTCTGGCGGGTCATCGCGGTCTTCCGCGTCGCCTCCCTGGTCTACGCGGTCCTGTTGCTGCTGCGCGCGGGCGGATACGCCCATCCGGTGACCGGCTGGCTGGTGATCTGCGTCATGGCGCTGTGGAGCGCGGCGGCGACCTTCGCCTACTCCTCACCCGAGCTGCGCGGCCGTACGCTGCTGGCCGCCGACATGGTCGTGACGCTCGGCTGCCTGCTGGCCACCCCGCTGGTCCAGGGCGCCTACCGGACGGGCAGCCTGCCGGTGACCGGCACCTGGATGGGCGGCGCCGTACTGGCCTGGGGCGTGTACGGCGGGCGCCGCGCCGGGGCGGTCGCGGCCCTGGTCGTCTCAGTGGCCGACCTGTGGCTGCACGACCTGCGCGGATCCGGTGTCGGCTTCGAGAACCTGCCGATCAACGGCAGCGTGCTGCTCTTCCTCGCCGGGGTCCTGGTGGGGCACGTCGCCCAGCTCGCCAGGAGGGCCGAGGCGCGCCTGCAGCGGGCCATCGAGATCGAGGCCGCAGGGCGCGAGCGGGACAGGATCGCCAGGGACATCCACGACTCGGTGCTGCAGGTGCTGGCGCTGGTCCAGCGCAGGGGCCAGGAGATCGGCGGGGAGGCCGCCGAGCTGGGCAGGCTCGCGGGCGAGCAGGAGGCCGCGCTGCGCGAGCTCGTCAGGCTCCGCCCTGAGCCGCCCCGCGACGGCGTCGCCGACCTGCGCGTCCTGCTCCAGGCGTACGGCTCGGCCTCGGTGACCGTCTCGGTCCCCGCGACCCCCATGTCCCTGCCCGAGACCGTCGCGAGGGAGCTGGCCGCGGCGGTCGGCGCCGCCCTGGACAACGTGGCGGGGCACTGCGGCCCGCACGCCCCCGCCTGGGTCTTCGCCGAGAGCGACGACGGCCTGATCACCGTCACGGTCAGGGACGAGGGGCCGGGCATCCCCGCCGGACGCCTTGAGGAGGCCGCCGCGGCCGGGCGGCTCGGTGTCGCCCAGTCCATCAGGGGCCGCGTCACCGATTTGGGCGGCACGGTCACGATCATGTCGTCCCCCGGCGAGGGGACGGAGATCGAGATGTCCGTCCCCGTCCGGTCTAGGCTTGGCGGATGCGCGTGATGGTGGTTGACGACCACCCGATGTGGCGGGACGGCGTGGCCAGGGACCTCACCGAGGCGGGATACGAGGTCGTGGCGACGGTCGGCGAGGGCGCTCAGGCGCTCAGGGCCGCGGCCGCGGTCAGGCCCGAACTGGTCGTCCTCGACCTGCGGCTGCCGGACCTGTCCGGGGTCGAGGTGGCCAGGCGGCTGGCGGCGCACGACCCCCAGCCCCGCATCCTGGTGCTGTCGGCCAGCGGCGAGCAGGAGGACGTGCTTGAGGCGGTCAAGGCGGGCGCCTCCGGATACCTGCTCAAGTCGGCGAGCAGGCAGGAGTTCCTCGACGCGGTCAGCCGTACCGCGCAGGGCGACGCGGTCTTCACCCCGGGCCTGGCCGGGCTCGTGCTGGGGGAGTACCGCAGGCTGGCCGCCCAGCCGGTCCCCGCGGACGGCCCCCGGCTGACCGAGCGGGAGACGCAGGTGCTCCGCCTGGTCGCCAAGGGACTGTCCTACCGGCAGATCGCCGAGCGTCTGGTCCTGTCGCACAGGACCGTGCAGAACCACGTCCAGAACACCCTGAACAAGCTCCAGCTGCACAACCGGGCCCAGCTGATCCGTTACGCCATCGAGAGGGGGCTCGACGGTCCCGGGGGCGACTAAAGTGAGTTGTCTTTATCAGGTAACGCGCGACACTTGGCGTTGTGGCGCGGTCCTGAGGGCTCCCGCCGCGTGACGGCGGTGCCGTGCGCCCCTTTTCCCCTCGAAGTTCCACCGGAGGTTACGCCATGACGATGTCGGCCTTGGGCGAGCCCTGCGTTCTGCTCAAACTGGGCGAGGTCGTCCTCAAGGGAAACAACCGCGAGCTCTTCGAACGCACCCTGCAGTCCAACATCAAGGCCTCCGTGAAGGACCTGGACTTCAAGGTCGATCTGCGGCAGCGTCACGGAGTCATCGCGCTCTTCCTGCCGGAGGGCTCGGGGGTCGAACGGGCCGACGCGGTCGCCGAGCGCGTCGGGAACGTGCCCGGCCTGGTCTGGATCCATCGCGCGTGGCGGGTCGCCAAGGACCCCTCTGCGGTCACCAAGGCGGCGATCGAACTGCTCGCCGACCGGGAGGACGTCCGGCGGGGCGTCTCCTTCGCGGTCCGCTCACGCCGTCGCGACAAGCGCTTCCCGCTGACCTCGATGCAGCTCGACCGGACCGTGGGCGGCGAGCTCAACGACATCTACGGCCTGCCGGTCGACCTGAAGAACCCGCAGCTCGTGGTCTCCATCGAGGTCGACCGTGACGAGGTCTTCGTCTTCACCGGCGGGCAGCCGGGCCAGGGCGGGCTGCCGGTCGGCACCAGCGGCAGGGGCCTGGTGCTGATGTCCGGCGGCATCGACTCCCCGGTCGCGGCCTACCGGATGATGCGCCGGGGCCTGCGGGTGGACTTCCTGCACTTCTCCGGCATCCCGTTCACCACCTCGGAGTCGATCTACAAGGCGTACGCCCTGGCCAGGGCGCTGGACAAGTTCCAGGGCAGGTCCCGCCTGTGGGTCGTCCCCTTCGGCAAGGCCCAGCAGTCCATCAAGGCCTCGGGCCAGGAGCGGCTGGCGGTCATCTCCCAGCGGCGCCTGATGCTCAAGACCGCGGAGGAGGTCGCCCGCCGCCTCAGGGCCGGGGCGCTGGTCACCGGCGACTCGCTGGGACAGGTCTCCTCCCAGACGCTGCAGAACATCACCGCCCAGGACGACGCGGTCGACATGCCGATCCTGCGCCCGCTCATCGGCCTCGACAAGACGGAGATCATGGCGGAGGCCCGCCGCATCGGCACCCTGCAGATCTCCGAGCTGCCCGACGAGGACTGCTGCACGCTCCTGGCGCCCCGCAGGGCGGAGACCGCCGCCAAGATCGCCGATCTGAAGCAGATCGAGCGGCGCCTGGACGCCGAGGAGCTCGCCGTGCAGCTGGCCGGTTCCCTGCAGGAGTACAAGCTGCAGGTGTGAGGCCTCAGACGGGCTTGAAGGGGTCGTGCTCCGTCAGGAGCTTCTCCAGCCGCGCCCGGTCGACGCGGCTGGTGACGTCGGTCAGTTCCTGACGGTCGCGCACGCACTTGGCCAGGGTGAAGGCCGAGGTGACGACGTACAGGACGCCGATGCCGAGGAAGGCGCGAACCCAGGCCTCGACCGGGAGGTAGGCGACTCCGATGGCGACCGCCGAGACGGAGACGCAGAAGGACAGGACCGACTGGATGTAGAAGGCGCCGGTGTGCCGTGGCTGGATCGTCTTGGTCATGCCCCAACGATCCCCGGCCGCCGGCCGTGACGCCTGGGTGTTCCTACTTAATTACCGGTGAGTACGATGCTACTGGCGAGTACGGCCCACGGGCCGGGCCGTACTCGCCGGTGGTCGTCAGGCGGTGGCGAGGGCGTCACCGCTCGCCGTCTTGCCGAGCAGCGGGGGCAGGGCGCGCATCACCTCGGAGAGCTCCTCAAGATCACTCTGGACCAGTGCCTGCGGGCCGTCGCACAGGGCCAGCTCGGGCTGCGGGTGCACATCGATGATCACTCCGTCCGCCCCGACGGCGATGGCCGCCCGGGTCAGCGGGAGCACAAGGTCACGCCGTCCGCCCGAGTGGGACGGGTCGATGATGACCGGCAGGTGGGAAAGCCGCTGGGCCACCGGAACCGCGGAGACGTCAAGGGTGTTGCGGGTGGCCGTCTCGAAGGTGCGGATGCCGCGCTCGCACAGCACGATGTCGAGGTTGCCGCGCTGGGCGATGTACTCGGCCGCCATCAGCCACTCCTCGATGGTGGCGTTCATGCCGCGCTTGAGCATGACCGGCTTGCCGATCCCGCCGACCGCCTGCAGCAGCGCGAAGTTCTGCGCGTTGCGGGTGCCGATCTGCAACATGTCCGCGTAGGAGGCGACAAGTTCGACGTCGTGGGCGTCCACGACCTCGGTCACGATGGGCAGCCCGGTCTGCTCGCGCACGTCGGCGAGGATGCGCAGGCCCGCCTCGCCCAGCCCCTGGAAGGCGTAGGGGGAGGTGCGGGGCTTGTAGGCGCCCCCGCGCAGCAGGGTCGCACCCGCGGCCTTGGCCATGAGCGCCGCGTCGAGCGTCTGCTGCGGCGTCTCGACCGCGCACGGGCCGGCGATCAGGGTGACCAGGCCCGGCCCGATCGGCACGCCGCCGACCCTGACCGTGGAGCGCTCGGGGTGGTTGTCCCGGCTGACGAGCTTGTAGGGGGCCGTCACCCTCATCACCTCGGCGACTCCGCGCATGCCCTTCAGGTTGAGCGCGCCGAACTGCTCCACGTCGCCCACGAGGCCGATGATCGTACGGCTGACGCCACGGCTGACGAAGGCGTCGCCGCCCGCGGTGCCGATGATCTCCACGATCGCCTCGATGTCGCCCTGTGTGGCGTCGGGGCCCATGACGATGACCATGTCTCTCCTTCGCTGATCCGGTGGAAGTTCCGGGAAAACGAAAGGCCCCGAGTCCGTTGTCCGGACCCGGGGCCTTCACGTTCGCCTGGCTGTCTAGCGCAGCATCTGGAGGCGAACGGTCCGACCCACGGGTCCGTCGCCATACCAAAACCAGAACGCAGTACGCATCGCGGGCAATAGTAGCGCACCGCCGGGAGGCGACGGCGAGGGGCCGGGGAACCATGGCGGGCCCGTGAACGCCGGGTGACACCGGCGACGCGTTAGCGGGTGGCCGCCGCGAGGGCGGTGGACGCACGATGGCAGGATTGCCCCGAGTGATCGGGGCGCGACGGCGAGGGGAGTGATGGTGGAGCAGCCCGAACCTCCGGGGGAGGATGCGCGCCTGCCTCCCGGCCAGTACGTTCCCCGGGGCTATCCGGTGATCCACTACGGGAGGGTGCCCACCTTCCGGCCCGCCTCCTGGCGGCTGCAGGTGATGGGGGCCACGGCCTCCGGGGAGCCGCACGGCTTCACCTGGCCCGAGTTCTCCGAGCTGCCCCGCACCACCGTCGTCGCGGACTTCCACTGCGTCACCAAGTTCTCGGTCATGGGGAACGAGTGGCGCGGCGTCTCGGCCGCCACGCTGATGGAGCTGGTCCCTCCGGCCCCCGAGGTCAGGCACGTCATGATCTGGGCCGAGTACGGCTACAGCGCCAACGTGCGGATGAGCGACTTCGCCCGCGACCACACGCTGTTCGCCCTCGAACTCGGCGACAAGCCGATCACCCCGGAACGCGGCTTCCCCGTCCGCGCCCTGGTTCCCCACCTCTACGCCTGGAAGAGCGTCAAGTGGGTGCGCGCCATCGAGTACCTCGTGGAGGACAGGCGCGGCTTCTGGGAGGAGCGCGGTTACCACAACGTCGCCGATCCGTGGCGGGAGCAGCGCTACTCCTATCAGGAGGAACCGGGTGAAGGGCCGCCGTGATCGGCGTTCTTGCCTGATTGACAGGCGGGTTTGACTACGGTTTCCCGCATGTCGACCAGTGTCTGGGCGCTGCTCTGCGCCGTCAGGACTCTCCTGGGATTCGTTGTGCCGGGCCGTACCCCCGTCTTCCCCCGGCGCGCGGGCGGCTCACCGGACGAGGCCACCTTCGCGACCCTGCACGTCGCCGCGCTGGCGGCCCCCTCCCTGCGCGCGGGCCTGACGCGCGACTCGGCCCGCAAGACGATCAGGCACCTGCGCGCCCTGCTGGGCGCGGGCGCCATCGCGGTGACGGACGTGGACGGCGTGCTCGCCTGGGACGGCGAGGTGGACTGCCAGCGTGAGCACGCCCCGGGCCACGCCCGTGCGGTCCTGGCCTCGGGCAGGCCGCGTGTGGTGACCGGGCACGCCCTGTCCTGCGGCGTCCCCGGATGCGCGATCAGAGGGGCGGTCGTCGTCCCGCTCACCGTGGACAGACGGGTCGTCGGAGCGCTGGCCGCCTACGACTCGGCCGTCGGCCCCTCACTGGTCAGGACCGTCACCGAGGTCGCCCGCTGGGTGTCGTGCCAGCTCGAACTGGCCGAGCTGGACTCCTCACGGCGGCGTGCGATGGAGGCGGAGACCCGGGCCCTGCGGGCGCAGATCTCCCCGCACTTCATCTACAACTCGCTGACCACCATCGCCTCGTTCGTCCGCACGGACCCGGAGCGGGCCCGCGAGCTGCTGATGGACTTCGCCGACTTCACGAGATACGCCCTGCGCCGTGAGCGTGACTTCACCACCCTCGCCGACGAGCTGCACTGCGTCGACCGCTACCTGCTGCTGGAGCGCGCCAGGTTCGGGGAACGGCTCCGTTTCACCGTCAGGGTGGCCCCGGAGGTGCTCTCGGTCCCGGTGCCGTTCCTGTGCCTGCAGCCGCTCGTCGAGAACGCCATCAAGCACGGCATGGGCGAGACCGGGGGGTGTGGTGAGGTGCGGGTGCTGGCCTCGGACGCGGGCTCAGAGGCGCACGTCAGCGTTGAGGACGACGGACTCGGCATGGACCCGGAACGGGCCAGGCTGCTGCTGGGCGACGACTCGCGGAACGAACGGGGTGAGGGCGGGATAGGCCTGGCCAACGTGGACGTACGGCTGCGCCACATCTACGGCGAGGACTACGGGCTCGTCGTGGAGACCGCGCCCGGCGCGGGCACCAAGGTGCGGCTGCGCCTTCCCAAGCTCTCCTGCCGGGCATAGCTAATTGTAGTCATCTCGTTACGCTAAGTTTCCTCTTCCCTTGCGGGAAGGCGGCCGTAGCGGGCAGCGTGGGGCCATGTTGAGAGTCCTGGCTGTCGACGACGAGGTCCCCGCGCTGGAGGAACTGGCCTACCTCCTGCGTCAGGACCCCCGCATCGAGCACGTCTTCACCGCCTCGGGAGGGGTGAACGCGCTGCAGGACATGGTCCAGATGATCGGGGCGGGCGAACGGCTCGACGGAGTCTTCCTCGACATCAGGATGCCCGGCCTCGACGGCCTCGACATGGCCCGTCTCATCGGCGGTTTCCCCAACCCGCCCCGGCTGGTGTTCGTCACGGCGCACGAGGACTGCGCCGTCCAGGCCTTCGAGCTTGAGGCGGTCGACTACCTCCTCAAGCCCGTCAGGCCCGACCGGCTGGCGGAGGCCGTACGGCGTCTCGAATGCGCCGCGCAGGCGTCGGAAGGACCGGAGATCGACGACGTCATCCCGGTCGAGCTCGGCGGCAGGACCAGGTTCGTCCCCCAGCAGGCGGTCAGGTTCGCCAAGGCGAAGGGCGACTACGTGCGGCTGCACACCGTCGACGGCGACTACCTGGTGCGCATGTCGCTGGCCGCGCTCGAACGCCGCTGGGCCTCCTCCGGTTTCATACGTGTGCACCGCAGCACGCTGGTCTCCGCGCGGCACGTGAGCGAACTGCACTTCGACGGCGGCCGGGTGACACTGCGGGTGGGCGCGGAGACGCTGCCCGTCAGCCGCCGCCACACCCGCCGGGTCAGGGAGCGGCTCGTCCGTCAGCTCCAGGACCGTCCGGCCTCCCAGGGGACGCTCGGTTGATGTTTGTCAGGCGCTGCCTGACGGTATAGGCTCGCGGCGATGCTTGTCAGGGTGGGCCTGACAGCCATACGTGTGGAGGGCCGTATGCCCGTGACGTCTTTCGCCGAGCAGGAGATCCACTGCTCCTTCTGCGCCAAGCCGAAGACCGAGGTGGAGAAGGTGATCGCCGGTCCCGGCGTCTACATCTGCAACGAGTGCGTCGACCTCTGCGTCGCGATCCTCGCCGAGACCCGGACGTCCACGGCCGAGCAGGGCGAGCCGGAGAAGCCGGAGGAGGAGGTCCCCGGCATCCCCTGGCCCGAGGGCATGACCGAGGAGGAGATCCTCGCCCACCTGCCCCGCGTCGCGGCGGCGAGCGCCAGGGTCGAGGGCGACCTGCGGGCCTGGATCGAACGGCTGCGCGGGCGCGGGGTCACCTGGGCCAGGATCGGTGCCGCCCTGGGCATGACGCGTCAGTCGGCCTGGGAGCGCTTCTCCGGCGAGGAGTGACCCCTCGCGGGCCGGGGTGGTCCGGCCACGAGGTATCGTAATTGCGAAAATTCGCAATTACGTAGGTGTGTCCCCCCGGGTCGCGCCGCGATCGAAGGGATGACGTGAGTACGGCTTTCGCCGCGGCGATCAGAGAACGGGCGCGCCAGGCCTGGCAGGCCCTGCAGCAGGCCCGTGAGGACGACGACGTGCACGCCGGCCTGGCGGCCAAGAACGAGTGGGAGGACGTCCGGCGTCTGGCCCGCGAACACGGAGTGAGCCTCGACCTCGGCCCCCAGGCCGAGGAGGAGGCGGACTCGTGATGTCGGTACCGCTGTACGAGGCCAAGGCGGAGCTGTTCCGGCTGCTGGGGCACCCGGTGCGCATCCGGGTGCTGGAACTGCTGCAGGACGGCCCCAGGCCGGTACGGCAACTGCTGGCCGAGATCGAGGTCGAGCCGACCGGCCTGTCCCAGCACCTGGCGGTGCTGCGCCGTTCCGGGCTGGTCACCGCGCAGCGCGAGGGCAGCACCGTGGTCTACGCGCTGGCCGGTGGGCGCGTCGCGGGCCTGCTGCGGGCGGCGCGCGAACTCCTGACGGAGAAGCTGGCCGGGCAGAACGAACTGCTCGACGAACTGCTGCGGGACAGGGCGGGGAGCGGCACGTCGTGAACACGGTGGTTTCGCCGGGCGGCCGCCTGCGCGCGCTGCTGCCCGGCAGGGCGGACATGGCCGCGATGGCCCGCCGCCCGGGCAGGGACCTGCTGGCCGGGCTGACGGTGGCGATCGTGGCGCTGCCGCTGGCCCTCGGATTCGGCATCTCCTCGGGACTCGGCGCGGCGGCCGGGCTGGCCACCGCGGTGATCGCGGGCACGGTCGCCGCGTTCTTCGGCGGATCCGGCCTGCAGGTGTCCGGCCCGACCGGGGCGATGACGGTGGTGCTGGTGCCGATCGTGCACGAGCACGGCGCCTCGGGAGTACTGACCGTCGGCGTGATGGCCGGGCTGCTGCTGATCGCGCTGGCGCTGGCCCGTGCCGGACGGTACATGGCGCTGGTGCCCGCCCCGGTGGTCGAGGGCTTCACCCTCGGCATCGCCTGCGTGATCGGGCTCCAGCAGATCCCGGCGGCGCTCGGCGTCCCGACGCCCGAGGGGGAGAAGGTCACGGTCGTGGCCTGGCGGGCCGTGCTCGACTTCGCCGCCGACCCCGGGGGGTGGGCCCCGGCGATCGCGGCCGGGGTGGTCGCGACGATGCTCGTGGGCGCCAGATGGCGGCCGACCGTCCCCTTCTCCCTGCTGGCCGTGGCGGGCGCGACCGTCGTGGTCGAGCTGACCGGAATCGAGGCGAGCCGGATCGGCGAACTGCCCGCCGGGCTTCCCGCCCCCTCACTGTCCTTCCTCGACCCCGCGGCCCTGGGGTCGCTCCTGGCCCCGGCCGTCGCGGTGGCCGCGCTGGCCGGGCTTGAGTCGCTGCTGTCGGCCGCGGTCGCCGACGGAATGAGCGTCAACCACCGGCACGACCCCGACCGGGAGCTGTTCGGGCAGGGACTGGCCAACGTGTTCGCGCCGATGTTCGGCGGCGTCCCGGCGACCGGCGCGATCGCCCGTACCGCCGTCAACGTCCGCTCGGGCGCCCGTTCGCGGCTGGCCGCGCTGGCGCACGCCGTGATCCTGGGCCTGATCGTGTTCACCGCCGCCGGGCTGGTCGCCAGGATCCCGCTGGCCGCACTGGCCGGGGTGCTGCTGGCCACCGCGATCCGGATGGTCGAGGTCGGCTCGGTCGTCGCCATGCTGCGCTCGACCCGCGGCGACGCCGTGGTGCTGGCGCTGACCGCCGTCGCCACCCTGGCGCTCGACCTGGTCCAGGCGGTCATCCTCGGCCTGATCGTGGCCGGGGCACTGGCGCTGCGGGCCGTCGCCCGCGACGTCCGCCTTGAGGCCATGCCGCTGCGGCCCGACCTGCCCGGTGACCACACCGACGAGGAACACGCCCTGCTGGCCGAGCACATCGTCGCCTACCGCCTGGACGGGCCGCTGTTCTTCGCCGCGGCCCACCGTTTCCTGCTGCAGCTGTCGGAGGTCGCCGACGTCTCGGTGGTCATCCTGCGCATGTCCAGGGTCACCACCGTGGACGCCAGCGGCGCCCTGGTCCTGGCCGACGCCATCGGGCGGCTGCGACGGCGCGGCATCACCGTCTACGTCTCGGGCATCCGCGACGGCCACCACCAGCCGCTGAACGCCCTGGGTGTCATCGCGGACCTCGACGAGGCCGGACACGTCTTCGCCACCACCCCGCAGGCCATCGCCGCGGCCCGCGACCACCTCCATCGCACCGGGGTGCTGGCCGCAGGACCGGCCTGACCGGCCGGGGGAGGTGTTCCAAGGAGGGGCTACCGCTCGTCGTCCGGGCGCTGCCGCTCGTCGTCTCCGAACGCTCCGTACATCGACGACTACGCACCGTTAATCGCGCTGGTCAAAAAATGGTGAGTCGTCCTCGGAGCACCCCCTCTAGTGTTCCGTACGTCGGAGAGCCAAACCCGCGGCACCGGAGAGGGGGAGAGAGCCGAAAGGCTCGAGAACACCTGGTGCGCGGAAACCCGAGGTGACCTCCAAGCGCGGTCACCCATTGCCGGGCCCCCAACCGGGGGGAAGGGGGCCCGGCGGCCTCCGGTGTGACGGGACGCCCGCGCCGACCCGCGGGGGCGGGTCCGAGCGATCCGGTCACGCGCGGGGGCGGCCGGATTGCGGGCGGCGGCGTCCCGTCACACCCGGGGACCCGAGGGCACCGGTGCCCGGCGGAGACCCTTGAGCGTCTCGATGTCCTGGCGGGCGGCGGAACCGGGGGTCTCGACGCAGACCGGCACCCCCGCCACCACCGGATGACACAGCAGGTGACCGAAGGGCCGCACGCCGATGTGGCCCGTGCCGATGTTCGCGTGCCGGTCCTTCTTGGAACCGCACACGTCCATGGAGTCGTTGGCGTGGACCAGCCCCAGCCGTCCGGGGGCGAACCCGTGCAGGGCGTCGAGGGTCTCGGCGACCCCGGCGGCGGTGGACAGGTCGTGCCCGGCCGCGAAGGCATGACAGGTGTCCAGGCAGACACGGGCCCTCGGATGCCAGTCGAGGGCCGCGAGATAGGGCTCCAGATCCTGGACGGTCGCGCAGAGCATCGCGCCCTGTCCCGCCATCGGCTCGAGCAACAGGTCTGGACCGTCGTCCGGGATCTCGTCGAGCAGCGGGAGCAGACGCTCACGCAGCCTGCGCAGGGCCTTCTCGCGGGGGTCGGTCACCGCGGACCCGGTGTGGACGACCACCCCCCGGGCGCCGATCGCGTGGGCCCGCCGGAGGCAGTGCCGTACGGTGTCCGCCGACCGGTCCAGAGTCTGCTGGTTGGGGGAACCCATGTTGACGAGGTAGGGCGCGTGCACGAAACACGGCATGCCGGACGCACGCAACAGGGCGTCCTCGGCGGGGTCGCCCTCGGCGAGCGCCCAGCCGCGCGGATTGGTGACGAACACCTGGATCACCTCGGCGCCGATCTCCGAGGCCGCCCGCAGGCCGCCCGTGGCCAGGCCACCGGCGACGGAGACGTGTCCGCCGATGAGGGACACGGAACTCATGGTGGAGCCAGTCTAGGGGCGTCCCGTCCGGGGACTCGCACCCGTCACCCATGTCCCGGCGGCGTGGTGTGATGATGGGCGTCCAGCACGCGGAACGCGGCGCACGCCGTCGTCCGCCCGTTTTTCGCCGCAGGGGAGCAGGGTTGTCTCAGTCGCCGGGCCACGTCGTCGTCGCCCCGGACAAGTTCAAGGGGTCGCTGAGCGCGGCCGAGGTCGCCGCGCACGTGGCGAGGGGGCTCGGCCCCGGCGTCACCGTGGTCACGCTGCCGGTCGCGGACGGCGGCGACGGCACCGTCGAGGCCGTCGTCGCGGCCGGGTTCACCCGGGTGGAGATCCAGGTCGCGGGCCCCACGGGAGAGCCGGTGCGCGCCGCCTACGCCTGGCGGGAGGCCGCCCGGGGCGAGCCAGGGCCGACCGCGGTCGTCGAGCTGGCCGAGGCGTCCGGACTGCGCGTACTGCCCAGGCGGGGAGACGGCCCCGGCTTCGCCCCCCTCACCGCGACCACCCGCGGCACCGGCGAACTGGTCGCCGACGCCCTGCGGCGCGGAGCCCGCCGGATCGTGCTCGGCCTCGGCGGCAGCGCCTCGACCGACGGCGGGACGGGCATGATGCGGGCCCTCGGCGTCCGCTTCCTGGACGCGGAGGGAGCGGAACTGCCCGAAGGCGGCGCGGCCCTGCGCGAACTGGACAGGATCGACACCTCGGGGACCGTTCCCCTGGAGGGCGTCGAGTTCGTCGTCGCCTGTGACGTGGACAACCCCCTGCTCGGCCCGTACGGCGCCGCCGCCGTCTACGGCCCGCAGAAGGGTGCCGGCCCCGAGGAAGTGGAGCTGCTGGAACGGGCCCTGGCCAGGCTCGCCGCTGTCGCCACGCACACCCACGGCCTGGCCGGTGCCGTCGAGCACGACGGCGTCGTCCGCTCCATGGGCGTGGCGGGCATGCCGGGCGCGGGCGCGGCGGGCGGAACGGGCTTCGCGGCCCTGGCCTTCCTGCGTGCCGCCTTCAGGCCCGGCATCGAGTATCTGCTCGACCTGCTCGGCTTCGACCGGCGGCTCGACGGCGCCCGCCTCGTCATCACCGGCGAGGGCGCGCTGGACGAGCAGACCCTGCGCGGCAAGGCGCCCGCCGGGGTCGCCTCCGCGGCGGCGAAGGCGGGGGTGCCGGTCGTCGCGGTGTGCGGCCGGTGCGACCTCGGCGAGGAGGAGCTGAACGCCGCGGGCATCACGGCGGCCTATCCGCTCACCGCCGTCGAACCCGACCCGGCCGTGTGCCTGGCCGAGGCGGGTCCCCTGCTCGAACGGCTCGCGGAGACCGTCGCGCGCGAACGGCTCTGACCCCGCCCGCCCGGAGGCCTCTCAGCGCCCCCTCAGTGCCCCCTCAGCGCCTCTTTCAGTGTCTCTTTCAATGCCTCTTTCAGTGCCAGATGGTGACCTGGGTCCCGGACGGCACCTGCTGGCCGCCCGGCGGGCGCTGGGCCAGGACCCTGCCCCTGCCCAGCCCCTTGCGCACGGTCACCTTCATCCCCGCGGCGCGAAGCTCCTCGCGCGCCGCCTTGACGTCCTTGAACATCACGTTGGGGACGACGGCCAGGGGCTGGGCCACGTCTCCGCCGTCGTCTCCCGGCACGGAGTTGTTGATCTCCCAGGGCCAGTGCCACTGGGGGTTGTTGCACAGCGACACGGTGAGCCTGATGGTCGCGCCCGCGTCGATCTCCGCGTTCGGCTGCGGGTCCTGGGCGATGACCGTGCAGGGCTGGGCGGCGTCGGTCTGCTCGACGAACTCGGGCACGAAACCCGCGCCGCGCAGCAGGGCGTCGGCCTGGTCGCGGGGCATGCCCTTGAGATCGGGCGCGACCAGGCCCGCGCTCACCAGCAGGTCGATCTTGGTGCCCTCCTTGACCCGGTTGCCCACGGCGGGGACGGTCCGCATGACCTGCCCGCGGGGCACGGTGTTGCTGGGCTGCTTCTTGACGTCGTCGACGGTCAGCGTCACCCTCGCCAGGTCCGACCTCGCCTGGGCCTCGGTCATGCCGATCACGTTGGGCACCACGACCCGCTTGGGGCCGTCCGAGGGGAACAGGACGATCTTGGACTGCTTGTCCACCGTGGTGCCCGCGATCGGATCGGTCCTGATCACGTTGCCCTTCTGCACCTTCTCGTCGTTCTCGGGCTTGCCGATCTCGACGAGGAAGCCGAGAGCCCTGGCCTCGCTCTGGGCGACGTTGACGTTCTTGCCGGTGAGCACCGGGACGACGATCGTGGTGTTCTGGGAGAACAGCCAGCCGGTCACCCCGACCGCGATCACCATCACCACGGCCAGCGCGACGAGGTACCAGTTCGGCCGGAACCCCCTGCGCGCGGGCGCGGGCGGGCGCGGGTGCGGGTCGGCCGCGGGGCCGGTGAGCAGGTCACCCCGTGGCTGGATCAGCGTGTGGTTGACGCCTCCCGCCGCGGGGGCGGCGGGGGGCTGACGGAACCCGGCGGCGGCCGTGTGCCCTCCGGTGGGCCCGGTCGGCTGCCCTCCCGCGTGCCCGGCCACGGGAGCGCTGTCCCTGGGCAGCGTCCGGTGCGCCTCGACCGCGGCGACCAGCAGCGCGGTCGCGTCCACGGGGCGCAGCGCGGGGTCGCGCGCCGTCGCCTGGGCCACCAGCGTGTCCAGCAGCGGCGGAATGTCCGGCAGCAGCGAGGAGGGCGCGGGCACGGTGTCGTGGACGTGCCGGTAGGCCACCGACATCGGCGTCTCACCCTCGTACGGCTGATGCCCCGTGACCAGCTCGAACAGCATGATCCCGGCGGAGTAGACGTCGCTGCGGGCGTCGGCGGAGCCGGAGGTCACCTGCTCGGGCGACATGTAGCCGATGGTGCCGATCATGACACCGGTGCGCGTCTGGTTCGTCGCCTCGATCGCGCGGGCCAGGCCGAAGTCCACGACCTTGACCCGCCCGTCGTCGGCGAGCAGCACGTTCTCCGGCTTGACGTCCCGGTGGATCATCCCGGCCTGGTGGGCGGCGCCCAGCGCGGCGAGGACCGGGATCATGACCTCCAGGGCCTCGCGGGCCGGCAGCCTGCCCCGCTCGCGGAGCACGTCGCGCAGGGTGCGCCCGGGGACGTACTCCATCGACAGGTAGACGTTGCCCCCGTCCGTGCCCTGGTCGAACACGTGCACCACGTTGGGGTGCGACAAACTCGCCACCGACTTGGCCTCGCCGATGAACCTGCGCACGAACGCGGGGTCCTCGGCGAGAGTGCGGTGCATCACCTTCACGGCGACCGTGCGGTCGAGCCGGACGTCCAGAGCCAGGTATACGGTCGCCATCCCGCCCCGGGCGATCCGGGACTCGACGCGGTAACGCCCGTCGAGGAGTTTCCCGACCAGGGGGTCCGTAAGCGTCGTGTCCACCCGGCAGAGTTTACGGGCGATTTGGCGCCCACAGGGTCGGCGTGTTCGAAACCGATGCGGAGAAGTTGACCGATCCCTAAGGAGTCATGGGGGATGAGGCCTCGGCGTACCTGCGGCGCGGGATACGGCCCGCGGCCCTGGCCGTACGGCCCGCGACGACCGCGGAGCGCATGGCGCGGGCCATCAGGTCGGGACGCCTCGCCCTGGTCACGGCGGTCGCGAGCAGGACGGCGTCACAGCCGAGCTCCATCGCCAGCGCCGCGTCGCTCGCGGTGCCGATCCCGGCGTCGAGGATCACCGGAACGCCCGCCGCCTCCACGATGAGTTCGATGTTGTGCGGGTTCCTGACGCCCAGACCGGAACCGATCGGCGCGCCGAGCGGCATCACCGCCGCGCACCCGGCCTGTTCGAGCCTGCGGGCCAGGGCGGGGTCGTCACCGATGTAGGGCAGCACGACGAAGCCCTCGGCGACCAGCCGTTCGGCGGCGTCGAAGGTCTCGATGGGGTCGGGCAGCAGGGTGCGCTCGTCGGAGATGACCTCCAGCTTCACCCAGTTCGTCTCCAGGGCCTCCCTGGCCAGCCGCGCGGTCAGCACCGCCTCCCCCGCGGTGAAGCAGCCCGCGGTGTTCGGCAGGACCTTGATGCCGCGCCTGCGCAGCACGTCGAGCACCGAGCCCCGCGCGGACGGGTCCAGGCGCCGCATCGCGACCGTGGTCAGCTCGGTGCCCGAGGCGGCCAGCGCCTGTTCGAGGACGTCGAGCGAGGGGGCGCCCCCGGTGCCCATGATGAGCCGCGAGGAGAACTTCTCCCCGCCGATGACCAGGTCGTCGTCCGGGTTCGTCAGTGTGTCCCCAAGCATGTCCCTCAGCCTCCCTGCACCGCGGTGAGCACCTCGACCCGGTCGGCCTCGGCGAGCGTCGTGGAGTCCCACGCGCCGCGTGAGACCACCTCGTCGTTCACCGCGACGGCCACGCCGCTCCTGGCCTCGGTCAGCCGCTGTACGGCCAGCGCCACGGTCGCCCCCCTGGGCAGCTCGTGGGCGGTTCCGTTGATCGTCACGTTCATCGGTGCTCCTGGAAACGCAGTGGAGAGCAGATCGCCCGCAGTTCGTCCTCCTCGCCGGGTGGCGCGCCGGGGGAGTGCGCCTCGGACGAGGACGGTGGGAAGAGAAGGTCGGCGGTGAGCGGGGCGAGCAGGACGCCGCCTCTGTGGTGGCCGGTGGCCAGCGACAGACCGGCGGCGGCCGACGGCCCGACCAGCGGCAGGTTGTCCGGGGTGCCCGGACGCAGGCCCGCGACCACGTCGTGGACCTGGAGCTCGGTGACGCCGGGAACGAGCTCCCGCGCGTCGCGCAGCAGCTCCCACAGGCCTCCCGCGGTCACCCGGGTGTCGAAGCCCATCTCCTCCTGGGTCGCCCCGACGACCACCTCCCCGTCGCCGCGCGGCACCAGGTAGACGGGGGAGCCGTGCACCACGCCGCGCACGCACCGCCCCAGGATCGGGGTGGCCGAACGCAGCCGCATGATCTGTCCCTTGACCGGCCGCACCGGCGGCACCGCGTCGGGCGGCAGCCCCTCAAGGCCGCCCGACCAGGCGCCGGCGGCCAGGACCACCAGGTCCGCGCCGATGGTCTCGCCGGAGGCGAGCCGTACGCCGGTGACCCGCTCCGCGGCGTCGGTCGTGAGCCCGGCGACGCGGGAGCGGACCAGCGCGCCGCCGCGCCGCTGCAGCGCCGTCAGCAGCGCCTTGACGACCCTTCGCGGGTCGACCCAGGAGTCGCCGCCGGCCAGCAGGCCACCGCGCACCGACGGGGCGAGCATCGGCTCCAGGCGGCGGCACTCGCGGCCCGTGAGCCGTTCCGCGGGCAGGCCGAGCTTGTCGACGAAGGCGGCCAGCTCGTCGAGCGCGGCCAGATCGTCGGAGCCGAAGGCGACGTCGAGCGTCCCCAGGGCCCGGTAGTCCAGGTCGAGGCCGCCGTCCTCGGTCAGGTCGGCGGCGAAGGCGGGCCATCTGGCCAGGGAGGCCAGCCCGAGGCGCAGCAGGGGCTCCTCGGTGTAGGTCACCTCGCTGACCGGCGCCAGCATGCCCGCCGCCGCGTGCGAGGCCCCCGAGCCGGGGTCGGGGTCGGCCACGGCCACCCGTGAGCCCCTCCTGGCCGCACGCCAGGCCACGGAGAGCCCGGCGACGCCTCCGCCGATGACGAGCACGTCGAAGTGGTGTGACATTCGTACCCTCCGCTCCCTTCGCCGGCATGACCCGGATCAGGTTCCTGGCGGTCGAGGGCCGCTGACGGTCACGCCGGGATCATCGCCGCCGGACGCGCGCCCCGTGCGCCGGCACGGTGTATCAGCACGTCAAATGGCCTTCGATGGTCCGCGTCGCCCCGTAGCCCTCCTCTCAGCCCGGTGCGCTCCGGGCTCCCGCGCGTCTGCTCGCTTCCACCTTAAGGGCTGTGGTGACGCCCTCACTGCGTTGGATGCGAGCTAAATACCGTTTTCGTTATCAAACAGCTAATGGCAGAGGATCGGGCAGGGCGCTTAGGCTCGTGAGTTGTGAATCATGTCGTGGTGGTTGGCGCCGGCCTGGCCGGCGTGCGCAGTGTCGAGGCGTTACGAGCCCGAGGGTTCGCCGGCACGATCACATTGATGGGCGAGGAGGCACACCGCCCCTACGACCGTCCCCCGCTGTCGAAGTCCGTCCTGCTGGGGGAGACGGACTCCACGGTCGTCGACTCCGATCTCGACGCGCTTGAGGTCGACTTCCGCCCGGGGGTGGCCGCGAAGGGACTGCGGCCGGGCGTGGTCGAGACCACCGAGGGCGAGGTGGCCTACGACGGACTGGTCATCGCCACCGGCGCCCGTCCCGTCCGGTTGCGCGGCGACGGCGAGCAGCACGTGCTTCGCACCATCGACGACGCGCTCGCCCTGCGCGAGCGGCTCGTCGCGGGCGTGCGCGTCGCCGTCATCGGGGCGGGCTGGATCGGCGCCGAGGTCGCCACCGCCGCCCACAGGGCGGGCTGCGAGGTGACCGTCGTCGAGGCGGCCGACCTGCCGCTCTCCCAGGCCCTGGGGGCCGTCGGCGGGCACACCGCCCGCTGGTACGAACAGGCGGGCGTCGAGCTGCGCCTGGGCGTCCAGGTCGCCTCCGTCGACCACGACGGGCTCACCCTGGCCGACGGCTCACGGGTCAGGGCGGACGTGGTCGTCACCGGCGTCGGCGTACGGCCCGCCGTCGAGTGGCTGGCGGGCTCCGGTGTCGAGTTGGACAACGGCGTCGTCACCGACGAGCACCTGCGCACCTCGCTGCCCGGGGTGGTCGCCGTCGGCGACTGCGCCGCCTGGTGGTCGCGCCGCTACGACCGCCGCCTGCGGGTGGAGCACTGGGACACCGCGCTGGGTGCCCCGGAGGTCGCGGTGGCCGCGCTCATGGGCGGAGACGCGGTCTACGACCCGGTGCCCTACTTCTGGTCGGAGCAGTTCGGCCACATGGTGCAGTACGCCGGGCACCACGACGACGGCAACGACGGCGAGCGCCTCGTCCTGCGCGGCGACCCGGAGAGCGGCTCCAGGTGGGGGGCCTGCTGGGTCCGCGGCGACGGCAGGCTGGCCGCGGTCCTGGCGGTGAACCGCCCCCGCGACCTCCTGCAGGGGCGCCGTCTCATCGAGGGCGGCCAGCGGCTCGACGCCGTTCGCCTGGCCGATCCGGCGGTGGCGCTGCGCGACTGCACGGTCGCTTAACCTGTCCACCGGGTGTTTGGCGGAAGGCACGATGTGGTAGTGGTGGATTCGTGACGCTTTCTGTTGCGCAGATCGACCGGGAAACAGACCAACTGGTGGGCGAGTGGCTCACCTTGACCGAGGTCGCCAGGAGACTCAACCTCAGCGCCGGTCGCGCGAAGCAACTTCTCAAGGACCGCAAGCTCATCGGAGTGCGAAGGGGCGGGGGCGAGCCACAGGTTCCCGCCGCCTTCCTCGGCAAGGACGACGTGGTGAAGGGGCTGCCAGGCACGCTCACCGTGCTGCTCGACGCCGGATACGACGACGTCGAGTCGCTCCGGTGGCTCTTCACCCCAGACGAGACCCTCCCGGGGTCCCCGGTGGACGCGATAGTCGCGGGCCGCCACACCGAGGTCAAGAGACGTGCCCAGGCGCTCGCTTTCTGACGCCCGCCTCTACCTCTGCACCGACGGGCGCCGTGAGCGCGGAGACCTGGCCGACTTCCTCGACGCCGCCCTCGCGGGCGGGGTCGACATCGTCCAGCTACGTGAGAAGGGCCTTGAGGCCAGGGAGGAACTCGCCCTCCTTGAGGTCTTCCGCGAGGCCTGTGACCGCCACGGCAAGCTGCTCGCGGTCAACGACAGGGCCGACATCGCTCACGCCGCCCGTCCCGACGTGCTCCACCTCGGACAGGACGACCTGCCGGTGCGGGCCGCCCGCGACATCCTCGGCGACGACATCCTCATCGGGCGTTCCACTCACGCCCCGCAGGAAGCCTCAGCCGCGGCCGTCGAAGCGGGAGTCGACTACTTCTGCTGTGGTCCCATCTGGCCGACGCCGACCAAACCGGGAAGGCACGCCCCCGGCCCCGCGCTGCTCAGGCACGCCGCGGCGCTGGAGACGGACCGCCCCTGGTTCGGCATCGGCGGTGTCGACCTGTCCAACCTCGACGAGGTCATGTCGTACGGCGTGCGCCGGGTCGTGGTCGTGCGGGCCATCACCGAGGCGGACGACCCGAAGGCCGCCGCGGGGGAGTTCAGGCGGCGCCTGACCGCCGGGCTCACCTGATCCGCATCCGACCGGTCCGGGCCCGGTGGACGCCGGGCCCGGCCTCAGGTGCGACGTGACGTCGCGGCCACGGCCAGATCGGCCAGGGCCGTACGGGACCGCGGGGTGATCGGGGCGCCGTCGAGCGAGACGAGGGCGTGGTCGAGATATTCCTTGATCATGCTCTCGCACGCCGCCAGGGCCCCGGTCTCCTCGATGATCTGACGCAGCCTGGCGACCCCGGTGGCGTCCAGGTCGGGGTCGCCGAGCGTCTCCTCGACCGTCCTGGCCTGGAGCGGGGTGGCCACGGCCAGGGCACGGGCGACGAGCATCGTCCGCTTGCCCTCCCGCAGGTCGTCCCCGGCGGGCTTGCCCGTCTCCGCGGGGTCGCCGAACACGCCGAGGACGTCGTCGCGGAGCTGGAAGGCGATGCCGACGCTGCGGCCGTACTCCTCGCAGAGCCGGTCGATCCACGGCTCGACGCCCCGCGCGGCCAGCACCAGGCCGAGCCTGAGCGGCTGCTCGACGGAGTACTTGCCGCTCTTGAAGAGGGCGACCCGCAGCGCGCTGTCGAAGGTGTTCTCCTCGTGCGCCTGCTCCAGCAGGTCGAGGTACTGCCCGCACATCAGCTCGGTGCGCATGTGGTCGTGGATCCGCTGGGCAGCGGCCAGCGACTCCACGGGCAGCCCGCTGTTGCGCCACATCTCCCCGGACCAGATGAGCAGCAGGTTGCCGAGCAGGATGGCGGCGCCCTCGCCGAACTGCCCGGCGGAACCGCGCCAGCCCGCCTTCTCGTGCATCGCCTGGAACCTGCGGTGCGCCGACGGCATGCCCCTGCGCAGATCGCTGGCGTCCATGACGTCGTCGTGCACGAGGGCGCTGGCCTGGAGCAGCTCAAGGGAGGCCGCGGCGGTGAACAGCGCCGGATCGTCCTCCCCGCCCGCGCCGTGCCAGCCCCAGTAGCAGAAGGCGGGCCGCAGCCGCTTGCCGCCCGCGAGGAACTCCTCGGCCGCGGTGAGCAGCGGGACCAGTTCGGGCGCGCCGACCAGGGGGCGCTGCCGGTCGACGAACTCCCTGAGGGATCGATCCACTTCGGAACGGATGGTGTCGAGAGCAGCCGCGGAAGGGGTCATACCCCGAGATTATCGGCCCGGAGGTGCGAGGTTATGCCCGCGGTGTCCCCGCCGGGGCCCGGCAGGAGGAAGGGTGTTGAACCGATCACGGTTGTGGCGCTCCGTCGGGCGGCCAGTACCCTAGGGGCATGGCTCTGGGTCGCTCGTCAGTCTTCCCCGAACGTGTGCCCACCGTCCGCGAGCTCCTCGCCGCCGGTGGCCGTTCGTTCTCGTTCGAGTTCTTCCCACCGAAGACGGACGAGGGGGAGCGTCAGCTCTGGCGGGCCATCCGGGAGCTTGAGGCCCTGCGGCCGACGTTCGTCTCGGTCACCTACGGCGCGGGCGGCGGCACCCGCGACCGGACGGTGGAGATCGTCGAGCGGCTCGCCCACGAGACGACGCTGACCCCGGTCGCCCACTTCACCGCCGTCAACCACTCCCTGCGTGAGCTGCGCCACCTGATCGGCAGGTTCGCCGGGGCGGGCGTGCGCAACATTCTCGCCGTGCGGGGCGACCCGCCCGGCGACGTGACGGGAGAGTGGATCCGCCACCCCGAGGGCGTGCAGTACGCCGAGGAGCTGGTCAGGCTCATCCGCCAGTCCGGCGACTTCTGCGTCGGCGTGGCCGCCTTCCCCTACAAGCACCCCAGGTCCACCTCCGTCGAGGCCGACACCGAGCACTTCGTGCGCAAGTGCCGGGCGGGCGCCGACTACGCGATCACGCAGATGTTCTTCCGCGCGGAGGACTATCTCAGGCTGCGCGACCGGGTGACCGCCCGTGGATGCGAGACCCCGATCATCCCCGGCATCATGCCCGTCACCCAGATGAGCACGATCGCCCGTTCCGAGCAGCTCTCCGGCGCGCCGTTCCCGCCCGAGGTCGCCGCCAGGTTCGAGGCCGTCGCCCACGACCCGGCCGCGGTGCGCGACCTGGGCATCGAGCACGCCGCCGAGCTGTGCCAGACCCTGCTCGACGAGGGCGCGCCCGGCATCCACTTCATCACCTTCAACCGGTCGAGCGCGACCCGCGAGGTCTTCCAGGCCCTCGACGTCACGACCGGGGCGGACGACCGGCTGGCGGTCTAGACGTACTGGGCCAGCGGGAGCGGGGTGCCCAGGATCGCGTAGCGCTCCTGGCCCCCGGGGAAGACGAACCCGGTCAGCAGGTCGCCGAAGCCCAGGCTCCGGTAGAGATGACGTGCCGCCGTCTCCTGGTCACGGGTCGACAGTACGGCGGTGCGCTCCAGGCGCCCCGCGCACAGGCCGGTGACCATCGCCCGGCCCACGCCCTTGCCCTGGTAGTCGGGGTGGACGTGGACCTCGGCGAGTTCGAAGGCGTCGTCGAGCCACTCGCGGGTCCTGGCCTGGCCGTCGTGCTCGGTGATCGCCTGACGGACGACGCCGTGCCACCACTGGCCGGGTTCGCCGTGGAAGCCGTAGGCGAAGCCGACCGTCCTGCCGTCGGCGCGTTCGGCGAACAGGCAGGTGAACCGGGAGTAGGAGGCGTGGCCTCTCATGATCGCCCTTCGCCCGGTGAGCTGGTCGGCGGGCGGGAGCATCGCCGCGGTGTAGACGTCGAGGACCGCGTCGAGGCCCACGGCGAACTCCTCGGGGCCGACCCGTCGCAGTTCGATCACGCAACGCACCCTAGCAGGACGACCACCATGAGGATCTGAGAGGTTCGTCAGGGTTTGGCGGGTGTCCGCCTGGCGTTCAGCGCTCGACCTCGACCGGGGTCCCGCCGGTGACGCGCAGGAGTTCGGCGAAGGAGGTCGGGAAGACCGTGTGCGGGTGGCCGGCCGCGGCCCAGACCACCTCGTGCCTGTCGAGCCAGACATCGACCAGGGTCCTGATCGGGGCGGGATGTCCCAGCGGGGCGACGCCGCCGATGACCTGGCCGGTCGCCGCGCGGACGAAGTCGGGGGTCGCCCGCCGTACCCGCGCCGCGCCGACCTTCTCGGCGACCAGACCGGTGTCCACCCGGTGGGCACCGCTGGTCAGCACCAGGAGCGGCCGGTCGTCGGCGTCGAAGATCAGGCTGTTGGCGATGGCGCCGACCTCGCAGCCGAGCTGCGCCGCGGCGGTCGCCGCCGTCGGCGTCGCCTCGTCGAAGACGACGATCTCTCCGGTGACGCCGTGCTCTCTCAGAGCCGCGGCGACCTTCTCGATGTTGGGATGCAACTTTTCCGGCACCCGGTCACTCTAAACGGGTTGACCATCGATTACCTCTTCATAACCGTTGCCGGAGAGTGGATGGTTGGTGCGCTATGGTCCGTTGTTCGGGCTTGACTGACAGGAGGGGATGATGGTGATGGGGGTTGGAGGACGGCTCGGAGTGGCCGCCCTGGTGACGGCGGGGGCGATGCTGCTGGCCTCTCCCGGTGTCGCGAACGCTCAGGTCGTCACCTCCGCGGCGACCGCGGTCACGGCCCAGGCGGCGCCGGGGTTCGTCGCCCCCGGCCAGACGCTGAGGCTCGGGGCGAAGGGGACCGCGGTCAAGGCGCTGCAGACCAGGCTGCGGGAGCTGGGCTACCTGCCGGGCACGGCCGACGGGCGTTACGGCGGCACGACGCTGACCGCGCTGTGGGCCTTCCAGAAGATCAACGGCATCGCGCCGACCAGCACCGTGACCAGGAAGACCTGGAACGCTCTACAGAACCCCAGGTCGCCGAAGGTGCTGGTGCCCAACGGCAGGCCGACCAGGGTCGAGGTCAACCTCACTCAGCAGGTGATGACCCTGTACGTGGACGGCAGGGTGAAGCTGATCAGCCACATCTCCTCGGGCAGCGGGATTCCGTACTGCGAGACGGCCACCTGGGAGGGCAAGACCCAGAAGTTCTGCGGCAGCGCCCGCACGCCGACGGGCGACTACAAGACGACCTGGCGCAGGAACGGCTGGCACAGGTCATACCTTGGTCAGCTCTACAACCCGATCTTCTTCAACGGCGGTATCGCCCTGCACGGCGCACTCTCGGTGCCGTTGGCCCCGGCCTCCCACGGCTGTGTGCGGCTGCCGATGAACGTCGCCGCGGTCCTGCCCGGCATGCTCGGCACGGGAGTCCCGGTGCACGTCCGGGGCAGATTCGTTCGCTGACGGAGTGAACACGGTTCTTCGTGCCCCCGGTCCTTCAAGGGCCGGGGGCACGGTCGTTCCCGGGGCCGCCGCGGGGCGCGGGAAAGGGCGCCGTGGCGGCCCCGTCTTGACGGCTGTTTCCCCGCCCTGTGAACACCGGGCCGTGTTCTCGTCATGGGGAACTCGTGGGGAACGCGGAACGCGCGGCGCCCACGACTCCCGGCCCCACCGAGATGCCGCAGAAAACCGCACAACGCTCAAACTCCACCTTGAACATTTAAAGCAGGCACAGGCCTATAAATCAGCCAATGCGACAGGGAAAGGGGTATGGAGGCGGCCGTGCGTCCGCTGGGTGAGGGAGGGAAGCCGGGGATGTCCGAAACCCCTTGGCCGTGACCGCCCCGGCTTGTCCGCGCGCGACCGGTGACTCTCCGGCGGTTCTTCCGAGGTGGGTGATTCGTATGGTTCCAGGCTGCCCGGTGGTGTCGAACTTTTGTTCGTGCGTTTACTTGACACTACCAGTGATCGAATTTATGTTCGATGTGATGACGTGGGGCTCGCGGTCCACGTCCAGGGTGGTTGGCCTTTCCGGGACCGTCGGCCACGGCGGCCCGGCCGGGCCGGGGCGGGCGGGGAGAGGGGAAGCTCCTCGTCCGGCCGCCCGGAGGATTTGTCGGTGGGGTCTGCGAGTGTTGACCTGACCGGCGGATTCGCCGGGAGCCGCTTGCGACCAAGGAGGCTGAAGCACATGACCCCTCGGCTCAGCGATTCCGATGGGCCCCGGCTCTCGTCCACGGTGCGGGCGCACCTGGCCGACGCGCGCGACTGTCTTGAGGAGGCGGGCGCCGCCCGGACCCCCGCAACCCGATACGTCGCCGCCCACCTGGCGGCGCTCAGAGCCGCGGCCGCGATCCTGGCCGCGCGGCCACGGCCCATGGACGGCCGCAGGCGCCGTCTGCGCAGCGCCTGGGAGCTGCTGCCCGAGGCCGAGCCCAGGCTGGCCGAGTGGGCCCCCTACTTCGAGACCAGCGCGACCAAACGGGCCGCCGCCGAGGCGGGCATGACCCGCATGGTCTCGGCGAGGGACGCCGAGGAGCTGATCTCCGAGGCCGAGCGGTTCGTCGTCACGGTGGAGACCCTCCTGGGCCTGCCCGCCCAGACCACCCTCCCGGCCCGCGTCCCCCTGGCCGGCTAGCGGCTCTAGGCCGCCGATGAGGCCAGCGGGCGGGCGGCGCGGTGGCGCAGCAGGAGCATGGCGGCGTCGTCGTTCAGCGGCTTGCCCACGTGACGCAGCAGGTCGGCGCGTAGCGCGTCGAGGGCCAGCTGCGGGTCGGAGCCGTTCAGCAGGTGCGCCCTGTCGGCCAGCGGATAGAACCGGCCCGTTCCGTCGCGCGCCTCGATGACCCCGTCGGTGTAGAAGAGCACCTGGTCACCGGGTTCGAAGCCGATCTGGTACGGCACGGCCTCGGCCCCCTTCAACGACGCCATGCCCAGCGGAAGGGCCTCGTCGGGCGGGTCGGCGAAGGAACGGCTGCCGTCGGCCGCCAGCACCATGGGCGGCGGATGACCGCAGTTGATGACGGTGATGGAGGTGCCCTCCTGAGCCTCGCCGAGATCGGTCAGGTCGGTGATCTCGGCGAGTACGGCGGTGACGAACTGCTCGCCCGACAGCTCCCGCGACAGCGCGTTCTCCAGGCGGGCCACGACGCCCTGCAGCTTGGCCTCGTCGTGGGCGGCCTCCCTGAAGGCGCCGAGCACCACGGCGGCGGTCTCCACGGCCTCCAGGCCCTTTCCCTGGACGTCTCCCACGATGATGCGCACCCCGTGCGGGGTGGTCACCACCTCGTACAGGTCGCCGCCGATGCGGGCCTCGGCCGTGGCGGAGGTGTAGGAGACGGCCACGCCGATCCCCGGCCCGGCGCGGCGCGGGACCGGTCGCAGCAGCACCCGCTGGGCGGCCTCCGCGACGGAGCGGACGTCGGCGAGCTGACGCTCGTGCCGCAGGCGTCCCGCGCTGGCCAGCACGCTGGCCACCGTGACACCGAGGATGGCGGCCATGGTGATGTTGGTGCGGGGCGTCCACAGGATGTCGTTGTAGACGCCGAGCGCCACGCACAGGGCCAGCGCGATGAGGCCGGAGATCGTGGTCCTGGCCAGGCCGCAGGCCACGCTGGCGAAGGCGGGGCCGAGGGCGAGCAGCGGCAGCAGCCCGGAGGTCGGCCCGGAGCCGAAGTCGATCAGCGCGACCAGGGCCATGACGACGAACGGCAGCAGCCTGAGCGTCTCCTGGGTCCTGGTCGCCCCGACGGAGGTCAGCAGCCGCAGGAACGCCCGGGTCTTGGTCGAGCCCAGGGCCGCCTTGAGTGAGGCGAGACGGCCTTCAGGGCGCGGTCGAGAGTGATCGTGACGATCCTCTCCCCGGGCCATGTCCACCACATCTCGTTAAATGCCATGTTTGCCTTTTCCTACCACAGCGATGGTGATCCGTGGCGGCGTGCGGGCCATGTTCTAACGAGAGAGGAAGACCACGGCTCGCGGGCACGCCCAGCCGCGCGTGCCCGCGACCGGACGGGTCGTCAGAAGGACTCGACGGCCCTGCGGGCCTCGGGGTCGAGCACACCCCAGGTGATGAGTTCCTCGGTGAGCTCACTGGGGGACTTGTCGTAGATCACGGCCAGGGAGCGCAGGTCCTCCTGACGGATGGACAGCACCTTGCCGTTGTAGTCACCACGCTGGCTCTGGATGGTGGCGGCGTAACGAGCCAGCGCACCCGCCTTCTCCTTGGGCAGCTGGGCAAGACGCTCAAGGTCGATCACAAGCTTCGGCGTGGGGCCAAGAGGGCTCGGCGCGCTGCCCCCGGGCAGGAGCTCATTGACCGGAACCCCGTAGAAGTCGGCCAGCTCGGCCAGCTTCTGCACCGTGACCGCACGGTCCCCACGCTCGTAGGAGCCGACGACAACGGCCTTCCAACGACCGCGGGACTTCTCTTCGACTCCGTGCAGGGACAGGCCCTGCTGAGTGCGAATCGCGCGGAGTCTTGCACCCAGCGACTTGGCGTATTCAGACGGCATCGTGTGGCCCCCCGGCTCGGTTATGTACTGCTTTCAGTTGATTGTCCTCCCTCGCAACTTATGCCCCAACCACCGGGTTGGCCTGGGGTAGGCACCTTCGGTGACTGATGCGTCGGGGTTTACCCGATAACGCCGCGAGGTGTGGTTACGGACAGTGACGGTAAAGCTGTGGGCGCCTAAGGTCAAGCTGATTGGAAAAAAGATGTCGAATCCGATCCGATGTGGTCCGCCTCAAACGCCGTGCTTGTCCCATGGCGGATAGTGAATCATCACCGTTTCCCGCGCCGTCCGGCGGACCCTCGCTTCCCGGCGGGACTCCTGGGCACCATCATCACCGGACAGGGGGCCGAACGTATGATCTTCAGCGAGACGTCGCCGGGGAAGACCCGCCGCAGGGGCCCGGTCTCGCTGGAGGCACAGATCAACATCGCCCCCTCGCAGTCGGTGCCCGCCAGCGCGGCGGCCACGTCCCTGCCCTCAAGCACCTCCACGTCGACCCGGACGTCGTCGTGCCCCCGGACGATCTCGTCGAGGTCGGCGGTGACCTTCTCCCTGATCCTGCCGAGCATCTCGGCCTCGACCCTGCCCCGCCGTCCCCCGCCCAGCACGAGGGTGACCAGGCGCAGCGGGACGTCCATCCGCCCGGCCAGCTCGAAGGCCTGCCGTACGGCCTCGTCGGAGGCGGGGTCGCGGCGGTAGGCCACGGTCAGCCTCCGCAGGGTCGGCGGATGGCTCTCGGCGTACCCGCGGGGCGCGAGGGCGACGGGCACGGGGGAGGTGTGCAGGAGCTGGTCGGCGGTGCTGCCGACCCGGATGCGGCCCTTACCGCCGCCGGGGGCGGGGCCGATGACCACCGCGTCGGCCTCCAGCCGCCCGGCGAGCTGGACCAGCCCCCTGCCGCTGCCCCGGTGGCCGTGGGAGACGAAGTCGACCGGCACGTCCCGCACGTCGGCCAGCAGCTCGCGGGCCTGCTCCAGGACGGTCTGCGCCTGCGCGGCCACGTAGGCGCGCCACTCGGCGTCGATCTTCCCCGGTCCCGGGGTCGGCCAGGTGGGCACGTGGACGTGGGCGACGGTCAGCCGGGCCCCGGCCCGCCGGGCCAGCAGTACGGCCAGCGTCAGCCCGTCCTGGCCCCGGCCACCGGGGACGAATCCGGCGAGGATGTGCTCGATCTTCATCGGACGCTCCTGCTGAGGCGTGAGTGGCGGTAGCCGTACAGGAAGTAGGCGAGCAGGCCGACGGTCATCCAGATCGCGAAGGCGAGCCAGGTGACCCCGGCGAGCCCCAGCATCACCACCACGCAGAAGATCACCCCGAGGACCGGTGTCAGCGGGAAGAACGGGGTCCTGAAGCTGCGCGGCAGGTCCGGCCGGGTGTAGCGCAGCACCAGCACGCCGACGTTGACGATGGCGAAGGCGAACAGGGTCCCGATGCTGGTGGCTTCGGCGAGCTGGCCGAGCGGGATGAACCCGGCCAGCAGGGAGACGAATGCGGCGACGATGATCGTGTTCGCGACCGGGACCTGGCGGCGCGGATCGATCCGTTCGAAGATCCTCGGCAGCAGGCCGTCGCGGGACATCGCGAACAGGATGCGGGTCTGGCCGTACAGCACGGTCAGCACGACGCTGGCGATGGCGATGACCGCGCCGAAGGAGATGATCAGGCCCGCCCAGGTCGAGCCGGTCGCGCGGTCGGCGATCAGGGCGAGACTGGCCTCGGTCGTGTCCGGGTCGAACCGCTGCCACGGCATGGCGCCGACGGCGGTCAGCGCGACCAGTACGTAGACGACCGTGACGATGAGCAGGGACAGCAGGATCGCCAGCGGCAGGTCGCGCTTGGGGTTCCTCGCCTCCTCACCGGCGGTCGAGGCGGCGTCGAAGCCGATGTAGGAGAAGAAGACCTGCGAGGCGGCGGCGGTGATCCCGGCGACGCCCAGCGGGGCGAAGGGGGTCAGGTTGCCGCTCTCGAAGGCGGTGAAGGCCACGACGCAGAAGAACGCCAGCACCGCGATCTTGATCAGCACGAAGACCGCGTTCGCGGCCGCGCTCTCCGAGGCGCCGCGCAGCAGCAGCCAGGTGGCCAGCAGGACGATCAGGACCGCGGTGACGTTGACCACCCCTCCCTGGTCGCCGGGGGAGTGGGTGACGGCGGCGGGCAGCTGCCAGCCGAACAGGTCACGGAGGAAGTGGTTGAGGTACTCGCCCCAGCCGACCGCGACCGCCGCGACGGAGACGGCGTACTCCAGCATCAGGCACCAGCCGCACACCCAGGCGACCAGCTCGCCCAGCGTCGCGTAGGCGTAGGAGTAGGAGGAGCCGGAGACCGGGATGGTCCCGGCCAGCTCGGCGTAGGACAGCGCGGAGAACAGGGCCGTGACGGCGGCCAGGGCGAAGGAGACGACCACGGCGGGGCCCGCCTTCGGCACGGCCTGGCCGAGGATGACGAAGATGCCGGTGCCGAGTGTGGCGCCGACGCTGAAGAGGGTGAGCTGCCACAGGGTCATGGTCCGGCGCAGCTCGCCGCCCTCGCCGTGACCGCCCTCGGCGACGATCTGCTCGGTGGGTTTGGTGCGCAGCAGCCGTACCACGGAGTCCACGTGACGCCCTCCTCGAAGAGACAGGTCAAAGGGTGCTGGCCAGCGGCCAGGTGGCGTTGGGGGTGACGATGGTGCCCGCCTCGCCCTCAAGGATCAGCTCCGCCTCGTCCAGCCTGCCGATCGCGGCCATGTCGCCGGTGGTCTCGACGAACCGGCAGGCGGCCTCGACCTTGGGGCCCATGGAGCCCGCAGGGAACCGTTCTGCGCGCAGCTGGTGGGGAGTGGTGTGGGTGATCTCCTCCTGCCGCGGGGTGCCGAAGTGCCTGGCGACCCGCGGCACGTCGGTGAGGATCATCAGGACGTCGGCTTCGAGGGCCTCGGCCAGCACGGAGGCGGTCAGGTCCTTGTCGATGACCGCCTCGACCCCCTGGAGCTGTCCCCGGTCGTTGCGGATCACCGGTATCCCGCCACCGCCCGCGCAGATCGCCACGACGCCGTCGCGGACCAGGCGGCGCAGCAGCCGGGTCTCCACGACCCGCTGCGGGGCGGGGGAGGGCACGACCCTGCGCCAGTGCCGTCCGTCCGGCTTGACGGTCCAGCCGTACTCCTCGGCCAGTCTCTCCGCCTCCGCCCGCTCGTAGACCTGGCCGACGAACTTCGTCGGGTCGTCGAAGGCGGGGTCGACCGCCGAGACGAGCGTCTGGTTGACCGTGGCGGCCACCTGCCGCCCCGGCAGCGCGTTCTGCAGGGCCTGCAGCATCCAGTATCCGATCATGCCCTGGGTCTCGGCGCCGATGGTGTCCAGGGGGTACGGCCTGGCCAGGTTGGGGTCGTTGGCGCTCTCCAGCGCCAGCACGCCGACCTGGGGGCCGTTCCCGTGCGTGATGATCAGCTCGTGCCGTTCCGCGAGCCGGGCCAGCGAGGCGGCGGCGATCCGGACGTTCTCCCGCTGGGGCAGCGCGTCGGGGCTCTGCCCCCTGCGCAGCAGCGCGTTGCCCCCCAGGGCGGCCAGGACGCGCATCCTCAGTCTCCCAGGGTGGCGACCATGACGGCCTTGATCGTGTGCAGCCGGTTCTCCGCCTGGTCGAAGACGATCGACAGCGGGGACTCGAAGACCTCGTCGGTGACCTCGAGGGCGTCGTGGCCGGTCTTCTCGAACAACTCCTCGCCGACCTTCGTCTCCCGGTCGTGGAAGGCGGGCAGGCAGTGCATGAACCTCACCCTGGGGTTGCCGGTCGCCTCGACGACCGAGGCGTTCACCTGGTACGGCATGAGCAGCTTGACGCGCTGGTCCCACACCTCGTCCGGCTCACCCATGGACACCCACACGTCGGTGTAGAGGAAGTCCACGCCCCTGACGCCCTCGGCGACCTCGTCGGTGACGGTGATCCTGGCGCCGGTCGCCTCGGCGAGGTCCCTGGCGGGCCCGGCGACCCCCGTCTCCTCCGGCCACAGCTGCCTGGGGGCCACGATCCGCACGTCCATCCCCATCAGCGCGCCGGTGACCAGCAGCGAGTGGCCCATGTTGTTGCGGGCGTCGCCCAGGTAGGCGTAGGAGATCTCGCGCAGGGGCTTGTCGCTGTGCTCCCGCATGGTGAGCAGGTCGGCGAGCATCTGGGTGGGGTGCCACTCGTCGGTGAGGCCGTTCCAGACGGGGACGCCCGAGTAGGCGGCCAGTTCCTCGGCGTAGGCCTGCCTGCTGCCGCGGTACTCGATGCCGTCGAACATCCGGCCGAGCACCCGCGCGGTGTCCCGCACCGACTCCTTGTGGCCCATCTGGGAACCGGAGGGGTCGAGGTAGGTGACGTGCGCGCCCTGGTCGTGCGCGCCGACCTCGAAGGCGCACCGGGTGCGGGTCGAGGTCTTCTCGAAGATCAGGGCGATGTTCCTACCTCTCAGGCGCGGCCTCTCGGTGCCCGCGTACTTGGCCGCCTTGAGGTCGGCAGCGAGGGTGAGGAGGAACCCGAACTCCTCGGGGGTGAAGTCGAGCTCCTTGAGGAAGCTGCGGTTGCGCAGGTTGAATGCCATGTGCCTGTCCCTGGTGAGAGGTCAGATGCCGTCGCGTTCGAGGGGGCAGCTCATGCACCGGGGACCGCCGCGGCCCCTGCCGAGCTCACTGCCCCTGATGGTGGTCACCTCGACGCCGTTGGCGCGCAGGTAGTTGTTGGTGGTGGTGTTGCGCTCGTAGGCGATGACCACGCCGGGACTGATCGCCAGCACGTTGCAGCCGTCGTCCCACTGCTCCCGCTCGGCCGCGTAGACGTCCTGCGTCGGGGTGAGGATCCTGATCTCGTCCAGGTCCATGGCGCGGGCGATGGCCCGGTGCATGTCCTCGGGCGCGTGATCGGTGATCTTGAGTTCCTTCTCCGTGTCGCCGGGTTCGACGGTGTAGGAGGGCAGCATCCCGAGCCCGGCGAACTTGACGAACACCCCGACGTCCACGCTGGTCATCACGGTGTCCAGGTGCATGAACGCCCGTGCCTTCGGCATGTTCAGGGCCACGATCCGTTTCGCGCCGCCCTTGGCGAACAGGCTGCGCGCGAGCATCTCGACCGCCTGCGGCTGCGTGCGCTCGCTCATCCCGACCAGTACGGCCCCGCGGCCCAGCACCAGCACGTCGCCGCCCTCGATGGTCGCGGGCGCGGCGGCCATGCCCGGCATCCACAGGTTGAAGCCGCCCTCCTGCGGCCTGTCGAAGCCCGGGGCGAACATCGGGTGGAAACGGTAGATCGCCTCGTAGTTCACGGTCTCGCGCTGGCGGGCCTTCTTGC
This sequence comes from Streptosporangium sp. NPDC020072, assembly GCF_040631445.1. NCBI lineage: Bacteria > Bacillati > Actinomycetota > Actinomycetes > Streptosporangiales > Streptosporangiaceae > Streptosporangium > Streptosporangium sp. NPDC020072. The sequence goes on along the minus strand of NZ_JBEYAB010000003.1, from coordinate 36,673 downwards.
GCATCGCGTTGACGGAGACGCCGTCGTAGATCCAGCAGGAGGTGTCGCGGGTGAACAGGTGGTTGGGCAGCGGGGGCAGGACGAAGTCGTCGGGGCCGAGGGTGTGGAAGGCCAGGCTCTTGGGGTCGGTGCCCCGTTCGACGAGTTCCTGCTTGGTGATCCCGCCGGTGAGGTAGAGCTGCAGGTCGTCGGAGTGCATGGCGTCCAGCGCGTTGCGCAGGGCGTCCACGGCCATGGGGCCGAAGAAACGCTCCTCGATGACGTGGTCGAGGATGTACTTGCGGGCCTCGGGGATGTCGATCGTCTCGCGCAGCAGGTCGCCGAGGAGGTGGACGGCGACCCCGTGTCCGTGCAGCACCCGCTGGAACTCCTCGTGTTCCTCGACCGCGCGCTGCACCCACAGCACGTCGTCGAAGAGGAAGTCGTCCTTGTTCGACGGGGTGAGCCGCTTCAGGGACAGCTCGGGCCTGTGGAGCAGGACCCGGTGGAGCCGCCCGACTTCGGAGTCGACGTGAAAGGTCATCTCTCTTCCTCCGTGCTGGCCTCGTGATGGCCGGTCGGTCAACGGTCGTGCCCGGCCGCCGGTACGGCGGCCTCACCTCCCGGGCCGTACTCGCCGCGTCTGGCCTTGGTCCAGATGTAGACGGGGATGCCCACCAGGAGCATCAGGAATCCGACGAAGACGGCCTGGGTGCCGGCGCCGTACGCCATCCAGAAGGCGAACAGGACGGCGAGGGCGGTCACGGCCAGGTCGCGGCCGAGCCTGGCCCCCTTGACCTCGCGAGCCCCGGTGACCAGCCAGAACAGCTGGGCGCAGGCGGAGAAGAAGTAGGGGATGACGGTGGTGAAGGTGGCGATGAGCAGGATCCTGTCGAAGCCGCCCTCCGAGCCGAGATAGTTGTAGAACACGACCAGCGAGGTCAGCGCGGTCCCGGCGACGATGCCGACCCAAGGGGCGCCGCGGCGCGACCGCCGGGCGAAGACGGAGGGGAACAGGCCGTCCCTGGCGGCGGCCATCGGCATCTCCGCCACGAGCATGGTCCAGCCGTTGATGGCGCCGATGCCGGAGACGATCGCGCAGGCGGCCATGACGCCGCCGCCGACGCTCCCGCCGAACATGGCGTTGATCGCGTCGGCGAAGGGGGCGGTGGAGCCGACGAGCGCCTGGTGCGGGACGAGGCCGAAGACGGCGACCGTGCTGAGCATGTACATCGCGGCGCAGATCAGCACGCCGTAGACGCTGGCCCTGCCGATGTTGCGGGCCGGGTCCCTGACCTTCTCCGCGACGATGGTGACGCTCTCCACGCCCGAGTAGATGAACAGCGCCAGCGCGCCCGCGGTGGACAGGGCCGCGATCCAGGAGCCGCCGGTCGCCACGAAGGGGCCGAAGTCGGCTCCCCGCATGAAGAACAGGCCGACCACCGCGACGAAGACCAGCGGGACGAACTTCAGCACCGTGGTGACCAGCGCGAAGACGCCGATGTTCCGCACGCCGCTCAGGTTGATCAGCGCGGGGACCCACAGGGCGACGAGCGCCAGGGCGATCCGGGCGGCGGGGGAGTCCCAGCGCAGGAAGTAGCCGACGTAGTTGACCCAGACGACGGCGATGGCGGCGTTGCCGATCCAGGCGGTCAGCCAGAACGACCAGGCGTTCCAGAAGCCGGAGAACTCACCGAAGGCGTCCTTGGCGTAGGCGTACGGCCCGCCGCCCTCCGGCAGGCGCGCGCCGAGCCTGCCGAACACCACGGCGAGCGCGACGGCGCCGATCGAGACCAGGGCCATGGCCAGGATGCTGACGGTGCCGTAGGCGGCCAGCGAGGCGGGCAGCAGGAACACGCCCGTGCCCACGATGTTGCCCACGATCAGGGCGATGGCCGCGGGAAGGCCGAGTTTGCCGTGTTCCCCGGCGATCTCCTCGGCCGCCTCGTCGCGGATCACTCCTTCTTCTGCGGCGGTGCGCCCTCGCGGACGGTCGCCGAAGGAATCTCCCATCCCACGCCCCCTGGCACGCATCCCCCGCACTGCCCGTTTCGGGTGCCGATAACCAATGGGGTCCCCAACGGGGAAAGGTGTGAAACCCGTCCTACCAGGGCGGACGGCGCGCGGAGCCGGAGGTCAGCCGCGGGTCAGCGCGTGGGTGGGGGAGGGGGCGACCTCGGCGGCCGAACCCGAGATCGGGGGAAGCAGCACGGCCATGATCGCCATGATCGCGGCCAGCAGGGCGACGGGGATCAGGACGCCGGGGAAGGCGCCGCGGCGGGCGGGCAGGGGCTCGGCGGTGACCGCGCCGGTCGCGAACGACGACAGCGTCTCGGCCAGGAGGGGGTCCTCGCTGTAGATCCGGTCGGCGATCCCGTCGAGGGCGCGCTTTTCGCGAGCGGACAAGCCCATGGTTCTCGATTCCCCGGTGGCTGACGATGACCCGAAGGATTTTAATGGCACTTTGTCGGGTTTTGCCAAGCTAGGGAGGTAGATCTTCGTCCATCCAGAGATGTTGATCAATACCATGAAATATCCGGATTGTAGGCATATGGGCTGTATGTGTGGTTTGTTGTGGTTGGAGGGTCAAGGGGGTGCTTCAGGAGCATCGCCGGGCGGCTGCTAACGTGAGGACGTCAGCTTCCTTTAAGACCCGTCCCGTGAGGCGGGAAAGGTGGTGTTCGCATTGGCTGATGCCGTTTCGCATGCCCGCGGTGGCGCGCACGCGGTCCTCGAAGGACCCGACATCAATCGCGCGCTGATCCGCATCTCCCACGAGATCCTCGAACGCACCAAGGGTGCCGAGGACATCGTCCTGCTGGGGATCCCCACCAGGGGCGTTCACCTGGCCCGCCGCCTGGCCGGCTACATCAGGCAGTTCGAAGGCCGTTCCGTGCCGGTCGGGTCCCTCGACGTCACCATGTACCGCGACGACCTGCGCCTGCGGCCCGCCCGCGCGCTCGGCCGCACCGAGGTGCCCGCCGACGGCATCGACGGCAGGATCGTCGTCCTCGTCGACGACGTCCTCTACTCGGGCCGCACCGTCCGCTCCGCCCTCGACGCCCTCAACGACCTGGGCCGTCCGCAGGCCGTCCAGCTCGCCGCCCTGGTGGACCGGGGCCACAGGGAACTGCCGATCAGGGCCGACTACGTGGGCAAGAACCTCCCGACCTCCAAGTCCGAGATCGTCAAGGTCTACCTGGAGGAGAACGACGGCCGCGACGCCGTCCTGCTGCTGAAGGAAGACGACAAGTGAAGCGGCACCTGATCTCGGCGGCCGACCTGAGCCGTGACGACGCCCTGCTGATCCTGGACACCGCCGACGAACTGGCGAAGATCTCGGAACGTTCCATCAAGAAGCTGCCGACCCTGCGTGGCCGTACGGTGGTCAACCTCTTCTTCGAGGACTCCACCCGCACCCGCATCTCCTTCGAGGCCGCGGCCAAGCGCCTGTCCGCCGACGTCATCAACTTCTCCGCCAAGGGGTCGAGCGTCTCCAAGGGGGAGTCGCTGAAGGACACCGCGCTCACCCTGGAGGCCATGGGCGCCGACGCCGTCGTCATCAGGCACGGCGCCTCGGGCGCCCCGCACCGCCTGGCGAACTGGGTGCGCGGCAGCGTCGTCAACGCCGGGGACGGCACCCACGAGCACCCGACCCAGGCCCTGCTCGACGCCTTCACCATGCGCCGCCGCCTCGGCTCGCTCGACGGCAGGAAGGTCACCATCGTCGGCGACGTCCTGCACAGCAGGGTCGCCCGCTCCAACGTGCTCCTGCTGGCCACGCTCGGCGCAGAGGTGACCCTGGTCGCCCCGCCGACCCTGCTGCCGGTGAGCGTCGGATCCTGGCCCTGTGAGGTCTCCTACGACCTCGACGCCGTGCTGCCCAAGTCCGACGTGGTGATGATGCTGCGCGTGCAGCGCGAGCGGATGAACGCCGCTTTCTTCCCCACCGAGCGGGAGTACAGCCGCCGCTACGGCCTCGACCGCGAGCGCGTCGCCCGGCTGCACGACGAGGCCATCGTGATGCACCCGGGCCCGATGAACCGGGGCATGGAGATCGCGGCTGAGGTGGCCGACTCGCCCCGCTCGACGATCGTCGAACAGGTCACCAACGGTGTGACCACCCGCATGGCCGTCCTTTACCTGCTGCTCGGCGGCGCCGACCTCGGAGGAGAGATCCAGTGAAGACCATCGTCATCAAGGGCGCCAGGATCCTCGGCGGAGAGCCCGCCGACATCCTGATCCGCGACGGAGTCTTCGCCGAGATCGGCCAGGACCTGAGCGGGGACGAGACGGTCGACGCCACCGGGCTCATCGCGCTGCCCGGCCTGGTCGACCTGCACACCCACCTGCGCGAGCCGGGCCGCGAGGACGCCGAGACCGTGGAGAGCGGCACCCGCGCCGCCGCGCTCGGCGGTTACACCGCCGTGCACGCCATGGCCAACACCGACCCGGTCGCCGACACCGCGGGCGTCGTCGAGCAGGTCTGGCGTCTCGGCCAGGAGGCGGGCCACTGCGACGTGCGCCCGGTCGGCGCCGTCACCGTCGGGCTCGACGGCGAGCGCCTGGCCGAACTCGGCGCGATGGCCGACTCGGCCGCGCGGGTGCGCGTCTTCTCCGACGACGGCAGGTGCGTCTCCGACGCGGTGCTCATGCGCCGCGCCCTGGAGTACGTCAAGGCCTTCGACGGCGTGGTCGCCCAGCACGCCCAGGAGCCGCGCCTGACCAAGGACGCGCAGATGAACGAGGGCGCGGTCTCCGGCAGGCTCGGGCTGACCGGCTGGCCCGCGGTCGCCGAGGAGGCGATCATCGCCCGCGACTGCCTGCTCGCCGCGCACGTCGGCTCACGCCTGCACGTGTGCCACCTGTCCACCGCGGGCTCGGTCGAGATCGTCCGCTGGGCCAAGTCGAAGGGCTGGGACGTCACCGCCGAGGTGACCCCGCACCACCTGCTCCTGACCGACGACCTCGTCGAGGACTCCCCGGTCGGCTCCTACAACCCCATCTACAAGGTGAACCCGCCGCTGCGCACCCGCGCCGACGTCGAGGCGCTGCGCGCGGGCCTGGCCGACGGCACGATCGACTGCGTCGCCACCGACCACGCCCCGCACCCGGTGGAGGACAAGGAGACCGAGTGGGCCGCCGCGGCCATGGGCATGATCGGCCTGGAGACCGCGCTGTCCGTCGTGCAGGAGGCCATGGTCGAGACCGGGCTGCTCGACTGGGCGGGTGTGGCCGAGCGCATGTCGTCCGCCCCGGCCAGGATCGGCCGGGTGGCCGAGCACGGCGGGCCGATCGAGGTGGGGGCCCCGGCCAACGTCACCCTCTACGACCCGGCCGCGCGCGCCGAGGTCGACCCGGCCGGATACGCCTCCAAGAGCCGCAACACCCCCTACCAGGGCAGGAGCCTGCCCGGCAGGGTCGTGGCGACCTTCCTGCGCGGCAGGCCGACCGTCCTGGACGGAAAGATCGCGTGAGGCCCGGCCCGAGCGGGCCTGCCGTACGGCTGTGCCGTCCCGGCGTCGCCCCGGCGGCGTCAGGGCGCCGTCGCGACCCCGCAGCCGCAGGGTGTCGCCGCGGGTGGCGCGAGGCCGTCCCACATCATGGAGAGACACCTCTCAGGTGCGCCAGATATTTCATACTTTGCGGAGCAATGACCGAGATGATCGGGGTGTTCGAGTGACCGCAGTGCTAGTGCTGGAAGACGGCCGCGTCTTCCACGGGACCCCCTACGGGGCCCAAGGTGAGACCTTCGGCGAGATGGTCTTCAACACCGGGATGACCGGCTACCAGGAGACGCTCACCGACCCCTCCTACCACCGCCAGATCGTCGCGATGACCGCGCCGCACATCGGCAACACGGGGGTCAACGACGAGGACCCCGAGTCCTCGCGCGTCTGGGTCTCCGGCTACGTGGTCCGCGAACCCGCCCGCATCCCCTCAAACTGGCGTTCGAGGCGCTCCCTCGACGACTACCTGAGGGACCAGGGTGTCGTCGGCATCGCCATCCCCGGCACCCGCGCCCTCACCCGTCACCTGCGCGAACGCGGCGCCATGCGCGCGGGCGTCTTCTCCGGCGAGGCCCTCGCGCCGGTGGAGGAGCTCCTCGCCCGGGTCAGGAACAGCCCCGCCATGGAGGGCGCCGACCTCGCCGAGGCCGTCTCGACCGCCCAGCCGTACGTGGTGCCTGCGGTCGGGGCCAAGCGCTTCACGGTCGCCGCCGTCGACCTCGGCATCAAGGCGATGACCCCGCACCGGATGGCCGAGCGCGGCTGCGAGGTGCACGTCCTGCCCGCCTCCAGCACCGCCGAGGACATCCTCGCCCTCAACCCCGACGGGGTGTTCTTCTCCAACGGCCCCGGCGACCCGGCCACCGCCGACCACCAGGTCGAGGCGCTGCGCGGCGTCCTGGAGGCGGGCAAGCCGTTCTTCGGCATCTGCTTCGGCAACCAGATCTTCGGCCGCGCCCTCGGGCTCGGCACCTACAAGCTGCGCTACGGCCACCGCGGGGTCAACCAGCCCGTCCAGGACCGCCGCACCGGCAAGGTGGAGATCTCCGCGCACAACCACGGCTTCGCCGTACGGGCCCCGCTCGACGGCTCCTTCGACACGCCGTACGGCCCGGCGGAGGTCAGCCACGTCAACCTCAACGACGACTGCGTCGAGGGACTGCGGCTGATCGACAGGCCGGCCTTCAGCGTCCAGTACCACCCGGAGGCCGCGGCGGGCCCGCACGACTCCGCCGGGCTGTTCGACCGCTTCTGCGCCCTGATGGAAGCGACGCAGGAAGAGACAGGGAACACGACGAGGGGGAACAAGGGTGCCTAAGCGTACGGACATCCAGTCGGTCATGGTGATCGGCTCGGGGCCGATCGTGATCGGGCAGGCCTGCGAGTTCGACTACTCGGGCACCCAGGCCTGCCGCGTGCTGCGCGCCGAGGGCTTCCGCGTGATCCTCGTCAACAGCAACCCGGCCACGATCATGACGGACCCCGAGTTCGCCGACGCGACCTACGTCGAGCCGATCACCCCGGAGATCGTCGAGAAGATCATCGCCAAGGAGCGCCCCGACGCGCTGCTGCCCACCCTGGGCGGCCAGACCGCGCTCAACACCGCGATCGCCCTGCACGAGGCCGGTGTCCTGGCCAAGTACGAGGTCGAGCTGATCGGCGCGGACGTGGACGCCATCCAGGCGGGCGAGAACCGCGAGATGTTCAAGGACATCGTGACCAAGGTCGCCGCCGAGCACGGTCTCAACGCCGAGTCGGCCCGCTCGTTCGTCTGCCACACCATGGACGAGTGCCTGGCCGCCGCGGGCGAGCTCGGCTACCCGCTGGTCGTGCGGCCCTCCTTCACCATGGGCGGCGTCGGCTCCGGCTTCGCCCACGACGAGGAGGGCCTGCGCAGGATCGCCGGCGCCGGCCTGGACGCCTCCCCGACGACCGAGGTGCTCCTCGAGGAGTCCATCCTCGGCTGGAAGGAGTACGAGCTGGAGGTCATGCGCGACAAGGCGGACAACGTCGTCATCGTCTGCTCCATCGAGAACCTCGACCCGATGGGCGTGCACACCGGCGACAGCGTCACCGTGGCCCCCGCGCTGACCCTCACCGACCGCGAGTACCAGAACATGCGCGACGTCGCCATCGCGGTCATCCGCGAGGTCGGCGTCGACACCGGCGGCTGCAACATCCAGTTCGCGGTGAACCCGGCCACCGGGCGCATGATCGTCATCGAGATGAACCCCCGCGTCTCCCGCTCCAGCGCCCTGGCCTCCAAGGCCACCGGCTTCCCGATCGCCAAGATCGCCGCCAAGCTGGCCGTCGGCTACACCCTGGACGAGATCCCCAACGACATCACCAGGGAGACCCCGGCCTCCTTCGAGCCCTCGCTCGACTACATCGTGGTCAAGGTGCCGCGCTTCGCCTTCGAGAAGTTCGCCGGGGCCGACCAGACCCTGACGACCCACATGAAGTCGGTCGGCGAGGCCATGGCCATCGGCAGGTCCTTCCCCGAGGCCCTGCAGAAGGCCCTGCGGTCCCTGGAGAAGAAGGAGTCGACCTTCACCTGGGCCGGGGAGCCCGGCGACAAGGACGCGCTGCTGACCGCCTGCCGTACGCCGCACGACGGCAGGCTGCGGACCATGCAGCAGGCCATCCGCGCGGGCGCCACGGCCGAGGAGCTGTTCGAGGCGACCGCGGTCGACCCGTGGTTCCTCGACCAGCTCTACGCGATCGACGAGATCGCCGCCGAGGTGCGCCAGGCGGAGGACCTCACCGCCGAGATCCTCGTCAGGGCCAAGCGGTACGGCTTCAGCGACACGCAGATCGCCGAGCTGCGCGGAGCCGACGAGCCCGGGATCCGCGCCCTGCGGCACGCGCTGGGCGTACGGCCCGTCTACAACACCGTGGACACCTGCGCGGCCGAGTTCGCCGCCCAGACCCCCTACCTCTACTCCACCTACGACGAGGAGACCGAGGTCCCGCAGGGCGATCGCCCCAAGGTCCTCATCCTCGGCTCCGGGCCCAACCGCATCGGCCAGGGCATCGAGTTCGACTACGCCTGCGTGCACGCCTCCTTCGAGCTTTCGGCCGCCGGATACGAGACCGTCATGGTCAACTGCAACCCGGAGACCGTCTCGACCGACTACGACACCTCCGACCGGCTCTACTTCGAGCCGCTCACCCTGGAGGACGTCCTGGAGGTCGTCCACGCCGAGCAGCAGAGCGGCCCCGTCGCGGGCGTCATCGTCCAGCTCGGCGGCCAGACCCCGCTCGGCCTGGCCCAGGCGCTCAAGGACGCCGGGGTGCCGATCGTCGGCACCTCGCCCGAGTCGATCCACCTCGCCGAGGAGCGCGGCGCGTTCGGCCGGGTCCTGGCCGAGGCCGGGCTGCCCGCGCCCAAGCACGGCACCGCCGTCACGGTCGAGGAGGCGCTGGAGATCGCCGAGGAGATCGGCTACCCGGTGCTGGTCCGGCCCTCCTACGTCCTCGGCGGCGCGGGCATGGCCATCGTCTACGACGACAGCACGCTGTCCACCTACATGGCCAGGGCGGGCGCGGCCAGCGACCACCCGGTCCTGGTGGACAAGTTCCTCGACGAGGCCGTCGAGATCGACGTGGACGCCCTGTTCGACGGCGAGGAGCTCTACCTCGGCGGCGTGATGGAGCACATCGAGGAAGCCGGCATCCACTCCGGCGACTCGGCCTGCTCGCTGCCCCCCATGACGCTCGGCAGCCACGACATCAAGCGCATCCGCGCCGCGACCGAGGCGATCGCCAGGGGCGTGGGCGTGCGGGGCCTGCTGAACGTGCAGTACGCCCTGTCGGCCAACATCCTGTACGTCCTGGAGGCCAACCCCAGGGCCAGCCGTACGGTGCCGTTCGTCTCCAAGGCGACCGCGGTCCCGCTGGCCAAGGCGGCGGCCAGGGTGATGATGGGCGCCACCGTGGCCGAGCTGCGCGCCGAGGGCATGCTCCCGGCGGAGGGCGACGGCGGCACCCTGCCGCTCGACGCGCCCATCGCGGTCAAGGAGGCCGTGCTGCCGTTCAACCGGTTCAGGGGCGTCGACACCGTGCTCGGCCCCGAGATGCGCTCGACCGGCGAGGTCATGGGCATCGACGAGTTCTTCGGCACCGCCTACGCCAAGTCGCAGGCCGCCGCCTACGGCTCGCTGCCCACCAAGGGAAGGGCGTTCGTCTCGGTCGCCAACCGCGACAAGCGCGCGATGGTCTTCCCGGTCAAGGCGCTGGCCGATCTCGGCTTCGAGATCCTCGCCACCGAGGGGACCGCCGAGGTGCTGCACCGCAACGGCGTCCAGGCCAAGGTCGTGCGCAAGCAGAGCGAGGGGCCGGGGCCCGACGGGGAGCCGACCATCGGCGGGCGCATCCTGGACGGTGAGGTGGACCTCATCGTGAACACGCCCTTCGGCAGCCCCGGCCAGTCCGGACCCAGGCTGGACGGCTACGAGATCCGCACCGCGGCGGTGCTGCGGGGCGTGCCCTGCATCACGACCGTCCAGGGGCTGGCGGCGGCCGTACAGGGCATCCAGGCCATCGTCCGCGGTGACGTGGGCGTGCGGTCGCTGCAGGAGCACGCGCGGCGGCTGCGGGGCTGAGCCGGCCCGGTTCGGCCCGGTGGTCCTCCCGCGGCGGACGAGGACCGGTCCCGGGCGTGGAGAATGAGGAGCCGGACGCGGACCGCGGGCGCGTCCGGCAGGCGGGACGGGTGAGCGGCGGCAGGCCGCGGGCCCGCTCCGCGCCGTGCGAGGGACCGGACGTCACGGAGACGAGAACACCTGCGGGGTCGACGCCTAGGCGGAGGTGAGAGAGACGGCTGTTACTCCCGTGCAGGTGACGGGCACGGTGCTGACGACGCGCCGGGTCGACGCCTACCACGCGCTGACCGTGGTCGCGCCCGGCGTCGCCGAGCGGTTCAGGCCGGGCCACTTCGTCTCGGTCGCCGTCGGCGGGCCGCAGACGTCGATGCTGACGCGCCGGGTCTTCTTCGTCCACGACGTCAAACCCGACTACGGCGGCACGGTCGAGTTCGTCTTCACCGTCAGGGGGCCGGGCACGGCCTGGCTCGCCGAGCGCCGCGCCCGCGACACCCTCGACCTGGTCGGCCCGCTCGGCAGGCCGTTCCCGCTGCCCCGCGACCCCGCGACCTGCGTCCTGGTCGGCGCCGAGTACGGCTCGGCGACACTGTTCACCGTGGCCGACGCCCTCCAGCAGCGCGGCTGCCGCGTCGACTTCGTGCTCGGCGCGGCCTCGGCCGACCGGGTCTTCGGCGCGCTGCGCGCCAGGAGGATGGGAGAGACGACCACCCTGACCACGGAGGACGGTTCCCTCGGTATGCGCGGCAGAGTGGCCGACGTGCTGCCCGGTGTGATCGCCGACGTCAGGGCGGACGCGGTCTACGCGTGCGGCCCGATGGAGACGCTGCGCGGCGTCACCGCCGTCGCGGTCGAGTTCGACATCCCGGTGCAGGTGGCCGTCGAGGAACGGATGGCCTGCGGGATCGGCGTGTGCATGACGTGTGTGCTGCCGGTCATCGGAGACGACGGCGTCACCCGGATGGTGCGCTCGTGCGTCGAAGGACCGGTCTTCAGAGGCGAGCGCGTCCGCTTCGACGACGTGGGGACGATCCCGTTCGACGCGCTGGGAGCGCCGGGTGGGGGAACACGGAATGTCGGTTGACATGCGGACCTACCTGGGGCACGTGGAACTGGCCAACCCCATGACCACGGCCGCGGGGTGCGCCGCCTCGGGGGCCGAGCTGGCCCAGTTCTTCGACCTGGCCAGGATCGGCGCCCTGACGACCAGATCGATCACCATGGCCCCCAGGGCGGGCAGGCCGACCCCCAGGGTCGCCGAGACCCCCTCGGGGCTGCTCAACGCCGTCGGCCTGCAGGGGCCGGGCATGGACGCCTTCCTGGAACGCGAGCTGCCCTGGCTGGCCCAGCGGGGGATAAGGACCGTGGTCTCCATCGGGGGCGGCACCGTCGCCGAGTACACCGCGCTGGCCCGCAGGCTCACCGACGCCCCCGGGGTGACCGCCGTCGAGGTCAACCTGTCCTGCCCCAACATCGAGGACCGGGGCAGGGTCTTCGCCCGTGACGGGGCCGCCTCCGCCGAGGTGGTCGCCTCCGTCCGCTCGGTCATGCGTTACGACGTGCCGGTCGTGGCCAAGCTGTCGCCGGACGTGATGGACATCGTGAGCGTGGCCAGGGCGTGCGTCGACGGCGGCGCCGACGCCCTCTCGATGATCAACAGCCCGATCGGCATGAGCATCGACACCGAGGCCATGCGGCCCTCCCTGGCCGCGGTCACCGGCGGCCTGTCGGGACCGGCCATCAGGCCGCTGGCCGTACGCTGCGTGTGGCAGGTGCACGCGGCGCTGCCCAGCGTGCCCATCATCGGCATGGGCGGCGTGCTGACCGGCAGGGACGCCTTCGAGCTCATTCTGGCGGGCGCCTGCGTCGTCGCCGTCGGCACCGCCCTGTTCCACGACCCCTACGCCTGCCTGCGTGTCCTGAGAGAGCTTGAGGAGCTCCTGGCGGCGCGCGGTTTCCACCGGCTGGCCGACGCGGTCGGGCTGGCCCATCGCCCACCGGGCGCTTCCGCCCGGAACCGGATAGACCTGGAGGAGAGTTCCCTGTGACGCCCGCACCCATCGCCGTAGCCCTGGACGCGCCCGACCTGGAGACCGCAGCCCGCTGGGCGGGCATGGTCACCCCGCATGTCAGCACCGTGAAGGTCGGGCTCGAACTCTATCTCCGCTACGGCCCCGAGGTGATCGCCTCGGTCAGGGGCGCCAGCGGCGTCCAGATCTTCCTCGACCTCAAGCTGCACGACATCCCCAACACGGTCGCCGGCGCGGCCAGGGCCGTGGCACGGCTCAAGCCCGCCATCCTGACCGTCCACGCGGCCGGAGGCCCCGCCATGATCAGGGCGGCCGTCGAGGCGCTGCCCGACACCCGGATCGCGGCCGTGACGGTGCTCACGTCGCTGTCCGCGGCCGATCTGGAGCGCGTCGGCCTGGAGGGCTCTCCCGACGACGCCGTGCGCCGCCTGGCCTCGCTGGCCGTGGGCGCGGGCGCCCAGGCCCTCGTGTGCTCACCCCGCGAGGTCGCCGCGGTGCGGGCAGAGGTCGGCCAGGACGTCACCCTGATCACCCCCGGCGTCCGCCCCGCCGGTTCTGAGACTCAGGACCAGGCAAGAGTAGCGACTCCGGAGAGGGCTTTGGCCGACGGGGCCGATCTTCTGGTGATCGGCCGCCCGATCACCGGCGCCGCCGACCCCGGCGCGGCCGCCGCGGGAATCGCCGCCGCGCTGCGCAGAGCCCTCTCCTCGGCCGGTGGGAACGCCTGATCCGGGATGTGATCCACGCCCCCGTAAAACACGGAGTTGAGGGTTGTTTCATCGACACTCGGCGACTTTCACGCTACACAAAGTGACGAAGTAGATTTTCTAAGGGAAGAAACTGGTCTTGACGTTGCTTGAAGCGCGATGACCAGCTAGTTTCCCTTCCCGTCCGAGTACATCGACAGGAAATTCGAGGTGACCCGGCGTGGCTCTTCCTCCCCTTACCCCTGAGCAGCGCGCCGCAGCCCTAGAGAAGGCTGCCAAGGCCCGCCGAGAGCGTGCCGAGGTTAAGAACCGCCTGAAGCACGGCGCTATCTCTCTGGCTGAGGTGCTCAAAGACGGGCAGGCTGACGACGTCATCGGCAAGATGAAGGTGTCGGCTCTTCTGGAGTCGCTCCCCGGCGTGGGCAAGGTCCGCGCCAAGCAGCTGATGGAGCGGCTTGGCATCGCAGAGTCCCGCCGCGTGCGGGGCCTGGGAGCCAACCAGCGGGCGTCCCTTGAGCGTGAGTTCGGCGGGGCCGAGGGCTAGTCTCGGTCCGGTACGGACACGCTCATCCGCGCCTGGCGCGGGAACGGCATCACGGGGGGTTGTGGAGTTGACCGGAACATCGTGGTCCGACGGGAGTCGGGCTCCGGGGAAGACCGCTGAGAGCGGGTCCGGCGGCTCCGTGTCCCCGGTCGAAGGTCCGGAGGGGGCTGGAGCCTTCCCCGGGCCGACCGGCAACCGCCTGACGGTCCTCTCAGGGCCGTCAGGCGTTGGCAAGTCCACGGTCGTCGCCGAGCTTCGGCGGGCACACCCCCAGGTGTGGCTGTCGGTCTCGGTGACCACCAGGAGGCCCCGGCCGGGTGAGACCAACGGGGTCGAGTACTTCTTCGTCGACGACGCGGAGTTCGACCGCCTGGCCGCCTCGGGCGAGCTGCTCGAATGGGCGGAGTTCGCGGGCAACCGGTACGGCACGCCGCGCGGCCCGGTGCTCGCCAAGCTCGCGGCCGGGGTGCCCACGCTCCTGGAGATCGACCTGCAGGGGGCCCGTCAGGTCCGGGCGAGCATGCCGGAGGCACTGCTGGTCTTCCTCGCCCCGCCGAGCTGGCAGGAGCTGGAGAAGCGCCTGCGGGGCAGGGGCACCGAGCCCGAGGACGTCATCGCCCGCCGCCTGGCCGCGGGCCGGATCGAGATGGCCGCGGAGCAGGAGTTCGATCTCTCCCTGGTGAACACGTCCGTCCAGGAGGTATGCCACAGGCTGATAGCCTTGTTGGCTGATGCTCCCGAGGCTTCGAGCCCCGGACGTTCACCTAACTAGGGGAAAACACAACGTGGCAACGAACGCGGCCTACTCCGAAGGCATCACCAACCCGTCGATCGACGCCCTGCTGGAGATCGTCGACAGCAAGTACAGTCTGGTGATCTTCGGTTCGAAGCGCGCCCGTCAGATCAACGCCTACTACTCCCAGCTCGGCGAGGGCCTGCTGGAGTACGTCGGGCCGCTCGTGGAGACCCACGCCCAGGAGAAGCCGCTGTCCATCGCGCTGCGCGAGGTCAGCGAGGGTCTGCTGACCTCAGAGCCGATCGAGGGCTAGTCCCGCCGATGCGGACGCCTGGCGAGGGCGAGACCGCCCTCCCCTCCTCCCTCGCGGAACCATCCCGGACGGAGCCCGTCCCGGCGGAGCAGGCGGTCCCCGGCCCGCGCCGCCGACCGGCCGTCGTCCTGGGGGTCGGCGGCGGCATCGCCGCCTACAAGGCCTGTGAGCTGCTGCGCCTGTTCACCGAGTCGGGCCACGACGTGCGCGTCGTGCCCACCAGGCAGGCCCTGCGCTTCGTCGGTGAGCCCACCTGGGCCGCCCTGTCCGGAAACCCCGTCGCCGCCGACGTCTGGGAGTCGGTGCACGAGGTGCCCCACGTCAGGATCGGCCAGGGCGCCGACCTGGTCGTCGTCGCGCCCGCGACCGCGGACCTGCTGGCCAGGGCCGCCCACGGGCTGGCCGACGACCTGCTGACCAACACGCTGCTCACGGCGCGCTGCCCGGTCGTCCTCGCGCCCGCGATGCACACCGAGATGTGGGAGCACCCCGCGACCCGCGCGAACGTGGCGACCCTCCGCGAGCGCGGCACGCTCGTCGTCGAGCCCGCCGTCGGCCGCCTCACCGGCGCCGACACGGGCAGGGGACGGCTGCCCGACCCCGTGGAGATCTTCGAGTTCTGCCGGGGCGTGCTCGCGGGCAGGCCCGCCGACCTCGCGGGCCGCAGGCTGGTGGTCTCGGCGGGGGGCACCCGCGAGGCCATCGACCCGGTCCGCTTCCTGGGCAACCGCTCCTCCGGCCTGCAGGGCTACGCGCTGGCCCGTACGGCCCTGGCCCGCGGCGCGGAGGTCACCCTGGTCGCCGCCAACGTCGCACTGCCCGATCCGGCGGGGGCGACGGTCGTCCGGGTCGAGTCGGCGCTCGAACTGCGCGAGGCCGTGCTGAAGGCGGCCGAGGAGGCCGACGCCGTGGTCATGGCCGCCGCCGTCGCCGACTTCAGGCCCGCGCGGCGGAACGAGTCGAAGGTCAAGAAGACCTCGGCCGATCCTGACCCTATCCATTTGGTGAAAAATCCGGACATCCTTGCTGAGCTGGGTGAGCGCCGGAGGCAGGGGGAGGGGCCGAGCCCGCGGGTCATCGTGGGGTTCGCGGCCGAGACCGACGACGTGCTCGCCAACGGGCAGGCCAAGCTCGCCCGCAAGGGCTGTGACCTGCTGGTCGTCAACCAGGTCGGGGAGAATCTCGCCTTCGGGACACCTGACAACGCGGCGGTCGTGCTGGCCTCGGAGGGCGGCCGGGTCGAGATTCCGCGCGGCCCCAAGGAGGCCCTGGCCGACGTGGTCTGGGACCTCGTCGCCGAACGCCTGGCCTGACTCCCTTGCCGGAGATCGGCCGGCGGCGGATACTGCGTCCGGAGCGACCTGGAACGTCACGCCCGGAGGGTTCCCGACCATGCCGGTCTCCGCTGCCGTCAGGGCGCGCTGCCGCGCCCTGCTTCCGCCGGGGGAGGACATCAGTTACGTCCTGCCCGCCCTCTCCGTGAGCTCGCCGGGGACGGCGGCCTTCCTCATCGTGGTCACCGACCGGTCGATCCTGGTGATGTCCACCAAGTTCTTCGACCACGGCATGCCCAGTTCGGTCTACGCGACGCACGCGCGCCGTACCCGGCTCGGCCCGGTCGAGTTCTCCTCGAGCGCGGCCATCGAGTTCGGCGGGATGGTCTTCGAGATCGACGAGGAGTACGCGGCGGTGGTGTGCGCCGCGGACGCCGAGGTCTTCGCGCCGGAGACGCTGCCCGCCGACCCCCTGCCCGACCTCTGAACCCTGCTCTCCGGTCGCCGTCCGTAGCGTGATATCCCGGTAAATGGGTTGGTTTAGTGTGATTTTGGGCTGGTTGGACGGCAAGGCGTCAGGATTCGGGCACGCCGGATTCAGGGTGATTTCGCGGCGCCGTACCTGGTGGGGCTAGAATTCGGCGAGCGCTTCGGGTGCCGTGTGCCCCGAAGTCCCAGACGCCAGCAGCCGCTGCATGAGGAGCCACTGACTTGTCCCGTCGCCTGTTCACCTCCGAGTCGGTCACCGAGGGCCACCCGGACAAGATCGCCGACCAGATCAGTGACGCGATTCTCGACGCCATGCTCAAGGGAGACCCCCGGAGCCGTGTCGCGGTCGAGACGCTGATCACCACCGGTCAGGTCCACGTCGCCGGAGAGGTGACGACGGAGACCTACGTCGACATCCCCGGTCTCATCCGGGCGAAGATCCTCGAAATCGGTTACGACGCCTCGCACAAGGGCTTCGACGGCGCCTCCTGTGGCGTCTCGGTGTCCATCGGCGCGCAGTCGCCCGACATCGCCCAGGGCGTCGACGCCGCCTACGAGGCCCGTGAGGGCGAGGGCTCCGACGAGCTCGACCGCCAGGGCGCGGGCGACCAGGGCCTGATGTTCGGCTACGCCTCGCGCGAGACCCCCGAGCTGATGCCGCTGCCGATCCAGCTGGCCCACCGCCTGGCCGAGCGCCTGTCGGAGGTCCGTAAGAACGGCACCGTCCCCTACCTCCGTCCCGACGGCAAGACCCAGGTCACCATCGAGTACGACGGCGACAAGCCGGTCCGCCTCGACACCGTGGTCGTCTCCACCCAGCACGCGGCCGAGATCGACCTCAAGGAGATGCTCGCCCCGGACATCAAGGAGCACGTGGTCGACCCGGTGCTCGCCGGTCTTGAGATCGAGACCGAGGGCTACCGGCTGCTGGTCAACCCCACCGGCCGCTTCGAGATCGGCGGCCCGATGGGCGACGCCGGTCTGACCGGCCGCAAGATCATCGTCGACACCTACGGCGGCATGGCCCGTCACGGCGGCGGCGCCTTCTCCGGCAAGGACCCGTCCAAGGTCGACCGCTCGGCCGCCTACGCCATGCGCTGGGTCGCCAAGAACATCGTGGCCGCGGAGCTGGCGGACCGCGCCGAGGTCCAGGTCGCCTACGCCATCGGCAAGGCGCACCCGGTCGGCGTGTTCGTCGAGACCTTCGGCACCGAGAAGGTCCCGGTCGAGAAGATCCAGGAGGCCGTGCTCAGCGTCTTCGACCTGCGCCCGGCCGCGATCATCCGCGACCTCGACCTGCTCCGCCCGATCTACTCGGCGACCTCCGCCTACGGTCACTTCGGTCGTCCCGAGTTCTCCTGGGAGGCCACCGACCGCGCCGACGCCCTGCGCAAGGCCGCCGGTCTCTGACCCCGCAGGCACGGCCCCCGCGAGTATCCCTCGCGGGGGCCGTGCCGTTTTTCCCGGCCTTCTCCCCGTGTGGTCCTGACCGTGTCCGGCTCCGCGTGCGGGGCCGGAGGCGTGGCGGTGACCGGCTGTGTCCCGCCTTTCACGGGTCAAGAGCGCACATATGGAGCCTGACCACCAACTGTGTCCCCTGAACCGTCCAATTCTGTGTAACTTCTCTTTTGGAGATCTTGGGGGAGAGACGTGATCAGGCGGTTTGGGACAGGCGAACTGCCCATGGAGGCGACAAGCTTCGTGGGCCGCAAGGAAGAGCTTCGTCAGGTCAGGCGTCTGCTCCAGGTCTCCAGGCTGGTCACCGTCACCGGGGTCGCCGGCATCGGCAAGACCCGGGTGGCGGTCAGGGCGGCCTCCGAGGTGCTCGCGACCTTCGCCGACGGCGTCAAGTTCGTCGAACTGGCCGGGGTGAGCGACCCCGACCGTCTCGAACAGGCCGTGGCGTACGCCCTCGAACTGGTCGACCTGTCCGTGAGGCCGGACACCGAGGTCCTGGTCGAGCACCTCCGCGACCGGCAGATGCTCCTGGTCCTCGACACCTGCGAGCACCTCGTGGACGCCTGCGCCCGGTTGGCCCAGACCCTCCTGGAGAGCAGCCCCAACCTGCGCATCCTGGCCACCAGCAGGCAGTCGCTCGGGGTGCCCGGCGAGCACATCGTCGCCCTGCCGCCGATGGCCCTGCCGGGGCCGCGCGCCATGAAGTCGGTCGGCGCGCTCTCCCGGTGCGAGTCGGTCACGCTGTTCCTCGAACGTGTCGCCGCCGTCAAGCCGGACTACGCCCTCACCGGGGAGAACGCCGAGGAGATCGCGGAGATCTGCACCAAGCTCGACGGGATCCCGCTGGCCATCGAACTGGTCGCCGTCCGGATGCGCGCCTTCACCCTCGGCCGGGTCCGCGACCTGCTGGACGACCGGCTCTGGCTGCTGTCCGGCCGGGTGACGGCCAGCAGGCACCCGACGGTCGGCGCGACCGTCGACTGGAGCCACGACCTGTGCACCCCCGACGAACGGCTGCTGTGGTCGCGGCTGCCGGTCTTCGTCTCCGACTTCGACGCCGCGGCGGCGGAGGGGGTCTGCGCCGACGAGGCGCTGCCCGCGGAACGGATTCTGCCCACCCTGCTGGGCCTGGTGGACAAGTCGATCGTGATCCCGGTCAAACGCGAGGAGGGCACGGCCTACCGGCTTCTGGACATCATCAGGGAGTACGGCGCGGCCAGGCTGGCCGAGACCGGGGACGAGGGATGGCTGCGCCGCAGGCACCTGCGCTACCACTTCGAGCTGGCGCTCAGGGGCAAGGAGTCGGGCCGGCACGGCGACCAGGTCGAGTCGTGGAGCCGGGTCCGCAGGCAGTGGCCCAACATCCGCGCCGCCCTGGACCTGTGCGTCCAGGACCCCGAACTGCGTGAGACGGGCCTGATGATGGCCGCGGGCCTGTGGTACCTCTGGGTGGCCTGCGGGATGCTCAGGGAGGGCCGCGACCAGCTCGAACGGCTGCTCGCCCAGCCCATGCCGGGCAGTCAGGCCTGGTCGTGGGGGCTGCTCACCCTCGTCTACATCGCCAACGCCAGAGGCGACCTGGACGAGGCGCGGCTGCTGCTGGAACGGTGCAGGGCGCACAGTCCGCCGGGGACGCCGGGCGCCGAGCTGGTCGAGCTGGTCCAGCTCAAGATGAACGGCACACTGGCCTCGGTCGAGGGCGACCCCCGGGCCGCGGAGGACATGCTCGGCACGGTGATCGAACGGCTTCGCCCCAACCGGGAGCTGCCCGAGGTGCTCCTGCCCGCGATGGTCGAGCTGGGCACCTGCCTGGTGCTCGGCGGCGAGCCCGAGGCGGCGGGCCGGATCCTGCTCGAATGCCGTGAGCTGTGCGACGAGCTGGGAGAGGTCTGGGCGAACGCGCACGCCGACTACGTCCTCGGCCTGGTGGCGCGGACGGAGGGCGACGCCGCCAGGGCGGTCGGGCACGCCCGCGACTCCCTGCGGGTCAAGACACGCTTCTCCGACACCATGGGCGTCGTCTCCTGCCTGGAGCTGCTGGCCTGCGCCGCGGCCGACGAGGGCGACCTGGCCAGGGCAGGGCGGCTGTTCGCCGCGGCGCGCGCGGAACGGCTCGACAAGGGGCTGATCGAGCAGGGCTATCCGGTGGTGATCGAGGAGAGCGCCCGCTGCGCCCAGCGTGTCGCCGCGGGACTGCCTCGAAGGGAGGCCGAGCAGGCGGTCAGGGAGGGGGCCGCGCTCGGCTCGGAACGGGCGATCGCCTACGCGCTCGGCGAGGACGTGGCCACGGGGCCCGCCGTACGGGACTCCCGCTGGGCGCCGCTGACCCGCAGGGAGCGCGAGGTCGCGGAACTGGTCGCCGAGGGGCTGACCAACCGGCAGATCGCCCACCGGCTGGTGGTCGTCCAGCGCACGGTCGACTCCCACGTCGAGCACATCCTCGCCAAGCTCGGTTTCTCCGCGCGCACCCAGATCGCGGCCTGGGCGATCAGGCAGCGCAGGGGACACGTGTGAGGTCCGGCCGCACGGACGGCTGACCGGACATCAGGTGCAGGTGGGCATGAAGTGTCCGCGTGTACAGGTATGCCTTGAGAACCGGCGATTTTGCTGGACGTGAATGTTCTGGTCGGCGTGAATTTTTTGCCGTAGACGGATGTTCCAGAAGAGCACGGCCGATTCGGCGCCAAGGGCGTTCGCCTTTCGCCGGGCACGGCACCAAGCGGAAGCGGAGGATGAACATGGTGCGGGGGCCGGGAAACCTGCCGGTTGACCTGTCCAGTTTCGTGGGACGGGCGGAGGAGCTGGCCGAGGGCCTGCGCCACCTCACAGAGGCCAGGATCATGACCGTCACAGGACCCGCGGGCGTCGGCAAGACCCGTACGGCCCTGCGCCTGGCCGCCAGGCTGCGCCGCCGCTTCCCGGGCGGGACCTGGCGGGCCGAACTGTCCGGTACAGCCGACCCGGTGACCACACTGGCCGAGGCGCTCGAACTGCCCCGGACGTCGTCCGCCAGGGAGATCGGGGCCGCCCTGCGCGAACGGCGCCCGCTCGTCGTCCTCGACACCTGCGAGCACATTCCCGGTGAGGTCGCCGCGCTGGCGGAGGACCTGCTGGCCGAGGCGCCCAGGGCCGCGATCGTCGTCACCGGGCGCAGGCCGCTCGGCCTGCCGGGGGAGCGGGTGCTGCAGCTCGCGCCGTTACCGCTCACCTCGGCCGTGCGACTGTTCGAGGACCGGGCGATGGCGGTCGACCCCCGGTTCGCGCTGACGCCGGCCACGGCGCCGATCGTGGCGGAGATCTGCGGCAGGCTCGACGGGCTGCCGCTGGCGATCGAGCTGGCCGCGACCCTGGTGCGGTCCATGCTGGCCAGGGACCTGCTTGAGGAGCTCAGGCACCGTTTCACCCTGCTGACCGGGGTCAGCAGGACCGTGCTGCCGCGCCACCGTGACCTGCGGGCGGCCGTCATGTGGAGCTACGACCTCTGCGACGCCGAGCAGCGCGAGCTGTGGGCCCTGCTGTCGGCCCTGCCGGGCTCCTTCGGCCTGGCGGACGCGCGCGCGGCGTGCCGGGGACACCTCCCCGGGGAACGGGTGGCCCCCGTCCTGGCGAAGCTGGTCGAGGGGTCTGTCGTACTCCGCGAACCAGGCGAGAGATACCGGATGCTGGAGGCCTACAGAAGGGTCGGCCTCGAACCCTCGGGAAGCCCGTGGCGGCCCGCCGTACAGCGTCCGCTGCGGGGCGGGGGACGGCTGCCCTCCCCCCGGCAGCCGGGCGGGACGGCCAGGCCCGCGGGCACACTGAGCGCCAGGGAGCTCCAGGTGGCCAAACTGATCACCGAGGGACTCTCGAACCCGGAGATCGCCGTACGGCTTGACATCGCCAAACGCACCGTGGACGCCCACGTCCGCAACATTCTCGCCAAGGGCGGCCTCGCCTCCCGCACCCAGGTCGCCGCCTGGGTCGCGGAAAGCGATTATCAGTCCTCGACATAGGCACATCGCCCGATGCGGAAGGGGGGTGGCGGCGGTCATCATGGTGGTGGCCAGTGGGACACCGTGTGCTCCAGCGTTCCGCAGCGTCGGGTGGTCTTGAGGGAGGGGTCCCCTTCCACCTGAAGTATGTTGGGGTTTTCCCTGTGTCGGGCGTGACCCACTGGCCGAACCCCTCCCACGTCTGGCGGGACGGTCCCCGCGCATCTGGTAGGACAAGTGGGTGACCCACACCAGCCTCCCCGCGGACGACGGCGCCCTGCTTCCGCTCGACGCCGTGCGTCGCGGGCCTGTCCCCGCCGCCAGGTCCGCCAGGGGGGTGCCGGAGCCGGCCGCGACGCTGCCGGTCGCACGGGTCGTCGTGGACACGCCGCTGCCGCACCTGGACCGGCCGTTCGACTATCTCGTGCCCGCGTCCATGGACGCCGAGGCGGTCCCGGGCGCGCGGGTCAGGGTCAGGTTCGCGGGCAAGCTCGTGGACGGCTTCCTGCTCGAACGGGCCGAGAACACCGAGCACGAGGGCGGACTGGCCAGGCTTGAGCGGGTCGTCTCGCCGGAGCCGGTGCTCACTCCGGAGATCGCCCTGCTGGCCAGGATCGTGGCCGACCGCTACGCGGGGACCATGGCCGACGTGCTCAGGCTCGCCGTCCCGCCCCGCCACGCCAGGGTCGAGGCCGAGCCGCAACCCCAGCGGGAACCGGCGGAGAAGCCGTCCGGGGAGAAGACCGGCGGAGACCTGGGGCCGTGGGCCGGCTATCCGGAGGGGGCGGCCTTCCTCACGGCCCTGGCCCAGGGCCGCTCACCCCGCGCGGTGTGGAGCGCGCTGCCCGGGACGGGACGGGACGGCCTCGAATGGCCGAGGGCGGTCGCGGTCGCCGTGCGGGAGACCCTCCGGGGGGACAGGGGCGCCCTCGTCGTCCTCCCCGACGGCAAGGACGTCGCGCTGGCCGACGCCGCGCTCGGCGCGGTCCTGGACCCCGGGACGCACGTCGCGCTCACCTCGGACCTGGGCCCCGCGGAGCGCTACCGGCGCTGGCTGCGTGTCCGCAGGGGCCACGTGCGCGTCGTCGTGGGCACCAGGGCGGCCGTCTTCGCGCCGGTCAGGGATCTGGGGCTGGTGGTGATCTGGGACGACGGCGACGATCTGCACGCCGAACGGCTCGCGCCTTACCCGCACGCCAGGGAGGTCCTCGCGCTGCGCGCCCACCACGGCAGGGCGGGACTGCTCATCGGCGGCCACGCCCGTACGGCCGAGGCCACCAGGCTCGTCGCCACCGGCTGGGCCGGTGCCATCGTCGCGGACCGGGAGACGATCAGGGCCAGGGCGCCCAGGGTCCGCCCCGCGGGGGACGACGCGGAACTGGCCAGGGACGAGGCGGCGCGGGCGGCCAGGCTGCCCAGCCTCGCCTGGCGGGCGCTGCGCGCGGGCCTGGAGACGGGGCCGGTGCTGATCCAGGTCCCCCGGCGGGGATACCTGCCCGGCCTGGCCTGCCAGAGTTGCCGGACCACAGCCAGGTGCGGGCACTGCGGAGGGCCGCTCGCGCTGCGCGGGGGACACGCCATGCCGTACTGCCGCTGGTGCGGCCGGATCGCGGGACAGTGGCGCTGCCAGTCCTGCGGCGCGGCGCGGATGCGGGCGCAGGTGGTCGGCGCCCGCCGTACGGCCGAGGAACTGGGCAGGGCCTTTCCCTCGGTGCCGGTCAGGACCTCGGGCAGGGACGGGGTGCTCGCCGCGGTCGGTGACGCGCGTGCCCTGGTCGTGGCGACCCCGGGGGCCGAGCCCGTCGCGGAGGGCGGCTACGCGGCGGCGGTGCTGCTGGACGGCTGGGCCATGCTGGGCAGGCCCGACCTGCGGGCCGCAGAGGAGACGCTGCGCCGGTGGATGAACGCGGCCGCGCTGCTGCGGCCACGGGCGGAACTGGTGGTGCTCGCCGACTCCTCGGTGCCCGCCGTGCAGGCGCTGCTGCGCTGGGACCCGGCCACCCACGCCGAACGTGAACTGGCCGACAGGACAGAACTCCGTTTTCCCCCGGCGGTAAGGATCGCCACCCTGACCGGGTCCCCCGGCGCGGTACGGGAAATGCTCGGCGACGTCGAACTGCCCGGGCAGGCGCAGGTGCTCGGGCCCGTCCCCCTCGACGCGCCAAGGGGCGACCAGGTGCGGGAACGTGCCATGGTACGGGTCCCGCAGGCGGCGGGGGCGGCGCTGTCCGCGGCGCTGAAGGGGGCGGCGGGAGTACGCTCCGCCCGTAAGTCACCGGAGGTGGTCCGGGTGTGCATTGACCCCCTGGACGTCATTTGAGTTGTTTCCCCGATTCGCGGTGCTGACAGTAAGCCGTTAATTTTCCTCTGTGTCGATCGAATGGGTGAATCAGGCCGTAGACGATCTGCGCGCGTGGGGGCGTGCGCACGGCCTGGCCGTTGACGTGGACGAGGTACGTCTGCTCTGCGACTACGCGAGCGACTATCTGGACGTGAACGAGCTGGGCGACTTCACCCCGGGCACCTTCGAGGAACTGCTGCTCAACATCTACCCGCGGAAGGTCATCGCCCCGCCGGAGAGCGCCCCAGAGACCGTCGCCGCCGCCCGCACCCTGGTCGACTTCCTCCTCGCGACCGAGGAGATCGGCGGCAAGATGGCGACCAGAATGCGATCCGTACTGGACCGAATCGAACCGGAGATGCCGATCGCGCTCGCCGACACCTCCCGGTTCGGCATGGCCAAGAGCCTGTTCAGCGCGATGGGCGCCGAAGCCCTCGAACAGGGCTTCTCCCTCACCCCGGCCGAACGGCCCGCGGCCCAGGCCGTCCGGGAGGAGAGCGAGGACGGGCCGTGCGACTGCCCGGGATGCGCCCCCCTGCCCCCCGTACGGCTCGCCGCCCGCGAGGCACTGGCCGAGGCGGCGCTACGGGTCCCCATGGTGACCGACGCCCGGCGGCTGGTGCAGTGGATGCTCGCCGGAGGCCGCACTCCGACCGTCAAGGGGCGCCTCAGAGTCCGCGACGCCGCCGAGGCCGCCGCCCAGCTCTCGGTCGCCGAACCCGCCCTGCTGTGGGACCTGGCGGTCTACGCGGGACTGGTCGAGATCGAGGGCACCGCCGTCTTCGACGCCGACGACCTCGACCCGCTCGACGTCTGGGCCTCGGTGGTCGAGTTCGTCGTGGAGAAGGAGACCGGCGGCGCCGTCACCGGCAATCCGGCCCTCGACGAGGAGCTCTACGGCCTGTGCGACGTGCTCTACCGGCTGCAGACGCCGATGCCGGTCCCGCTGCTGATGGAGTACGCCCAGGAGGCCGGGCTGACCGACGAGGCCGAACTCGACCCTGAGGAGGCCATCGGGCGCCTGGCCTACTGCGGCGTCGTCGAACCGGACCGGATGGAGCTCGCACTGACCCCGCAGGCCGTGTGGGCCCTGCGGGAGCTCTACACCGGGCTCGGCATCGACGCCCCCGAGGCCGCCGACCTGGCCGCCGTGGACGCCTCCGAACTCATCGAGGGACTGCTGTCCGGCATCCCCACGGAACTGGCCGAGGCCGAGATCGAGGAGTGGCTGCGGAGCAGGAGCGCGGCCGAGGCCGCGGCCGAGCTCCTCGGCGCCGTCACCGGCGCCCCCTCCGTAGCCAGGGGGATCGCCGTGACGATCGTCGACAGGCTCGGCCCCGAGGCAGAACGGGCGGTCAGAGGGCATCTGCAGGAGGCGGAGCTGCGCCCCCACGTCATCCACTGGCTGTCGGCGCGCGGCCTGCCCGCCCCGGCGCTCACCCAGGAGGAGGTCCTGTGGATGAGCGTGGACACCCTCGCCCTGGCCGTCTCCGCGGCCGAGGACGACCCCGAGACGTTCGCCGAGAACATGGCGGCGTCCGGTCCGCCCGCCCATATGATCGACGAGATGTGGCGGGTCGACCACCCGGACGTCGTGCAGGTCCTCGAACTGCTCGGCCGCTCCCTGCACGACCAGAACGTCGCCAAGGCCGCGCGCAAGGCCGCCTTCAAGGCCAGATCGCGCGCGATCGGCTAGCCGTACACCCGTGGGGCCTGAGTGCAGTAAGTTTCACGAGTGGCAAAGAGCGGGAACACGGGCAACGTCTTCGACCTCGGCGAGTTGCGCAGGCTCGTCGGCGAGCTCGGGGCGGCACCCGGAGAGCTGCGCGCGGCCGTGCTCGACGCGGTCGGCGCCACCGAGGCGGACGGCGACTGCGACTGCTCCGACTGCGGCACCGAGGTGCTGAGCTTCCCACCGGTCGAGCTGGCCGCCGACGGCGAGCTGGCCGAGGCCGTGCTGAGGGTCCCCCTGGTGCTGGACGCCCAGCGGCTGGCCGTCTGGACCGGCACCAGGCCGGTGACCCCGGAGGGCCTGCTGCCCGACCCCTTCCTGGCGTGCGCCGAGCTCGGCCTGCCCGGCCCGGCGCGGTTGCACCTGCTGTGGGTCGTCGCGGTCAACACCGGCATGCTCCGCATCTCCAGGGGCATGGCGACGGAGGGTCCGCTGGCGCTGTCGGCAGAGCTGCCGCACCGGGCGATGCTGGAGTTCTGGGACGGCGTGGTCATGGACGTGCTCGACCGGGCGGACGAGGGCCTCACCGGCTCCGCCGTGGTCGACGACCACCTGGCCGAGATGCTCGCCACGATGTACGCCGTGAGCGACGGCCTGTCCGCCGCCACCCTCGTCAAGGGCATCCTCCAGTCGCACGAGGTGGCCTGCCAGGCCCGCCCCGCCGAGATGCGGGCGCTGAGCGCCTCCCTGCCCGGCGAACTGGACGCCGCGCTGTCCCTGCTCGGCTACTGCGGTCTCATCGAGCCGTCCGAGACGGGCAGGCCGAGGCTGACCCCCCTGGGCGTCTGGGCCGTCCGCCAGGACCTCATCCGTGAGGGCCACGACGCGCCGACGGGGGCCGAGGTCGCCGTCTTCGCCGACCTGGGCGCAACCGAGCTGGTCGACGCCATCATCAAGCGCTCCGCGGCTCCCAGCGCCGTCACCGTCTGGCTTGAGTCCCGCACCCCGGAGACCGCCGCCCGTGAACTGGTCAGGGTCGCCGCCTCGGGTACGGCCGGCCAGCGCGGCACCGTCGGCACGATCCTCGAAGAGCTGGGCCCCGAGGCGGAGGCCCCCCTCAGGGAGGCGCTCCAGGAGCCGTCCCTGTGGCGTTACGCCGCCTCCTGGCTGCACATCCGCGACCTCCCGGCCCCGGCCCTCGCCCAGGAGGACCGCACCTGGATCGCCGTCGACACGCTCGCCTCGCTGGCCCAGCTCGGCAGGACGGCCGAGGCGATCCGCGAGTTCGACGCGCTCGAACCCGGTGAGGACCTGGTCAGGCTGGCCGAGGAGATGGCCGCGGCCGACCACCCCGACACCATCGCCGTGCTCGACCTGCTGGGTGCCCGTCACCCGGACCCCACGGTCGCCAAGGCGGCCCGCAAGGCGGCGATGAAAACCCGCTCCCGTTAGTCCGGCGGCGCCCGAGGGGCGCCGCCGGACTAACGGGGTGCCTTTTTGCGCCGCCTTCGGCGTCGCGGGCTTGGGCGCTTCGAGTCGGCGCTTTCCCTCGTCGCTCATCCGCTTCGCTCCTGCGCTCCTCAGTCCAAGCACCGACGCGCCCAAGCCGGAACCCCTCACTCCCGGCACCGGTAAAGCACAAGATCAAACCCCTCACTCCCGGCACCGGGGCGTCGGAACCGACTCTGAACGGGATGGCCGACAACGTCCGAGAGCGAGGAGTCCAGCGTGGACTCACCGGCACCGGGCGCGAGGGGTTGGCCTGTGCCTTACCGGTGCCGTGTGTGAGGAGTGTCCGGCTTGGGCGCCGTCGGCGCTTGGACTGAGGAACGCAGGAGCGCAGCGACGGAGTGACGAGGGAAAGCGCCGACTCGGAGGCGCCCAAGCCCCGCGACGCCGCCAGGCGGAGCAAAAAGACACAGCGACGAGGGAAAGCGCCGACTCGGAGGCGCCCAAGCCCGCGACGCCGCCAGGCGGAGCAAGGAGACACAGCCCGCGACGCCGCAGGCGTCGCAAAAGATACACTGAGGCTTCCGAAAAGCACTGAGGAGATCCCTGTTGGCCATTCAGCCGATCCGTCTTTTCGGCGACCCGGTGTTGCGTACGCCGGCGGAGCCGGTGAAGGACTTCGACAAGGAGCTGCGCAGGCTCGTCAAGGACCTCACGGACACGATGATGGACGCGCCGGGGGCCGGGCTCGCGGCGCCGCAGATCGGGGTCGGCCTGCGGGTGTTCACCTACTACGTCGACAACCAGCTCGGTCATCTGATCAATCCCGACCTCGACCTGTCCGAGGAGAAGGACGAGGAGGGTGAGGAGGGCTGCCTGTCCTTCCCCGGTCTGTCGTTCCCGACCCCCAGGGCGATCAGGGCCGTGGCGACGGGGTTCAACATGCACGGTGACCCCGTCACGCTTGAGGGCACCGACCTCATGGCGCGCTGTTTCCAGCATGAGACCGACCACCTCGACGGGGTGCTCTTCATCGACCGGATGGACCTCAAGCAGCGCAAGCTCGCGATGAGGGAGATCCGCGCGGCCGAGTGGAGCGGTCTGTCCGCCCCCGCGTTCAAGTTCTCCCCGCACGCGACCCACGGGAAGGCTCTGTAGGAACCTTGCGTCTGGTCTTCGCCGGAACTCCGGAAACCGCCCTGCCCTCGTTGAGGGCCCTGCTCGACTCGCCGCGCCACGAGGTCGCCGCCGTCGTCACCCGCCCGGACGCCCAGTCGGGCCGGGGCCGCAAGCTTCAGCCGAGTCCGGTCGCCGAGCTGGCGCAGGAGGCGGGGGTGGAGATCCTCAGACCGGTCAGGGCGGGGGACCCCGAGTTCCTCGACCGGCTGCGGCTGATCGCCCCCGACTGCTGTCCCGTCGTCGCCTACGGGGCTCTGCTGCCGCAGAGCGCCCTGGACATCCCGCCTCGCGGGTGGGTCAACCTCCACTTCTCGCTGCTGCCCGCCTGGCGGGGCGCCGCGCCCGTGCAGCACGCCGTACTGCACGGTGACGAGATCACCGGCGCGGCCACCTTCCAGATCGTCAGGGAGCTGGACGCGGGACCGGTCTACGGCGTGGTCACCGAGGAGGTCAGGCCCGCCGACACCAGCGGGGAGCTGCTGGCCAGGCTCGCCGAGTCGGGCGCCGGGCTGCTGGCCGCGACCCTCGACGGCATCGAGGACGGCACGCTGGAGGCGGTGCCCCAGCCCGCTGAGGGGGTGAGCCTCGCCCCGAAGATCACTGTGGACGACGCCAGGGTCGACTGGTCGGCGCCCGCCATGCGGGTCGACCGGCTGATCCGGGCCTGTTCCCCCGCCCCCGGCGCCTGGACGGAGTTCCGCGGGCTGCGGGTCAAGCTCGGCCCGGTGCGGCCCGCGTCCGGGGCGCCCTCGCTCGCCCCGGGGCGGATCGCGGCCTCGAAGAACACGGTGCTGGTCGGCACCGCGACGCACCCGGTCGAGCTGGGTGAGGTGCGGCCACAGGGCAAGCGCGCGATGAGCGCGGGGGAGTGGGCCCGCGGCGTGCGGCTCACCGAAGACG
The DNA here is from genome assembly GCF_040631445.1 of Streptosporangium sp. NPDC020072. Classification (NCBI taxonomy): domain Bacteria; kingdom Bacillati; phylum Actinomycetota; class Actinomycetes; order Streptosporangiales; family Streptosporangiaceae; genus Streptosporangium; species Streptosporangium sp. NPDC020072. Next base: position 7,520 of record NZ_JBEYAB010000003.1, on the reverse strand, counting down.
ATCGGCTGGGCTAGGACATGAACGAGCGGGGGAGCGGTGGCCGCCGCGCGGCGGGCCACTCACGGGACGATCAGGCCGCCTCTCACGGCGGCGGAGAGCGGCGGGGGGCGGGTCGTGGGAACAGGCGCCCGCGCCCGCCGAAGCCGGTCCGTGACGAGGCCAGGAACGTCGCCTACGACCTGTTGCGCGCGGTGGACGAGCGGGACGCCTACGCCAACCTGCTGATGCCCGCCCTGCTGAGGGAGCGCCGGCTCTCCGGGCGTGACGCGGGCCTGGCGACCGAGCTGGCCTACGGGACGCTGCGCGGGCTGGGCACCTACGACGAGGTCATCGCCGCCTGCAGTGACCGTCCCCCCGAGGACCTCGATCCGCCGCTGCTCGACGCGATCCGGCTCGGCGTGCACCAGTTGCTCAAGACGCGTGTCCCGCCGCACGCCGCCGTCGGCACGACCGTCGACCTGGTGCGGCTGCGGGTGGGTACAGGCGCGTCGAAATACGCCAACGCGGTGCTCAGGAAGGTCGCGGGCCGTTCGCTCGACCAGTGGGTCCCGATCGTGGCTCCCGATCCCGGGCAGGATCCGGTCGGCCACCTGGCGGTCGCCCACAGCCACCCCCGGTGGATCGTCAACGCGCTGCGCGACGCCGTCGGCGGTGGTTTCGACGAGACCGCCGCCCTGCTGGCCGCCGACAACGAGCGTCCCCGCGTCACCCTGGTCGCCCGTCCCGGACGGGCCTCGGTCGAGGAGCTCCTGGCCTCGGGCGCCGAGCCTGGCGAGTACTCCCCGTACGCGGCCTACCTGAAGGAGGGTGATCCGGGCTCCATCCTGGCGGTGGCCGAGGGGCGCGCCGCCGTACAGGACGAGGCGAGTCAGCTGGTCGCGCTGGCGTTGACGCGGGTCCCGGTCGAGGGCGGGGACAGCCGCTGGTTCGACATGTGCGCCGGTCCCGGCGGGAAGGCGGGCCTGCTGGACGCGCTGGCCGTACGGGGCGGGGCGAGGCTGCTGGCGGCCGAGCTGCAGTATCACCGCGCCCGTCTGGTCAGGCAGGCCACCCGTCAGGCCGCGGTGGTCGCCGCGGACGGTACGGTGCCCGCCTGGCGGCCGGGTGTCTTCGACCGGGTCATGGTCGACGCGCCCTGCACCGGTCTCGGCGCGCTGCGCCGCCGCCCCGAGGCGCGCTGGCGCCGTGATCCCCGTAGCCTTCCCGAGCTGGGCGCGCTCCAGCGGGAGCTGCTCTCGCACGCCCTGGAGGCCGTCCGTCCCGGAGGGGTCGTCGCCTACGTGACCTGTTCGCCGCATCTGGCGGAGACGGTGGCCGTCGTGGGTGACGCGCTGCGCGGCCGTGCGGACGCCGAGGCGCTGGACGCCCGTGCCTTCCTGCCCGGCGTCGAGGGGCTGGGTGAGGGGCCGTACGCGCAGTTCTGGCCGCACCGCCACGGTACGGACGCGATGTTCCTCGCCCTGCTGCGCCGCCGGTAACGGGATTTGAACTCTTTGTGAAGATAGGTTAAGGAAGTCCGAATCTTGCCCCCACGTTGAGATGAATATCGGTTCTGCGGACAATGCAGGAAATCGCCGATGGGACGTGGGGATTTACTGATGTGTGGAATCTCCGGGTGGGTGGACTTCGAGCGTGACCTTGGGCCGTCCCGGGACGTCGCGCAGGCCATGACCGACACGATGGCCTGCCGGGGGCCCGACGACGAGGGGTTGTGGACGGCCCCGCACGTCGCGCTCGGCCACCGCAGGCTGGCCGTCATCGACGTCGAGGGCGGGCGTCAGCCGATGGTCGCCGACCAGGACGGTGAGCCGCTCGCCGTCCTGGTCTACAGCGGGGAGCTGTACGACTTTCCCGAGCTGCGCGCCGAGCTGGCCGCGCGGGGCCACCGCTTCCGCACCCGGAGCGACACCGAGGTCCTGCTGCGGGCCTACCTGGAGTGGGACGAGGACCTCCTCGACCGCCTGAACGGCATGTTCGCCTTCGCGATCTGGGACGTCCGGCGTCAGGAACTGCTGCTGGCGCGCGACCGGATGGGCGTCAAGCCGCTGTACTACCACCCGACCCCCTCGGGGGTGCTGTTCGGTTCGGAGCCTAAGGCGATCCTCGCCAATCCGCTCGCCCAGCCCGCCGTGGTCGACCTCGACGGCCTGCGGGAGATCTACGCGTTCAGCAAGACGCCCGGACACGCCGTCTACCGGGGAATGCACGAGGTGCGGCCAGGCCAGGTGATCCGGGTGAGCCGTGCGGGCCTGAGCAGGCGGTTCTACTGGCGGCTTGAGGCCCGCGAGCACCCCCACGACCTCGGGACGACCGTACGGACGGTGCGCGGGATGCTGGAGGACGTCGTCGGGCGCCAGCTGGTCTCCGACGTGCCGCTGTGCACCCTGCTGTCCGGCGGCCTCGATTCGAGCACGGTCACCGCGCTGGCCATGGACCGGCTGCGGAAGGACGGCAAGGAGGGGGTCCGCTCCTTCTCCGTCGACTTCGCCGGCTACGACGAGAACTTCACCCCGGACGCGATTCGCTCGACCCCGGACACGCCGTACGTCCTCGACGTCGTCCGGCACGTCGGCTCCGACCACACCTCCATCGTCCTGGACCCGGCCGACCTCATGGACCCCGCCGCGCGCGCCGCCGTACTGCGGGCGCGGGATCTGCCGCTCGGGCTCGGCGACATGGACACCTCGCTCTACCTGCTGTTCAGGGCGATCAGGGAGCACTCGACGGTCGCGTTGTCCGGGGAGTCGGCCGACGAGGTCTTCGGCGGCTACCGCTGGTTCCACGAACCGGCCGCGGTCGGCGGCGACACCTTCCCGTGGCTGGCGATGCCAGGCGTCGAGCGGTTCAACGGGGTGGTCGGGATCCTCAGCGAGGAGCTGCTGCGGGAACTCGACCTGCCCGCCTACCGCGCCAGGCGCTACCGGGAGGCGCTCGACGAGGTACCCAGGCTGCCGGGGGAGGGCGGGCTGGAGCGGCGGATGCGGGAGATCGGCTACCTGAACCTGACCCGCTTCGTGCAGAACCTCCTCGACCGCAAGGACCGGATGAGCATGGCCGTCGGCCTTGAGGTCCGGGTACCGTTCTGCGACCACCGGCTGGTCGAGTACGTCTTCAACATCCCCTGGTCGATCAAGAGCTTCGACGGGCGCGAGAAGAGCGTGCTGCGCGCCGCGGCGGCGGACATCCTGCCCGGTTCGGTGCTCGAACGCCGAAAGAGCCCCTACCCCACGACCCAGGACCCCGCCTACGACCAGGCCCTCAGGAAGCAGGTCGCCGGGCTGCTCGACCGGGGTGGGGTCGCGGCCGCGCAGCTGGCCGACCTCGGCAGGGTGCGAGCCGTCCTCGACCGGCAGGAGGGGGAGGCGGACCTGGACGGCAGGGCGGCGCTGGACGGCTTCCTCGGGCTCAACGCCTGGCTTGAGGAGTACGACGTGCGGCTCAAACTCTGAGCGCGCGCGGGGGCTCCGCCCGCCCGGTGACCGGAGGGCGGCGCCCAATAGACTCGGCCGCACTATGGCCGTACAGATCTCGCCCAGCATCCTGTCCGCCGACTTCGCCCGCCTCGCGGAGGCGGCCGCGGCGGTGCCCAACGCCGACTGGTTGCACGTGGACGTCATGGACAACCATTTCGTGCCCAACCTGACTCTTGGCCTGCCCGTCGTCGAGTCGCTGCTCAAGGCGACCTCGACGCCGCTCGACTGCCACCTGATGATCGAGGACCCCGACCGCTGGGCACCTGCCTACGCCGAGGCGGGGGCGGGCAGCGTGACGATCCATGTGGAGGCCGCCAGGGCCCCGGTGCGCACCCTGCGGCAGATCCGCGCCGCGGGGGCCCGCGCCGGGCTCGCGCTGAACCCCGCCACGGCGGTCGAGCCGTACGAGGACCTGCTCGGCGAGGTCGACATGCTGCTGATGATGACCGTGGAGCCCGGCTTCGGCGGCCAGCGGTTCCTGGACATCGTGCTGCCCAAGATCCGCCGGGCCCGCGGGCTGATCGACGGGCACGGTGGCCAGATCTGGCTGCAGGTCGACGGCGGGGTCTCGGCCGAGACGATCGAGCGCTGCGCGGAGGCCGGGGCCGACGTGTTCGTCGCGGGCAGCGCCGTCTACGGCGCCGCCGACCCGGCCCGTGCGATCGACGAGCTGCGGTCGGCGGCGGAGAAGGCCTGACGGCCTCCAGACGTTCGAAGGCCCCGGGACGCCGTTTGGGCGGCCCCGGGGCCTTCGAGAAGCCGCGAGAGTGCGTGGAGCGGGCGGGCTAGCCCTGCAGGGCCGGGTCGAGGATCACGCCCTCGCCGCTGACGGTCGGCTCCTCGGGGAAGTGGCAGGCGGTCAGATGCCCCTCCTTGTTGCCCTCCAGCCGGACCAGGGGCGGCTCCTCGGTCGCGCACTTGTCCTGTGCCTTCCAGCAGCGGGTGCGGAAGCGGCAGCCGGACGGCGGGTCGATGGGGGAGGGCACGTCCCCGGCGAGGCGGATGCGCTCGCGGGCACCCGCCTCCGTGGTCGCCTCGGGCACCGCCGACAGCAACGCGTGGGTGTAGGGGTGCCGGGGGCGCTCGTAGAGGGAGGACCTGTCGGCTATCTCGACGATCTTGCCGAGGTACATGACCGCGACCCGCTGCGAGAAGTGCCTGACGATGGCCAGGTCGTGCGCGATGAACAGGAACGCGATCCCCAGGTCCCTCTGGAGCTGCTGGAGCAGGTTGACGACCTGCGCCTGGATCGAGACGTCAAGCGCGGAGACCGGCTCGTCGGCGATGATCAGCTTGGGGTTGAGGGCCAGCGCGCGGGCGACCCCGATGCGCTGGCGCTGACCGCCGGAGAACTCGTGCGGGAAGCGGTTGTAGTGCTCGGGGTTGAGACCGACGGTCTCCAGAAGCTCCTTGACGCGCTTCTCCCTGCCACCGGGCGGCTCGATGCCGTTGATCTCCATCGGGCCACTGATGATCGTGCCCACGGTGTGGCGGGGGTTGAGCGACGAGTACGGGTCCTGGAAGATCATCTGGATCTCGGACCTGATCGGCTTGAGCTCCTTGCGGCCTGCGTGCGTGATGTCGTGGCCCCGGTAGCGGATGGAGCCCCCGGTGGGTTCGAGCAACCGGGCGGCGAGCCGTCCCGTGGTCGACTTCCCGCAGCCGGACTCGCCGACCAGGCCGAGGGCCTCACCGGTGTGCACGGTCAGGTCGAGCCCGTCGACCGCGTGCACCTTGCCGACCTGCCGCTTGAAGATCAGCCCGCCCGTCACCGGGAAGTGCTTCTCCAGTCCGGACAGCTCCAGCAGTTCCTCGCTCACGCGTCCTCCCTCGCAGACGGCGTCCGCGAGCCGCCAAGCCCGTTCACTGGCCGTCCTTGCTTCACTTGTGGATCTCCCGCTTCTGGGCGAGGGTCAGATAGCACGCGTCGCCGTGGCCGCGGTGCGGGGACAGTTCGGGCCGCTCACCCTTGCACAGCTCGGGTCCCGCCTGGTCCATGTAGTCGCACCTGGGGTGGAACGGGCAGCCGGAGGGAACGTTGAGCAGGCTCGGCGGGGTGCCGCGGACCGGCTTGAGCGGGATGTCGACCGAGGAGCTCAGCCGCGGCATCGAGCCGAGCAGACCCCAGGTGTAGGGGTGACGCGGGGTGTCGAGGACCTCCTTGACCGTGCCGCGCTCGACGGCCCGGCCCGCGTACATCACCAGCACGTTGTGCGCGGTGTTGGCGACCACGCCCAGGTCGTGCGTGATCATGATGATGGAGGTGCCGGTCTGGTCCTGGAGTTCCTTGAGCAGGTCCAGGATCTGGGCCTGCACGGTCACGTCAAGCGCGGTGGTCGGCTCGTCGGCGATCAGCAGGTCCGGGTCGCAGACCAGGGCCATCGCGATCATCGCGCGCTGCCGCATGCCGCCGGAGAACTGGTGCGGGTAGTCGTCCACACGGGTCTTCGGCTGCGGGATGCCGACCCGGGTCAGCATCTCGATCGCGCGGGCCCTGGACTCGGACTTGCTCGCGCCGGTGTGCTTGCGGTAGACCTCGCCGATCTGCCTGCCGATCGTGTGGTACGGCGAGAGCGCGGTCAGCGGGTCCTGGAAGATCATCGCGATCTTGTTGCCGCGAAGCTTCTCCATGGTGGACCGGGAGGCGCCGATCAGTTCCTGACCGTCGAGGTGGATCTCACCGCTGATCTTGGTGGTCTCCGGGTTGTGCAGGCCGAGCACGGTCAGGTTGGTCACCGATTTGCCGGATCCCGACTCGCCCACGATCCCCAGGGTGGTGCCCTTCTCCACGTCGAAGGAGAGCCCGTCCACCGCGTGGACGAGGCCGTCCTCGGTGTGGAAGTCGACGGTCAGGTCACGGACCGACAGGAACGGGTTCGACACTTCTTCCAGCTCCTAGCTCAGCCGCACGCGGGGGTCGATGACGGCGTACAAGACGTCCACGATGATGTTGAACACGACGATGGCGCCTGCGGCCACCATCACCGTCGCCATCAGCATAGGCAGGTCCGAGCTCCAGACGGCCCTGATGGACAGCTGCCCGATTCCCTGCAGGCCGAAGGTCTGCTCGGTGATGATCGCGCCGCCGATCAGGGTGCCCAGGTCGACGCCGAGGATGGTGACGATGGTGATCAGGGTGCCGCGCAGTGCGAACCTCATCACGACCGAGCGGTTCTGCATGCCCTTGGCCCGAGCCGTCCTGACGTAGTCCTCGGAGAGCTGCTCCACCATCGTCGAACGGGTCATACGGGTGTAGTTGGCGGTGAAGATGATCGCCAGCACCACCCAGGGCAGCATCAGCCCCATCGCCCAGTCCAGCGGGTTCTCGGTGATGGGGACGTATCGCGGCTGCCGCAGGATGTGGTTGTGGTAGACGAGGAAGTACAGCGCCAGCGTGCCGACGAAGTAGATCTGCAGCGAGGCGCCGATCAGGGAGGAGACGCTGGCGATCTTGTCCAGCGCCTTGCCCTGCCTGAGCGCCGCGACGATACCGGTCGCCACTCCGAACAGGAGGAAGACGATGGCCGCGCCGATCGTCAGCGAGACGGTCAACGGCATGCGGTCAAGGATCGTGTCCAGCACCGGGGCCTTGTTGACGAAGGAGAACCCCAGGCAGGGGGCGGCGCAGTTGCCCAGGCCCTCGTAGTCGCGGCCGACGAAGATGCCGGCGACCCAGGTCAGGAACTGCACGAACAGCGGTTGGTCCAGTCCCAGGTTGTGCCGCGCCTGCTCCAGCAGCTCGGGCGGGCAGACCTTGCCGCAGGCGAGCCGGGCGGGGTCGGCTGGAACGGCGAAGAAAAGGAAGAACGTGCACGCGGCGATGATCAGCAGGGTGACCACGGCGCCGAGGGTGCGGCGAGTGATGAATCGAAACATGGCCCGTTTCCCGACGGTTGCTGGGAGACCGCCGCGGGGGCCGTGAAGCCCCCGCGGGGCGGGGGGGGGGGGGGGGGGGTGGGGGCGCGCGGGGGGGGGGGGGGGGGGGGAACGGAGCTATTGAGGGGCAAGCGATGAACGACCCGGGACCGGAGAGGGCGCGCGGCACCC